>NZ_JBHSMZ010000005.1:0-267502 GCF_042656905.1 Massilia aerilata
GAAACCCAGTAGATGCGTGCCGAGGCGGTGCCGTTGGCGGTGGTCTTGATGCCGCCGGCATAGGTGCCTGGAGCCACCCAGACCGTGGTGCCGGCCTTGGTCGCGGCTTTTGCTGCGCGGGCCAGGGTCTTGAACGGCGCGGCCTTGGTGCCGGCGGCGGTATCCGAACCGGTCGGCGACACATAATAGTTATAGGTGGTGGCCGGGGTCGTGGTCGCGGCGCTCACGGTCGGGCTCGATGCCGAGATCGACGCCAGCAGGCGCGGCGCGCCGTCGGCCGGCGCATCGGCTTGCGAAGAAGCGGCGCCGGTCGAGGCCAGGCTGCCATCGTAAGCGCTCAGTTCGAAGCTGCCTGCAGCGGCTTCGGTCGCCCGGGCGCCGGCTGCGTCGGCAGCGTTCGGCGTGGTGGCGGCACTATTTGCGACGGTGGTGTCGGCGCTGGACATGAGCGCGGCGGCGGTCTGCGATTGCTGGCCGCTGCCGGCGTCGCTCATGCCGCCGCCACAGGCGGTCAGGAGCACGGTGACGCTGGCGCACAGCAGGGCGTTGACACGGCTATCCGAAGCAAAAGTAACGAGTTTTTTCATAAGAAAGTTCCTAGCAGCAAAAAGAGAATGCACCCCTTTGAGCGTAGGAAACTTCCTTAGTTCAATCTTTTTTAAAAAAAATTTCCTTATAAAATCAAATACTTATGAAAGTATAACTGAGACCTGGCAAGCAAATGAGCCGGCGCCCTACGGCACAGCGGACTCATCTGCCTCGTCATTTCTTGTAAGTCAGCTTGAAAATCGTGCCCTTGGCATCGTCGCTTACCAATAGCGCGCCGTCGCGCGTCACCGCCACGCCGGCCGGCCGTCCCCAGGTACTGTCGCCAGTCAGGGCAAATCCGGTCATGAAATCCTCGAACCCGCCGGTCGGCTGGCCATTCTTCATGCGCACGCGGACCACCTTGTAGCCGGTCGCGGGCGCGCTGTGCGAACCGTGCATCGCGACGAACGCATCGCCCCGATACTCCGCAGGGAAAGCGTTTTGATCGTAGAACGCCAGGCTCAGCACCGCGGCATGGGGATGGAACAGCACTTCCGGCGTCCGCACGTGGCCCTTGAGATCGGGGCGCTTTCCCTTGAGAGCCGGATCTTCGTTGTCGCCCAGGTAGTACCAGGGCCAGCCGAAGAAATCGCCCTCCCCTACACGCGCCATGAAATCGGGTGGCACCTGCGGGCCGAGGTGATCGCGCTCATTGACCACGCACCACAGATTATCGGTACCGGGCTGCATCGCCAGCCCCGAGCAGTTGCGCAGGCCGGTAGCGTAGGTGCCCAGCTTCCTGGTTTGCAGATCGTAGACGCGGACCATGGCGCGGTTCTCTTCATCGCCCCACGCCGCGCCGCGGCCATGCGCCTTTTCATAAGCCTGTATGTCTGCCGGTTTTTTCTCGGGCATGACGCCCAGGTTCGAGCTCGATCCGATGGAGACGAACAGGCGCTTGCCGTCACGCGACAGCGCCAGGTCGCGCGTCCAGTGACGCTTGGTCGGGATATTGTCGATGAGGACTTCGGCCGGGCCGGAAGCCTTGACGTCGCCGCTATGGTAGGGATAGCGCACGACTTGATTCGCCGCCGCCACATAGACGTACTGCGGGTTGGCGGCAGGCTGGAACACGATGCCGTAGGGACGGTCCAGCTTCTCGGCAAAGACTTCGGGCTTGGCCGGCGCCGCCGCATTGGCGCGGAAGACCAGCACACGTCCGGTGCCGGTTTCGGACAGGAAGATATCGCCGTTGGGCGCGACGCGCATGGTGCGTGGCTTGTCGAGGCCGCTGGCGAATACCTGTACCGTAAAACCGGCCGGCACCTTGGGCAGCGCGCCTGCCGGCGGCGAAACGACTTTCACGGTGGCCGGCAGCGATCCTTCCGGGTCGCCGGCCTTTGGATTTGCCGGCAGGTCGGATCGCTTGATCTGGTGCTGCGTTCCCGGCGTATCGGGACGCCAGTCCTGGGCCTGGGCGAGCGCGGCGGCAAAGACCAGTGGAAGAGGAAGAAGTAGGATGGCAGGTTTGGGGAAGTGCACGAGAGCCTCCATTGTCGTGTTCACTTGAGTCTATCGGTTCCGCTTGCCAGGCCGCGCACGTGAGCCGCAAAAAAGCCGCAGCGGCTTTTGACCGCTGCGGCTGCCACCGCGAACAACGGAGGAAAAAACTTTTCAGTTAGCGCTTCTTAGGCGACTTTCTTTTCGTCGAAGAACTGCTCATCTTCCGTCGAGCCATGCAGGGCCGTGGTCGAGCTCTGGTTCTGCTGGATGGTCTGGGTCACGGCGTCGAAGTAGCCGGTGCCGACTTCGCGCTGGTGCTTGACCGCGGTAAAGCCCTTCTCGGCCGCCGCGAATTCCGCTTCCTGCAGCTCGACGAAGGCCGACATGCCGCGCCGCGCATAGCCGTGGGCCAGGTTGAACATGCCGTAGTTGAGCGAGTGGAAGCCGGCCAGGGTGATGAACTGAAACTTGTAGCCCATCGCGCCCAGCTCCTTCTGGAACCTGGCGATGGTGGCGTCGTCCAGGTTCTTCTTCCAGTTGAACGAAGGCGAGCAGTTATAGGCAAGCATCTTGCCGGGGAATTTTTCGTGGATCGCTTCGGCGAAGCGCTTGGCGAAGGCCAGGTCCGGCTTCCCGGTCTCGCACCAGACCAGGTCGGCGAAAGGCGCGTAGGCCAGGCCGCGCGAGATCGCCTGTTCGACGCCCGGACGCACCCGGTAGAAGCCCTCGACGGTGCGCTCGCCGGTGCAGAAAGGCTGGTCGACCGGATCGACGTCCGAGGTCAGTAGATCGGCCGCTTCGGCGTCGGTACGGGCGATCACCAGGGTCGGCGTGCCCATCACGTCGGCCGCCAGGCGGGCCGCGGTCAGCTTTTCGACCTGCTCTCGGCTCGGCACCAGCACCTTGCCGCCCATGTGGCCGCACTTCTTGACGGACGCCAGCTGGTCTTCGAAGTGAACGCCGGCGGCGCCGGCATCGATCATGGACTTCATCAGCTCGAAGGCGTTCAGCACGCCGCCGAAACCGGCTTCGGCATCGGCCACGATGGGTGCGAAGAAATCGACCTCGTCCTTGCCTTCCGACCACTGGATCTGGTCGGCGCGCTGGAAGGTATTGTTGATACGCTTGACGACCATCGGCACCGAGTTGGCCGGATACAGCGACTGGTCCGGGTACATCTCGCCGGCCAGGTTGGCATCGCCGGCGACCTGCCAGCCGGACAGGTAGATCGCCTTCAGGCCGGCCTTCACCTGCTGCATGGCCTGGTTGCCGGTCAGCGCGCCGAGGGCGTTGACATAAGGCTCGTTATTGACCAGGTCCCACAGCTTCTCGGCGCCGCGGCGGGCGATGGTGTGCTCGATCTGGATCGAGCCGCGCAGGCGGACCACGTCCTCCGCCGTGTAGTTGCGGGTCACGCCCTTCCAGCGCGGATTGCTGTCCCAGTCTTGCTGCAGGGCGGCGATTTGCTGTTCACGAGTTGCCATGCTGATTCTCCTGATGATGAATGATGAAAGCTGTGTTGGAAGGAAGCGGCCTTGGGAATATCTTAAGCCGGCTTGTGCGAAGCACCAATACTCTTATATAAGACATAGGATTAATTTTATTTACTTATTTATCAAACACTTGCGAATTTCCTTCCATGATGCGGAAGGTAATTTCTCAAAATGGGAGCGGGTGCGGCGTCCCATTCGATGCAATTTTCATATTCGCGAACTGCATTCCGCATCGTGAAATATGGACCATTGTTCCGCCAAGGAAATAACCTGCCCATCATGGCGGCATGCGGCCCACCTTCCTTGACCCAGTGCCGTGCGCTCTCAACTTCCTTCCGCGCGTCAATATATTTGTTACACAGACTGAGTTAGCCACTTAACAGAGAGCCTTGCCATCCCACCCCTACCCTGTGTTCGCGGACTCATCCGTATCGCCGGTCCGTTCGCAGGACGCGAAGGGCCGGCGCCCGAGACTCGAAGAAAAGGAGGCCCCATGGCCCTCGGCTAAGGCCGGCACCCTTGAGCCCGCACCTGAAGGTCAACTCCTTCGACGGCGACGGCGGGCGCAAGGCCGGCAGCCTGCTGTCGGAGAATATTCCGCTGGCGCCGGTGCCGGAGCCCTCGGCTTACGCGATGTTGCTGGGTGGGTTGTTGCTGCTGGGCGGGATGGCTCGGGGGCGGACGAGCGCGGAAACGACGAGCTGACAAAAAACGCCCTGCCCGGCTTTCCGGACAGGGCGCTTTCACTTGGTGCGCAAGATATTACTTGGCCAGATCGACCGCCGGCTCCGCGCTGAAGTTCAGCTCGCTGCCGTTGACGCCGACGTGGATCGTATCCTTCGGCCCGAAGCGGCCGGAGAGGATCGCCTTCGACAGCGGATTCTCGATCTGCTGCTGGATCGCGCGCTTGAGCGGGCGGGCGCCGTAGACCGGGTCGAAGCCGGCTTCCGCGATTTTCTGCAGGGCGGCGTCGGTCAGGTCGAGTTTCATCTCCATCTTCTCGAGGCGCTGCTCCAGGTTGCGCAGCTGGATGCGGGCGATGTCGCCGATGTTCTTCTCGTCGAGCGCATGGAAGACCACGATCTCGTCGATGCGGTTGATGAACTCGGGGCGGAAGTGGCCGCGCACCTCGGCCATCACGGCCATCTTGACCACCGCCGGCTCGTCGGTCTCCATCGCCTGGATCTTGTGCGAACCCAGGTTCGAGGTCATGACGATCACGGTGTTCTTGAAGTCCACCGTGCGGCCCTGGCCATCGGTCATGCGGCCGTCGTCGAGCGCCTGCAGCAGCACGTTGAAGACGTCCGGGTGGGCCTTCTCGATCTCGTCGAGCAGGATCACGCTGTAGGGCTTGCGGCGCACGGCTTCGGTCAGGTAGCCGCCCTCTTCATAGCCGACATAGCCCGGCGGCGCGCCGATCAGGCGGGCCACCGAATGCTTCTCCATGAACTCGCTCATGTCGATGCGGATCAGCGATTCCTCGGTATCGAACAGGAAGCTCGCCAGCGCCTTGCACAATTCCGTCTTGCCGACGCCGGTCGGACCCAGGAACATGAAGGAGCCGTACGGACGGTTCGGGTCGGCCAGGCCGGCGCGCGAACGGCGGATCGCATCGGACACGGCTTCGATCGCCTCGTCCTGGCCCACCACGCGCTCGTGCAGCTTCTCTTCGATGTGCAGCAGCTTGTCGCGCTCGCCCTGCATCATGCGCGCCACCGGGATGCCGGTCGCGCGCGAGACCACTTCCGCGATCTCCTCGGCGCCGACTTGCGTGCGCAGCAGGCGCGGCTTGCCATCGGCCGTCTCGGGCTGCTCGCCCGCGACTTCGGCGTCCTTCAACTGCTTCTCCAGCTCCGGCAGACGGCCATACTGCAGCTCGGACATGCGGCCGTAGTCGCTCTTGCGCTTGGCCTCGTCGATCTGCAGGCGAATCTGCTCGATCTCCTCCTTGATGTGCGCGGTGCCCTGCACGGCGGCTTTTTCGGCCTTGAGGATCTCTTCGTAATCGTTGTACTCGCGCTCCAGGCGCGCGATCTCGTCGTTGATCAGCTCCAGGCGGCGCTGGGATGCTTCGTCGGTTTCCTTCTTGACGGCTTCGCGCTCGATCTTCAGCTGGATCAGGCGGCGGTCCAGCTTGTCCATCACTTCCGGCTTGGAGTCGATCTCGATCTTGATCTTCGAGGCCGCTTCGTCGATCAGGTCGATCGCCTTGTCGGGCAGGAAGCGGTCGGTGATGTACCTGTGCGACAGCTCGGCCGCGGCGATGATCGCGGGGTCGGTAATCTCGACCTTGTGATGCAGTTCGTACTTCTCCTGCAGGCCGCGCAGGATCGCGATGGTCGCCTCCACGCTCGGCTCGTCGACCATGATCTTCTGGAAGCGGCGCTCCAGCGCGGCATCCTTCTCGACATACTTGCGGTACTCGTCGAGGGTGGTCGCGCCGATGCAGTGCAGCTCGCCGCGCGCCAGCGCCGGCTTGAGCATGTTACCGGCGTCCATCGCGCCCTCGGCCTTGCCGGCGCCGACCATGGTGTGGATCTCGTCGATGAAGACGATGGTCATGCCCTCGTCATGCGCGAGCTCCTTCAGCACGGTCTTCAGGCGTTCCTCGAATTCGCCGCGGAACTTGGCGCCCGCCAGCAGCGCCGCCATGTCGAGCGAGAGCACGCGCTTGCCCTTCAGGGAATCGGGCACCTCGCCATTCACGATGCGCTGGGCCAGGCCTTCGACGATGGCGGTCTTGCCCACGCCCGGCTCGCCGATCAGCACCGGATTGTTCTTGGTCCGGCGCTGCAGCACCTGGATCGCACGGCGGATCTCGTCGTCGCGGCCGATCACCGGGTCCAGCTTGCCCATGCGGGCCCGCTCCGTCAAATCGAGGGTGTATTTTTTCAGCGCTTCACGCTGGCCTTCGGCATCCTGGGAATTCACCGAGGCGTCGCTGCCGCGCACGGCGGCAATCGCCGATTCCAGCGCCTTCTTCGTCAGCCCATGCTCGCGCGCCAGGCGCCCGGCGTCCGATTTGTCCTCGGTCAGCGCCAGCAGGATCATTTCGCTGGACAGGAACTGGTCGCCGCGCTTCTGCGACTCGCGGTCGGCCAGGTTCAGCAGCTGCACCAGTTCGCGCCCGACCTGCACGTCGCCGCCCGTGCCGGACACCTTGGGCAGGCGCTCCAGCGCATTGCGCAGCGCCGTCGACAGCCCGCCGACGTTCACGCCGGCGCGCTGCAGCAGCGAGCGCGCGCCGCCGTCGTCCTGGTTCAGCAAGGCGCTCAGCAGGTGCGCCGGTTCGATGTACTGGTTGTCGTTGCCGACCGCCAGGCTCTGGGCATCCGCCAGCGCTTCCTGGAGCTTGGTCGTCAATTTGTCTTGCCGCATGTTTTTATCCCCTAGTGGTTGGTGGGTGTTTCCGTTGAACTCAAGTTAGGGATGCGGCAACGATATTTCAAGATGCGGGATGCGCGGCCAGGTCACGAACGTTTTTCTGGACCGCAACGATGGCGAATAGCACCAGCACGAAGGACATGGCGTAGAAGCCCTTCTCGCTCAGCAGCAGCGTGGCATGCCACAGCCCCACGCTGAGCAGCAGGATGGAAGCGCCCAGCGACACCCAGCACAAGCCCACATACATGCCGGTCACACGCAAGCCTTCGGTGCGGTCGCGCAGGGTCTTTTGCAGGGACACGGCGGCAAAGCAGCCGTACAGCAGGATCGTGAAGTAGTAAGCCTTTTCGTTCAGCTGCATCTGGGCATTCCACAGGCCGATCAGGTAAGCGATCATGCCGACGATCATGGCGCCCCAGGAGGCGCCGACGAAGGCGTTGCTGGGGCGTGCGGTCGATTGCTGGTGCATGGCGTTCTCCGGTCAAAGAAAAAATGGACTTTGCTAGATTGCAATCGGGACGCCTTGAGCACAAGTAAATAGCTCGGCGGTATCAGCTCCCGCCACACCGGGTAGCGCATCCCGCGCTATCGTCGCCGGCGGGGGCTGGCGAAGCAGAATTTGCTGAGATACAATTATTAACGGAGATGGCATTCCTCCCGTATCGCAGCCGCGCGCGATACCAACCGCCCCCAGGGCTGATGATGCCTACACGTTCCCGGACCGTTTTCGGTCATCTGGAAGTGTAGGCGCACGCCTTCCAGCCTGCCGCATGTCCGGGAAACGATTCATTCACGCACGGGACATGCATGACAACAAGCAATAACACCGAACATCCCGACGGCCTGCAGCTGGCGGCTTTGCTAGGCTTCATGCTCAAGTGGCTGCCGCTCGCCGTCGTCGTCGGGGCGCTGGGCGGTTCAGCCTCGGCCCTGTTCCTGTTCGCGCTCGACTGGGCAAGCGCGGCCCGGCTGCTGCATCCCTGGCTGATCGGCCTGATGCCGCTGGCCGGCTTCGCAGTCGGCTGGCTGTATCTGCGCTACGGGCGCGAGGTCGAGGCCGGCAATAACCTGCTGATCGACGAGATCCACGATCCGAAAAACGTGATCCCGCTGCGGATGGCGCCGCTGGTGCTGGGCGGCACCGTCGTGTCGCACCTGGTCGGCGCCTCGGTCGGCCGCGAAGGCACGGCGGTGCAGATGGGCGGCGCCCTGGCCGACCAGCTGACCCACCTGCTCCGGCTCCACCATGAAGACCGCCGCATTCTCCTGATGGCCGGTATCAGCGCCGGCTTCGCCTCGGTGTTCGGCACGCCGCTGGCCGGCGCCGTGTTCGCACTGGAAGTGCTGGCGATCGGCCGCCTTCGCTATGACGCCCTGTTGCCTTGCCTCGTTGCCGCCATTGCCGGCGACCAGATCTGCCTGCTGTGGGGCGTGCACCATGTGCAGTATGCGATCGGCGCGGTACCGCTGCCGGCGCCGTGGCCGCTGCTGGCGACGGCGCTCGCCGGCGCCGCCTTCGGCGCGGTGGGACGCCTGTTCGCGACAGGCACCCATGCCTTGGGCGCCTGGATCAAACACCGCGTGCGGTACGCGCCGCTGCGCCCGTTCCTGGGCGGGATCGTGGTGGCCGGCGCCGCATGGCTGCTCGGCGGCGAGCGCTGGCTCGGGCTCGGCATCCCGACCATCCAGGCCGCTTTCCAGCAGCCCCTGCCATCCTGGGACTTCGCCGGCAAGATGGCCTTCACCATCGCTTCGCTGGGCAGCGGCTTCAAGGGCGGCGAAGTGACGCCGCTGTTCTATATCGGCGCAACGCTGGGCAATGCGCTGGCGCCGCTGCTGCACCTGCCCTTCGCCCTGCTGGCCGGACTGGGTTTCGTGGCCGTGTTCGCGGGTGCGGCGAACACGCCGATCGCCTCGACCCTGATGGCCATCGAGCTGTTCGGCGCGGAAGCCGGCGTGTATGCGGCCGTGGCCTGCGTGGTCAGCTATATGTTTTCAGGACACCGCGGCATTTACCGGGCACAGCGCATCGGGCTGGCCAAGCATCGCCATCCGCTGCAAAAGGCCGGGAAACCGGAATGATCAGCACGCCCACTTGGCGCGGGCGGCGTCGTCGCTGACGCGGGCATCGACCCAGCGCGCGCCTTCCGGGGTCTGTTCCTTCTTCCAGAACGGCGCCTCGGTCTTCAGGTAATCCATGATGAATTCGCAGGCCGCGAAGGCTTCGCCGCGGTGGGCGGCGCTTGCCGCCACCAGCACGATCTGCGCCATCGGCGCCATCGGGCCGACGCGGTGCACGACCAGCGCACCGTACAGGGGCCAGCGCGCGCGCGCCTGCGCGACGATGTCCCGCAGCGCGCGTTCCGTCATTTCCGGGTAGTGCTCCAGCTCGAGCTCGGCCACCTTCGCGCCCTCGTTCATGTCGCGCACCGTGCCGACGAAGGACACGACGGCGCCGATGCGCGGGTCGCCCGCGCGCATCCGCGCCACTTCCGCGCCGAGGTCGAAGTCTCCCTGCTGCACCCTGACTTCATTGAAGAACTTTGTGAAGCCCTCGCTCATTTACCCTCCCGGGCCAGGCGCATGAACAGCTGTTCGATGCGCGACGCGGTACGGGCGTCGACCAGGGCCGGCAGCGCCGCCAGTTCGCGCAGCTGGGCGCTGCCGCCCGTTTGCCCGCTCTTCTGGCCATCCTTGTGTCCGCCCTTGTGGCCGGCGCCGTGGCCCCCGCCGTGACCCGATTTGAGCGAGGATTGCAGCACCTCGACCTGCAGCTTGAGGCGCTCGCGCGCGAACTCGGGACCGCTGTCGATGCCGGCGCGGATCTCGGCGCGCAGCAGTTCGTTGAGCAGGGTGCCGCGGTTGCGCTCCAGCAGCTGGGCATAGCCGTCGCGGCCTTCCGGCAGCGCGCCCAGGGCCGCGTCGAAGCGGGCACGCAGGGCGCGCTCCATGTCGGCCTCCAGCGGCGGTAAGGCGCTCCAGCGCGCTTCCCAATCGGCGTCGCCGGCGCCGTCTCCGCTCGCGACTTGCTGCTCCAGCGCCTGCACCAGGCGCAGCTTGTCGCGCAGCTGGCCGGCCTGGGCCAGGCCGACGGCGCGCCGGGCGGCTTCCAGCTGCTGCTGGATCTGCGCCACCGCGGCGTGGTAGCGCTTCTCGACCCGCGCCTCGTGGGCGCGCGGCACCGGGCCGATCGCCTGCCATTCGGCCGCCGCATCGCGCAGCAGCTTGCCGGCGCTGGCCGGGCTCACCTCCGCGGCCGCGGCTTCGAGGCGCGCGCTGATCGCTTCCTTGGCGGCTTCGTGGGCGCGGCGCTCGATGTCGGCCTCGTGCATGCTTTCCTTGCGGCGCTGGAAGATTTCGTCGCAGACCGCGCGGAAGCGCTGCCACAGCGCCTGCTCGCTCTTGCGCTCGAGCGGCAGCGCGCGCGCATGCTCCTGCCAGCGCTGCTGCAGGGCGCGCATGGTGTCGAGCGCGTGGCGGTCGTGCGGGTCGATCGCCGCGGCGGCCTCGATGATGTCCTCGCGTTCCGCCATCTCGCCCTTGCGCTGTTCTTCCAGCGGTCCCTGCAGGGTGTTCAGGGCGTCGGTAAACAGCGAATCGAGGCGTTTCTTTTCCTTGCGGTCGATGGCGCCCAGGTGGCTCCAGGCCAGGCGCAGGCGCTGCACGGTGCCGGCCACGTGCTTCCACTCGGCTTCGCCGGACTGCAGGCGCGCGATCTCGGCGTTGGCTTCGTCGATCAGGCCCTGGCCGCGCGCGGCGTTGGCATGGCGTTCGTCGGCCAGATGGCGGAAGTGGGCCGCCGCCGGCGCATAAGCCGCGCCGCAGGCGGCGTCGAAGCGCTCCCACAGGCTTTTCGGGGCCGCGCCGGACAGGCTGTCGAGGGCTTTCCAGCGTTCGCGCATGGTGCCGACCTTCTTGGCCAGCTCGCTCATCGCCAGGTTCTGGGTCGGCAGCGCTTCCACCGACTTGATCAGTTCCTCGCGCGAGACGTTGCCGCCCCAGCGCGCCCAGTCCGACAGGCGCTTGAGCTCGGCCCGCACATGGGCCAGGCGGTCGGACTGCGCCGGCGTCAGGTGCATGCCCCGCATGTTCTTCTCGCGCGCTTCCTTCAGTCCCTTGTCGAGTTCGGCGGCGGTTCCCAGCGAGCCTTGCTGCAGCGCCGCTTCCATCGCATCCATGGTGTCGAGGAAGTGCTGGTCGGCGCCACGCGCCCTGCCCTCGGTTTTACCCTCGATCCTGCCCTGCTCTTTCGGCTTTGTGGCCGGGGTTTCTTTCGGCTCGCGCGGCTTGCGCGCTTCCGGCTGCGGCAAGCTGGCCAGCAAGGCCTCGAAGCGCTGCTGCAGCGCAGCCATGGCCTCGCCATGCGCGCCCTGCTGTGCTTGCGGCAGTCGCTGCCATTCCTTGCGCAAGGCCTCCGGGTTCAGCTCGGCGTGGGGCTTGTCCTGCTGGGCGGCGAGGAAGGCTTCGCGCGCCGCCAGCGCGGCCTGGCCGGCTTCGATTTCATGCAGGCTGGCCTGCAGCTTCTGCGCTTCGAGGCCGACTTCGGCCACCAGGCCGCGCGGCAGCGAGGGCTGCTCGGGCGCCTGTAGGGCCTGGGCCTGTTCCTGGGCCAGCGCTTCCAGCTTGATTGCCAGCTCGGCGGCCGGCAGCGGTTCGGACGGCAGCCGGCGCAGCGCGGCCAGGCGGTCGATCATGGCGCGCTGCAGCTGCACCTGGGCTTCCAGGCGCTGGGCCAGCGCGGCGCGGACGGCGCCGAATTCATCCTGCAGTTCAGGGGCGGCGATCACCGCCCACTTGCGGTCGAGGTCGGCAACGTGATTGGGCGTCAGCAGCGCATCCTTGAGCAGCGAGCGCGCCTGTTCGAGCATGGTCTCGCCGCGCCGGCGCTCGGCTTCGCGGTGCCGGTGGGCGTCCAGGCGCGACTGCATCAGCTTGGCGACGCGGCGGTCGGTATTGCGCATCGCGGTATGGACGCGCTCGAGCAGCTCGGGACTCTGGATGGTTTCGGCTGCGGTCAGGCGCAGCTCGGAAAACTCGCATTGGAGGACGAATTCCACCGCGGCGGCCTCGTCGCCCTGGATCCGGCTCAGCTTCTCGGCCTGCAGCGCGCGCTGCGGCGTCGCGGCGGCGCCCGGACCAGCTGCGCCCGTGGAGGCGGCCTGTCCCGCTTGCGCCTCCTGTCCGGCCGGCTGCTTGTCGCCGGGCTTGTTGTCGCCCGGCCGCTTGAATAGGAACTCGAACATGATGAAATCGCACTTCCAAAATCGCCATCATAACAAGAAACCTGATGGCCTCGCGCCGCCGGACAGGCGCGTGCGGACAGCGCATCAGTGCAGTAGGGAAAGCGTGGCGTAGCGCCGCCCGAATTCGGCGCCGGCCGGATCGTGCCCCTGGCCATGGCCATGCGGCTCGAAACGCCCATGGCGGGGCTCGATGGATTCGACGCAGCCGCGCCGCCCTGCCCCGCGCCGCTCGCGGGCGACGGCATCGTGGACCAGCATCTGGTTGGCGATCGCGAACCAGGCCTCGCCGCGCACCAGGCTGCGCGCCAGTGGAAACAGCTCGTGCTCTTCGCGCTCCAGGCGGCAGCGCAGGGCGTCGGCACAGCGCTCGATGGCCTCCTGGAAGCCGTCGCGGTCGACGCCGCGGGCGCCGGCATCGACGCAGGCTTCGGCCGCCGCCAGCGCATCGGCGGCGGCGCGGCTGATCTGCTCGAGATCGTGCAGCAGGCCATCGGCCGCTTCCGTGTTGCGGCGCAGGGCCGGCACCAGGAACTTGTCCAGCTTGCGCCAGTGGCAATCGTCGACCACTTGCCGCAATTCCGCGCACAGCCGGGCCGCCTGGCCGGGCGCCAGGACGCCGTCCTCGCCCGGCAAGGCATGCAGCGCGTGGACCAGCGACTGCAGCGCCGAGCGCACGGTGGTCTGTTCGACGGACAGGGCAACGAGAGTGTAAGTTGACGTCAGCATTCGGTCTCCGCTCAGTTTTTCGCCAACACAAAGTTCAGCCTGACCGGCATGGTCGGGGCGGGAACCTGGATGGGAGGCGTATGTTTTGAACAGGCCTGAGGAAGGGTTGGGACCCTGTAGTGGTTGTCATCGGCCTGAAAGAGCACCTAGTGTACGGACGGGTCCTGGGGCCGGGTTTGATCTGGCACAAACCACAACCCCTTGCGCCCCCCATCGATGGGGGCAAAAAATACCGCTCAGGCGGCAGCCTGTTGCGGAACGGAAAGCAGGTCCCGCAGCGGCCCGGCAATGCCTTCGGGATCGGTGCGCGCCACCTCGACCGCCGGGCAGCCGTGCCAGCGGGCGCAGCGCGCCACCGCCGCCGCCAGGTCGCGCAGCAGGCGCTCGCTGGGACGCGCGCCAGGCTCGAAGGCGACGGATTTCAGCTCGAACAGCCCGGCCGGGCGGTGCGCCTTGGCGTCGATCCGTGCGATCAGCTGGCCGCGGCGCAGCACCGGCAGCGTGAAATAGCCGTACTGGCGTTTTTCCGCCGGGGTGTAGCATTCCAGCCGATAATCGAAACCGAACAGCTCCAGCGCGCGGCGGCGGTCCCAGACGATGGGGTCGAAGGGCGACAACAGCGTGGTCACGGTCGGGTTCAGGCGCCCTTCCGCCGCCTGCGCCAGCAGGCCGGCATGCTCGGCATGCACGAACACCGGCTCCTTCCAGCCCTCGACGCGGGCGCGCAGCAGCAGGCCTTCCTCGACCAGCGCCTCGAGCCCCAGGTGCGGCGGCCGGGTGCGGTGGTAATCCGGGATCCACGATGCCTTCGCCAGCCCCAGCGCTTTCACCGCACGGAGGGCGAATTCGCGCCGGACCTCGTCCATCGACGGCGTGCGACTATCGTCCCAGGGCAGCACGCGCTCGGCCAAATCGTAGACGCGGTGGAAATTCTGGCGCCGCGCCACCATCACCTTGCCGGCCGTGAACAGCGCCTCCAGCGAGCGCTTCTCCGGCTTCCACGCCCACCAGCCGCCGCTCTTGCCATCGGTGCGCTCGAAGTCGGCGGCGCGGGTCGGCCCGTTCACGCGGATGTGCTCGAGCACCCCCTCGACCAGCTCCGCATGCCCCTTCATCCAGGACGCGCCGGACTTCCAGCCCAGCGCGTGGGTATCGAGCATGCGGTGGCGGTACAGGCCGTAATCCTCGACCGGGACGAAGCAGGCTTCGTGCGCCCAGTATTCAAACAGCCTGCCCTCGGCCAGCAGCTGCTCGAGCCAGACCGGTTCGTAATCGCCCAGCCGGCTCCACAGCACGAAATAGGGGCTGCGCGCGACCACGCTGATGGTGTCGATCTGCAGCACGCCCATGCGGCGGATCGCGGCCAGCACATCGTCTTTGGTGGCGCGGGCGCGGCGCGGCTGCAGCATGCCCTGGGCCGCCAGGTGCAGGGCGCGCGCGGCGCCGAGACTAAGAGTGAGTTCGCTCATCCATCTATTTTATTAGAGCCATTGTCATGTTGCTCATCTGTCCGAGAACTTTTGTCATGGCGATGCTGTCTGCGCTATAGTGAGCCCCCTTGGCTCACCCAGAAGCTATCTTCCTGTAAGAAATCCATGCGGCTGCTGCACACTTCCGACTGGCATCTCGGCCAGACCCTGCACAATTTCGACCGGACCTACGAACACCAGCGCTTCCTCGACTGGCTGCTCGAGACCATCGTGGCCGAGCAGGCCGACGCGGTGCTGATCGCGGGTGACATCTTCGACAACTCGAACCCCTCGGCGGCCTCGCAGCGCCAGCTCTACCGTTTCCTGCAGCAGGCGCGCGCGCGCATGCCGCAACTGGACATCGTGATCGTCGCCGGCAACCACGATTCGCCGGGCAGGCTGGAAGCACCGGGACCGCTGCTCGAAGCCCACGGCACCCGCGTGGTCGGCCACGTGGTGCGCGATGCCGAAGGCGCCATCGACATCGAACGCATGGTGGTGCCGCTCACCGGCCGCGACGGCGCGGTGAAGGCCTGGTGCGTGGCGATCCCCTTCCTGCGTCCAGGCGACGTGCCGCGCGTCGACGCCGCGAACGAGGCCGGGAATGCAGCCATCGACGCCTACTTGTCCGGCATCGCCCTGCTCTACCAGCAGGCCTATGCGCTGGCGCGCTCGCGCTGCGCGAACGGCGAGGCGATCGTCACCATGGGCCACTGCCACATGGTGGGCGGCGACTCCTCGCCGGACTCCGAGCGCCGCATCCTGATCGGCGGCACCGAGGCCCTGCCCTCGTCCATGTTCGATCCGGGCATCGCCTATGCCGCGCTGGGCCACCTGCACCTGGCGCAGAAAGTCGGCAAGCAGGAGCACCTGCGCTATTGCGGCAGTCCGCTGCCGCTGTCCTTCGCCGAGATCAATTACCAGCACCAGGTGCTGCGCATCGACCTCGACGGCGGCAAAGCGAAGGAGATCGTGCCGCTGCAAGTGCCGCGCTCAGTCGGCCTGCTGCGCGTGCCGGCCCAGCCGGCGCCCCTGAAACAGGTGATCGCCGAGCTGGTGGGCCTCGATCTGCCGGACGCGCCGCTGCACGAACAGCCCTATCTCGAAGTCCGGGTGCTGCTGGACGGACCCGAGCCCAGCCTGCGCGCCCAGGTCGAGGCGGCGCTGGAGGGCAAGCCGGTGCGCCTGGCGAAGATCGAGCCGACCCGCAAAGTCCTCACCATGCCGGGCGTGGAGTCCGCCCTGAGCCTGGACCAGTTGGCCCAGCTGCAGCCGGACGACATCTTCCGCCGCCTGTGGCAGCAGCGCTTCGGCGACGATGCGCCGGATGACCAGCTGGCCGCTTTCGCCGAGTTGATGACGGGGGAACCGTGAAGATCCTGCGCATAGCCGGTAAAAACCTGGCTTCGCTGGCCGGCGAATTCGAAGTCGACTTCGAGACGGAGCCGCTGGTATCGAGCGGGCTGTTCGCCATCAGCGGCCCCACCGGCGCCGGCAAGAGCACCCTGCTCGACGCTTTGTGCCTGGCCCTGTACGACGCCACCCCGCGCCTGCTCAAGGGCCCGCGCGCCGGCAACTTCCTGCCCGACGTCGGCGACGACGTGCTGTCGGTGCAGGACCGCCGCACCCTGCTGCGGCGCGGCACCGCCGAGGCCCATGCGGAAGTCGACTTCGTCGGCAACGACGAGGGCCGCTACCGCGCGCGCTGGAGCGTGCGCCGCTCGCGCAACCGCGCCGGCGGCGCCCTGCAGCCGGTCACCATGAGCCTGAACCGCCTGCCGGACCTGAACCCGATCGGCGCCACCAAGACCGAGGTGCTGGGCGAGATCGAGCGCCGCATCGGCCTCTCCTTCGAACAGTTCACGCGCTCGGTGCTGCTGGCCCAGAACGAGTTTTCGGCCTTCCTGCGCACCGACGAGAACGAGCGCGGCGAGCTGCTCGAGACCCTGACCGGCAGCGCGGTCTACAGCGAGATCTCGCGCCGCGCCTTCGAGCGCTGGCGCCAGGAACAGGAGGCGATGCGCCGCCTGACTTCGCGCCTGCAGGACCAGGCGCCGCTGGCACCTGGCGAGCGCGAGGAGCTTGAAACCCAGCATGCGCAGGCCACGCGCCAGCTCGAGCAAGTCGATGCCCGCCGCGCCGCGCTGGAAGAAGGCCTGCGCTGGCACCAGGAGCTGGCGCGCTTGAAAGCCGCGGAGACTGCCGCCGAAGCCGCGCTGGCCGCGGCCAAGACTGAACTGGACGCCGCCGCCGAACGTCGCCGCCGCCTGGCGACTTTGGACGCGGTGCAGCCGGCGCGGCCGCTGATGGCCGACCTGGCGCGCCTGGCCGACGAGCAGCGCCAGGCCCAGTCCCAGCTTGCCTCCGGCGAGCAGGAGCTGGCGCGCGCGCTGGCGGCCCAGCAGGAAGCGCTGCGCGGCCAGATCGCGGCCGAACGCAAGCTCGAAGCGGCCGAGGAAGCCCTGCGCGCCGCCGGCCCGCAACTGGACCGCGCCAAGGCCCTGGATGCGACCCTGGACACCGTGGCGCCCGCGCACGCCAAGGCGCGCGCGGCGCGCGACGAAGCCCTGGATGAAGCCGCGAAAGCCGAGGCGCAGCAGCAGGCCAAGGCCCGCGAACTGGGCGCCGCCCGCGACTCGCTGCAGGCCACGATCGCCTGGCTGGACGGCCAGCGCGCGCTCGAGGGCCTGGCCGTCCAGTGGGCGCGCTGGGAACAGCGCCTGGTGCAGGCCGAGGAAGCCGCGCGCCAGGATGCCCAATCCGCGGCCGCCCTGGACCAAGCCAGGGCCGGCGCCGAACAAGCGGCCAACGCCGCCCAGCGCACCGCCGTGGCCCTCGAATCCGCGACCGCGCTGCTGGCCACCCGCGACGGAGCGCGCCGCGCCGCGAGCGAAGCGCTGGCAGGCATCGACGATCACCAGCTGCGCGACGAACGCCGCCAACTGGATGCGCGCCGCGAGCGCCTGGCCTCGCTGGAACAGACCTGGAAGGTCTTGCGCACCGCCCGCCAGCGCCTGGCCGAACTGGACGCCGGCGCGCAGCAGGCGGCGGCCGCCGGCAAGGCCGCGCAGGAAGCGCTGGACGCCGCGCGCGCCGCCGGCATCGCGCTGGACGCCCAGGTGAGCCAGGCCGAGCGCCTGCTCAAGGGCGCCCAGCTGGCCTGCGCCGACGGCGTCGAGAGCCTGCGCGCGACCCTGGTCGACGGCGATCCCTGCCCGGTGTGCGGCGCCGAAGACCACCCCTACCGCCACCAGGACGAACGCCTGCACGCGGTGCTGGCGAACCTGGCCGGCGAACTGGCGGCGCGCCGCCGCGAGCAGCGCGACAACCTGAACCTGCAGGCCGAGCAGCGCGCGGCGGCCGACGCGGCCAGCGAAAAGCTGGCGCAGCTGGGCCGCGAACGCGAAGCCTTCGCCGCCGACGTCGCGCAACTGGAACAGGAATGGCAGGACAGCGAACTGGCGGCGGACGCTCCCGCGGAAGCCGGACGCCAGGCCTGGTTCGCCGGCCAGGCCGCCCGCCTGCGCGCCGACCTCGATGCGCTGGATGCGCGCGACCAGGGCCTGGGCCGCGCCCGGCTCGCGCGCGACGCCGCCCAGCAGGCCTGGGACCAGACCAACGCCGAACACGCGCGCCTGCTGCAAAGCGCGCAGAACGCCCAGGGCCAGCTGGCGAAACTGGACGCCGACATCGCCGGCCTGTCCGCGCGGCGCGATGCCGCGGCAGGCAGCCTGGCCGCGCTGCTGGCGGAACTCGACCCGGTGCTGAGCGATGCCTGCGGCGACGGCTGGCAGCGCGCCTGGGAACGGGATCCATCCGGCTGGCGCAATGCGCGCGCGGCCCAGGCCCGGGAATGGCAGGAGCGCTCGGCGCTGCAGGCGCGCCTGGCCGCCAATATCGGCACCCTCGCCGCCGGCCAGTCGGCGCTGGACGAACGTGTCCTACAAGCCCGGCGCCAGGCTGACGCCGCCCGTCAGGACTTCGAGCGCATCGACGCCGAGCTGCGCGAACGCCGCGAGGAGCGCGCCGTCCTGTTCGAGGGCCGCAAGGCGGTCGAGGTCGAGCAGGCGCTGGGCGCGGCGGTGGCGTCCGCGCGCCAGTCGGTGGCTGCCTGCCAGGCGGCCAGCCTGCAGTCGGCCCAGCTGGAAGCGCGGGTACGCGCCGCCCAGGCCCAGGCGCTGGGCCGCATCGCCGACCTGCAGGGCGCGTCCGCCGATGCGGCCACCCGGCTGGCGCAGTGGATCGAGGACTTTGCCGGCAGCGATCCCGATCTGGAACCGGTCGAGAACGAGCAGCAGCTGGCCGGCCTGCTGGCGGTCGGCGCGGCGCGCATCGCCCAGGAACGCGACGCCCTGCTGGAACTGGATGGCCGCGCGCGCCAGGCGTCCGCGGTGCTCGCCGAACGGCGCGGCCAGCGCGAGCAGCAGCAGGCCGCCCTGCCCGCCATCGCCGATGCGGAAGACAAGGAAGCGCCGCTTGACGCCGACGGCGTCGCGCGCCTGCTCGACAGCGTGCAGGCCGAGCGCCGCACGGTGCACGAAACGGCCGCCAGCCTGGCCGTGCGCATCCGCGAGGACGCGCAGCGGCGCGAACGCGCACGCTCGATGATGGACGAGATCGAGCGCCAGCGCGCCATCGAGGAGCGCTGGGCCAAGATGGCGGAGCTGATCGGTTCCGCCGACGGCAAGAAATTCCGCAACTATGCCCAGCAGTTCACGCTGGACGTCCTGCTCGGCTACGCCAACATCCACCTGGCCCAGCTGGCGCGCCGCTACCGCCTGGAGCGCGTGGCCAGCCAGGCCGGCCCCTCGCTGGCGCTGATGGTGCGCGACCAGGACATGGGCGGCGAGATCCGCTCGGTGAACTCGCTGTCGGGCGGCGAATCCTTCCTGGTCTCGCTGGCGCTGGCGCTGGGCCTGGCGTCCCTCTCGTCGAACCGGGTCAAGGTCGAGTCGCTGTTCATCGACGAGGGCTTCGGCAGCCTCGATAGCGATACCCTCGGCGTGGCGATGGATGCGCTGGATGCGCTGCAGTCGCTGGGCCGCAAGGTCGGCGTCATTTCGCACGTGCAGGAGATGACGGAGCGGATTTCGACCAAGGTGCTGGTGCGGCCGGCTGGTGGGGGGAGTAGCGCCATTACAGTCCAATGAGCGGCGCAATGAGCGATGCTAAAATGCGCGCCTTCCCGTCGTTCCCGCGCAGGCGGGAATCCAGGTTCTGCGTGCGTTACCGACATGCGTGCAACTTGGATTCCCGCCTGCGCGGGAATGACGGTTTTACAGCTAACGACTCTCGAATATGAACAAACCCGCCCGCTTCCTGACCTTCAAGTGCGCCAAATGCGCCAAGCCGGTCAAGGTCACCCTGCAGAAAGTCTCGGCCTGCTCGCACATCCAGCCCTACCAGGGCATCTGCGAATGCGGCGAGATCAAGCGCCATGCCACCGGCAATGCGGAGGCCGTGAAGTCCTACGTCGAGTCGAACGAGCTCAACTGGCACCACCACCACTGATCGGATCCCCTTGGACTCCCAACGCATCCACTGGATCGAGAACGGCGAGGAACGCTCGGCGGCCTGGCGCTCGGAAAGCGGCTGGCCGGCGCCGAAAAAAGTCGTCCTGGCCGACGACACCATGAACGCCGACACGGCTTATCGCCTGGCGCTGGAAGGCACCGGCCTGCTGTGGCGCGGCGACTTCCAGAACGCGCGCCAGCTGGTGCAGGCGCTGGTGCGCCGCATCGAGCACAAGGGCGGACGGGCCAAGCGTGCCAAGGCCGCCGCCAAGCCGGCGACCCTGACCGAACAGTTCCACCGCCACCGCCTGGCCCAGCTGCAGCGCGCCCGCACGCTGGCGATGCTGCTGATTCCCTTCGACGGCGATTACACGATCCCGCTGCGCCGCGCTCCCGACGTGAAGGACGCGTGCACCGAGGCCTACGGCGCGGCCACCGAGCCCTTCGTCGCTTCGCTGCGCGAATTGCTGGGCGTGATCGGCGCCCACGAGTGGCGCCGCAAGGGCGTGTTCATCCCGGTGCTGGATGAGCGCATCCACCCCTGGTACGGCGTGTTCTCGCCGGTGCGCGGCGAATACGTGGAACTGGTGGCGCAGGCGCCCCTGCCCGCCGGCGCATCGGCCGGGCTGGCCTTCGACATCGGCGCCGGCACCGGCGTGCTGTCGGCGGTGCTGGCGCATCGCGGCCTGCAGCGGGTCATCGCGACCGACATGGACGAGCGCGCGCTCGGCTGCGCACGCGCGAACCTCGAGCGCCTCGGCCTGCAAGGCCAGGTCGAGGTGGTGAAGGCCGACCTGTTCCCGGAAGGCCGCGCCAGGCTGGTGGTCTGCAATCCGCCCTGGCTGCCGGGCAAGCCGAGTTCCGCCATCGAGTATGCGGTCTACGATCCGGACAGCCGCATGCTGCGCGGCTTCCTGGCCGGCCTGAAGGACCACCTGCTCGACGGTGGCGAGGGCTGGCTGATCCTGTCCGACCTGGCCGAGCACCTGGGCCTGCGTTCGCGCGAGCAGCTGCTGGGCTGGATCGCCGGCGCAGGGCTGGCGGTCGCGGGACGCCACGACATCCGGCCCGCGCATCCGAAGGCTTCCGACCCGGACGACCCGCTGGCGGCGGCGCGCATGCAGGAAGTGACCTCGCTGTGGCGGCTCCGCATCGGCTGAACGCATAGCCTGATTTGCACTTCAGGCGCGGACGCGATACAATAGCGTTCTCAGACGCGGGGTGGAGCAGTCTGGCAGCTCGTCGGGCTCATAACCCGAAGGTCACAGGTTCAAATCCTGTCCCCGCAACCAAATACTGTATGACAGAAGCCCGACTCTTGAGCCGGGCTTTTGTTTTCTGGGCCAGCGCAGCGCATGAGAGACAAGAAAGACAACGCCACCTTCGACCTGCCGGGCTTCGAGCCGGCCGCAGCGGACGAGGCGCTTGCTCCCGAACCGAAGCGCCCCGCCCAGCGCACCCGCCGCAGCACCCTCAAGCAGGAACAGATTCCGCTGCTGGATTTGAACGAGACCGACGCTTCCGGCCTGCCGGTATGGAAGTCGGATCCGGACCTGGATTTGACCGGCTTGCCGGTCTGGAAGCCGGCGGCGTAAGCTACACCACAACATCGTCGTTCCCGCGCAGGCGGGAACCCAAGTTTGGCGATTTGCCACGAAAGTCAACTTGGATCCCCGCCTGCGCGGGGACGACGTGCTTATGTCCACAATTCACTTCACGGTCCTCCCATGTCCGACACCTCCTTCGCCGCCCTCCAGCTCCCCGCCCCCTTCCTCGCCAACCTGACCCAGCTCGGCTACCACGACATGACCCCGGTCCAGGCCGCGACCCTGCCGCTGGCCCTGGGCGGGCGCGACCTGATCGCGCAAGCGAAGACCGGCAGCGGCAAGACCGCCGCTTTCGGCATCGGCATGCTGCTGCGCCTGAACCAGGCGCTGTTCGCAGTGCAGGGCATGGTGCTGTGCCCGACGCGCGAGCTGGCCGACCAGGTGGCGAACGAGCTGCGGCGCCTGGCGCGCGGGATCGGCAACGTCAAGATCGTCACCCTCACCGGCGGCATGCCGATGCGCCCGCAGATTGCCTCGCTCGAATTCGGCGCCCACATCGTGGTCGGCACGCCGGGCCGCATCCAGGATCACATCGGCAAGCGCACCCTCGACCTGGCGCGCCTGCGCACCCTGGTGCTGGACGAAGCCGACCGCATGACCGACATGGGCTTCTACGACGAGATCGCGGCCATCGTGCGCGAATGCCCGTCGCACCGCCAGACCCTGCTGTTCTCGGCCACTTATCCGGACGACATCCGCGAAGCCACCGGGCGCTTCCTGAACAATCCGGAAGAAGTCGCGGTCGAGACCCGCCACGAGCCGACCCGCATCGCCCAGCAGTTCTATGAAATCGGCTTCGACAACCGCTTCGAGGCCGCCGCGCGCCTGCTGGCCCACTTCCGCCCCGCCTCCGCGATCCTGTTCTGCAATACCAAGGCGCGCTGCAAGGAGCTGGCCGACTACCTGCGCGGGCACGGCTGGTCGGCGCGCGCGCTGTACGGCGAGATGGAGCAGCGCGACCGCGACGAAACCCTGGCCATGTTCGCCAACCGCAGCTGCACGGTGCTGTGCGCCACCGACGTCGCCGCGCGCGGCATCGACGTGGCCGGCATGGAAGCCGTGATCAACGTCGACGTCTCCAAGGACCCGGAAGTGCACGTGCACCGCATCGGCCGCACCGGGCGTGCCGGCGAGAGCGGCCAGGCGCTGACCCTGGCCGCGCCCAACGAGAAGAAGTGGGTGAAGCTGATCGAGGACTACCAGCAGGCGCCCGCCGAATGGCATCCGCTGGCGGAACTGGGCGAGGACAGCTACCCCGACGGCCCGGCGCCGATGATGACCCTGTCGATTGCCGGCGGCAAGAAGGACAAGCTGCGCCCCGGCGACCTGCTGGGCGCCCTCACCGGCGACGCCGGCCTGCACAAGGACCAGGTCGGCAAGATCCAGATCGGCGAATTCTTCAGCTACGTGGCGCTCGACCGCCGCGTGGCCGAGCAGGCTTTCGAACGCCTGAACGGCGGCAATTCGCTCGGCCCCGAGTTCGGCACCGTCAAGGGCCGCAACTTCAAAATGCGCTTTATTGAGGTGTGATGCGCGAGGTGTAATGCGCGAGGTCTGATACTGCTGAGTTGTAACCGTGCGTAACAGGCGCGCACGGTTGAGACCACTGCGGGGCACCGGCCCCGTAAATCTGGCATGATTTGCTACAAATACAGGTTAGCAAAATGACCAGCACACTCATCATCGGACCCGATCAGCAGGGCCTCGAAGGCCGCACCGTCAGGGACATCGTCGAACACGATCCCGCGCAGGTCAACGAAGTCTGGTGCCGCAAAATCTTCCGCCAGATCCTGCAGTCGCTCGAACTGCAGTACGCGGTGCACGCGCCGCGCCAGGCGATCACGCCCGACACCGTCGTCTTCCACGGCAATGGCGAGCCCAAGATGCTGCCGACCGAGCTTGCCGACAGCGCGCACGACGAAGCGGCCGACATGACGGCGCTTGCGCGGGTCGTGCATTTTGCGATCACACGCGAACTGGCGCCGGCAGGCCCGCTGCGCGGCCGCAAGCTCGAGGGCTACAGCGATTCCCTCATCACCGCGGTCGACCGCTGCATGGCCGCCGATCCGGCCGAGCGTCCGCAGACCATCGCCGAACTGCGCCACATCCTCGGCATCGTGTCGCTGGGGCCGGTGGCGCCGGCCATCGTACCGCTGCCGACGCCAAACCCGATTCCCGCGCCGGCCCCGGCCCCGACGCCGGTGCCGGCGCCGCCGCCCGTCAAGGCGCCCTCGCCCTTCGCGGCAGCGGGCGACACCATGCCCGCCTTCATGCGCGAGCCCGCCCCTGCCGGCGCGCACATCGGCGGCCTGTCGCGCTGGCAGCGCTGGGCCATAGCCGCGGGCGGCGGCGCGCTGCTGCTGGCCGTCGCGCTGGCCCTGTTCGCCGAGCTGCGCGACTCCGGCTCCTACGACCATATCGTGCTGACCCTGCCGCAGTCCGGCGAACAAGCCCACGGCGACGCGGTCTCGGCGCCGCCGCCGCTGGCCCAGGCCGAGCCGCAGGCAGCCGCGCCGGCCGCGCCCTTGCCGGACAATGGCGCCGGACAAGCAGCGCCGACGGCTCCCGAGGCGGCCGCGCCGCAAGCCGCCGCCATGCCTTCGGCATCCGCCGCCATGCCGGAAGCACCCGCCTCCGCGCCCAAGCGTCCCGGCATTGCCCCGTCCGCCACCTACCGCCTGCAGATCCAGCCCTGGGGCGTCGTCTACGTCGACGGCGTCGACCGCGGCGTCAGCCCGCCGGTCAAGCGCCTCGTGCTGGCGCCCGGGAAGCACACGATCCGCATCGCCAATCCGAATTTCCACGACCGCGTGCTCGACGTCGACACCAGCGGCGGCGGCGGCCAGATCGCCGTCGATTTCAGCGACGAACGACGGTGAGCACGCCACATTCCATGACCAAGCAGCGATACCACCTTCTCGCCCTTGCCGCCGCCGGCGCCCTGCTGCTGGGCGGCTGCGCCGAGTTTCCCATCTTCGACCAGAAGGCGCCGCGTACGCCCTCGCATCCGAAGGCGTCCACGCCGCGGTCCGCGCCGCCCGTAGAGCGCGACGCGTCGCCGCCGCGCGAGGCCGCCGGCCGTCTGCGCGACCGCGATGGTGACCGTGGCGACGGACCGGGTATTCCCGACGGGCAAAAGGATAGCGGCCTGCGCGAAGGCATCCGCCTGTACAACGAAGGCGATTTCACTGGCGCGATCCGGCGCCTGTCCGCGCGCGACGTCAATAACGGACCGATCAATACCCGCCTGACGGCCCTGAAGTACCTGGCCTTCAGCTATTGCGTCACCTCGCGCCCGGCGCCCTGCCGCCAGGCCTTCGACCGCGCCCTGCGCCTCGATCCCTCCTTCGACCTGGCGCCCGGCGAACACGGCCACCCGCTGTGGGGTCCGGTCTTCACCAAGGCCAAGCAGGCTGCCGGCGAGCGCTGACGCGGCGTCTCAGAAAGGCAGCATCCGGCGCTGGAGCGGGCGGATTTCCTTTTTCAGGAAGCCGGCGACCAGCGGGTCGGCGACGAAGTCGAGCTTCTCGTAGAAGGCGCGGTTGTCCGCCATCGGCTGCAAAAGCACGCGCGGGATGCCCATGTCGCGGCAGTGGTGCTCGATCTGCTGCATGAACCATTCGCCGACGCCGCGGCCGCGGCATGCGCGCAACACGATCAAATCCGACACGAAACAGAACTGCGGCGGCGCCAGTTCCAGGCGGGCGATGGCGACCCGCTTTTTTCCGGACTCGACCGTGACCCAGCGGACCAGGCTGCCCGGCTGGCCGGCGTCTCTGGCAGCGGAGGTGTCGTGGTTGCTCCAGCCGGCATCCTTGCGGAAGGCCAGCAAGACCTTGTCGGGCAGTGGAGCGCTCAGGGGGCGAAAGCTGAGAGAAGATTGCATGAGAGAATTTTTGTCAATTTTCTCTAGCATAGATCCTAAGCTGCCTGTATAGATGTGCTCAAATGTAAATTGAGACTAGGTATTTGTAAGCAAATGTTTCTATCGGTATTTACAGTATTTACACCCATAGTGACAAGTCGCACGGCAGGCGATCGGGGTGTTAGCATGCCGCATGCCCAGTCTTCCCCCTTCTTCATTCGATGTCATCGTGGTCGGCACCGGCCCCGGCGGCGCCAGCGTCGCGCGTGAACTGGCGCGCGGCGGGGCCAGGGTCGCCATGCTCGAACAAGGCAGCGCCGCGCCGCTGCGCGGCAGCCTGGGTCAGATGGCAGGCATGGCCGCCGTGCCGGGCAAGGGTGCCTTCATCCACCGCGACGCATCGCTGCTGGTGCGCGCAATCACGCTGGGCGGCACCTCGACCATCAATTTCGCCACCGCGGCCCCGCCGCCGAAAACGATGTTCGCCGCCCGCGGCATCGATCTCGAGCCAGCGCTGGCGGCACTGCGCGCCGAGCTGCCGATGGCGCCGCTGCCCGACGATCTGGTCGGCCCGATGGCGGCCCGCATCATGGAAGCTGCGCGTGGCCTCGCCCTGCCCTGGTTTAAGCTGGATAAACTGATCCGGCCCGAATCCTGCCGCAGCGGCTGCTGGCGCTGCGTGACCGGCTGCCCTTTCGGCGCCAAGTGGACCGCACGCGATTTCGTCGACGAAGCACTGCGCCACGGCGCCATCCTGCGCGAGCGTGCGCGCGTGACGCGGGTGCTGGTCGAGGATGGCCGCGCGGCCGGCGTGGAAGCGGTGGTGGACGGCGAAAAGCAGACCCTGCGTGCCGGGTGCGTGGTGCTGGCTGCGGGCGGCATCGGCAGCCCGCGCCTGCTGCGCGCCTCTGGCTTGCTCGCGCAACCCGCCGCCTTCTTCAGCGATCCGGTGGTGGCGGTGATGGGCAGCGTCGATGATATCGATGGCGGCGCCGAAGTGCCGATGGCGGCCGGCGCCAGCTGGCACGCGGACGGCATCGCGCTGGCCGACCTGACCCTGCCGCAAGCCATGTACCAGGCCTTTGCGCTGCAGGCCGGCCGCGTCGACCGCCTGCTGGCGCACCGCCGCACGCTCAGCATCATGGTCAAGATCCGCGACCAGATCGGCGGCAGCGTGGGCCAGCGCTGGGTGGACAAAACCCTGCAGCCGGCGGACCGCGAAAAATTCGGCCGCGGCATCGCGATCGCGCGCAGCATTCTCGATCGCGCCGGCGCGCACCACGTCTTCGCCAGCCATCATTTCGCGGCCCACCCCGGCGGCAGCCTGCGCATCGGCGAGCAGGTCGACGCCGGCCTGGCCACGAGCACGGCCGGTCTCTACGTCTGCGACGCTTCGGTGATCCCGGAACCCTGGGGCCTGCCGCCCACGCTCACCCTGCTGGCGCTGGGCATGCGGCTGGGCAAGCAGCTGAGCCGGGTCCCCGCTTAGAACATCCCTCGTTCGTTGGGCATCGGATCCGGCTGGGCCTGGCCGATGTCCCACATCTCGGCAATGCGTCCCTCTTCGAAGCGCAGGATGTGGACGATGGCGACATCAAGACCGTCCGGCGTCATCCGGGCGCGCGAATGGACCGCCACCATGGCGCCATCGGCGATGGCGCGCTGCACCTCGAACAGCATGTCCGAGAAGCGCGCCGCATTCTCCAGCATGCCGGCCTTGATCGAGGCGGCGTCGCTCGCGAAATAAGGATTGTGATGGCGGAACTGCGGGCCCGCGTAACGCTCGAAGGCTTGCTCGACCTGGCCGGCGGCTGTCATTTGCAGGAAGTCGAGGGCGGCTTGCTTCAGTGTCGTGTCAGTCATTGTTCACTCCGTTCAGGCTTTGATGTTGACCGTCGCCGGGAAGCCTGGCGCGCGGCGGCGCTGGCTGGCCTGCTCGTAGGCGTAGGCCATGCCGATCAGGCTGGCCTCGCTCCAGGCGGCGCCGACGAAGGAGATCCCGACCGGCAGGCCCGCCACAAAACCGGCCGGCACCGTCACGTGCGGGTAGCCGGCCACCGCGGCCGGCGAGGAGAAGCTGCCGCCGTAATGGTCGCCATTGATGTAGTCGGTCAGCCAGGCGGTGCCGCCGGTCGGCGCGACCAGCGCGTCGAGCTTCTCGTCCTTGAGGATCTTGTCGATACCCTCTTCGCGCGAATAGCGGCGGTTGTTGGCCAGGGCTTCGCGGTAGGTCTTGTCGTCGAGGCCGGGCTTCGTCGAGGCCGCCACAAGATGCTCCTGGCCGAAGTGCTGCAGCTCGCGGCCGGCGTTCTTCTCGTTGAAAGCGATGATGTCGGCCATGGTTTTCACGGGCGCATGCGGCGCGTAGTCGCGCAACCATGCCTCGAGGTCCGGACGGAACTCGGCCAGCAGCACTTCGAGCTCGCTGTCGCCGTACTTGTCGACGTTCGGCAGCTGCACATCGACCAGGATCGCGCCCTGGGCCTTCAGGACCGCGAGCTCCTTCTCGATCGTGGCGTCGATGGCCGGGCTGCCGCCGAAGAAGTTGCGGGCCACGCCGATGCGCTTGCCGCGCAAGCCGTCCAGGCGCAGCGCCGCCGCGTAATCGGCGGCCTTGCCGCGGGCGTCGCCGGTCGCGGCGTCGTCCGCATCGGCGCCGGCGATCGCGCCCAGCAGCAGCGCCGCATCCGCCACGCTGCGCGTCATCGGGCCGGCCGTGTCCTGCGAGTGCGCGATCGGGATGATGCCGCTGCGGCTGACCAGGCCCAGGGTCGGCTTGATGCCGACGATGCCGCAGGTCGACGAAGGCGAAACGATCGAGCCGTCGGTTTCGGTGCCGATCGCCAGGGTCGCCAGGCCCGCCGCCATGGCCGCACCGGAACCCGAGCTGGAGCCGCTGGTGTTGCGGTCCAGCGCGTAGGGATTGCGGGTCTGGCCGCCGCGGCCGCTCCAGCCGCTGACCGAATGCGTGGAGCGCATGTTGGCCCACTCGGACAGATTGGTCTTGCCGATGATGACGGCGCCCGCCTCGCGCAGCTTCCGGGCGACGAAGGCATCCTTGCCGGCCCGGACCCCGGCCAGGGCCAGCGAGCCGGCCGTGGTGCTCATCTTGTCCGCGGTGGCGATGTTGTCCTTGATCAGGACCGGGATGCCGTGCAGCGGGCCGCGCAGCTTGCCGGCCTTGCGTTCGCGGTCGAGTTCCTCGGCGATGGCAAGGGCGTCGGGGTTCAGTTCGATGACGGCGTTGATGCGGGGGCCGGCCTTGTCGATGGCGGCGATGCGCGCCAGGTATTGCTGCACCAGGGATTTCGAGCTCAGCTTGCCGGCCGCCATCTGGACCTGCTGCTCCTGGACGCCTGCGTCCAGGATACTGGAACCGCCCTTGGCATTTGCCGCCACTGCCTGCCCTGCACCAAGCGCACCGGCTGCAATACCCGCGCTTACCCCCAGACGAACGAAATCCCTGCGTTTCATACAATTCTCCGTGTCGGATAATGGCACGAGCATATCAGTAAAGTTGCTCATGTGACACGGTCAAGATGCGGCGTCGTGCTTAGCGCGACGCCGGATAATGTTCGGGGCTCGGGTAGCGCAGGCGTTCGGGCATTCCTCGGGCCGCCGTCGGTGGCGACTGTTTCGGCCCGGGCGCCTGTGCATGCAGGAATTCCGCACCGGCGCAGCAGAATTCGAGATCCTTGGCGCGCGCCTTCCTGTAGCGGCAAAACATGCAGACATGCGGTTTGTTCATGGTATCATCCTCCAAAACGGAACGCGATTCCGAATTATAACCGGAACAACGTTCCGGTTAATAGATATTTTTTATGGATACGAAGCCAAACGAAGAACAAGCCGCATCAGAGGCGGATGACCAGCAGCCGCGCGCCAAGCGCGTGGACGCCCAGCGCAACCTGCGCACCCTGCTCCAGGCAGCCATGGATGTGTTTGCGGAGTCGGGGGTCGATGCGCCGGTGCGCGCGATCGCGGAGCGTGCCGGCGTCGGTGTCGGCACCCTCTACCGCCACTTTCCGCAGCGCGCCGACCTGATCGTCGCGGTGATGAAATCCCAGATCGACGACTGCGCGGATGCCGCAGCCAGCATCGCGGCCGAGCACGAACCCGGCGAGGCGCTGGCGCGCTGGATGCAGCGCTACGTCGACTTCATTCTCACCAAGCGCGGGCTGTCGAATGCGCTGCAGTCCGACCATGCGGCCTATGCGGCGCTGCCGGATTATTTCTATGCGCGCTTGCGGCCTGCCCTGTCGTCACTGCTGAACGCGGCGGTCGAGCAGGACCTGATTCGCCCCGGCTTCGAGGCGGATGAATTGCTGCGCGCGGCTGCCACCCTGTGCAAGGCGAATCCGGACGAGGACACGGCGCTGACGCGCAAGATGGTGGGGCTGCTGGTGGATGGATTGCGCCGCAGGGATTAGCCCGGGCAAAAAAAACGCTGCCGAGGCAGCGTTTTTTCTGACAGCGATACTGATAAATCAGTTACGCACGACTTTCTTGTACTCGGCGGTACGGGTGTCGATTTCGATGGTGTCGTCCTGGTTGACGAACAGCGGCACCTGGATGGTGAACTGCTTCGATTCGATGGCGTTTTCCAGGCGGGCTTCCTTCATCACGTTACCCGAGGTGTTGCCCTTGACGGCCGGTTCGGTGTAGATGATCTGGCGTGCGATGGTGATCGGCAGTTCGACCGAGATCGCCTTGCCGTCGTAGAACACGGCTTCGCATTCCATACCGTCTTTCAGGTAGTTGATGGCGTCGCCCAGGTTTTCTTCTTCGATTTCGTACTGGTTGTACTCTTCGTCCATGAAGACGTACAGCGGGTCGGCGAAGTACGAGTAGGTGACCGGCTTCTTGTCCAGCACGACCACGTCGAACTTGTCGTCGCCGCGGAACACGTTTTCCAGCGGAGCGTTGGTCAGAAGATTCTTCATCTTCCATTTGTAGGTGAAGCCCGTGCGGCTCGAGCCGTTGACGTCAGAGCGCAGCACGATGAAAGGCTTGGCATCGACCATGATGATGTTGCCGACACGAATTTCTTTTGCGGGTTTCATAGGAATTATTTAACCAAAAAAGGAGTTGCAGTAACCGAGCATGATACCACGTTATTTTCCGGCCGCCTAACGAAGTACTCACCCATAAATAAATGTGTTTTTGGCTTCCATAACCGGCGCGTTGCATCGTTGGCTCATGCTTGCAGTGCTCGCACTGCGGTGCACTCGCCGCCTTGCACCGCATCCGGTTCTGTTCGCCAAAAATCACATTTATTTCTGGTTAAGTACTAAGCGACCGGGCGAAATCCAGCAGATTGCTCACTAAATCGCCATTTGCCAGCATCTGCGCTTCCCACTCACGGGCACGGCGCGTCAAGCCTGGCAGTTCGGCTTGCAGGGACGTCCACAGGCCTTCCATCTGTCCTTCCCGCGCATCGTTCCAGCGCAGGGAAAAGTCGACCAGGCTCTGTGCGCCCACCGCATACTTTTGCAGGAACGCGCGGAGTTTAACATGATGCAAGTTTTCATCTTGCGGATAAATGTGCCAGACAAAGGGCCGGGCCGCCCATTGCGCACGCACCCAGGAGTCCTCGCCGCGCACGAAATTGACATCGCAAGCCCAGAGCAGGCGATCGTAATCCGTCTGTGGCATGAAGGGAATCACGCGCACCGTCAGCGCGCCGCGGGTGGCGGCGGCGCCGGCCTGTGCCCGCGCGCCGATGAATGCTTCCACCTTTTCGCGCGCCACGCCTTCCGGCACCAGGCAGCTCACTTTCATTGCGCCCTGCGCCCACACGTCGAACAATTCGCTCACCGGCGCATGCGGATAACAGAACAGGCTCACCTTCAGTGCAGCCATTTCCTCTTCCCTTACGCCAAAGCGCCCAAGGAATGCCGCCATTGCCGCCGCATCTTCCTGGAAGCGCGCACAATCCTCGACCAGGCCGCGTTCGCGCAGCAGGCCGCCGGTCTTCTCGTTAAAGCCGGGGAAGAAGAAATGCTTGATCAGTTTCAGCCGCGGATGCATGGACGGCAGCCGGTGGCAGCCTTCGACCCATTCCTCGGCGCTCAAGCCTTCGTAGTTGATCCAGACCGGACGCGGTTCGCGCTGGGCCATTGCCTCGATATAGCCGGGCGGGATATCGACGCCGAAGAATTCGATCACCAGGTCAGGAATATCGGCGGGGCCGAATTGCCCGTCCTGGCCGGCCCAATGGCGCACCGTCACGCCATCGATGTTCTGCAGCTCGGCCGCCGTATCGACTTGCGGCCAGATGCGGCGGAAGCTCGCGAGGTCGTCGACCCAAAGCGTGACCGCGATGCCATGCTCGGCATGGAATTGGCGCGCCAGGCGCCAGCAAATGCCGATGTCGCCGTAGTTGTCGACGACTTTGCAGAAGATCGCGAGGGTGCGGGGGAAGTCTGGAGACATGATCGTTTGAAAAGGATGCGGCCAAATAGAAAAACCGGGGCACCTATCCGCATGCGCGGACGGTCTGCTCCGGTTTTTTGACTGGCGTCCCCACGGGGATTCGAACCCCGGTACTCACCGTGAAAGGGTGATGTCCTAGGCCTCTAGACGATGGGGACCTAAAACTTGGTGGAGGTAAGCGGGATCGAACCGCTGACCTCTTGCATGCCATGCAAGCGCTCTCCCAGCTGAGCTATACCCCCCAATACTGCGGCACTACTGCCGCACTCAACAAAAGAGCCGCTCAAGGCGGCTCCTTGCGATGCTGGCGTCCCCACGGGGATTCGAACCCCGGTACTCACCGTGAAAGGGTGATGTCCTAGGCCTCTAGACGATGGGGACCTAAAACTGTTTTTACTACTTTTACTGCTTCAATGGCGCACTGCTGGGTGTGCGTCCATCTTGTTTCATGGGGCCAGATCCTGAATTTCTCGGGTTGAATCTGACCTCATCCAATTATCTTTGGCGTCCCCACGGGGATTCGAACCCCGGTACTCACCGTGAAAGGGTGATGTCCTAGGCCTCTAGACGATGGGGACCCTGGACTGCTTTGCTACCGTTTCCTGAAACTTGGTGGAGGTAAGCGGGATCGAACCGCTGACCTCTTGCATGCCATGCAAGCGCTCTCCCAGCTGAGCTATACCCCCGTTTCGGGAACGCAGCATCATAACACACTGCGTTTACTTCTCACAGCATCGTTTTCACAACGCTGAAACTTCCAAACCTTGGCGTCCCCACGGGGATTCGAACCCCGGTACTCACCGTGAAAGGGTGATGTCCTAGGCCTCTAGACGATGGGGACCCTGGACTTCCTTGCTACCCACTTCAGAACTTGGTGGAGGTAAGCGGGATCGAACCGCTGACCTCTTGCATGCCATGCAAGCGCTCTCCCAGCTGAGCTATACCCCCGCAGTGCTGAAGTGCGAGCATTATAGCGGAGGGACTTGCATTTCGCAAATAGCCAACAAGGGTCGTTTACAGACCTTTTTGCAGGCGCGCCAGCACGGTGTCGCGGCCGAACAGTTCCAGCACCGCGTCGATGGCCGGCGTCTGCAGCTGGCCGGTCACCAGCAGGCGCAGCGGCATGGCCAGCTGCGGCATCTTCAGGCCGTTCGCCGCCAGCACTTCCTTCATCGCCGCGGACAGCGCCGGCTTGCTCCACTCCACCGTCTGCAGCTTTTCCGCGAACTGCGCCAGCGCCGGGCGCACGGCCTCGGTCAGGTGCTGGGTGAGCAGCGCAGCATCCGGATTCGGCGTGCGGAAGAACAGCATCGCCGCATCGGCCAGTTCCTTGATGGTGTTGGTGCGTTCCTTCATCAGGCCCAGCACTGCGGCCAGCGGCGGCGCGCCGTCGAACCGGGCGCCCTCGCGCTCCATGATCGGGCGCGCCAGCGCGGCCAGGCGTTCGTTGTCGGATTGCTTGATATAGTGGTTGTTCAGCCAGGCCAGCTTTTCCGGGTTGAACTGGGCCGCCGACGCGGTCAGGTGCTCGAGATTGAACCACTCGGTGAACTGCTGCATCGAGAAGATCTCGTCGTCGCCGTGGCTCCAGCCCAGGCGCGCCAGATAGTTCAGCATCGCCTCCGGCAGGAAACCCTGTTCCGGATACTGCATCACGCTGACGGCGCCGTGGCGCTTCGACAATTTCTGGCCATCCGGGCCGAGGATCATCGGCAGGTGGCCGTACTGCGGCAGTTCCGCGCCCAGCGCGCGCAGGATGTTGATCTGGCGCGGCGTGTTGTTCACGTGGTCGTCGCCGCGCAGCACGTGGGTGATCTGCATGTCCCAGTCATCCACCGCAACGCAGAAGTTATAGGTCGGGGTGCCGTCGCCGCGCGCGATGATCAGGTCGTCGAGTTCCTTGTTGCCGATGGTGATGGGGCCCTTGACCACGTCGTGCCAGGTGACTTCGCCGTCCAGCGGGTTCTTGAAACGGACCACCGGCTTGATGCCGGCCGGGACTTCCGGGAGCTGCTTGCCCTCTTCCGGGCGCCAGGTGCCGTCGTAGCGCGGCTTTTCGCCGGCCGCGCGCATGCGCTCGCGCATCGCCTCGACTTCTTCCGGGGTGCAGTAGCACAGGTAGGCGGTGCCGGCGTCCAGCATCGTCTTGATGACTTCGCGGTAGCGGTCCATGCGCTGCATCTGGTAGAACGGGCCTTCGTCGTGCTCCAGGCCCAGCCACTTCATGCCGTCCAGGATCGCCTGCACCGCCTCCGGGGTCGAACGCTCCAGATCGGTGTCTTCGATGCGCAGGATGAAGGTGCCGCCGAAGTGGCGGGCATAGGCCCACGAATACAGCGCGGTGCGGGCGCCGCCGAGGTGGAGGTAGCCGGTCGGGCTGGGAGCGAAACGGGTGCGAACGGTCATGATGTGAAAAAGAGGATGTGCTAAAGGGGCTATTTTACAGGCTTGCCATCGGGCCGGCGTAGTCGGCGCCCCGTGCTATGCGCCCTGCATGCAATTACTTTACAGAAAGTAAATTTTTAGCTACTCTTTCTCCTTTGGTCAGCACTCATCACCTCTTCCGATCCTGCCTGACATCAGCCCCTCATGTCGAACGACCCCAGCATCGCTCCCATCGCGCCCCTGCGCGGAGAATTCTCCGACGCCGCCACGGAAGCCGGTTTCCTGCACCGGCAGGCGGCCACGATCCTGCGCGACCTGCGCCGCGGACTGCTGCTGTGCTCGCTGTTCTACCTGGTGTTCGGCGCCACCGACATCGCGGCGCTGGGCCTGGCCAAGGCCATCGTGCCGCTGCTGTCGCGCCTGGCGATTCCCTTCGTCGCGGCCGCCTGCCTGTTTTACGCACGCCGCCCCGCGGCCTCCGTGCGCGCCACCGGCCATGCGGCCAGCGCCTTCACGCTGTGCTGGGCCGCCAGTTATTTCGTCGTGATCTGCTACCGCCCCGCCGACATCCTGCTGCACGCCATGGCCTGGGCGGTCATGGCGATGGTCATCCATGTGCTGATCCCGAACCGGCTGGTGCACGCGGCCGCGATCACGGCGGGCGCCAGCCTGGTCTTCATCGGCCTGGCCTGGACCCGGCACGCGGTCGAGACGCGGGCCCTGAGCTCGCTGACCATGCTGCTGGTGGGCGCCAACGTGTTCGGCCTGACCGTGGCCCAGCGCCATGCGCGCATGTGGCGCGAACAGTACTGGGCGCAGCAGGTGCTGACCAACCTGTCGATCCGCGACCCGCTCACCGGCTCGTATAACCGCCGCCACCTGAACGCCGGCCTGCTCGACGGCGAGATCGCGCGCGCCCGCCGCTACCGTCTCAGCCTGTCGCTGATCATGTGCGACCTCGACGGCTTCAAGAAGATCAACGACACCCACGGCCACCACGCCGGCGACGAACTGCTGCGCAGCTTTGCGACCCTGGTGCAGACGATGACGCGCGACGCCATCGACACGGTGGTGCGCTACGGCGGCGAGGAATTCCTGATCATCCTGCCGGAGACCCGCCTGGACGGCGCCCTGGAACTGGCCGAGCGCGTGCGCGCCGTCTTCGCCGCCCAGCGCGTCGAGCTCGAGGACGGGCTGTCGCTGGGTACCACGGCCAGCTTCGGCGTCGTCGGCGCCGAGTTCGGCGGCAGCCATGCGGTCACGCCGCAGGGCATGATCGCGCTGGCCGACCAGTTGATGTACGAGGCCAAGCACGCGGGGCGGAATCAGGTGCGGGCAAAGCAGTTGGGACAGCGGGTCGAGAAGGTGGGGCGGGTGGCGTAGGGTGGGCACACCGTGCCCACGTCGTATTACGCGGATCGATGTATCTTGATCGGCTGCGCCGCCCGCGCGCGCAACTGCCCGCAACCGCCATCGACATCCTGCCCGGCCGAATCGCGCAGCTTGGTGAGGATGCCGCGCTCGAACAGCCAGGCCGCGATCCGCTCGGCCTTGTCCCAGCCAGGCCGCTGGAAGGGCAAGCCCTCGTTGGCGTTATACGGAATCATGTTGAGCACCGCGTACCTGCCGCGCAGGAGATCGACGAGGGCGTCCAGCTCGTCCTGGCCGTCGTTCACGCCTTCCATTAAAGTCCACTGGTACTGGATCGGATAGCCGGTCAGGCGCGCATAGCGCTCGCCCTCTTCCACCAGCTGCGCCGGCGTGATGCGCGGCGCGCGCGGCAGCAGGCGTTCGCGCAGCGCCGGCTTGGTCGTGTGCAGCGACAAGGCCAGCGCCGGCTTCACGCGGCCCGACGGCAGGCGCTCGAACACGCGTGGGTCGCCGACGGTCGAGAACACCAGGTTCTTGTGCGCGATATTTCCTTCCACGCCCAGCAGCTCGATCGCTTCCATCACGTTGTCGAGGTTGTGCGCCGGCTCGCCCATGCCCATGAAGACGACCTTTTTCACGGACCGCCGGCGGCGCGCCAGCACCACCTGGGCGACGATCTCGCCGCTGGTCACCTGCCGCACCAGGCCGCCCTGCCCCGTCATGCAGAACTGGCAACCGACCGCGCAGCCGACCTGGCTCGACACGCAGACGCCATCGCGCGGCAGCAGCACGGACTCCACCGTCTGGCCGTCCTGCAGGCCGACCAGCAGGCGTGCGGAACCGTCTTCGGCCGGGTACGTACTGAGGATGCGGGCCAGGCCGTCGAGCTGGGCGTCGATCCGCGGGAGCGCTTCGCGCAGCGGTTTCGGCAGGAAGTCGCCGGGGCGGCGGCGGCCGTGCTCGTGGCCGCTGTTCCTGACCCAGTCGCGCAGGATGCGGTCTTCGTGGAGCGGGAGGGCGCCGAGAGTGCGGAGGTGGGTGCGGAGGGAGTCGATGCGCATGTTGCTTCACGTCGTTCCCGCGAAGGCGGGAACCCAAGTTGGGCGCGCAGTCGAAATGCCCGCAAACTTGGATCCCCGCCTGCGCGGGGACGACGTATCAGTCGTTCTTGACCACGATCGTCGGGAACTTGGCGCTCATGTCCTTCGCCTTCTCCGCCACCTTCACCGCCACCTTGCGCGCAATCGCCTTATAAATAGTGGCCACCGCGCCATCCGGCTCCGCCACCACGGTCGGCGTGCCCGAATCCGCCTGCTCGCGGATCGACAGCTGCAGCGGCAGACGTCCCAGGAAATCGACGCCGAAGTCGGCGCACATCTTTTCGCCGCCGCCCTCGCCGAAGATCGCCTCATGATGGCCGCAGTTCGAGCAGATGTGCATGCTCATGTTCTCGACCACGCCGAGGATCGGGATCCCGACCTTCTCGAACATCTTCAAACCTTTACGCGCGTCCAGCAGCGCGATGTCCTGCGGGGTGGTGACGATCACGGCGCCCGTCACCGGCACTTTTTGGGACAGGGTCAGCTGGATGTCGCCGGTGCCCGGCGGCATGTCGACGATCAGGTAGTCGAGTTCGCGCCAGTTGGTCTGCTCCAGCAGCTGCTGCAGGGCCTGGGTGACCATCGGTCCGCGCCAGACCATGGGCTCGTCCGGATCGATCAGGAAACCGATCGAGGACACCTGCACGCCATGGTTCTCCAGCGGCTCCATGGTCTTGCCGTCCGTGCTTTGCGGGCGGCCGTTGATGCCCAACATGGTCGGCTGCGAAGGGCCGTAGATGTCGGCATCCAGCACGCCGACGCTGGCGCCCTCGGCGGCCAGGGCCAGCGCCAGGTTGACGGCGGTGGTCGACTTGCCGACGCCGCCCTTGCCCGAGGCGACGGCGATGATGTTCTTCACGTTCGGCATCACCTTCAGGCCGCGCTGCACGGTGTGCGAGATGATCTTCGAGCTGACGTTGACGCTGACGTTCTGCACGCCCGGCAGCTGGCGCAGCGCCTCGATGACGCTGTTCCTGACCAGGCCGACCTGGCTCTTGCCCGGGTAGCCGAGTTCGATGTCGAGGGAGATGTTGCCGGCGTCGAGCTGGATATTCTTGACGGAACGGGTGCTGACGTAATCTTTATTGGTGTTCGGGTCGATGACGGCGGCCAGGGCGGCTTTGACGTCTTCTGCAGTGATGCTCATGGGGTTCTCCGGATGTGATGCGCAAGAGTTTAGCTTATTTCAAGCTTGAGAACCCCCTGACCGCTCAGGGTCATCCGCTGGTAAAATGCCTTTTTTCTATATCGTCCCCTTTTTCCGACCATGACACGCAAGCTGTTCGTCACCACCGCCCTGCCCTACGCCAACGCCGCCTTCCACATCGGCCACATGATGGAATACATCCAGGCCGACATCTGGGTCCGCTTCCAGCGAATGCAGAAAGACGAGGGACAACAGCGCACGGTGCACTTCGTCGGCGCCGACGACACCCACGGCACCCCGATCATGATCGCCGCGGAAAAGGAAGGCGTGACGCCGCAGGAATTCGTGGCCCGCATCGCCGCCGGCCGCGCCCAGTACCTGGACGGCTTCCACATCGGTTTCGACAACTGGTATTCGACCGACTCGCCGGAAAACGTCGAGCTGTCGCAGGGCATCTACCGCAAGCTGCGCGATGCCGGCCTCATCTATACCAAGACCGTCGACCGCTTCTACGACCCGACCAAGGGCATGTTCCTGGCCGACCGCAACATCAAGGGCGAGTGCCCGGTCTGCCACGCCAAGGACCAGTACGGCGACAACTGCGAAGTCTGCGGCGCCGCCTACCAGCCGACCGAACTGATCAACCCGTACTCGGTGTTCACCGGCTCGACCCCGATCCTGAAGCCGTCCGAGCAGTACTTCTTCAAGCTGTCCGACCCGCGCTGCTTCCAGTTCCTCAAGGCGTGGCTGAACACCCCGGGCCGCCTGCAGCCGGAAATGGTCAATAAAGTGTCCGAGTGGCTGGGCGAGAACGGCGAAAAGCTGGCCGACTGGGATATTTCCCGCGACGCGCCCTACTTCGGCATCCCGATTCCGGATGCGCCGGGCAAGTTCTTCTACGTCTGGCTGGACGCGCCGGTCGGCTACCTGGCCTCGCTGAAGAATTATTTCGAAAAGAAAGGCCTCGACTACGAAGCCTTCCTGAACGATCCGGCCGCCGAGCAGGTCCACTTCATCGGCAAGGACATCGTCTCCTTCCACCTGCTGTTCTGGCCGGCGATGCTGAATTTCTCGCAGCACCCGGTGATCGACAAGCTGAAGGTCAATGTCCACGGTCACCTGACCGTGAACAACGAAAAGATGTCGAAGTCGCGCGGCACCGGCATCTCGCCGCTGCGCTACCTGGAACTCAAGATGAATCCGGAGTGGCTGCGCTACTACCTGGCATTCAAGCTGAACAGCAAGGTCGAGGACCTGGACTTCACCGGCGAAGACTTCGTGGCCCGTGTGAACAGCGACCTGATCGGCAAGTACGTCAACATCGCCAGCCGCTGCGCCGGCTTCATCGCCAAGAAGTTCGACGGCAAGCTGGCCGCTTCGCTGTCCGATAACGCGAAACAATGGATCGCCCGCGCCCTGAACGGCGAACACGGCGAGCGCCAGGCGACGATCGCCGCCAGCTACGAAGCGCGCGAGTTCGGCAAGGCGCTGCGCGAGATCATGGCCATCGCCGACGTCGCCAACCAGTACGTCGACGAGAACAAGCCCTGGCTGCTGGCCAAGGACGAATCGAAGCTGGAAGAGCTGCACGAAGTCTGCACCACCGCCCTGATCCTGTTCCGCCAGCTGAGCATCATGATGTCGCCGGTGCTGCCGCAGGTGGCCGCGCGCGTGCAGGAATTCCTGGGCGACGCCGCCTTCTCGTGGGAAGACACCGAGGGCGAGAAGGTCTACAACAGCATGCTTGGCCGCAGCATCGGCGCCTACAGCCACCTGATGCAGCGCGTGGACGCGAAGATGGTCGAGGACCTGTTCGACAAGCCTGCCGTTGCCGCTCCGGCTGCAGCCCCGGCTACCGCTGAAAAGCCGGCCGCCGCGGCGCCCGCAGCCGATCTGCCGGCAGCCGAAGCCGGCGATATCGAAGAACTGGCCCCGGAAATCTCGATCGACGACTTCACCAAGATCGACCTGCGCGTGGCGAAAATCGTCAATTGTGAGCACGTCGAAGGTTCGAGCAAGCTGCTGCGCCTCACGCTCGACCTGGGCGAAGGCCGCTACCGTAATGTCTTCTCGGGCATCAAATCGGCCTACCAGCCGGAGCAATTGATCGGCAAGCTGACCGTGATGGTCGCCAACCTGGCGCCGCGCAAGATGAAGTTCGGCGTCTCGGAAGGCATGGTCCTGTGTGCTTCGGCCAAGGATGAGAAGACCAATCCGGGCCTCTACCTGCTGGAGCCGGTATCGGGGGCGCAGCCTGGCATGCGCATCCGTTGATTGGCTATAATGCAGCGTTTCTTACTTTTGAGTGGTAGAAAAATAAAATGACCGAATACAAAGCCCTTCGACACATCCCGCAAGCGAACCTGTTCCGCCAAGGCGACGTCTTCGTGCTGTTCGGCGAGCTGTTCGGCCGTGGCTATGCGAACGGCCTGATCGACGAAGCGCGCAAGGCCGGCATGACCATCCTGGGCATCACCGTGGGCCGCCGCAACGACGACGGCAGCCTGCGCGCCCTGAGCGCGGAAGAACATGCGGAAGCGGAAGAAAAGCTGGGCGGCCACATCATCAATGTGCCGCTGATGGCCGGTTTCGACATGGATGCACCGGCGGGCGAACAGAACCCGACCGAGATGCTGTCCGGCATTACCCTCAAGAGCTGGCAGGAAGACAAGCTGGACTGGGACAAGATCGAGCTGTGCCGCCAGGCCGGCGTGGCCCGCTTCACGGAATCGGCCCGCCAGTCGATGGCCGAGATCGACAAGCTGATCCCGGACGGCGCCAACGTCTTCTTCGCCCACACCATGGCCGGCGGCATCCCGCGCATCAAGGCTTTCCTGGCCATCGCCAACCGCATCTACAAAGGCCGCGGCGAGCGCTTCATGTCTTCGCGCGCCCTGCTGGACAGCGACCTGGGCAAGCTGATCCTGATGAACTTCGACGAAGTCTCGGCGAATACGCTGAAGTACCTGATCGAGGCCTCCAGCGCGATCCGCGCGCGCGTCGAATCGAAAGGCGGCCAGGTCCGCTACACCGCCTACGGCTACCACGGCACCGAAGTGCTGATCGGCGACGAATACAAGTGGCAGACCTACACCAACTACACCCAGGGCTACGCCAAGATGCGCCTGGAGTCGATCGCCGAAGCCGCCTGGAACCAGGGCGTGGCCGCGACCGTGTTCAACTGCCCGGAAATCCGCACCAATTCCTCGGACATCTTCGTCGGCGTGGAACTGTCGCTGTTCCCGCTGCTGACCGCACTGAAGAAAGAAGGCGGCGGCGCCTGGGCCCAGCAGCAGTGGGACGCTTGCCAGGCCCTGCTGAACGAGGGCGAGACCGTCCAGGGCATCCTGGACAAGCTGGAAAGCTACCTGCAGACCGAGACCAGCGCCGGCTTCCGCAACTTCGAAGCCTGGCCGATGGACAATTCGCCGGAGCTGGCCGACCTGATGATCGGCACCTCCGACGAAATCTCCTCGCTGCACCAGGATAAAAAGGCCTTGATCACCGACCACCTGTCCTCGCTGGTGCTGGAAGGCACCGGCCCGCTGATGTTCCGCGGCGCGGCCGAGAAGATTGCGCCGGTGCTGTGGCTCAACCACGACATCATCGCCCGCCAGCTGAACGCGCTGCACAAGTAAGCGTTAGAATTTCAGGTTTGCACCTATTCCTTTAAGTAAAGAGCACCATGGGCCTGTTCACGAAACACTCGAATTACGAATCCGACCACACCAAGTTCATCAAGGACCTGAAAGAGAAAACCCCGGGCATGGACCAGCGCCAGGTGGAAGGCCGCTCCCTGCTGTGGGACAAGTCGCCGACCTCGCTGGACGAGCAGCGCCGTATCGCGGAATCGCGCCTGCGCCAGCAAGCTTATCCGTATCAGACCAAGGTCTGAGGCCGGCTGACGGCAGAGGCTGACGACGATGCTGCCCGAGCAGGCGTCTCCCGAGGGAGGCGCCGATTCCACGCCGGACGACGGCGCCATCCTTGACGCCGAGCTGCAGTCATCCCTCGAGGCACACGATGCGGCCGAGGCCGCCATTGCCCGCCTCTACGGCGAGCCGCTGCTGCGCCTGCCGAACGACCTGTACATCCCGCCCGACGCGCTCGAAGTCTTTCTCGACGCCTTCGAAGGTCCGCTCGACCTGCTGCTCTACCTGATCCGCAAGCAGAACTTCAACATCCTCGACATCCCGATGGCGCAGGTGACCCTGCAATACCTGAAATATGTCGAGGAGATCCGCAAGAGCAACCTGGAGCTGGCCGCAGAATACCTGCTGATGGCGGCCATGCTCATCGAGATCAAGTCGCGCATGCTGCTGCCCAAGCGCCAGGACGAGCTGATCGAGGACGTCGGCGACCCGCGCGCGGAACTGGTGCGGCGCCTGCTGGAATACGAGCAGATCAAGCTGGCGGCCCAGCAGGTGGGTTCCCTGCCCCAGCTCGACCGCGACTTCCAGCGTCCTTCGCTGCCGGTCGAGCAAGGCCTGGCGCCAGTCTGGCCGCAGGTCGACCCGCACGACCTGCAGCGCGCCTGGATGGACGTGCTGCGCCGCGCCAAGCTGACCCAGCATCACCGGATCGGCCGCGAGGAACTGTCGGTGCGCGAGCACATGTCGGCGATCCTGCGTACACTGCAATCGAACCGCTTTATTGAATTCTCGGAACTGTTCCATGGACAAGCCAGCGTGCCTGTCGTGGTCGTGCACTTCGTGGCCATGCTCGAGCTGGCCAAGGAAACCCTGATCGAAATTACCCAGGCCGAAGCTTTCGCGCCCATCTATGTCCGGTTGGCCTATTCGCCGGCCTGAGTTTTACAAAGACACCATGAAAATCATCTCCACCATCGACGAACTGCGCGACCAGCTGCGCGGACAACTGCGCACCGCCTTCGTTCCGACCATGGGCAACCTGCATGAAGGCCACCTCTCGCTGATGCGCCTGGCGCGCCGCCACGGCGACCCGGTGGTCGCCTCGATCTTCGTCAACCGCCTGCAGTTCGGCCCGAACGAGGACTTCGACAAATACCCGCGCACTTTCCAGGCCGACGTCGAGAAGCTCGAGAAGGAAGGCGTCTACGTGCTGTTCGCGCCGACCGAAAAGGACCTGTACCCGGAGCCGCAGGAATACCGCGTGTTGCCGCCCAACGACCTGGGCAACATCCTCGAAGGCGAGTTCCGCCCATCCATGTTCCCGGGCGTGTGCACGGTGGTGACCAAGCTGTTCTCCTGCGTGCAGCCGCGTGTGGCCGTGTTCGGCAAGAAGGATTACCAGCAGCTCATGATCATCCGTAACATGGCGCGCCAGCTCGCGATGCCGACCGAGATCATCGGCGCCGAGACCTTCCGCGCCGGCGACGGCCTGGCCCTCTCCTCGCGCAACGGTTACCTGTCGACGGAAGAGCGCGCCGAGGCGCCCTTCCTCTATCAGACGCTCAACCATGTCGCCGAGCAGACCCGCGCCGGGCTCAGCAGTACCCCGGCCGACCTGCTGGCGTTGGAACAGGACGCGATGGATCGCCTGGCTGCGCGCGGCTGGAAGCCGGATTATGTGTCGATCCGCAAGCGCATGAACCTGCAGCCGCCGACGCGCGACGAGTATCTTGCTGGCGAGCAATTGGTGGTCCTGACCGCGGCCAAGCTGGGCAACACGCGCCTGATCGATAACCTGGAAATCTGACTTTAACTGCGCCACACTACTTTCTTTTTGAAATTGTCTTGTAGATATTGGCAACTTCCTTTACTAGAATCTACCTGGCAAGACTTTTTACCCAAATCACGTAAAAAGATCTATTCGACACCCTGTCGCCCCTGGCGCAGACCGGCGAGGCCATCACGGTGTATCCGATGGGCCAGGATTTTGTCGCTGACGATCACCGCCGACCTCGAAGTGCGTCTGCTGCGGCCCTTCCACACCTTCCTGCTGGGGAAGCAGGTGCAGATCGGGTGCCGGATTTCGAATATTTCGATGCGGATGAAGCAGCGGCTGGAGCGCGCCGTCAGCAAGGTGCAGATGAAGCGCTGAGTTGTTCGAACGACTCGGGCCGCTGCGCAAGCAGCCGGGACAAGCGTTGAAGACCCGCCTGCAAGCGTCCTCGGTCCTTGATGCTGCCCAGGGAGATCCGAATGGCATTCACGGATCCGCTGCCGCCGGCGAATGCCTCCGCCGGCGTGACGGCGATGCCGTCGCTGGCGGCTGCCCGCGCAAGCTGCGAGGCGTTCCAGTACGCCGGCAACTCGAGCCATACGTGCAGGCCGTCGCCCAAGCCCTTGTAGCGCCCCGCCAGGAGATCGCGAGCCATCCGCTGGCGCAGGCGCGCCTCCTGGCGTACGCCTGCCAATAATCCGTCAGCCGAACCGTCGAGGATCCACTGTGTGGCCAGCGCGGCGCTCAAGGGCGCGGCCATCAGCGAAAACGATCTGAGCGCGGCCAGGAAGCGCCCGCGTTCTTGCGGGTCGCGTACCAGCACGAAGGCGACCCGCAAGCCGGGCGTCAGGCATTTCGACAGGGTCGAGATATAGGCCACGTGTTCGGGAGCAAACGTGGCAATGGGCGGCGGCGGCGCATCGGCAAGCAGCCAGTAGGGATCGTCCTCGACGATGCGTATATTCCAGCGCTTCGCAATGCCGGCGAGCTCCTTGCGCCGGCGTTCCGGGATGGTAATGGCGGTCGGGTTCTGGCAGGTCGGATTGAGGTAGGCCAGCCGAGCCTGGTGCCGGCGGCACGCTTCCTCGAGCATGTCGGGCACCATCCCGTACTTGTCCGCTTCCACCGCAACGATGTGCCGGCCGAACTGGGTCGCCGCGGCACGCAAGCCGGGATAAGTGGTCGGCTCTGCCAGGATGACATCGCCGGGCGCCGTCAGCGCAAGGATCAATGCGGCGATCGCCGCTTGCGCCCCCGGACAGACGACAAGCTGCCCGGAATCCAGCTGTCCAAGCATCGGGGCCAGCCATGTCGCGCCAGCCTTGCGGTCGGAGTCGCTGCCCCCGCCCAGGTGATAAGTCATCAGCGATGCATTATCCGCCCTCATCAGCACCTGGGACAAACCCTGCTTCAACATGTCGTCGAAGTCAACGCCATCCGGCGGCGGCGGGGTATTCATGCTCAGGTCGAGGATGGCGCTCAGTTCGACTTTCGGCGCTGCGACATAGGTGCCTCGAGCGCCGCGGCCCTCCAGCAGCTTGCGGCGCCTGGCTTCGTCGTAGGCGCGCGTGACCGTCGTCAGGTCCACGTCCAGCTGTGCTGCGAGCTGGCGCTGCGGAGGCAGGCGATCACCCGGATTCAGCGATCCGCCTTCCACTGCCGCCTGCAAGGCATCCGCAATCTGCAGGAAACGAGGCCCTTTGTTCCCCGCCAATCGCGGCAACCAGGTGGGCAAGGTTTCATCTTGTATGGTTCTCAACTGGGACATTTTGTCTCGATGTATGGATATTGCTTCTAGGTAGAATGCCTCAGAACCTGCAGCAACACCATCCTTGCATGGCGGTCGCTGAGCTTTTCTCTTCTCTCATCTGCATTCGGCAAATTCATGGACTGGATCCCTGTAGTCTTCGTTACCTTCAAGGCTCTCGTGCTCGGCACGGGCATGTTCTTCGCCGTCAAATGGCATTACGATCAGGAGATGAAGAAGGGGAAGGACAAGCGCACGGTGCTGCGCACGGCCGGCAAGCTGGCCGCGGTCTTCGTGCTGGCGCTGCTGGGCGTGGGGCTACTGGCCTATGCCCTTGTCCGGCTGCTCGGTATGTAAGCGTGGAGGTCGTGACTTGACCTTCCCCGCGACGTGCAGCATTTCGTCGATCAACGCGAAGGCTGCGACCACATGCGTGGCGAGATTCCCGCCCCGCCGAGAAGCGGCGCATACAGGAGCTCAACCGAGAGATACGCAAGCGAAAATACGCGGCCAACCCGGCCGTCATGCAAACCCTGAACGAAGACGAGCCGGATATCGAAGCGGCTGACTCTCAAACGCCGAAAAACAGGCGCGCAGCAGAAAAGCAAGCGAGCCAGTCCCAAAACAAAAAGCCAGTCAATTCAGAGCTGACCGGCTTTTTCCCCTGCACCCCCAACAGGATCATCAGGTGGTCACATTCTGCGCCCAGGCCAGCGCACTCAAATGCGCCTTGTTCACGTCGAGCGGGCTGATATCCAGCGACGCCGCCATCGACGCCACCAGCTGCGAATTCAGCTCGCAGGCCTCGGCCAGCGCCAGGTAAGGCCCGTAGACCCCGTCCCGCGTCAACAGCGCGCGCACCACCTCGTCCGGCAGCTGGATGGTGTCCAGCACTTCCTTCATCGGCAGGCCCAGCAGGCGGTCCAGCAGCGAGAACATGCCGGCCACGAACAGGTACTCGCCTTCGCCGCGCGGCAGGAATTTCTGGCCCAGCAGTTCGCACAGGCGGGCGCGCACGACCGCGGTTTCCATCAGCACCGGCGAGTAGCCGCTCGAGCTGGCGGTGGCCAGCAGCAGCACCAGCCAGCGGTACAGCGGCGCGTAGCCGAGCATGGCGATCGCCTGGCGCAGCGACTCGATCTGGCGGCCGGCGCCGAAGCCGGCGGAATTGATGAAGCGCAGGAGCTTGTAGATCAGCGCCGGGTCGCGCTTGAGCACGGCCTCGATCTTGGGCACGTCCTCGTTGTTCTGCACCATCTGCATCAGTTGCAGGATGATTGCCTGGGCCGGGTTCATGCCCTTGGTATTGCCGCCGTCGCGCGGGGTCAGGTGCAGCTTGCCGACGAAGGCGTCCAGGCCGAGCGCGGCGCAGGCGTCGAAGTCGGGCCAGGTGGCTACTGGCCGGCCCACCATGCGCAGGGTCGAGGCCTTGGCCGCGGCATAGGTGCGGGCCTGGGTAGCGACGTCGGCGCCGCTGAAGCGCACTTCGGCGTAGGAGGCGACCGGAGACAAGTTCTTGCCCAGCAGGTCCAGGTTGGCGCCGCGCAGCGAGATGCCGACGCCGCCGGCGCGCAGGGCCTGCACGGCGGCGCGGGTGTCGTTGTTCGCCAGTTCGCGGGTGCTCATCGACAGCACGGTGCGCTCCGGCGGCAGCGCGTGCAGGGCGTCGGTCGAGAGCATGGCCGGCACGGCGTCGATGAACAGCAGCTTGTCGCGCAGCAGCCAGTTCTGGTCTGCATCGACCAGGTGCTCGGCGACGAAGCCGACCAGCGATTCGAGGTCGGCGGGACCCACTTCCCTGCCGTTCTGCTGTTGCCAGCAGAGCTCATAACCAATCACACGCTGCTTGGGATCGAGCAGAGGTTCACGGACGATGAAGTTGGTCTGATGCATTTTATGAACGCCGGGTGAAACTGGGGAGCGATGCGCCGTCCGCTGGCGCATCGTACAACGGTGAATCAGAAGCCGAGGCTGTCCAGCAGGTCGTCGACCTGGCCCTGGTCGGCCACCACTTCGGTATTGCCTTCGGGGTTGATCTGCGGGCCGTTCAGAAGGCTGTTGTCGAACTCGCGCTTGACCTCGGCCGGCGCGAAGTCGACCAGCATCTGCACCAGTTGCTTTTCCAGGTTCTGGGCGATGCCGGTGATGCGCTTGATCACCTGGCCGGTCAGGTCCTGGAAGTCCTGGGCCATCATGATGTCCATCAGGTGGCCCTTGGTGGCCCCGACCGCGGCGCGCGATTCGGCCAGCGATGCGATGGTGCGTTCGGCCAGCGCGCGCCATTCGGCGGGCAACTGAGCGCTGCCCTCGCCGCTGTCCAGCAGCGACTGCCAGGAAGCCGACAGTTCCACGGCCGAAGCGTCGATCCCGTCCTGCAGCGGCGACGCGGCATCGGTCGCGTCCAGCACGCGCTTGGCGGCATCTTCCGACAGGCGCGCCACGTAGTCGAGGCGGTCGCGCGCATCAGGGATGTCGCTGGCCGCTTTTTCGATCAGCTTGTCCAGGCCCAGTCCGCGCAGGCTCTCGTGGAGCGCGCGGGTCATGTGTCCGATCCGGCTCAGGACCTCGTCGTTCGAGCCCGAGTCGGCCGTGTGCTCAGTCATTTTACTTCCCCATCTTTTCGAAAATCTTGTTCAGCTTTTCGTCGAGGGTGGCGGCGGTGAAGGGCTTCACCACATAGCCATTGGCGCCCGCTTGCGCGGCCGCGATGATGTTTTCCTTCTTTGCTTCGGCGGTCACCATCAGCACCGGCAGGCCGGCCAGCGCGGGATCGGCACGGATGTTCTGCAGCATGGTCAGGCCGTCCATGTTCGGCATGTTCCAGTCCGATACCACGAAGTCGAACTGCTCGCTGCGCAGCTTGGCCAGTGCCATCACGCCGTCTTCCGCTTCGTCAACGTTGGCGTAACCCAGTTCCTTCAACAGATTCCGCACGATGCGACGCATCGTCGAGAAATCGTCAACAACTAAAAAACGCATCTTTGGATCAGCCATGAATTACTCCGTGTTACTTTATCTGTATGTGTTGGTTGGACTTCGACACTGCGAAAGCAGGCCTAAGCATAGCATTTTTGTTGCTCTGCGGCGATAAAACCGAGGCTAAAGCCGCTTTGGCGGATCAAACGCGCAACGCGCGGCCGCCGTGTGTTGCAAGATGGCCAAGGACCATGCCCGGCAAGGCCGTCAGCGCACCCACTTCATGGGTGGCGCCGACCGCAATCGCCTCGCGCGGCATGCCGAACACGACGCAGGAAGCCTCGTCCTGGGCGAAATTGTAGGCCCCCGCCCCCTTCATTTCCAGCATACCCTGCGCGCCGTCTTTCCCCATGCCCGTCAGGATCACCCCGACCGCATTCTTGCCGGCCGCCTGCGCCGCCGAACGGAACAGCACGTCCACCGAGGGACGGTGGCGGTTGACCGGGTCGGTCTGCTCGATACGGGTCATGTAGTTGGCGCCGGAGCGGGCCAGCAGCAGGTGCGAATGGCCGGGCGCGATGTAGGCGTGGCCCGGCAGCACGCGCTCGTTGCCCTGGGCCTCGCTCACGCTGATCTTGCACAGCGAATCGAGGCGCTTGGCGAAGGAACTCGTGAACCCTTCCGGCATGTGCTGGGCGATCAGGATGCCCGGGCAGTCGGACGGCATCTGCATCAGGAATTCGCGGATCGCCTCGGTGCCGCCGGTGGAGGCGCCGATGATGATCAGCTTTTCCGAAGAGGTCAGCGGGCTGCGCAGCTGCGGCAGCTGGGCGCTGGGCGCCGGCGCGTGCAGGCTGCGCGGTTTCAGGCGCGCGCGGGCGGCGCCGCGGATCTTGTCGGCGATGAGTTCCGTGTACTCGCGCATCCCGGTCTGGATCGAGATCTTCGGCTTGGTCACGAAGTCGACGGCGCCGAGTTCCAGCGCGCGCATGGTGATCTCGGAGCCGCGCTCGGTCAGCGAGGACACCATCAGCACCGGCATCGGGCGCAGGCGCATCAGCTTTTCCAGGAAGTCGAGGCCGTCCATCTTCGGCATCTCGACGTCGAGCGTGAGCACGTCGGGATTGGTGCGCTTGATCAGGTCGCGCGCAACCAGCGGATCGGGTGCGACGCCGACCACTTCCATGTCCGGCTGCGAATTGACGATCTCGGTCATCACGCTGCGGATCAGGGCGGAATCGTCGACGATCACGACCTTGATCTTGTTGTTCGTAGTTGCCAACATGGCGGGCCCTTTCGTCAGAACAGGTCGATGTCGCCGCCGACCGGGGCGACCTTGAGGCGGCTGGCGTAATCGAGCTCGCGCTTCGCCAGCGTGTCGTTATGGGTTTGCATCAGCTTCTTGACCAGCACCTTGCCGGTGCGCGGGAAGAAGTACACCTTGCGCGGATAGATGTCGTTCAGGTCTTCGGCCAGCACCGGAATGCGCTCGGTCTTCAGGAACTGCATCACGAAGGCGGCGTTGCGCTCGCCCACGTTCATGGCCGAGAAGCCGCGCAGCACGGCGCCGCCGCCGAACACCTTGGCTTCCAGGTGCTCGCGGCGCGCGCCGGCCTTCAGCAGATCGTTGATCAGCACTTCCATCGCATAGGTCCCGTAGCGCATCGAGGCCGAGACCGGATTGTTCGGGTCGCCGCCGTCCGGCAGCATGAAGTGGTTCATGCCGCCCAGGCCTTTCACGCGGTCGCGGATGCAGGCCGAGACGCAGGAGCCCAGCACCGTCACGATCAGCATGTCCTTAGGCGTGTAGTAGTACTCGCCCGGCAGTATCTTGGCGGCGTCGCAGTCGAAGGTGCGGTCGTAGTAGACGTTGGTGGCGAATTGGCTGTTCGTATCCATGGCGGTGCTTCTTTAAGCTAATTCGTACACGGTCTTGCCGCGCAGGCGCAGCGCGTCGGACACATACAGGAAATTCTCGGAATGGCCCGCGAACAGCAGGGCGTCCGGCTTCATCAGGGGCACGAAGCGCGACAGGATCTTGCGCTGGGTGGCCTTGTCGAAGTAGATCATCACGTTGCGGCAGAAGATCGTGTCGAACGGGCCTTTCAGGTCCCAGCCGTCGGCCAGCAGGTTGAGCTGGCGGAAGGTGACCAGGCTGCGCAGTTCCGGACGGATCCGCACCAGGCCCTCCTGGGCGCCCTTCCCCTTCAGGAAGAAGCGGCGCTTGCGCTCGGTCTCGAGCTTGTCCAGGCGTTCGATCGGATAGACGCCGGCGCTGGCGGTGGCCAGCACGTTGGTGTCGATGTCGGTCGCGATGATGGAGACCGGCGGGCTCAAGGTGTTGAAGGCCTCGCACAGGGTCATCGCGATCGAATAGGGTTCCTCGCCGGTCGAACTGGCGGAACACCAGATCGTCAGCGGCGTGCCCGGATGCTGGCGGCGTGCCTTGAGCGCATGCTCGGCCAGCAGCGGGAAGTGGTGGGCCTCCCGGAAGAACGAGGTCAGGTTGGTGGTCAGCGCATTCGTGAACGATTCCCACTCTGCCGGCATCTTGCCGGCTTCGAGGCTGTCCAGGTAGCGCACGAAGGACTCGATGCCGGTCGCGCGCAGGCGGCGCGCGAGGCGGCTGTAGACCATTTCCTGCTTGCTGTCGGCCAGCGAAATGCCGGCGCGCTGGTAGATCAGCCCGCGCACGCGTTCGAAGTCGCCGCGCGTGAACTCGAATTCCTTGCCGGTTTCCTGCTTGGTATGAAGCGGCACGTTATTACCCTTGGGTGTGAAAAATGAAGCCAGCCCTGCGCCGCGATTCCGGTTTTACGCTGCCATCTTGTCGATCAGGCCCATCTCGCTGGACGACATCAGGCGGTCGATGTCGATCAGGATCAGCATGCGCTCGTCGACGGTGCCGAGGCCCATCAGGTAGTCGGAATTGAAGGCGGTGCCCATTTCCGGCGCCGGCTTGACCTGGTCCGGCGTCAGGGTGGTGACGTCCGACACGCTGTCCACGACCATGCCCATGATGCGGCCGCCGATGTTCAGGATGATCACGACGGTGAACTGGTCGTAGGTCGGGGTGCCGAGCTTGAACTTGATGCGCATGTCGACCACCGGAATGATGATGCCACGGAGGTTGATCACGCCTTTGATGAATTCCGGGGCATTGGCGATGCGGGTCACGGCTTCGTAGCCGCGGATCTCCTGCACCTTCAGGATGTCGATGCCGTATTCCTCGGAGCCGAGGGTGAAGGCGAGGTATTCGCTGCCGCTGCCGTCGCGCGCGTCGGCGGGCTTGGTGGTCTGTTGAGTGGACATGCCGGTTCCCAGTTCAGATTTAATGAGTTTATAAAACGACGGTATCGTCCGTCAGCTGACGCGAGGAGCGCAGCAGCGCAGCCACGTCAAGGATCAGCGCCACGCCGCCATCGCCGAGGATGGTGGCGCCGGAGATCCCGGCCACCTTGCGGTAGTTCGATTCGAGGTTCTTCACCACCACCTGCTGCTGCCCCACCAGTTCGTCGACGAACAGCGCGGCCTTGCGCCCTTCCGCTTCCAGGATCACGAGGATGCCTTCGGACGGATCGACGATGCGCGGCTCGATGTTGAACATCTGGTACAGCGGGATCAGGGGCAGGTACTCGCCGCGCACCTTGACCACGCGGCCCTGGCCGGCGATCTCCTTGACGTCGGCCCTGGCCGGCTGCAGCGACTCGACCACGAAGCCGAGCGGCAGGATGTAGATCTCCTCGCCGGAGCGGATCGACATGCCGTCCAGGATCGCCAGCGTCAGCGGCAGCGAAATCAGGATGGTGGTGCCGAAGCCCTTGGCCGAACGGATGTCGATGGTGCCGCCCATCTGCGTGATGTTTCGCTTGACGACGTCCATGCCGACCCCGCGCCCGGAGACGTCGGTGACGATTTCCGCGGTCGAGAAGCCCGGCGCGAAGATCAGCTGCCAGACCTCGGCGTCGCTCATGCCGTCGGAGACCGGCAGGCCGTTCTGCTTCGCCTTGGCCAGGATGCGCTCGCGATTCAGGCCGCCGCCGTCGTCGGCGACTTCGATCACGATATTGCCGCCCTGGTGGGCCGCGGACAGGAACAGGCGCCCCGATTCCGACTTGCCCGAGGCGATGCGCGCGGCCGGCATCTCGATGCCGTGGTCGATCGAATTGCGCACCAGGTGGGTCAGCGGATCGACGATACGTTCGATCAGGCCCTTGTCCAGTTCCGTCGCCGCGCCGTTGGTGATGAAGTCGACCTTCTTGCCCAGCTTACCGGCCAGGTCGCGCACCATGCGCGGGAAGCGCGAGAACACGAAGTCCATCGGCATCATGCGGATCGACATCACCGCTTCCTGCAGGTCGCGGGTATTGCGGGTCAGCTGCGACACCGACGCCAGCAGGCGCTGGTGGACCATCGGATCGAGGCCGTCGCTGCGCTGCTCGATCATGGCCTGGGTGATCACCAGTTCGCCGACCAGGTTGATCAGCTGGTCGACCTTCTCGATCGAGACGCGGATCGAGCTCGACTCCGAGCCCGCATGCCCGGCGTCCGCGGCCTTCCTGGCGGCCTTCTTCTCGGCCGCGACCTCGGTCACTTCGAGCGCTTCCGGACGGCTCTCCACCACCACCGGTTTCGCCGTTTCGGCCACGATGCCGGCTTCGCGGCGGATCTGTTCGATCGGCTGGAAGAAACCGTAGCCGCGCTCGTCGTCGGACTGTTCGGCTTGCGCCCCCTCGGCCGGCTCGTTCGGATCGAAGAAGCCGTAGCCCTGCTCGTCCTCGATGCGGGCGCGCTCGGCGGCTTCGATGGCGCGCTGCTCGGGCGTGAGCGGCGGCGCTTCGAAGATCTTCAGGTCGTTCGGGTCCAGCACGAACGAGCAGATCGCGATGATGTCGTCCAGGCCCTCGTGGGTCATGATGATCAAAGCGCTGCGGCCGCCGGCCAGCGGCGTCACCAACACGCGGCCCAGCAGGCCGAGTTCATCGACCAGTGCATTCACGTCGCGCTGCGGGATGTCCGGCAGCTCGATCTTGTAGCGGTGCGCGCCCTCCTGCACTTCCTGCTTCTGCTCGGCGTGCAGGAAGGACGGCACGGTCGGCTGGTGCGTGGCCACGATGACGCCTTCGGACAAATCGTGCAGCATCATGCGCACGTTGGCCACGGCTTCCTGGTCGACCGTCGCGCCGTTGCGGTGGCCGTCGAGCTGCATCTTGAGGATATCCTTGGCCGCCAGGAAGGCGTCCACGTGCTGCGCCGTCAGGGACATCTCGCCCTTGCGGATGCGGTCCAGCAGCGACTCCAGCACGTGGGTCACTTCGCTCATGTCGTTCAGGCCGAAGGTCGACGCCCCGCCCTTGATCGAATGGGCGGTGCGGAAGATCGCGTTCAGGTCTTCCGCGTCCGGCGCGGCGATATCGACGGCCAGCAGCAGACGCTCCTTCTCGGCGAGGAGTTCTTCCGCCTCGTCGAAAAAGACCTGGTAGAACTGGCTGATGTCGATGGTCATGATTGTCGCTTATCGCTTGTCGCTGATCGGCTCAGCCGATGACTTTCTTGACCACCTCGATCAGGCGCTGCGGATCGAAGGGCTTGACCAGCCAGCCATTCGCGCCGGCGGCACGGCCCTTCGATTTCATCTCGTCCGACGATTCGGTGGTGAGCATCAGGATCGGCACCTTGGCATAAGTCGGCAGGCCGCGCAGCGACTTGATCAGGGTGAGGCCATCCATCTTCGGCATGTTCTGGTCGGTCAGGACCAGGTCGACGGCCTGCTGCTTCGCCTTGTCGAGGCCATCCTGGCCATCGACCGCCTCGATCACCTGGTAGCCGGCGGCCTTCAGGCTGAACGCCACCATCTGGCGCAGGGAACTGGAATCGTCAACCGCAAGAATTGTTTTAGCCATGTTATGTGTGCTCCAGAGGGGTCAGAGCCCGGTTCTTCTTTTAAAAGGGGCTCTGACCCCGGTTTAATATAGTTAAAGTTCGATGTAATCAGAACAGTTCAACGTCGCCACTTTCCAAATGCCGCTGCTCCACCGATTTCCTCAGCATGCTGCGCAGCTCCAGCGACTGGATCGCCAGCGCCATGCTGACCTTGCCCAGGCGCTCGACGATTTCCTCGCTGTGGCTGTCCGGCGCGATGTCGGCGCCGTGTTCGCTGAGCGTGGTCAGGAATTCGCGCAGGCCGCTCACCCGGCGCAGCGTGCGGTCGAGCAGCTGGCTGGTCATGTCCTGGAACTGCATGCTGGTAATGGCCGTGTTCACGTGCAGGCCGATCTCGCCCGACATGCCGGTCAGCTTCTCGCTTTCCTCGGCCGACGGCGCCTCGCCCGCCAGCAGGCGGTTGATGCTCTGCTGGCGCGCATCCACCGCCTGGTGGATCGCCATGAAACTGGAGGTCAGCTTTTCGACGGCTTCCTCGAGCAGCAGCGTGGTCTGCACCAGGTCGGTCTCGACCTCGTTCAGGTGGCGCCGGCCGTGGTCGGATACGCCCGACAGCAGGCGCTTCACGTGCGACCCTAAAATCTTTTTTCTTGTCATTGAGTCCTCCAGAACTATCGCGCGCCCTGCGTCGCCGCTTCCTGCTCCGGCGCGGCCAACCCCGCACCCGTAGCCTGCGCCACGGCTTTGACGGCGCCATCGGCGTCGCCCGGAACGTCCAGCGAGTTGTCGCCGCTGCTGCCGCCGCGCAGCACCGCTTCCTCGGTGCGCTTGTTCATCACCAGGATGCTGATGCGGCGGTTGACCGGGTTGAACGGGTCCTTGGGAACCAGGTGGTTGGCGGCCGCCAGGCCCACCACGCGCAGGATCTTGTCGTCGGCCAGGCCGCCGCGCACCATTTCGCGGCGCGAGGCGTTGGCGCGGTCGGCCGACAGTTCCCAGTTGGTGTAGCCGCTCGCCGTCATGTAGGGCGTCGAGTCGGTATGGCCCGACAGGCTCAGTTTGTTCGGCACGTCGTTCAGCACCAGCGCCAGCACGTCGAGGATGTCGCGGGTATAGGGCTGCAGCTCGGCCTTGGCGCTCTCGAACATCGGGCGGTTCTTCTCGTCGACGATCTGGATGCGCAGGCCTTCGCTGGTGACGTCGAGCAGCAGCTGGTTCTTGTACTTCTTCAGCTGCGGATTGGCCTCGATGGTCGACTCGATCTTTTGCTTCAGCTTCGCCAGGCGCTCGGCTTCCTCGTGCTCGAGGGCTGCGCGCGCGGCTTTCAGGTCATAGGTCTTCTTGTCGGCCGGGGTGTCGCCCTTCTTGACCTGGCCGTTACGGCGCGTCAGGTCCTGGCCGCCGCCCTGCAGGATCGAGGCGCTGTCGCCGCTGCCCGAACCGCCCTGCATGGCCACCTTCAGCGGCGTCTTGAAATAGCTGGCGATGCCTTCCATGTCGCCCTTGGTGGTCGAGCCGAGCAGCCACATGAGCAGGAAGAAGGCCATCATCGCCGTCACGAAGTCGGCGTACGCGATCTTCCAGGCGCCGCCATGGTGTCCGTGGCCGCCCTTCTTGATCTTCTTGACGATAATCGGCCGCTGGCCTTCATCAGCCATTACTTGGTCTTCGCTTTCTTGATGTGGTCTTCGAGTTCGGCGAAGGTCGGGCGCTCGGTCGAGAACAGGACCTTGCGGCCGAATTCGACCGCCAGCGCCGGCGCATAGCCGTTCAGGCTGGCCAGCAGCGTGACTTTCACGGTCTGGAACATCTTGGTCGATTCCTCCAGTTTCTGCTCCAGCAGGCTGGCCAGCGGGCCGACGAAGCCGTACGCCAGCAGGATGCCGAGGAAGGTACCGACCAGCGCGTGCGCGATCAGCATGCCCAGCTCGGCCGGCGGCGCGCCGACCGATTCCATGGTGTGCACCACGCCCATCACCGCGGCCACGATGCCGAATGCCGGCAGGCCGTCGCCCAGCTTGGCGATGCACTGCGCCGGGACGTGGCCCTCATGATGGTGGGTCTCGATCTCGTTGTCCATCAGGTTTTCGATCTGGAAGGCATCCATGTTGCCGGAAACCATCAAACGAAGGTAATCGGTGATGAATTCGATAACGTGGTGGTCGGCCAGCACCATCGGGTACTTCGAGAACACCGGGCTCTGCTCCGGGGTTTCGATATCGCCTTCGATCGACATCAGGCCTTCCTTGCGGACCTTGGAGAGGACGTCGAACATCAGCGACATCAGCTCCATGTACATCTCGCGCGTGTACTTCGAACCCTTGAACAGGGTCGGCAGCGCACCGATGGTCGCCTTCACGGCCTTGGGGGTATTACCGACAAAGAAAGCGCCGATCGCGGCGCCGCCGATCATCAGCACTTCCAGCGGCTGCATGAGCGCGGCCACGTGACCGCCGTTCAGGACGAAGCCGCCGATCACGGACGCGATGACGACGATGTAACCGATAATGACAAACACGGGACTCCCGATCTGTGAGACCGGGGACGTGCCCGGTTGAAATATTTACGTAGGGAACTAGATTAGCTTGAGAATGGACTACGGGCAAGTAAAAGTGCCCGGAATGTGGCTCAAAAGTGCCAAATGTAGAGAATTTTCCGGCTATCGATCGTGACGACGCGCTCATCGGGCTCGCGCTCCGCGATGGCGAATTCGTAACTGAGAAGTACACTGCCGGGACGCATTTCGGCTGCGGCCTTGCGCCACAAGCCACCCATCGCGGCTGGCGACAGGTAGGCGAACACGGCGTCGTAATTGCCGAAATTGAGGTTTTCGTAGTCGCCGCGCAGGAACCGGGCGCGGCTTCCCGCCAGGCGCGCGCGCAGGCTGCTGGCCAGCCACGGCAAGGGCGCGAGCTCGATGCCGCTGAGCTCGCAGTCGGGACGGCGCCGCGCCAGGTCCAGCACCAGGCCGCCCAGGCCGCTGCCGATGTCGATGATGCGCAGCGGCCGGTCCTGCGGCAGCTGGCGCGCGACTTCTTCCCACACGCGGCGGCCGGACGGGTAATACGGGACCTGGGTTCGGAAGGTCGACCAGTATAAAAGCAGCAGGAACAGGAAGATGGCCAGGAAGGCGCCAGGGGGCAGCGCCAGTGCGTCGGCGCTTTCGCGCGCCAGGAACAGCACCGGCGGGAACAGGAACTGGATCGCACGCCACCAGCTGGCCAGGCCGGCGCGCCAGGACAGGCCCGCAGCCCAGGCGCCCTGCACCAGGGTCACGAGCAGCCAGGATTGCGTGCTCAGGGCGTGAAGCAGGCCGGCGCGCGCCAGCAGCCACACCGTGGCCAGCGTCAGGGGAAAGGCGAGGATTTGCAGCAGCAGCGCGCGGACGGCGGGCGCCCGCCGGATGCGGCGCGGGGCAGCGGCGCTGACGCTCATCAAGGATCAGTTGCCGGCGAGCGCGGCGGCGTCCTTGGCCTTGCGGGTCTTGCCGGCGCGCGAGGGCATGTGGCACAGGCCGCACTGGTAATCGTTGTTCAGGTCGAGCGAATTGACGACGTACTTGCCCTTGCATTTCGAACAAGGCGCCAGCACCAGCATGCCGCCCTGGAAGAAGCGGACCAGGGTCCAGGCGCGGGTCAGCGACAGCAGCGGCTCTTCGCCCGGCTCCGGCGGCATCTGCTCGAGGTAGAGCTTGTAAGCCTTCATGACGGCATGGATGCCCGTGGCGCCGGCGTGCTCGACCAGGAATTTGTAGATATTGATATACAGCGAGGAGTGGATGTTCGGCTGCCAGGTCAGGAACCAGTCGGTCGAGAACGGCAGCATGCCCTTCGGCGGCGACACGCCCTTCAGTTCCTTGTACAGCTTGAGCAGGCGCTCGCGCGACAGCGAGATTTCGCTTTCCAGCAACTGCAGGCGGGCGCCAAGCTGGATCAGTTCGATGGCCAGCTGGATTTCCTGGGCTTCAGAGACGACGCTTTTCTTGCTCATTTTTTACTCCACAGACCTGATGTCGAGACCGCTATCTCTGAATTAGGGATCAATGCCCTAAAAACAAGTTCCCAAAACCGGGGTCAGACCCCGATTTTTGGCAATTGATATTAGGCGATTTCTTCTGCAGGCTGGCCGGCCATCAGGATGGCGGCGTGCGACTGCGCCAGGGCGCGGTCTTTGCTGTGGCTGGTGAGCATCGATAGGATGGCGGTGTCGTCGAAGCGGAAGCGGGCCAGCATCATGTTGCCGCCGGCAAGCTTCAGGATCTGGGCATTGCTCATGCCTTCGATCAGGTCGGCGATGTCGGCCGAGATGCCGAGACGGAAGATTGCGGTGACCTTGTCGGCGCGAATCATCTGCTGAGCCAGCATCAGGTAGCTCAGGTTCGCATCACGAATTTCAGCCATCATGTCGTTCGCAGTCATTTCCATCTCTCCGTTGTGATCTGTTCGGCGGCGTTTGTGTGTTGCCGATGAGATAGATTCTGACTGTGAGGAAACTTTTGGACTATTGGAGAGTGTCTGTATTTTTCGTCCGGCAAAGACGAGGTCGATCCGTAGGAGTTTGTCTGACAAACCCTGCCGGATCGTGGTCGCGCCCCTATGAAACCGGGGGGATGGAGATGGTCGAACTGTGGGGCTTTTGGGGCCCGGCGACGCCGACAAGAATCTGCGTCTGTGTTGGTTAACGTCAACCGATTTGGGAACTTTAGGGTCGAATCGAAATATTTTTCGATTTTTTTGCTACCCCTGCGTGCCCTTCTGACTCGTTATCGGATGGCTTTTCGCAAACTTTAGGGTCATTCGCAAAAAAATTTCGACGCAGTCCTGGTCATCTGGATAGGTTATCGGACGGGATTTCGGGAACTTTAGGGTTTCCGCAAAATTTTTTTCGAGGATGCATTTCTTGCTACACTGCCGGCTTCGCGCCTTCATTCATCCATACCAGCATGCACGCTCCAACACTCTGGGATATCAGTCCGACGATCTCGGCCGCTATCCCGGTCTGGCCCGGCGACACCCCGTTCGAGGCCAGTCCGACCTGGGAGATCAAGGATGGCTGCCCGGTCCATGTCAGCCGCATGACCATGAGCACCCACCTCGGCGCCCACACCGACGCCCCTTCGCACTACGATCCGGCAGGTCTTGCCATCGACGCCGTCGGCCTGACGCCCTACCTCGGGCCATGTCGCGTGATCCACTGCGTCGGCGCCAGCCCGGTCCGCCCGGAGGACGTCGCAGCTCATATGGAAGGCACGCCCCCGCGGGTCCTGCTTCGTACTTACGCGAACGCGCCGCAAGGCGCATGGGACCCGGCCTTCCCCGCCATCGCCGCCGAGACCATCGCCCTGCTGGCTTCGAAGGGCGTGATCCTGATCGGCACCGACGCCGCCTCGCTCGATCCGCAGGATTCCAAGACCCTGGACGCCCACCACGCGGTGCGCCGCCACGGCCTGGCGATCCTGGAAGGCATCGTGCTGGACGAAGTCCCGCCCGGCGACTACGAACTGATCGCCCTGCCCCTGAAACTGGCCGGCATGGATGCCAGCCCGGTCCGCGCGATCCTGCGCGCCCTGCCGAAGGAATCAATATGAGTACCAAAGTCACCATCACCTCGCGCGCCGATTGCGCCGCCCTCGACGAACAAGACCCGCTGGGCGTGCTGCGCGGCCGCTTCGAACTTCCCGAAGGCGTGATCTACCTGGACGGGAACTCGCTCGGCGCCCGTCCGCGCGCCTCGCTGGCCCGCGCCCACGAAGTGGTGGCCATGGAATGGGGCCAGGACCTGATCAAGAGCTGGAACACGGCCGGCTGGTTCGCGCTGCCCAAGCGCCTCGGCGACCGCCTCGCCCCCATCGTCGGCGCCCGCCCCGGCGAAGTGGTCGTCACCGACACCACCTCCCTGAACCTGTTCAAGGCCCTGGCCGCGGCGCTGGAGATCCAGCGCCAGAAAGCGCCCGAGCGCAAGGTGATCGTCACCGAGCGCAGCAACTTCCCCACCGATATCTATATGGCGGACGGCCTGGCGCGCTGGCTCGACCGCGGCTATGCGATCCGCCTGGTCGACAGCGTCGAGGAACTGCCGTCCGCGGTGGACGCCGATTGCGCGGTCCTGATGCTGACCCACGTGAACTACCGCACCGGCTGGCAGCACGACATGGCCGCCCTGACCCGCCACGCCCACGAAGCCGGCGCGCTGGCGCTGTGGGACCTGGCCCACTCGGCCGGCGCCGTGCCGCTCGACCTGCACGGAGCGGACGCCGACTTCGCCGTCGGCTGCACCTATAAATACCTGAACGGCGGCCCCGGCGCCCCGGCCTTTATCTGGGTGCCGGAAAAGCACCAGGCGGCCTTCAGCCACCCGCTCACCGGCTGGTGGAGCCATGCGGCGCCGTTCGCCATGTCGCACGGCTTCACGGCCGCCGACGGCATCGGCCGCGCCCTGTGCGGCACCCAGCCGGTGGTGTCGCTGGCGATGGTCGAATGCGGGCTGGAGGTCTTCGAAGAGACCGACATGCAGGCGATCCGCACCAAGTCGCTGGCCCTGACCGACCTCTTCATCGCCCTGGTCGAAGCGCGCTGCAAGGCGCATCCGCTGGGCCTGGTCACGCCGCGCGAGCATGCGCAGCGCGGCAGCCAGGTCAGCTTCACCCATCCGCACGGCTATGCGGTGATGCAGGCCCTGATCGAACGCGGCGTGATCGGCGACTACCGCGAGCCCGAGATCATGCGCTTCGGCTTCACGCCGCTCTACACCAGCTTCGCCGACGTCTGGGATGCGGTCGAGATCCTGCGCGACATCCTCGACAGCGGCGGCTACGATGCGAATGCCGCACGCAGCGCGGTGACCTGAAGGAGCTGAGATGGACGACCAAAAGAAAGCGGCCGAGTGGCATGGCGCCAAGATGGATTTCAAGGAGTCCATGAGCTACGGCGACTACCTGGGCCTGAACCAGATCCTGACGGCCCAGCACCCGCTGTCGCCGAACCACAACGAGCTGCTGTTCATTATCCAGCACCAGACCAGCGAGCTGTGGATCAAGCTGATGCTGCACGAGCTGCAGGCGGTGCGCGAGCAGATCCGCAAGGACGAACTGCCGCCGGCCTTCAAGATGCTGGCCCGGGTGGCGCGCATCATGGACCAGCTGGTGCACGCCTGGGACGTGCTGGCGACCATGACCCCACCCGAGTACACGGCGATCCGCCCCTACCTCGGCGCCTCCAGCGGTTTCCAGTCCTTCCAGTACCGCGAGCTCGAATTCATCCTCGGGAACAAGAACGCCAACATGCTGGCCGTGCACCAGGTCACGCCCGAGCACCATGCCCTGCTCGAACGCGAGCTGCACGCGCCCTCCCTGTACGACGAGGCGGTGCGCCTGCTGGCGCGCTCCGGCCTGCCGGTATCGCAAGAGCGTCTCGACGCCGACCCGACCAAACCGACCGTCCACGACGATTCCGTGCTGGCCGCCTGGCTCGAGGTCTACCGCGACCCGGAGCACCACTGGGCGCTGTACGAGCTGGCCGAGAAGCTGGTCGACATGGAGACCGCCTTCCGCACCTGGCGCTTCCGCCACGTGTCGACGGTGGAGCGCATCATCGGCTTCAAGACCGGCACCGGCGGCACCGCGGGCGTCAGCTACCTGCGCAAGATGCTGGACGTGGTACTGTTCCCGGAACTGTTCGCGCTGAGGACTGCGTTATGAAATGCGACATCCTGATCGTGGCCGGCCTGTGGAACTCGGGACCGGAGCACTGGCAGACCCACTGGGAGGCTAAATACGCGAAGTGGGAAAGGGTGGCGCACCGCGACTGGCACGCGCCGGAGCGCGACGAATGGGTGGCCGAACTGGACGCGGCCATTGCCGCCTGCGACGGCCGGCCGATCCTGGTGGCGCACAGCCTGGGCTGCATGCTGGTGGCGCAGTGGGCGCAGGCCGGCTCGCACCTGAACGTGGCGGGCGCCTTCCTGGTGGCGCCGAGCGACGTCGACGCGCCCTCTTACCCGATCGATGCCGGCGGATTCCGGCCGGTGCCGATGACAACGCTGCCTTTCCCCTCGGTGGTGGTGGCCAGCACCGACGACCCGTATGCGGAGATCGGGCGCTCGCGCGCCTTCGCGCAGGCCTGGGGCAGCAAACTGGTCGAGATCGGCGACGCCGGCCATATCAACGCCGATACCGGCTACGGCCCATGGCCGGAGGGCGAACGGATGCTGGAGGCGTTCTGCTCGACACTGCAGCCCTGAGCACGGCCGCGACCGCCCCGGCGGCCGCCAGGGCCGGGCTGGACAAGCCCTTCTCGCTCTACCTGGACCTGGTCCGCATCGCGGCCGCCTGCGCGGTCGTGATGGCGCACTTCGGTTATTTCCGCATCTTCGACGACCGCCAGATCGCGCGCATCGCCGACCTCGGGCGCGAAGCCGTGATCGCCTTTTTCGTGCTGTCCGGCTTCGTGATCGCCTACAGCGCCGAGCAACGCAAGCCCACGCTGCGCGAGTACGTGTCGGCGCGCTGCGCACGCCTGTATTCGGTGGCGCTGCCGATGCTGCTGCTGGCCTTCGCGCTGGCGGCCCTGGCGGCCGGGGTCCTCGGCACGCAGGTGAGCGACGGCTACCAGCTGCGCAAGCCCTGGCTCTACATCCCCTTCCACCTGCTGTTCCTGGGCGAGCTGTGGGGCTTCGTCGAGACGCCGCCCTGGCTGCTGCCTTACTGGTCGCTGAACTACGAGGCCTGGTACTACGTGCTGTTCGGCGCCGTGTGCTACCTGAAGGGGCGCATGCGCCTTCTGGGCGCGGCGGTGTTCGCCTTGATGGGCCCCAAGCTGTGGCTCCTGCTGCCGCTGTGGGTGTCGGGCGTGTTCCTGTACCGCTGGCAGAAGACCCATCGCATCGGCCTGTGCGCGGCCCGCGCCGGCTGGAGCGCGACCCTGGTGCTGCTGGCGATCTGGGCCTGGTACGACCCGGAACCCGCGCTGCGCAAGGTCGCGCTGGCCGCCTGGCCCTTCAGTGGCATGCGCATGGGCAGCGCCGACCGCGTGCTGGCCGACTACCTCGTCGGCATGCTGGTGCTGGCCAACTTCGCCTGCGCGCGCCATGCGGGCTTTGGCCTGCTGCTGCGCGCCGCGCGGCCGATCCGGGTCCTGTCCGCGCATACCTTTATCCTCTACCTCTCACACAGCATCGTGATCTGCGCCTGCCAGGCCTTGATCACCTTCCGCCGCGGCGACCCGGCCGTGCTGCTGGGGCTCGCGCTGGCGATCATACTGGCTGCCGCGGTGCTGCAGCCGTTCACGGAAGTCCTGCAGCGCCGGCTGCGGCGATAAAAAACGGCCGGGCATCGCTGCACCGGCCGTTTCATTCGAAGCTGCAGCGATTACTTCGCCGTCGCCAGCAGCATCTCGTTCATCCGCCTCACGAAAGCCGCCGGGTCACTCAGGCTGCCGCCCTCGGCCAGCATGGCCTGGTCGAACAGGATGTTGGCCCAGTCGCCGAAGCGCGCCTGGTCCGCATCTTCGTACTTCAGGCGCGTCACCAGCGGGTGGTTCGGGTTGATCTCGAGGATCGGCTTGCTCTCAGGAGCGTCCTGGCCGGCCGCCTTCAGCATGCGCACCAGGTTGGCCGACAGCTCGTGCTCGTCCGCCACCAGGCAGGCCGGCGAATCGGTCAGGCGGAAGGTCACGCGCACGTCCTTGGCCTTGTCGGCCAGGGCGCCCTTCATCTTCTCGACCAGGTCCTTGTACTGGCCTTCGGTCTCTTCGTGCTCCTTCTTCTCGGCTTCGTCTTCGAGTTTACCGAGGTCGAGGCCGCCCTTGGCCACCGACACCAGTTCCTTGCCGTCGAAGTCGGTCAGGAAGGACAGCATCCACTCGTCGACGCGGTCGGTCAGCAGCAGCACCTCGACGCCCTTCTTGCGGAAGATCTCCAGGTGCGGGCTGTTCCTGGCCGCGGTATAGCTGTCGGCGGTGACGTAGTAGATCTTCTCCTGGCCTTCCTTCATGCGCGCCACGTAGTCGGCGAAGGAGACGGTCTGCTCGGCCGAATCGTTCTGGGTCGAGGCGAAACGCAGCAGCTTGGCGATGCGGTCCTTGTTGGTCGCGTCCTCGCCGATGCCTTCCTTCAGCACCTGGCCGAACTCCTTCCAGAAGGTGGCGTACTTGTCCTTGCCTTCCTGCTCGTCGCTGTTGGCCATCTCTTCCAGCATGCCCAGCACGCGCTTGGTCGAGCCTTCGCGGATCACGCGCACGTCGCGCGACTCCTGCAGGATCTCGCGCGAGACGTTCAGCGGCAGGTCGTTCGAGTCGATCACGCCCTTCACGAAGCGCAGGTAGACCGGCATCAGCTGCTCGGCGTCGTCCATGATGAAGACGCGTTTTACGTATAGCTTGATGCCGCCGCGCTTGTTGCGGTCCCACAGGTCGAAGGGAGCGTGGGCCGGCACGTACAGCAGCTGGGTGTATTCGCTGCGGCCTTCCACCCGGTTGTGGGTATGGGCCAGCGGCGCCTGGAAATCGTGCGAGACGTGCTTGTAGAACTCCTCGTACTGCTCGGGCGTGATGTCGGACTTCGAACGGGCCCACAGCGCGGAGGCCTGGTTGACGGTCTCGAGTTCGTCGCTGACGACGTTTTCCTTCTTCTCCTCGTCCCAGGCTTCCTTCTTCATCACGATCGGCAGCGAGATATGGTCGGAGTACTTGCGGATGATGGACTTCAGCTTCCACGACGACAGCAGCTCGTCCTCGCCTTCGCGCAGGTGCAAGGTGATGTCGGTGCCGCGGTTGATCTTTTCGATCTGCTCGATGGTGTAGTCGCCTTCGCCGGTCGACTCCCAGCGCACCGCATCCGAGGCTTCAGCGCCGGCGCGGCGGGTCTCGACGGTGACGCGGTCGGCGACGATGAAGGCCGAGTAGAAGCCCACGCCGAACTGGCCGATCAGGGCGGCGTCGGCCTGCTGGTCGCCGGACAGCTTGCTGAAGAATTCCTTGGTGCCCGACTTGGCGATGGTGCCCAGGTGCGAGATCACCTCGTCGCGGCTCATGCCGATGCCGTTGTCGGAAATGGTGATGGTCTTCGCATCCTTGTCGAACAGGACCTTGATCTTCAGTTCATGGTCGTTGCCGTACAGGGCGTCGTTGTTGATCGCCTCGAAGCGCATCTTGTCGGCGGCGTCGGAGGCGTTCGAGATCAGTTCGCGCAAGAAGATTTCCTTGTTCGAGTACAAGGAGTGAATCATCAGTTGCAGCAGCTGTTTTACTTCTGCTTGGAAGCCAAGGGTTTCTTTTTCGGCAACAGCCATTTCTAAGTCCTCGCGTAGGTTCAAGGGTTAAACAGACCGGGCGAATATAGGGCTGTCCACGGGGATTTCAAGAGGCTTTTTTGCAGAACGTCATCTTTTTCTCGACTTCGCACGACAGCCGTCATACCGTATCGAAAAATCGAAAATATTTACGTGCGCCGATGTCGAAACCGGGACGCGCCGTTCGTCGTCGTCATAGCAGCCCCCAAAACAACCGGATAAGGAGATCATCATGCAAGAACAGGTACGCGCCATCCCCGAAGGCTTCCACACCGTCACCCCGCACCTCGTGTGCGCCGGCGCCGCCGAGGCCATCGAGTTCTACAAGAAGGCTTTCGGCGCCGTCGAAGTCGGCCGCATGCCCATGCCAGGTGGCAAGCTCGGCCATGCCGAGATGCGCATCGGCGACTCGCGGATCATGCTGGCCGACGATTTCCCCGATTATGGCAGCAACGGTCCGCTGGCCCTGAAGGGCACGCCGGTGTTCATCCACCTCTACGTGCAGGATGCCGACGCCGTCTTCCAGCAGGCGGTCGATGCCGGCGCCAAGCCCGTCATGCCGCTGGCCGACATGTTCTGGGGCGACCGCTACGGCCAGGTTGAAGACCCCTTCGGGCACCGCTGGTCGATCGCCACCCACAAGCGCGACCTGAGCATGGAGCAGATGCAGGAGGGCATGCAGCAGATGATGCAGCAGCAACCGGACTGCGCGGGAGGCCAGCAATGAAATTCATGGTGATCGTCAAAGCCAACGCCGACACCGAAGCCGGCGTCATGCCCACCCAGCAGCAGCTGGCCGAGATGGGCCAGTTCAACGAGGAGCTGGTCAAGGCCGGCGTGCTGCTGGCCGGCGAAGGCCTGCACCCGAGCAGCCGCGGCGCGCGCATCGTTTTCGACGGCGACAGCCGCAGCGTGGTCGACGGCCCCTTCACCGAGTCCAAGGAGCTGATTGCCGGCTTCTGGATCATCGAGGTCAGCTCGAAGCAGGAAGCGGTCGAATGGATGCGGCGCTGCCCGAACCCGTATAACGGCGGGCGCGGCGACATCGAGATCCGCCAGATCTTCGCCGCGGAAGACTTCGGCGACGCGCTCACGCCCGAACTGCGCGAGCAGGAAGAACGCCGCCGCGCGCAGGCCGGCGCACTGTAAAGGAGACGGCGATGCAATTCATGGTCATGCGCAGGGCCGACGAGGCTACCGAGGCCGGCCGGCTGCCGGCGCCCGCCGTGTTCGAGGACATGGGGCGCTATCACGAGATGCTCGACGAAGCGGGCGGCGTCGGCCTGGCCCTGGGCCTGCGCCCGAGCAGCCGGGCGGTGCGCCTGAAACTGGGTCCAGGCGGGGAAAGCCTCACCGACGGCCCGTTCGCGGAAGCCAAGGAGCTGATCGCCGGCTTCACGGTCTTCGAAGCGGACTCGAAGGAGCATGCGCTCGCGCTGCTGAAGCAGTGGCCGGCCAGCGATGCCGATGCCACCGGCGAAGCGGTGCTGGAACTGCGCGAGACCGGCTGTCCGGGCGGCTGCGCCCAGGTCCCGCCGGCCGCCGCCGGCGAGGACGCGCGCTACCTGATCCTGCTGCGCTCCGACGAGGGCACGGAAGCCGACCGCATCCCGCCGCAAGCCATGCTGGATGCGCTGAACGCCTTCAACGCCGAGCAGGCCGCGCAAGGCAGGCTGCTGGCCGGCGACGGCCTCAAAGCCAGCAGCCGCGGCGCGCGCGTGAAGCTGGCCGGCGGCCAGGCCAGCGTGATCGACGGTCCCTTCGCGGAAGCCAAGGAGCTGATCGCCGGCTTCTGGATGATCCGCGCCGCCTCGATGGCGGACGCGGTGGCCTGGGCCCGCACCCTGCCCTATCCGACCGGCCCTCATGTCGAAGTCGAGATCCGCGAAGCGATGACGATGGACGACCTGCAGCCCGCCATCGACGCGGCCCAGCGCCGGCTCGACGCCAGCCTGCGCGCCGAGCAGCTGGATGCGGCCCTGCGCCGGGTGAACGTCGAGGCATGACGGCAGCCAGCCAGGCGAGCGACATCGGCCGGACCGTCGAAGCGGTCTGGCGGATGGAGTCCGCGCGCATCACCGGCGCCTTGAGCCGCATGCTGCGCGACGTCGGCATCGCCGAAGAGCTGGCGCAGGACGCCATGCTGCAGGCGCTGGAAAGCTGGCCGCGGGATGGCGTGCCGGAACGCCCCGGCGCCTGGCTGATGCAGGTGGCGAAGCACCGGGCGCTGGACCACCTGCGCCACGCCAGCATGCATGCCAACAAGGAGGGCGAGCTGTCCTGGGAGATGGACGAGCAGCTCCGGGACCAATCCGGCCAGCGCCGGCCCGACGAACTGGCCGAGCTGGCGCAGCTGGCCGAGGGTGACATCGACGACGATGTGCTGCGCCTGATGTTCGTGGCCTGCCACCCGGTGCTCTCGAGCGAGGCGCGCGCCGCGCTCACCCTGAAGCTGGTGGGCGGCCTGGCGACGCCCGAGATTGCGCGCGCCTTCCTGGTGCCGGAAGCCACGGTGGCCCAGCGCATCGTGCGCGCCAAGCGTACGCTGGCGGAGGCCAGGGTGCCCTTCGAGGTGCCGCGCGGCGAGGAACGCAAGCCGCGCCTGGCCTCGGTGCTGCAGGTGATCTACCTGATCTACAACGAAGGCTATTCCGCCAGCGCCGGCGCCGACTGGCTGCGGCCCGGCCTGTGCCGCGAAGCCCTGCGCCTGGGCCGGGTGCTGGCCGAGCTGGCCCCGGAAGAAGGCGAAGTGCACGGCCTGGTGGCGCTGATGGAAATCCAGTCCTCGCGCGAGCGCGCCCGCACCGGCCCGAACGGCGAACCGGTGCTGCTGCTGGACCAGGACCGCAGCCGCTGGGACCAGCTGCTGATCCGGCGCGGCCTTGCCGCCCTCGACCGCGCCGCCAGCCGCGGCAGCCTCGGCCCCTACGCCCTGCAGGCCGCGATCGCCGCCTGCCACGCCCGCGCCCTCCGCCCCGACGCAACCGACTGGGTGCGCATCGCCGCGCTCTACGATGCGCTGTCGCAGCTGCGGCCCTCGCCCATCGTCGAACTGAACCGCGCGGTGGCGCTGGGCATGGCCTACGGCCCGGCCGAAGGCCTGGCGCTGGCCGACCAATTGCTCGACCTGCCGGTGCTGCGCAACTACCACCTGCTGCCCAGCGTGCGCGGCGACCTGCTGGCCAGGCTGGGCCGCCATGCCGAGGCGCGGGCCGAATTCGAACGCGCCGCCGGCCTCACGCAGAACGAACGCGAACGCACCCTGCTGCTGGCGCGCGCGCATGAGCAGAAGGGCCTGACGCATGGCTGAGCCGACGCATTTATAATCCCGCCATGCGCATCCTTATCATTGAAGACGATCCGGCCATCGCGGCCAATCTCTACGATTACCTCGAGGCCGCCGGTTATGTGCCGGAACACACGGCCGACGGCGTCACCGGCCTGCACCGCGCGGTCAGCGCGCAGTGGAGCGCGATCCTGCTCGACGTCTCCCTGCCCGGCATGGACGGCTTCACGGTGTGCCGCAAGCTGCGCGAGGAAGCGCGCAAGGACACCCCGGTCCTGATGCTGACCGCGAAGGACACGCTGGACGACAAGCTGGCCGGCTTCGGCCACGGCGCCGACGATTACCTGGTCAAGCCGTTCTCCCTCAAAGAGGTCGGCGCGCGCCTGGCGGCCCTGATCAAGCGCCACCAGGGCCAGGTGGTGCCGGGCGCCCTGCGCGTCGGCGACATCAGCATGGATCCGCGCACCCTGGACGTGGAGCGCGCCGGCAAGGTCATACGCCTGCCGCGCAAATGCCTGCATCTGCTGCAGTTGCTGATGTCCGCGCCCGGCCAGGTGCTGCGCCGCGCCGAACTCGAAACCGCGGTCTGGGGCGAGCCGCTGCCGGACAGCGACACCCTGCGCTCGCACATGCACACCTTGCGCCGCGCCCTCACCCCCGATGGCGCCGCCAACCCGATCGAGACCGTGCACGGGATCGGCTACCGGATCAATGCAATAAGCGATGCGCCCTAGCCTGCGCCTGAAGGCGGCGCTGGCCCTGTTCGTGGCCGCCATCGTGCTGCTGGCCGCGCAGGCCGCCGGGGTGCGCTCGCTGGCCGAAGCCCAGGAAGAACGCCTGATCCGGGCCATCATCGAAGACGACATGCGCAACCTGCTGCAGGCCTGGCGCGAGGAGCCGGAGACCCTGCCGCCGATGGACCCCGCGATGGGCGCCCGCGTTTCGCAGGAAGGCGGGCAGTGGTTCGCGCTGCCGCCCTCGCTGGCCACGCTGCCCGTGGGCGTGCACGAAGTCGAGATCGATGGCCGCGAGGTGCATGTGGCGGTGGCGCGCTTCGGCGCCGACCGGATCTATCGCAGCTACGATTACAGCGCCTTCGAAAAGAAATTCCGGGACGGCATGGACACCATCCTGATCGTCACCGCCATCTTCGTGCTGCCCTCGATCTGGCTGGCCTACTGGCTGTCCGGGCTGCTGGTGCGCCAGGTCGGCGGCCTCGCGCGCCAGGTGCGGGCGCTGCGTTCCGGCGCGTCCCCATCCATCGATCCGGGGCACTACGACGAGCACGAGGTGGCCGAACTGGCCGTCGCGGTCAACGAATACCACGGCCGCATGGCTGCCATGGTCGAGCGCGAAAAGGAATTCACCGCCAACGTCAGCCACGAACTGCGGACCCCGCTCACCCGCATCCGCACCAGCTGCGAACTGCTGGAACAGAGCGCCGCCTCGCTCGATCCCAAGTCGCGCCGGCGCCTGCTGCAGATCGAGCAGGCGGCCGAGGACATGCACGCCCTGGTCGAGTGCCTGCTGGCGCTGGCGCGCGAAGAAACGGCGACGGTCGCCTCGCCGGCGCGCCTGGCCGAGATCGTCGAGCTCACCCTAGAACGCTATGCGGAGCAGCTGGAACGGCAGAAAGTGGCGGCGGTCGTGGCGGTGCCCGGCGACGTCCGCATCCTGGCGAACGCGCCGGCGCTGGGCATCGTCCTGTCCAACCTGGTCGACAACGCGCTGCGCCACACCGAGAACGGCGAGATCCGTTTCAGCTGGAAGGACGGCGCCCTGCAAATCGAAGACACCGGCACCGGCATCGCCGCGCAAGCCCTGCCGCATGTGTTCGAGCGCTTCTACCGGGCGCCGGGCGGGCGCGGGGATGGCTTCGGCATGGGCCTGGCGATCGTCAAGAAGATCTGCGACCGCTACGGCTGGCGCATCGCGGTCGACAGCGCCGAAGGACAAGGCACCCGCGTCCTGCTCGGCCTGAACGCCCCGCAGCCACCGGCACTTCACGAAAACTTCACAATTTCTTGACGCTGGCTTCACGGCCGATTGGCTACCATGACGGCCCCGGCGCGCCCGCCCTGAATGGCGCCCCGGACGACCGCACCACCGCGACAATCTGAAAGCTAGCACATGAAAAAAGTCCTCATCCTCGGCGTCAACGGCTTCATCGGCCACCACCTGTCCAAGCGCATCCTCGCGACCACCGACTGGGAAGTCTACGGCATGGACATGAATTCCGACCGTATCACGGAGCTTCTCGGCCATCCGCGCATGCATTTCTTCGAAGGCGACATCACCATCAACAAGGAGTGGGTCGAGTACCACGTCAAGAAGTGTGACGTGATCCTGCCGCTGGTGGCGATCGCCACGCCGTCGACCTACGTCCAGGCCCCGCTGCGCGTATTCGAACTGGACTTCGAGGCCAACCTGCCGATCGTGCGCTCGGCCGCCAAGTACGGCAAGCACCTGATCTTCCCGTCGACCTCGGAAGTGTATGGCATGAGCCAGGACGCCGAATTCGACCCGGAGAATTCGGAACTGGTCTACGGCCCGATCAACAAGCCGCGCTGGATCTACGCCTGCGCCAAGCAGCTGATGGACCGCGTGATCTGGGGCTACGGCATGGAAGGCCTGAACTTCACCCTGTTCCGCCCGTTTAACTGGATCGGCGCCGGCCTGGATTCGATCCACACGCCCAAGGAAGGCAGCTCACGCGTGCTGACCCAGTTCTTCGGCCACATCGTGCGCGGCGAGACCATTTCGCTGGTCGACGGCGGCGCCCAGAAGCGCGCCTTCACCTATGTCGACGACGGCGTCGACGCGCTCATGCGCATCATCGAAAACAAGGACGGCAAGGCGACCGGCCAGATCTACAACGTCGGCAACCCGGTCAACAATTACTCGATCCGCGAACTGGCGGCCATGATGCTGAAACTCGCCGCCGAGTATCCGGAATACGCCGCCGGGGCGCAGAAGGTGCAGATCGTCGAGACCAGCTCGGGCGCCTACTACGGCGCCGGCTACCAGGACGTGCAGAACCGCGTGCCGAAGATCGAGAACACCAGGGAAGACCTCGGCTGGGCCCCGACCACCGGCATGGCCGACGCGCTGCGCCACATCTTCGACGCCTACCGCGGCCAGGTGGCGCTCGCATGCGGGCTGGTCGAATGAACCATCCCAGGCATGCCGGCACGGACGGGATGGCCTACATCCGGCGCGATCCCGTCACGGCCCGCGTCATCTACAAGGCGCAAGTGATCCTGCGCCTGCTGGGTCCCGGCGCCGCGCGTGCTTTCATGAAGGGCATGCGGCTGGAGCCGGAACTCATCGAGCGCGTGCTGCGCGCGCCGCAGGGCAAACTGCGGCGTTAGCACAACAGTTCACTGGTCGGATTGTTAAGTTCAATAAATAGTTGTCTTAAAGGAAGCTAGAATCGGCAAACTCTTTCCAGGCTTGCCATGACTACCTTCCTGCGCCGACTTCTCCCGCTCTCCGTCTTCCTCCTCGTCCTTGCTGCCTGCGGAGGTGGCGGAGGCGGTGGCGCGGCCCCTGGCGGCAGCACGCCGCCGGTCTCGCCGCCGGTGGGGACACCGCCGGCAGCGCCGCCCCCGCTGCCGACCGCGAATTCGATCACCCTGCAAAGCGAGCCGGGCGACGCGATCGGCCAGGGCAAATCCTACCAATACTCGGCAAGCAATGCCGTCATCACGGTTACCGCCGTCAAGAACCGCCTGGTGGTCGAGGTCAAGGGCGACGAGCAATGGACCGGCGTGTTCCAGACCGGCGGCAATGCGGCCGAACTGAAAATCGGCGAATATACCGCCGTTCCCCTTTATCGCGACAACATGGATGCCGGCGCGAGCGGCCTGACCTGGTGGGGCAATGGACGCACCTGCACCTCGTCGACGGGGTCGATCATCATCGACAATGTAGCCTACGCGAATGGCTTCCTCCAGGCCATCACGCTGCGCTTCCAGCGCACCTGCAACGGCGCCGCCGCCGCCCTTCGCGGCACGGTCAACTATACGGTCAACGACAAGAGCACTGCTCCCCTGCCCGCCAGCCCGGCGGGCGATTTGTGGCGTCCGCCGGCATCGGTGGCCGCCAGCCCTGGCAACTACGCCTATTTCGAAAGCGCCCCCGGCGACTATGTCGGCCTCGGCAAGACCTGGCTGTTCGACCGCCGCTCGGCCCTCGTCACCGTGGATGGCGCCGGCGGGCACCTGAATATCCGGGTCGCGGGCGACGACATCTGGCGCGCGGAACTCGAAGGCGTGGACGCCATGAACCGCCTGGCGCCGGGCTATTACGCGGACGTCAAGGGCGCGCGCTTCCACAACCCGGTCAAGGGCGGCATGAGCTGGACCGGCGCCGGCCGCGGCTGTTCCACGTCGACCGGCTGGTACGTCGTCGATGCGATCGAATACGAGCCCAGCGGCGTCGTGAAACGGCTGGACCTGCGCTTCGAGCAGCATTGCGAAGGCCGCGCCGCGCCCCTGCACGGCGCGATTCACTACGACAATACGCCGCCCGCCGGCAACGCCGCGGTGTCCGCCGCCGGATCCTGGCGTGCGCCGGCCGCCGCCCTGCCGGCGACCGACAACTTCCTGTACATCGAGAGCGATGCGGGCGAGCCGCTCGCCCGCGGCCGCACCGAACTGCAGACTTCCGCGAATACCGCCTTCGAGGTCGTCGGCAACGGCAATCTGGTCGAGATCGCCGGCAAGGGCAACCACTTGTGGAATATCCGCTTCCAGACCCCGTCCAGCATCTCGCAAATCGTGCCGGGCAATTACACGAGCGTGGCGGCCTGGCCCATGAACACGTCCACGGAAGGCGTGCTCAACGCGAGCGTGGACAGCAGTACCTGTTCCACGCAGCGGGGCTGGGTCACGGTCGACAGCGCCATCTATTCCGGCGGCAAGCTGGCCGCGCTCGAGCTACGCTTTGAAATACTCTGCACTGTCGGGGTCTCCTCGCCGCAAGGACTGCTGCACGGCCACCTGCGCTGGCGCGCGGACCAGCCTGCCGCTTTCCCTGGTCCGGCCGCCGTGCCCGAGCTGTTCTGGCGCCCAAGCGCGGCCATGCCGGCCGGCACCTACGTCTATCTGTCCAGCGACCGCTCCGACTTCGTCGGCAACGGCGACGCCCTGTTCACGCCGCTCGATGCCGCGATCACGCTCACTGAAAAGGACGGCAAGCTCGACCTGACGGTCAACGGCGACACCCGCTGGCAGGCTTCGTTCCAGGCCATGAGCAATGCCGGCGCCATCCTGCCCGGCTATTACGCCGGCCTCGGCCAGGGTCCATGGAAACCGGCGCGCGGCGGCTTCAGCTGGTTTGGCGACGGCCGCGGCTGCAATACCTCCAGCTCCGGCGTCGTGGTGGACAAGGCAGCCTACGTGGGCGGCCAGCTCAGCGAGCTGACGATGCGCTTCGAGCAGCACTGCGAAGACGCGCCCGGCGCCCTGCGCGGCGAGATCCACTGGCTGGCCAGCGATACGCGCCAGCCGGCGGGACCGCGCGCTGCCGTGCCGGCAACGCTGTGGAAGGCGCCGGCCGGCGCCCTGCCGGCCAGCGGCAACTACCTGTACATCGAATCGCCGGCGGGCGAACCGGTCGGCGGCGGCAAGAGCTATCTGCTGACCCCGGCCAATGCCACGCTGCGCCTGCAGGCGGCGGACGGCGGCCCGCTGGGCAGCGGCGGCTATCTGAGCTTCGATGCGGACTCGGGCAACTGGGCCAGCGGCCAGTTCAAGTTCGATTTCCAGGCCATGCGCTCGGTCGCCCAGCTGCAGCCGGGCTTCTACGACCACCTGCTGCGCTACGGCACCCACAACACGGCGTTCGGCGGCCTGTCGGTCAGCAGCCATGCGCTCGGCTGCAACAGCTCGTTCGGATGGATGGTGCTCGACAAGGTCAGCTACACGAACGGCCGCCTCGGCGCCGTGCACGGACGCTTCGAACAATATTGCGAAGGCAGCGCCGTGCCCCTGCACGGAGAATTCAACTGGGAAGGCTAGCCAGGAAGTCCCACAAGCGTGCATCCTCGAAGGCCGCCACGTTCAGCCGCATGCGCGTGGACGGCAGCTGGCTGGGAGAGAACAGGCTGCCCGGCGCCAGCAGCAAGCCCTGCTCCATCGCCTGCGCCGCCAGCACGCTGGTGTCGCGGCCGGCGTCGACCCACAGGAACATGCCGGCCGTGGGCAGGCTTTCCAGCCTCAGCCCCAGCGCCTCGACGCGGCGGATGGCTTGCGGCCGGGCGCCATCCAGGCGCGCGCGGATGCGCTCCAGGTGCTTGCGGTACACGCCTTCCGACAGGATCTTGTAGACCACCCGTTCGCCCAGGTCGCTGGTGGTGAGCGTGCCCAGCATCTTGCGGTCGGCCAGGCGCTGCGCCAGCTCGGGCGAGGCGGCGATGAAACCCACCCGCAGGTTGGCCGCCAGCGATTTTGAAAATCCCCCCAGGTAGATCACCCGGCGCAGCTGGTCGAGCGGCGCCATGCGCGTGGCCGGCTGCGCCGCCTGTCCCGGATGGAGGTCGCAATAGATGTCGTCCTCGACGATCGTGATGCCGTGCTCCTCGGCGATGCGCAGCACCTGGAAGGCCTTGGCCGCCGACAGCGAGGTCGAGCTGGGATTGTGCAGCACCGAGTTGACCACGTACAGGCGCGGCTTGTGCAGCGAGGCCATGGCGGCCAGTTGCGCCAGGTCCGGTCCATCGGCCAGGCGCGGGATGCCAACCACCTTCAGGCCCAGGGCGGCGAAGGAACCGAACATCAGGAACCAGGCCGGATCGTCGACGAACACCGTGTCGCCGGGGCGGCACAGCTCGCGCGCCACCAGGTCCAGGGCCTGGGTCGCGCCGACCGTGGTCACGATCTGTTCCGGACGGGCCTCGATCTCGAGCTCGGCCAGCTTGCGCTGCAGTTGCTGGCGCAGCGGCAGGTAGCCGTAGGGATTGCCGTAGTTGAGCAGCATGGCGCCCGGCTGGCGGCCGATCGCGCGCAGTGCGCCGGCGATGCCGGGACCATCCAGCCATTCCGCCGGCAGCACGCCGGCCGCCGAACTGGCCTGGCCCGGCGCCTGGCGGAACAGGTTGCGGATCAGCCAGACCACGTCCAGCTTCGGCGCTTCCGCCGGCGCTTCCGCCGGCCCGGGCGCCAGCCTCGCCTGCAAGCCGGTGTTCAGGCTCGAACGCTCGCGCACGAAGAAGCCGGCGCCGCGGCGCGACTCCAGGTAGCCCTGGGCCACCAGGCGGTCGTAGCTGGCCACCACCGTGAAGGGCGAGACGCCGTGCGCGCCGGCAAACTGGCGGATCGAAGGCATGCGGGCGCCGGCGCGCAAGTGCTTGTCGTCGATGCGGGCGGCCACCGCTCGCACGATCTGGTCGGCCAGCGGCTCGCCGGAATCGCGCGAAATCGCAGCCTGGATAACTGTGTTGGTCATATCGCCATGACAGTGCGAGGATTTATGCGGAAAAGTGTATAGGTACTGTACTGCTTCCTAGGGCTAGCATAGACCTGAATGAAAGTTGACGCAACGACCCGCCCAGGAGCCCGCATGACACAAACACTCACAACTCCCCTGCCCGTGGCGCCGGCCGACAGCCGTCGCGAGTCGCGCGGCATGCTGCTCGGCCTGGCCGGGGTTGCCCTGTTCAGCCTGACGCTGCCGATGACCCGCATGGCGGTGGCGGAACTCGATCCGCTGTTCGTCGCCCTGGCGCGCGCGGTCGGCGCGGCGCTCATCGCCGGCGCCTGGCTGCGCTGGTCCCGCGCGCCCTTGCCGCCGCGTGCAGCGCTGCTGCCCCTGGCCATGGTCGCGCTCGGCTGCATCCTCGGCTTTCCGCTGCTGACCTCGATCGCCATGCAATCCCTGCCGGCCTCGCACGGCGCCGTGCTGGTCGGCGCGCTGCCGCTCTGCACGGCCCTGTACTCGGCGCTGCGCGGCCACGAGCGGCCCTCGCGCGGCTTCTGGGGCCTGGCCCTGCTCGGTTCAATCCTGGTGGCGGCCTTTGCCCTGGGCAAGGGCGGCGGCCATTTCGCGCCGGCCGACTTCCTGATGTTCGCGGCGGTGCTGTCGGCGGCGGTCGGTTATGCGGAAGGCGGCAAGCTGGCGCGCAGCATCGGCGGCCAGGAGACCATCAGCTGGGCGCTGGTGCTGGCCGCGCTGCCGAGCGTCCTGCTGCTGGCCGTGCTCGACCCCGGGCAGTTCGGCCGGCTCGGCGATGCCGGCGCGCGTGCCTGGCTGGGGCTGGGCTATACCACCGTGTTCTCGACCATCGTCGGTTTCTTTTTCTGGTACCGCGGCCTGGCCCTGGGCGGGGTGGCGCGGGTCGGCCAGGTGCAGCTGGTGCAGCCCTTCCTGTCCCTGGGCGGGGCCTGGCTGCTGCTGGGTGAGCCGCTCACGGTCGCCAACTGCGGTTTTGCGCTGGCGGTGATCGCCGTGGTGGCGCTTGGGCGCCGGATGCAGGTGCGGCGGTAGCCTCAGGCATTGGCAAGTCGTACAATACCGGCTCTTATTTATGTAAGCCTGGAGACCCCATGTCCGTCTACGACAAACTCAAAGAACTGAACATCACCCTCGCCTCGCCGGCAGCCCCGGCCGCCGCCTACGTCATGTACGTGCAGACCGGCAACCTGGTCTTTATCTCCGGCCATATCGCCAAGAACGCCGACGGCTCGCCGAACGCCGGCCTGCTGGGCAAGAACAAGACCACCGCGGAAGGCCAGGCCGCCGCGCGCTCGGTCGCGATCGACCTGATGGGCACCCTGCAGGAAGCTGTAGGGGGCGACCTGGGCCGCGTGAAGCGCATCGTCAAGGTGATGAGCCTGGTCGCTTCGACCCCGGAATACAACGAACAGCACCTGGTCACCAATGGCTGCTCGGAACTGCTGGGCGAAGTGTTCGGCGATGCCGGCAAGCACGCCCGCTCGGCCTTCGGCGTGGCTTCGCTGCCGCGCGGGACCTGCGTCGAAATCGAGATGATCGTAGAAGTCGCATGATGTTGGCGTGGGCACGGGGTGCCCACCCTACGATTTGCTTAACGACGTAGGGTGGGCACCCCGTGCCCACGCAACAAGTTCCGGGACGTGCCCACAAGGCGCGTCTCTTTAACGAAGCGGCTCATCAAGCTGCTTTATAATGACCGACGCACCACCCCTGCGGTCCTTCCTGTGAGATCAGTATGAAAATCGAAAATCCCAATCCCATCCAGTGGCAGTTTTCGGAACGCGCGCAGCAGCTGCAAAGCTCGGCGATCCGCGAAATCCTGAAGATTACCCAGCGTCCGGAGATCATCTCCTTCGCCGGCGGCCTGCCCTCGCCCGCCACCTTCCCGGTCGAGCGCATGAAAGCTGCCTACGACAAGGTGCTGAGCGAAACCGGCAAACAGGCCCTGCAATACGGCCCGACCGACGGCTACGCCCCGCTGCGCGAATGGATTGCGGGATACCTGTCCACGCCCGACTGCAAGATCCTGCCCGAGCAGATCCTGATGGTGTCCGGCTCGCAGCAGGCGCTCGACCTGCTGGGCAAGGTACTGATCGACGAAGGCAGCAAGGTGCTGGTCGAGACCCCGAGCTACCTCGGCGCCCTGCAGGCGTTCTCGGTGTACCGCCCCGATTTCCACTCGGTCGCGACCGACGAGCACGGCCTGGTGCCGTCCTCGCTCGAAGGCCTGGCCGACGGCGCGCGCCTGCTGTACGCGCTGCCGAACTTCCAGAACCCGACCGGACGCTCGCTGTCGCTGGAACGCCGGCGCGAACTGGTCGAAACCTGCGCCCGCCTCGGCCTGCCGCTGATCGAAGACGATCCTTACGGCGCGCTCTCGTACAAGGGCGAGCCGATGCCGCGCATGCTGAACATGAATCCGGACGGCGTGATCTACATGGGTTCCTTCTCGAAGGTGCTGACCCCGGGCATCCGCCTCGGCTACGTGTGCGCCCCGCTGCCGCTGGTGCGCCGCCTCGAGCTGGCCAAGCAGGCCGCCGACCTGCACACCGCCCAGCTGACCCAGATGGTGGTGTACGAAGTGGTCAAGGACGGCTTCCTGGACGAGCACATCCCGACCATCCGCAGCCTGTACGCCCACCAGTGCCAGGCGATGCTGGACGCGATGGACGAGCACTTCCCGAAAGAAGTGACCTGGACCCGTCCGGAAGGCGGCATGTTCATTTGGGTCGACCTGCCGAAGCACATCGACGCCACCAAACTGCTCGACCAGGCCATCGCCGCCCGCGTCGCCTTCGTGCCGGGCGCGCCTTTCTACGCCAACGATCCGGCCACCAATACCCTGCGCCTGTCCTTCGTGACCGTGCCGCCGGAGCGCATCCGCGAAGGCATCGCGGTGCTGGGCAAGCTGATCAAGGACCAGCTGTAAGCGCCTGATGTGCGTGTGACTTCTGGTTGTCCCGGACAACCAGAAGTTGCGCCAAAGTCACACATTTTTCTGTCAAACAAGCAATACTTGCCCCTTGATGGTGCGCAACAAGGTATGATTTTGAACGTACCCATTGTGCAGCCTGATAAGGCACAGTATGACCAACCCAGCCAGCGTGGGGCTCACCGCGCCCCGCAAGCCTGCCGTTCTGATCGTCGATGACGCGCCGGACAATCTTGCCCTGCTACGCACGATGATGCTGCGCCAGGGTTACCAGGCCTTCATCGCCACCTCCGGCGAACGCGCCCTCGAGATCGCCCAGCGCATCCAGCCCGACCTGGTGCTGCTCGACGTCGTCATGCCCGAGCTGGACGGCCTGGAAACCTGCCGCCGCTTGAAGGCCCACCCGCTGACGGCGCGCATTCCCGTCATCTTCATGAGCGCGCGCGGCGAGACCGACGACATCGTGGCCGGCTTCGACATCGGCGCCGCCGACTACATCCCCAAGCCGCTGCGCATGGAGGAAGTGTGCGCCCGCGTGCGCGCCCAGCTGCGCCTGGCCAGCGGCAGCGACGCCCAGAAGGAACAGGCGGACCGCCTGCGCATGATCGTCGACAGCATGGACCAGGGCCTGCTGATCGTCGAGCGCTGCGGCCGCATCCAGTACGCGAACCCGGCCTGCGACCGCTACCTGGGCTACGCGACCGATGAACTGGTGGGCCGCTCGCTGGCCGAACTGGTGGCCCGGCAGGACAGCTATCCCGACGACTGCGCCGCGATGGAAGCGATCGGCAACGGCACCCGCGAAGTGCTGATCCGCCACCGCGACGGCGGCCTGCGCGCGATGGACCTGACGATGACGCCGATGCACGCGGCCGACGGCCAGTTCGTCGCCCTGCTGCACGACATCACCCATCACAAGCAGTCCGAGGACGCGCTGCAGCGCGCCGCCATGCTGGATCCGCTGACCCGGATCGCCAACCGCCGCCACTTCGACGCCTTCATGGAAAAGGAATGGCAGCGCGCGATCCGCAACGCCCAGCCGCTGTCGCTGGTGGTGCTCGACGTCGACCACTTCAAGCTGTACAACGACACCCTCGGCCACGCCGCCGGCGACCTCTGCCTGCAGAAGGTGGCCCAGGCCCTCGAGGCGCATGCGCTGCGCCCGACCGACCTGGCGGCGCGCTACGGCGGCGAGGAATTCGTGCTGCTGTTCGGCGAGACCCCGGACATCGCCGCCAGCCGCCTGGCGGAAGCGATCCGCACCACGGTGGAGGCCCTGCAGCTGCCGAACCCGCGCTCGCCGACCTCGCCCTGGATCACCGTCTCGGTGGGCGTGGCGACCATCGTGCCGACCCAGCTGGACCAGATCGAGCAGCTGTTCGTCTGCGCCGACCGGGCCATGTATGCGGCCAAGGAAAGTGGGCGGAACCGCGTCGAGACGGCGCTGGCGGGAGCCGCCTGGGAGACGGTTCGGAATGCGGCGATGATGTGAATACCGTCGTCCCCGCGCAGGCGGGGACCCAAGTTTGCGTGGGCTGTCGTATCGCATGCAGAACTTGGATCCCCGCCTTCGCGGGGACGACGCGTTAGCGGACCGCCGGATACCCCGTAATCTCCGCAATATCCCGATACAGCGGCTGCAGCTGCCGATACATCTTCCGGTACACCTGCCGGTACAGGCGGTCATAAATCCGCTGGTTCTCCGCCACCGGCTCGAACACCCGCCCCACCCGGGTCATCGCTCCCACCGCCGCATCGAAATCGCGGTGCAGCCCCAGCCCGACCGCCGCGTCGATCGCCGCCCCCAGGCCCGAGGTCTCGTACACGTGCGGGCGCGCGGTCGGCAGGCCGAAGATGTCGGCCGTCAGCTGCATCGCGCAGTCGCTCTGCGAGCCGCCGCCGGAGACGCGCAGCTCGGTGATCGCCACCCCGCCGCGCTTCTCGATCCGCTCCTTCCCCTCGCGCAGCGCGTAAGCCAGGCCTTCGAGGATGGCGCGGTAGACGTGGGCGCGGGTGTGGACGTCGCCGAAGCCGATGATGCCGCCCTTTGCTTCGCGCCCGGGCACGCGGATGCCGGGTGTCCAGTAAGGCTGCAGCATCAGGCCCATCGAGCCGGGCGGCACGCTGCTGGCCATGCGGTCGAACAGCTGCTCCGGCGCGACATCTTCGAGCAGTGCGCGCGTCTGCTCGTGGTGGCCGAACTGTTCCTTGAACCAGTTGACCATCCAGTAGCCGCGGAACACCTGCACCTCGTTGCTGTAGGCGCCTGGGATCGCCGCCGGATAGGGCGGAATGAAGGGCGTGACTTCGGTGTAGCGCGTGCTGGTGGTGTTGATGGTGGCGGTGGTGCCGTAGCTCAGGCAGCCGACATGCGGCTCGCGGCAGCCGGCGCCGATCACCTCGCAGGCCTTGTCGGCGGCCGCGGCCAGCAGCGGCAGGCCTTGCGGGATGCCGGTATCCATCGCGGCCCTAGCAGAGATCGTGCCAAGACGCTCGCCCGGCTCGGCCAGCTCGGGCAGCATGTGCGGCTCGACCGCCAGCGCCTGCCACTTCCAGTCGTGGCGCGCGGCCCAGCGCCGGCGCTTGTAGTCGAAGGGCAGATAGGCCACCTGCGAGCCGCTGGAATCCGCGAAGCGCCCGCACAGGCGCCAGTTCAGGTAGCCGGACAGCAGCAGGAACTTGTCGGTCGCCTTCCACACCTCGGGCTGGTGGGCCTTGATCCAGTTGATCTCGGCCTCGCCGCGGAAGTAGTCGATGGTGCCGTCGACGCGCGCCGCCTTGAACGCAGCCTGCCACCACCAGGCGATGGGTGGATACACGCTTGTCCTGCGCTGGTCGAGCCAGGTGATGGCCGGGCGCAGGGGCTGGCCATCCTTGCCGAGGCTGACCACGGTGCCGCGCTGGGTGGTCACGGCCACGCCCTGCATGGCCTCCTTGTTCACGCCGGGCTGGTCCCACAGGCCCCGGCAGGCCTGGCACAGGGAAGCCCAGTAATCCTCGGGATCGTGCTCGGCCCAGCCGGGCTGGGTCGAATAATAGGCTTCCAGCATGACCTGGGACTTGGCGACGATATTCCCCTGCAGGTCGAACAGCAGCGCGCGCACGCTCTGGGTGCCGTTGTCGATGGCGAGGATGGTCGGCTGCATGCTCATTCTGTTGTCTCCTGCGGCAGGCCATAGTGGGCGTGCCACAAGGCCGCGTAGTCCTGTTCTTCTTTTGACCAGCGGGCGTCGTCCCAGCCCAGCTCCGGCTGGCAGATCGCCCGGATGCGCGGCATCAGCGCCCTGCCGCCCTCCTTCAGCTGCAGGCCCAGGCGGGTGCGGCGCAGCAGCAGGTCGTCGAGGCGCTGCACCGCTTCCGCGCGCGCGGCCCAGCGCAGCTCGGCCCACGGCGTCTCGGTGCCGGGGACGATCTCGCCTTCGCCCTCGCCGGCCGCGTCCAGCAGCACGCCGGACCGGGCGCCGTGCCGGCCCCGCAGGCGGCGCAGCACGCCGGCCGGCGCCTGCGTGCCGGCGACCGCCGGCGGCGGCGCGAATACCCGGCAGGGCTGCAGCTCGTCGCGCCAATCGGGCAGCTGGGCGCGCACCTGCTTCAGGGCGTCGAGGGCGATGGCGCGGAAGGTGGTCAGCTTGCCGCCAGCCACCGCCACCAGTCCCTCCTCGCTCCAGACACTGTGCTCGCGCCCTTCGCGCGAGGCGTCCGCGTGCCCGCCGGCGATCACCGGCCGCACGCCGGCATAGGTCGACAGCACGTCGCTTTCGCCCAGGCCGAGCTGGGGGAACTGGGCTTGCAGGGCCGCCAGCAGGTAATGGAGTTCGGCCCGCGTGATGCGCGCTTCGTGCTCCATCGGCTGCTCGTGATCGAGGTCGGTGGTGCCGACCAGGGTCGTTCCTTCCCACGGATAGGCGAACACCGGGCGGCCGTCATGCGGATGCATCAGGCTCACCGCCTGGGACAGCGGCAAGCGCCAGGCCGGCAGGATCAGATGGCTGCCGCGCAGCGGACGCAGGCGCGGACCCTTGCCATGCAGCGCGCCGGACCAGGCGCCGGTGGCGTCGACCGTCACGCGCGCCTTCACTTCGTAACTGGCGTCCCCGAGCCCGTCGTGCAGCGCGGCCCCGGCCACGCGGCCATCGGCGCGGATCAGCGAGCGCGCCGCCACGTAGTTGAGCGCGGCCGCGCCGTGGTCCATCGCTTCGCCCAGCACGCGCAGCACCAGGCGCGCATCGTCGGTCTTGGCGTCGGTGTAGACGATGCCGCCGTCCAGTCCCTCGCGCGCTACATTCGGCGCACGCTCGAGGAATTCTTCGGTGGACAGCCAGTGCCGCTCGCGCCGCCCGGCCAGCAGGTCGTAGATGGCGAGGCCCGCCAGGAAGCTGCGCTTGCCGCGCTGGCCGGCGTAGTGGGCGAAGGCGAAGCCCTGCGGCTCGACCAGCCCGGGCGCGTCGCGCAGCAGGCTTTCGCGCTCGCGCACCGACTCGCGCGTCAGGTGCAGGTGGCCGTCCTTCAGGTAGCGCAGGCCGCCGTGCACCAGCTTCGACGAGCGGCTCGACGTGCCCCAGGCGAAATCGCGCCGTTCGACCAGCAGGGCTTTCAGCCCGCGCCGCGCCGCTTCCAGCAGGATGCCGGCGCCGGTGATGCCGCCGCCGATCACCAGCAGGTCCCATTCCTTTTCCATCAGTCCGGGCAGCGCGGCGCGCCCGTCGCGTCTCCAGAGGGCGTTCATGGCCGGGTCTCATCCGGCAGCAGTTTGCCGGGGTTCATGCTGCCGCTCGGGTCGAACCGGCGGAACAGCGCACGCAGCGCCTCCATGCCCAGCACGCCCTTTTCCGCCTGCAGCCAGGGCGCGTGGTCCACGCCGACGCCGTGCTGGTGGCTGATGGTGCCGCCATTGGCGACGATGGCTTCCGACGCCGCCGTCTTGAGGCGGCGCCAGCGCGCCAGGTCGGCATCGAAGTCGCCGGCCAGGCGCCAGATGAAGGTCGTGTAGACGCTGGCGCCCTGCGCATACAGGTGCGACAAATGGGTGTAGGCATGCACCTGCTCGCCCTCGGCGGCCAGCGCCGCCGCCGCCGCGGCTTCCACCGCGCGCATCGCCGGGCTCACGCGCGGCCAGTCGACGGCCGTCTCGACGGTGTCGATGGCGTAGCCGCGCTCCCAGGCAGCGTTGCGCAGGTAGACGTTGCGGAAGCGGTTCTTCTTCCAGCGTTCGCCCAGGCCGCGGCCGGCGTGCACGCCCTTGTACTTGCGTGCGATCTTCAATGCAGCCCCCAGCGCGGCGCGCGATGGCGTTTTCTCTCCGCTGGCGCCGACCAGCAGCATGCACTTGCCCTCGCCCGCGCCGCGCAGGCGCAGCAGGGTCTCGAGCAGCGCCACCTGTTTTTCGTGACCGGCCAGGGTCAGCATGGTCGCCGTCTCCACCGGATTCGACAGGCGCAGCATCGACAGTCCCAGGCGCGCCTGCACGATGGCGCGCACGGCGGTTTCCGCGCGCTCCCAGTCGGGCAGGAACACGGCGTGGAAGGCTTCGAATGCCGGCACGGGACTGATGCGCACCGTGGCTTCCGTCAGGATGCCCATCCTGCCCTCGGAGCCCAGCACCAGCTCGCGCAGGTCGGGGCCGGCGGCGGAGGCCGGGAAGGTCGGGATCTCGAGCCGGCCCTGCGGCGTCTCCATCCGGCCGCCGGCAAACAGCTGCTCGATGCGGCCGTAGCGCAGCGACTGCTGGCCCGAAGAGCGCGTGACCACCCAGCCGCCCAGGGTCGAGTACTCGAAGGATTGCGGGAAGTGGCCGAGCGTGCAGCCGTGCGCGCGCAGCTGGGCTTCGAGGTCCGGTCCCGCCACGCCGGCGCCGAAGGTGGCCAGCAGCGATTCGCGGTCGAGGTTCGTCATGGCGCGCAGGCGGCGCATGTCGACCGACAGCGTGGGCCGGCCAGGCGCCGCATCGAGGTGGCCGCAGACGCTGGTGCCGCCGCCATAGGGCACGATGGCCGCGCCGGCATCGATGGCATAGCGGAGCAGCTCGCGCACCGCGTCCGCGCTTTCCGGGAAGGCCACGCCGTCCGGCGCAGCCTCGACGCGGCCGTAGCGCAGGCGCAGCCAGTCCTGCAGGCTTTGGCCCAGCGCGTGCTGCAGGCGCACCGCCGCCGTGGTGTCCACCAGCGGATGCGGCGGCAACTTCGATGGCGCAAGCTGCGCGCACACCGCGTCGAATGCCGCGTCTTGCGGCCCGGCGCCCGGCCCCAGCTTCCCGGCGAGAAAGCGCAGCGCGCCCTCGCCGATCGGGACCTCGATCGTGTCATCTCCCCAGCCGTTCCATCGTCTCATGGCGCTCCCATTGCTTTTATTTATACTTTGCAAGAATATAAGCCATCGTCGCCCCTGTATTGCGGATTCATGCCAAGCGCTTGTTCGAACATGCCAACCGTGCTGCCCCGGGTTACCGGCTCCTACCTGCAACCGCTGCTGGAGACGGCGGCCGCGCGCGGCGTGGATGCGCGTACGCTGGCGCAGGCGTCCGGGCTGGCGATGCCACTCGATCCGCTGCCGGAATCGCTGGCGGCGCGCGACTACATCGCCCTGCTGGCAACGGGCGCGGAACTGGCCATGGACCCGCATTTCGGCCTGCACGTGGGCGAGCGCATGCGCCTCGGCGCCTATAGCGTGTATGGCCTGATCCTGCTGGCCTGCGCCGACTTCGCCCAGGCCCTCGAACAGACGCAGAGATACGAACAGCTGGCCCACGACCTGGGACGCTCGCGGCTCGAAGCCGACGCCGGGTCGGGCCTGGCCTGCTACACCTGGACCAGCCACTTCCCCGACGCCACCCGGCACCTGGCCGAAAGCGTGTTCGCCGGCATCCGCACTTTCGGTTCCTGGCTGGCCGGCCGCCCGCTGGCGCCGCGGCGCCTGGCCTTCGCCCACCACAGCGATGCCGATCCGGCCGAATACGAGCGCGTGCTGGGCATGGTCCCGGCCTTCGGCGCCGAGGCCCACCTGGCCTGCTTCGACGCTTCGCTACTGGCGATGCCGGTGCCGAACGCGGACGCGGGCATGTACCCGGTGCTGCAGCGGCATGCCGAGCGCTTGCTGAGGGAGCGCGAGGACGAGCGCGAACGCCACGGCATCGTCGCCCAGGTGCGCGCCGCCGTGATCCGCAACCTCGCGCACGACCGCGTGCGCCTGGCCAGCATCGCCGCCGAACTGGGACTCTCCTCGCGCACCCTGCAGCGCAAGCTGGCGGACAGCGGCGCCAGCTTCCAGCAGGTGCTCGACGCGGCCCGGTACGCGCTGGCCCAGGACTATCTGCGCCAGCGCGGCCTGTCGCTGGCCGACATCGCCTTCCTGCTCGGCTACCAGGAGCAGAGCGCGTTCACGCATGCCTTCCGCGAGTGGTCGGGCTTGAATCCGGGGGCGTGGCGCGAGCGGGCGCTGCTTGCTTAACCGGCGCCCAAGCGGCGCAGGTCGTCGACTGCAGGCACGATCGCCAGCGCGCTCAGCAGGCAGGCCAGCGGCAGCGTCGCCAGGTAGCCGGCATGCTTGAAGCCCAGCGCCCCGGCCAGCGCGCCGACGAAGAAGCCGAGCAGCAGCGACACCAGCAGGCGCAGGCGCCCACGGTTGGCTTGCACCTTCGGCTGCGCTGCGTCACGGTTCCAGTACAGCATCCGCCCCAGTTCGATGCCGATGTCGGTGACGATGCCGGTCATGTGCGTGGTGCGGATCTCGGCCTGCGAGATCTTGGTGATCAGCGCGTTCTGCAAGCCCATCATGAAGCACAGCAGCATTACCGTGCCGGGCACGAACAGCGCATCGACGGCGGCCAGGCGCGCGCCCAGCACGCCGAAGGCCAGCAGCAGCAAGGCTTCGAGCAGCAAGGGCAGCGCATATTCGCTGGCCAGGCCGCGGCGCCGGCCGTAGTTGACGGCCAGCGCGGTGCAGGCCGCCCCGGCCAGGAAAGACAGCACGGCGCCAAGCGCATCCAGCGCCAGGTCCCAGGCGCCGAGCACCAGATTGTCGGCCGCCGATGAAATCACCCCGGTCAGGTGCGAGGTGTACTGGTGCACGGCGAGGAAGCCGCCGGCATTGATGGCGCCGGCGACGAAGGCCAGGGCGACGCCCAGATGGCGGTTGGCGCGCGGGCTGCGCGCAGGGCCGAGAAGACTGCGGGCGTAGTGGAGTGGCACGGCTGGGGTCGCTAGTCTAAGGAGCAAATTCCTGTGGTTAATATTACTCCATTCCAAGCCACAGCAGCATCGGGCCGGCCTCGCTATAATTGATCTTCTTGCATAGCCTCTCCGACCTGGTAAAGCCGTGAATCCACATCTCGAAAGACTGCACCCCTACCCCTTCGAAAAGCTGCGCCAGCTGTTCGCCGGCGTCACGCCGAATCCCGGGTACGCCCCTATCAGCCTCGGCATCGGCGAACCCAAGCATCCGACACCGGCCTTCATCCAGAAAGCCCTGACGCAAAGCATGGCCGGGCTGGCGAACTATCCGAGCACGCACGGCGGCGAGCCGCTGCGCACGGCGATCGCCGGCTGGCTGGAACGCCGCTACGGGGTACCGCCGCTGGACGCGAACACGATGGTGCTGCCGGTGAACGGCTCGCGCGAGGCCCTGTTCGCGATTGCCCAGTGCGTGATCGATCCGCGCGCAGCCTCCGCCAACGCCAACGGCGGCGCGCTGGTCATGTGCCCGAATCCGTTCTACCAGATCTACGAAGGCGCGGCCTACCTGGCCGGCGCCGAGCCCTGGTTCGTGAACTCGGTCCCGGCGCGCAATTTCGCCCCGGACTACGCCAGCGTGCCCGACCACGTGTGGGCACGGGTCCAGCTGCTCTACCTGTGCTCACCGGGCAACCCGACCGGCGCGGTGCTGACCCTGGACGACTGGCGCCAGCTGTTCGAGCTGGCCGACCGCCACGGCTTCGTGATCGCCGCCGACGAGTGCTATTCCGAGATTTATTTTGGCGCGGCCCCGCCGCTGGGCGCGCTGGAAGCGGCGCACCAGCTAGGCCGTAGCGCCGGCCTGCGCCCCTACGCCAACCTGGTCGTGTTCTCGAGCCTGTCGAAGCGCTCGAACGTGCCCGGCATGCGCTCGGGCTTCGTCGCCGGCGATCCGGACGTGCTGAAGAAATTCCTGCTCTACCGCACCTACAGCGGCGGCGCCATGTCGCCGCCGGTGCAATCGGCCTCCTGCGCAGCCTGGAACGACGAGGCCCACGTGCAGGAGAACCGCAACCTGTACAAGGAAAAGTTCACCCTCATCACCCCGCTGCTGAAGCAGGTGATGGACGTCGAACTGCCCGACGCCGGCTTCTACCTGTGGGCCGACGTGCGCGCCAGCGGCCTGTCGGACACCGAGTTCGCACGCGGCCTGTACGCCGAATATAATGTGACGGTTTTGCCCGGCTCCTACCTGGCGCGCGACGCGCACGGCAGTAATCCGGGACGCAACCGCATCCGCATGGCGCTCGTCGCCGAAGTGGACGAAGGACTGGAAGCGGCCAACCGCATCGTCCAGTTCTGCAAGGATTTGAAGTCCTCCTCCTGAAAAAGCATCGTAACCATCCAGACCATCATGACCCAACAACTCCAGACCATCATCGACACCGCGTGGGAACAGCGCGCCGAGATCAGCCCGACCAGCGCCGCCGCTGAAGTCCGCGACGCCGTCGCCCACGTCCTTGCCGGCCTCGACGACGGCAGCCTGCGCGTTGCCCAGAAAGACAGCGGCAGCTGGGTCGTGAACCAGTGGATCAAGAAGGCCGTCCTGCTGTCGTTCCGTCTCGAGAACAATGTGCCCGTGGAAGGCGGCGGCATGCAGTTCTACGACAAGGTCCCGACCAAGTTCGCCAACTACACGCCGGAAGACTTCGCCAAGGGCGGTTTCCGCGTGGTGCCGCCGGCCGTCGCCCGCCGCGGCGCCTTCATCGGCAAGAATGTGGTGCTGATGCCGTCCTACGTGAACATCGGCGCCTACGTCGACGAAGGCACCATGGTCGATACCTGGGCCACCGTCGGCTCCTGCGCCCAGATCGGCAAGAACGTCCACCTGTCCGGCGGCGTCGGCATCGGCGGCGTGCTGGAACCGATGCAGGCCAACCCGACCATCATCGAAGACAACTGCTTCATCGGCGCCCGCTCGGAAATCGTCGAAGGCGTGATCGTCGAAGAGAACTCGGTGATCTCGATGGGCGTGTACATCGGCCAGTCGACCAAGATCTACAACCGCGAAACCGGCGAAGTCAGCTACGGCCGCGTGCCGTCGGGCTCGGTGGTGGTATCGGGTTCGCTGCCGTCCGCCGACGGCAAGTACAGCCTGTACTGCGCGGTGATCGTCAAGCGCGTGGATGCGCAGACGCGTTCGAAGACCGGTATCAACGAACTGCTGCGCGGCGTTTGATTTTTCGTCACCCCGCGAAGGCGGGATAGCGCGACTGGCGCTATCCCGCCAAGTTTGCTTGCGTTTCGACTGTTCAAGCAAACCTGGGGCCTCGCGCAGCGAGGCGCCTGCGCGGGAAGTCGGGTCGGGCAATGCCCGGCACGACGAGGTAAGGCATTTCCCCCACATCGGGTGCCCTCCGGCCACCGCAATCCTCCCGCAAACAGGTAGAATCCCCAAAACGCAAAAAATTACCGCGAAGCAAGGGAGAGAAAACCATGATGATGGAACGCCTGTTCCAGTTGATGAAGGAAAAGAACGCGTCGGACATGTTCTTCGCGGTCAATTCCCCTGTCCACATCAAGATCAACGGGAACCTCATCCCGATCAACCAGAACAAGCTCGAACCTGAAAACATCCAGGTACTGCTGGCTGAGATCGCATCGAAAGAGCAGATGGCCGAACTGGAGCGCACCAACGAGCTGAACATGGGCATTTCCGTGCCCAAGCTGGGCCGCTTCCGTTTGTCGGCCTTCCGCCAGCGTGGCTCGATCTCGGCGGTGTTCCGCTTCGTGCCGGCGAGTATCCCGCCGCTGGAAGAGCTGGGCCTGCCGCCCGTGCTGCTCGATCTGATCATGGAAAAGCGCGGCCTGCTGCTGATCGTCGGCGCCACCGGGTCCGGCAAGTCGACCACCATCGCCTCGATGCTGGACCACCGCAACGAGCAGCGCCCCGGCCACATCCTGACGCTCGAAGACCCGATCGAGTACCTGTTCAAGAACAAGAAATCCATCGTCAACCAGCGCGAGATCGGCAGCGACGCCACCAGCTTCGACGTCGCCCTGCGCAACTCGATGCGCCAGGCGCCGGACTGCATCCTGATCGGCGAGATCCGCGACAAGGACACCATGGCGGCCGCCCTGGCCTACGCGCAATCCGGCCACCTGGTGCTGGCGACCCTGCACGCGAACAACAGCTACAACGCGCTGAACCGCATCATCAGCTTCTACCCCATCGAAAACCGCCCCGCCCTGCTGCAGGATTTGTCCTCGGCGGTGAAGGCCATCGTCTCGCAGCGCCTGGTACGATCGAAAGCCGGCGGCAAGCGCCAGGCCGCGGTCGAGATCATGGTCAATACCCGCTACGTTGCCGACCTGATCGAAAAAGGCGAGATCGGCCAGATCAAGGAAGCGATGGACAAGAGCCTGTCGCCGGGTTCGCAGACCTTCGAAAAGGCCTTGCTGGAACTGTTCCGGGCCGGCCTGATCACCCAGGAAGAAGCGCTGGCGAACGCCGACTCGGCCACCAACCTGCTGTGGCTCATCAACAATGGGCCGGACAGCCAGTCGGCCAGGACGGATGGTCCGGCCGCAGGGTCGGACGCCAAGCCGACGGAAGAGCCTGCCGGGCCTTCATTCACCGAGTTCACGTTGGACAACTGACCACGGGCAACTAATAGCCCGACAGCACAGGCGTGGATTTGTGACTCGCCGTCACAAATCCGCCCGCCGCCCCAAAGGCAGCCCGCGGCCACCTCCACTACCGGCGGCACACCGGCGGCCCGCTCGCCTGCCCATCCAGCCCCGAGACCACGACATCGGTCGCACCCGCCTCGCGCTCGAAAGCCAACTGCACCGGGCCATTGCGCTGTACGAACACGTCCTGGTCGACCGGGACGATTTCGATGCGACCAGTCGTGGGCATCTCCGCGTAATAACGGTTCGCCTCGCGGCTGACGCGCATCAGCTCGCCGTTCGAGAGGTCGTAGGCGCCGGTCAGCTGGGCCGTCAGGAGTGGATCGACGAAATAGCGGTAGCGGCAAGCCGGCCCGTCGCGATCCGTGCCCGACGCCAGCGGCGCCAGCACGGCCAGTGCGACACCACACGCGGCCAGCGTGAGGGTGCTCAACCTGGACATAATGCCTCCATTTCCGCATCTGCCACGGTAAGACCGGCTGCTCAAGGGATGGTTCGCCAGTTCGGCGACAGGCTTGATGCGGCATTGCTAAACTATGCTCTGGTGATAGCGGCCTGTGCTATCCTTCGCGGCTTTCCCTAGAGCTAAAACCATGAAGAAAACTCTCTACGGCATCCCGAACTGCGACACCGTCAAGAAAGCGCGCACCTGGCTGGCCGAGCACGGCCAGGACGTCGAGTTCCACGATTTCAAGAAGCAGGGCTTGTCCCGCGATACCGTCGCCGGCTGGCTCGAACAGCTGGACTGGGAAGTCCTGGTCAACCGCAAGGGCACGACCTGGCGCAATCTCCCGGAAGAACGCCGCGCGCAAATCGTCGACAAGGCCAGCGCGCTGGAACTGATGCTGGAGAACCCGTCCGTGGTCAAGCGCCCGGTCCTAGCGGGCGCGGGCCGGCTGAAGGTCGGCTTCTCGCCCGACGAGTATGAGCGCAGCTTCGGAGACTGGCCTGCATGAAGACCTCGCGCACCCTGCAGCTGACCGAGGAGCTGATCGCGCTCGATTCGATCACCCCGCAGGACAAGGGCTGCCAGCAGAAGCTGCAGGCGCTGCTGTCTCCGCTCGGCTTCCGGTGCGAGACCATCGAATCGAACGGCGTGACCAATCTGTGGGCGCGCCGCGGGACCGAGTCGCCGGTATTCGTGTTCGCCGGCCACACCGACGTGGTGCCGGCCGGCCCGCTCGACCAGTGGCATTCCCAGCCCTTCGCCCCGACCCGGCGCGACGGCAAGCTGTACGGCCGCGGCGCCTCCGACATGAAGACCTCGATCGCGGCCATGGTCGTCGCCGTCGAGGAGTTCGTCGAGGCGCACCCGGGCCATGCCGGCTCGATCGCCTTCCTGATCACCAGCGACGAGGAAGGCCCGGCCGTCGACGGCACCGTGGTCGTCTGCGAGATGCTGGAGGAGCGCGGCGAGACCCTGGATTACTGCCTGGTCGGCGAACCGACCTCCAGCCACGTGCTGGGCGACATGATCAAGAACGGCCGCCGCGGCTCGCTGTCCGGCTGCCTGCTAGTGAAGGGCGTGCAGGGCCACATCGCCTATCCGCACCTGGCGCGCAATCCCATCCACCAGGCGGCGCCGGCCCTGGCCGAGCTGGCCGCTGAAAAATGGGACGACGGCAACGAGTACTTCCCGCCGACCAGCTGGCAAATCTCGAACGTCCACGCCGGCACCGGCGCCAACAACGTCATTCCGGGCCAGATGCGGGTCGACTTCAACTTCCGCTTCTCGACCGCCAGCACGGCCGACGGGCTGGAAGCGCGCGTGCACGCCATCCTCGACCGCCACGGCCTGGATTACGAGCTCGAATGGACCCTGTCCGGCGAGCCCTTCCTGACGCCGAAGGGCACGCTGTCGGATGCCATCTGCACCGCCATCGGCCATGAACTCGGCGTGAAGACCGAATTGTCGACCACCGGCGGGACCTCGGATGGGCGCTTCATCGCCCGCATCTGTCCCCAGGTGATAGAATTCGGGCCACCGAACGCCAGCATCCACAAGATCGACGAGCACATCGAACTGCGCTACATCGATCCACTCAAGAACATTTATCGCCGCACGCTCGAAGCCTTGCTGGCGCCCTCGCCGCCTGCGGCCTAACCATTTCCGCGAGATCCCAGCCATGGCCACGACCACGCCCAATTTCTGCACGCCGCGCGACCTGTTGCGCTACGCCGTCACCCGTTTCAACACCGCCAAGCTGTTCTTCGGCCACGGCAGCGCCGAAGCCTTCGACGAAGCGGCCTACCTTATTTTGCATACCCTCAAGCTCCCGCTGGACAAGCTCGAGCCCTTCCTCGACGCCAAGCTGCTGCAAGAGGAAGTGCTGCAGGTGCTGGCCGTGATCGAACGCCGCGTCAGCGAGCGCGTGCCGGCCGCCTACATCACCAACGAAGCCTGGCTGGGCAGCTACAACTTCTACGTCGACGAGCGCGTGCTGGTGCCGCGTTCCTTCATCGCCGAGCTGATCCCGAACATGTTCAGCCCCTGGGTGGCCGATCCGGACGGCGTCGAAAACGTGCTCGAACTGTGCACGGGCTCCGGCTGCCTGGCGATCATGCTGGCCGACGCCTTCCCGAACGCCCTGGTCGACGCGGTCGACATCTCGAAGGACGCGCTGGCCGTGGCCGAGCGCAATATCCGCGACTATAAGCTGGATGGCCGCGTGAACCCGATCGAGTCGGACCTGTACCAGAACGTGCCGTTCAAGAAGTACGACCTGATCATCACCAACCCGCCCTACGTGAACAGCGCTTCGATGGGCAAGCTGCCGCCGGAATACATGCGCGAACCGCAGATCGCCCTGGCCGGCGGCGAGGACGGCATGGACCTGGTGCGCAAGATCGTCGACGGCGCCGCCGAGCGCCTGACGCCGGAGGGCGTGCTGGTGGTCGAGATCGGCAACGAACGCGAGTATGCCGAGGCGGCCTTCGGGCATCTGGGCCTGACCTGGCTGACCACCAGCATCGGCGACGATGCGGTGTTCCTGCTGACGGCTGAACAGCTGGCAAAGTAATACTGGCCGCACACTAAAAACCGTCGTTCCCGCGCAGGCGGGAACCCAAGTTTCTGTGGTCCGCTACAAACTTGGATTCCCGCCTGCGCGGGAACGACGGATCAAAAGATAACTGGTTTCCCGATGATCCGATTCTCCAACGTCAGTCTCATGCGCGGCACCAAGCCGCTGCTGGTAGACGCCGACCTCACCCTCAATCCCGGCGACAAGATCGGCCTGATCGGCGCCAACGGCGCCGGCAAATCCAGCCTGTTCGGCATGCTGCGCAACGAGCTGCATCCGGACCAGGGCGCGATCGATTTCCCGCAACGCTGGCGCATGGCCTACGTGGCCCAGGAAACCCCGGCGCTGGACCGGCCCGCGCTCGAGTACGCGATCGACGGCGACGTCAACCTGCGCAATCTGCAGGCCGAACTGGAACGGCTCGAGGCGGCGCCGCATACGACTGAAAACGGCATCGCGCTGGGCGAGATCCACAGCCACCTGGCCGACGCCGATGCCTACACCGTGCAGTCGCGCGCCGAACAGCTGCTGATCGGCCTGGGCTTCACGCTGGACCAGATGCGGCAGCCGGTGGCCAGCTTCTCGGGCGGCTGGCGCATGCGCCTGAACCTGGCGCAGGCGCTGATGTGCCCTTCCGACCTGCTGCTGCTGGACGAACCGACCAACCACCTCGACCTCGACGCCATCATCTGGCTGGAAGACTGGCTGAAGCGCTATGCGGGCACCCTGATCATCATCTCGCACGACCGCGACTTCCTCGACGAAATCGTCAACGTGATCGTGCACATCGACGAGCGCAAGCTGAAACGCTACTCGGGCAACTACTCGGGCTTCGAGCGCCAGCGCGCCGCCGCCCTGGTGCTGGCCGCCGCCGCCTTCGAAAAGCAGCAGCGCACCCGCGCCCACCTGCAGTCGTTCGTGGACCGCTTCAAGGCCCAGGCCACCAAGGCGCGCCAGGCCCAGAGCCGGATCAAGGCCCTGGCCAGGATGGAAGAGCTGGCCCCGCTGCGCGCCGCCGCCGAATTCTCGTTCGAGTTCCGCGACCCGCTGGCCGCCCCGAATCCGCTGCTGGTGATGGACGGCGTCGATGCAGGCTATCCCGTCCTCGACGAGCATGGCGACAAGGTCGGCGCCAAGCCCATCGTCCATGGCATCACCTTCTCGCTGACCATCGGCCAGCGTATCGGCCTGCTGGGCGTGAACGGCGCCGGCAAATCGACGCTGATCAAGACCATCGCCGGCGAACTGGCGCCGCTGACGGGCGAGGCCACGCTCGGCAAGGGCCTGGTGGTCGGCTACTTCGCCCAGCACCAGGTCGAGATGCTGCGCCACGACGAGTCGCCGCTGTGGCACATGCAAAAGCTGGCGCCGACCGTGCGCGACCAGGAGCTGCGCAACTTCCTGGGCGGCTTCAACTTCCCGGGCGATATGGTAACCAGCCCGATCAAGCCCTTCTCCGGCGGCGAAAAGGCGCGCCTGGCGCTGGCGCTGATCGTGTGGCAGCGTCCGAACCTGCTGCTGCTGGACGAACCGACCAACCACCTGGACCTGGAAACGCGCGAAGCCCTGACGCTGGCGCTGGCGCAGTTCGAAGGCACGCTGATCGTCGTCTCGCACGACCGCCACCTGTTGCGCGCCACTACCGACGAGTTCATCATCGTCGCCGACGGCCGCCTGCAGCCCTTCGACGGCGACCTCGACGACTACAAGGACTGGCTGTTCAAGACCAAGCTGGGCAAGGCCAACGAGGCCGCCGGCCTGCCGGCCAAGGACAAGGTCGCCGCCAAGCCGTCGCCCGCGGCGCCGGTTGCGGCCGCACCGGTGGCCCCCGCCGATCGCAAGGAACAGAAGCGCGCCGGCGCCGAGGAGCGCCAGCGCCTGGCCGCCCTCAGGAAGCCGATCGAAAACCGCATCAAGCGCCTGGACGAACAGATGGCCAAGCTGAGCGCCCGCAAGGCGCAGGTCGACGCGCGCCTGCTGGAGCCGGCGGTCTACGAGGCGGACAAGAAGGAGGAGCTGAAGACGCTGGTGGCGGACCAGGCTTTCCTGGTGCGGGACCTGGGGACGCTGGAGGAGGAGTGGCTGGAGTTGCAGGAGAAGCTGGAGGCGCTGGCGGCTTGAGTTAGCTTGTAAACGTCGTCCCCGCGAAGGCGGGGATCCAAGTTCGCATGCGCTACCAAAACGGTAAAAAAACTTGGGTTCCCGCCTTCGCGGGAACGACGTTACGCCACCTGCCGCGAAGCCGCCGGCCTGTTCACCGACATCAGCTTCTCGACATCCACCAGGATCAGCCGCCGCCCGCCCGCCTGCCCCAGGCCGAGCAGGTAATCGGGCCGCGTGCCCTCGGCCCCCGCGGCCGGCAGCGGCGCCACCTGCTCGGGCCGCAGCGTCAGCACGCCGGTCACGCCATCCACCACCATCCCCATCACGCAGCTGGTCAGCTTGAGGATGATCACATCGGTCATCGGATCGGGCGCGTCCGGGCTGGTGCCGCAGGCCACGCGCATGTCGACCAGGGGGATGATGACCCCGCGCGACACCGCCACGCCGCCGATGATCTCGCCGCTTGCCGCAAAACGCTCGAGTGCCTTAAGCACGCGCAATTCCTGCACCTTTGCGAAGTCGATACCGTATTCGAGGCCGCCGAGCGTGAAGCTCAGGAACTGGGTCGCCTGGAGGCCGGAAAAAGTCGTAATCTCATGCATGGCGCGTCCTTTCTTCAAGAATGTCATGCTAAGCCGGACGCCTGTTTTGACAATTGAGTGCAGTCAACATTTCCAAAGAGCAGCAACCGTTTGCTTAAGCATTCTGCGCCGGTACAATGTCCGCCCATGTGCGCAAGCGAATTGAAGAGGAACTGATCATGTACCGGTGGCTGCGACGCCTGATTTCCGGACCTGCCGCGCCCGCGCGCCAGGCGCCGACCACGCACGTGCCGCCTGCGGCCCCGATGCCCGATTCCGCGCCCGGGCCGGGTCCCGCCGCGCCTGCCGTCCCGGCCGCGGCGCCCGCGCCCACTGCCGCTGCCGCCATGCCGGCCGCCGACGCACGCAAGACCCGTCCGCCCGTGCCCTTCGAACTGCTCGACCTGGCCGGCACCGCCTGGAACGCCTGGCTGTTCGGGCGCGCCGACGAAGGCGGCCTGGAACTCAACGCCCATGAAGCCCAGGTGCTGGAGACGCTGGCCGCGATCCTCTCCTCGCAGCAGTCGGGCGCCGCGCTGGTGCGCCGCATGCCGGGCCTGATCCCGCAGCTGCTGCAAAGCCTGCGCAGCGAGACCTTTTCCGGCAGCGCCCTGTCACGCACCATCTCGTCCGACGTGGTGCTGGTGGCGGCGGTGATCCGCCTTGCCAACAGCTGCTACCAGACGACCGGCGCGTCCGTGACCAGCGTCGAACAGGCCGTGATCCTGATCGGCCAGGAAGGCCTGCGCCAGCTGATCACGACGGTCGCCTTCCGCCCCATCATCGACGTCCACTCCGGCTACTACGTGCGGCGCCTGGCGCCGATCTTGTGGGAGCACTCGGAACGCTGCGCCGTCGCCGCGCGCAAGATGGCGCCGGCGCTCGGCATCGAGCCCTTCGACGCCTTCCTGGCGGCCCTGCTGCAGAACGTCGGCCTGACCGTGGCGCTGCGCAGCATGGACCAGGTAACCAAGGGCGAGCCGCAGCTCGGCTCCGGCGTGTTCTGGGCCCAGCTGGGGCGCGACACCCGCCGCCTGAGCGTCAGCATCGCGCGCGAGTGGAACTTCCCGGAGAGCGTGGTGCGGGCGCTGGATGAACAGGGCGGGATGCGCAAGGGGGCGGTGATGTCGCCGCTGGGCAGGCTGCTGATGCTGGTCGATTATCTGGGCAAGCTGCGGGTGCTGGTCGAGCAGGGCGTGCTGGAGGATGGCGATGCGCGGCTGTTTGCCGGTTTGCCGGGGGATGCGGCAGAGTGTTATGCGCTGCTCGAAGGGACCCGCAGCGCGTAAACGTCATTCCCGCGAAGGCGGGAATCCAAGTTTTGCGATGTGCCACGAACTTGGGTCCCCGCCTTCGCGGGGACGACGTTGGAGAAATTACGGTTTGACGGCAGCATCCGTCTTCGCCAGCTCCCGGTTCTGCGCATCCAGCCAGGCCTTCAAGGGCGCAAAATAATCCAGCATCGCCGTCGCATCCATCTTGTCCTCGCCGGTCACCGCTTTCAGCGCTTCCGGCCACGGCTTCGACTTGCCCATCGCCAGCATCTGCTGGAACTTCGCGCCGGCGGCCTTGTTGCCGTAGACCGAGCAGCGGTTCAGCGGGCCGTTGTAGCCGGCTTCGCGGCACAGCGCGCGGTGGAACTGGAACTGCAGCACGTGGGCCAGGAAGTAGCGCGCGTACGGGGTGTCGCTGGCGACGTGGAACTTGGCGCCGGCGTCGAAGCCCTTGTCGAGCATCGGGGCGGGACGCGAAACGCCCTGGTACTGCTCCTTCAGCGCCCACCAGGCCTTGTCGTAGTCGGCCGGCTTGACCTGGCCGGAATACACCTGCCAGCGCCACTTGTCGACCATGTAGCCGAAGGGCAGGAAGGCGACCTTCTGCAGCGCGGTGTAGAGCAGCGGGCCGATGTCCTGCGACGGGTCCGGCTCGGTCTTCATCAGGCCCGCCTGCTTCAGGTAGGCCGGGGTGATCGACAGCGCGACGGTGTCGCCGATGGCTTCGTGGAAGCCGTCGTTGGCGCCGTTCTTGAACATCGGCGACTGGCCGCTGTAGGCCAGGTCGTAGTACAGGTGGCCCAGCTCATGGTGGATGACGCGGAAGTCCTCGGCGGTCGGGGTGATGCACATCTTGATGCGCACGTCGTCCTTGCCGTCCAGGTCCCAGGCCGATGCATGGCAGACGACTTCGCGGTCGCGCGGCTTGGTCAGCAGCGAGCGCTCCCAGAACGTGTCAGGCAGCTTGCGCATCCCGAGCGAGGTGTAGAAGCCCTCGGCGTAGCGGGTCATCGCCTTCGCATCGGTCTTGCGCTCTTCCAGCAGCGCGGTCAGGTCTTCGCCGCCGTCCTTGGTGGCGGGCTTCAGCAGCGGATACAGGTTGTCCCAGCTCTGCGCCCACATATTCCCCAGCAGGTGGGCCGGGATCGGGCCTGTCGCCGGCACCACCGAGGCGCCGTAGGCCTGGCGCAGCTTGAAGCGGGTGTAGGTGTGCAGCGAGTCGTACAGCGGCTTGACCTGCTGCCACAGGCGCTCCATCTCGCTTGAAAAGGCTTCCGGGCTCATGTCGTAGCCCGAGCGCCACAGCGCGCCGGTGTCGGCATAGCCCATCGCGCGGGCGCCCTTGTTCGACACCTCGACGTATTTCACGTAGTCGTCCTTGTAGGCCGGCGACTGCGCGTGCCAGCCGAGCCAGACTTCCTTCAGGCGGTTCGGGTCGCGGCTGGTGGCCAGCACCTTTTCCAGTTCGCCGAGCGGCATGCAGTCGGCTTTACCGGGAGGGCAGTACTTGGCCGAGCCATAGGCGCCGGTCATGTGGGCCGCCAGGCGCGCATAAGTGCCGCGGTCTTTCGCGTCGGGCAGCATCAGGGTCTGCTGCAGCAGCATCAGCTTGCGCGCGCTGGCTTCCGGCAGCTTCAGGTCCTTGTAGCGGCGCGCCTTCAGGGCGGTCTCGCCGCTCAGGGTCAGGAAGCCTTCGTTGGCCTGGGCCGTCATCGACTGCGTGTCGAGCGTGATGAAGTTCTCGGCCACCCATTCGGCGCGCTGGGCGTCCAGGCCCAGTTGTTCGAGCTTCTCTTCGGCGTCGGCGATGAAGCGCTCGGCTTCAAGCACGGTCGGCTTGCCCTGGGCCTTGGCCGGCGTCGCCTTGGCGGCGGCTGCGGCACCTGCGGCGGCCGGCAGCGCCACGAAAGCGCCGGCCACCAGCGTCGCGACCAGGCTGCGGCGGCAGTTCGGATACATCATGTTCATCGGGTCCCCTCTCTCGGTATCGTTGTCGGGCCGCGCATCACGCTGCGCCGCCCTGCTCGCTGCTCCATGCAAAGCCGCCCGTGCCGCCTGCGAACAGCCCTTCGCCGTTCTGCGGCCCGCGCAGGCGCGCCTTGATTTCGCGCGGTGCAATGATATACGGAGTCCCGGCCGCCGGGCTGAATCCGAGCACGCGAACCAGGGTATCGCCCTGCACCTGGCGCACGGTGACGGCGGACACGCAGGAGGCGTCCTGGCGCTGGCGTTCGAGATCGGCCAGCACCTTGCGGCCCTCTTCCTGGTCGGCTTCGAGCTGCTTGATCTTGCCCGACACCTCGCCGATCGCCTTCAGCACCGGCGCCACGTCCTGGGCCATGCGCTGGAACTGGCGCGCCTGCTCGGGCGTCAGGCTGATCTCGTTCTTGCGCACGCGCGAGGCCAGCAGCAGGTAGCTGCGCACTTCCGGCTGCGCCGTCAGGGTCGCCATCTGCGCCTTCTGTCGCGCCGCCAGTGCGCCGAACTGCGCCAGGCGCGCGCCGATCGCGGCGATGATTTCCTCGACCTTCGCGCCTTCCGGGCGCAGCACGTAGACCAGCATCTCGCCCTGCTTGCGCGGCATCGCGCATTCGATCGTCACGCGGCGGCCCGCGATGGCGCTGCCCTCGGCCTGGCCGATGTTCACTTCGTCGCCGATGATCTCGCAGTTGACCGCATGCGCGATCGTGATGCGCGTGCCGGACACCACGCAGTTCTCGGCGCGGTCCAGCACGATGGCGCCGTCGTCGGCATGCAGGATGGCGCCGGAGGCCACGCCGAACACGCGGATGTCGCCTTTCTTGTTGTGGGCGCTGCCCCCCACCAGGTTGGCATGCAGGAGGATCTTGCCGCCGCGCGAGGCCAGGACCCCGAACACGTCGCCGTGCACGGTGATGCTCTCGCCTTCGATGACGCGCTTTTCCTGGACCTCGCCGAATTCCTCGTAGTCGCCGCTCAGCTGCAGGTTGCCGGTGGTCTTGGCGCTGACGCCGTCGCGGCTGACGATCTTGTCGTCCACCGAGATCTTGCTGGTCGAGGACTCGACCGTCAGGAAGCCGGTCTGCTGCGAGACCAGGAATTCGCCGTCCCTGCCCTTTTCCACTTTGGTGCCGGGACCGGCGTATGCGCCCAGGTCGAGGTCGTCGCCGGGCTTGGCCGGCAGCGGCGTGCCGTTCATCTCGAAGCCCTGCGTGCCGGCGCTCAGCGGGATCTTCTGCAGCAGGCGCACGCCGGGCTGGATCTGGGGGAAGCGGTTCTGGAAGCTGTTCAGGTCGAGGCGGCCGTTGGCCAGCTCGCGCGGCGCGTCGTTGCGGTGGATGTCGTCGGAGACTTCGGCGATGCGCGCGTCCTGTCCCTGCACCGGCTCGAGGCGGCGGGCGACGGTGACGCGGTCGGCCTTGTTCGAGGCGATCGCGGCACGGATGGCGTCGAGCTCGAGCCCGAAGCGGATGCCCTTGATCCACATGTCGGCCACCAATTCGTCAGGATCCAGCCTGGCCGGCAGGCCGGGGCCATCCGGGTCGGCCGCATCCGGCAGCCAGACCGGCTCGAAATAGTATTCGGCGTAGCCCTTGTCGATCTTGACCGCGCGGTACAGCTCGCGACGGGCGGGATCGAAGGGAAGGATGTCGTCGGCGATGCGGACCCGGGTCTCGCCGTCCGCGGACTTCGGCAGCGCCGGACCGTGGTCGAACAGGGCCTTGAGGAAAACGGGATAGTCGACGCCGGCGAGATAGTGGCCGCCGCGGAAGATGCTGTCGATGGCGGCGACCAGGGTGGTGCCGAGCACCGCGGGATCGGCGTACACGCCGTCAGGGCGCTTGGCGATGCAGTGTTCGGGGCCGGCGGATGCAAAGCGGGCCCCTTGTGCTTGCGCCGGCGGAGCGGCGGCAAAATCCGTAGACACGTGGAACTCCCAGTCCAGATTGACCCCGGCGACGTTTGGGCCAGGGCATGACTGGTTAGCGTATCACGTTGCCGAGACTAAATAAACATCTGGCAACTCGATTGCAACAGGAGAAATAAAACCGCGCTCAGCGGCGCGGTGGATACAGGTCCATGCCCGCTTCGTTGATCTGGCGGCGCAGGTCGCGGCGCTCGTCCGGGGTCATGCGGCCGCTGTTGCGGCGCTCGCGCTGTTCCTGCTGCTGTTGCTGGTACTGCTGCTGCATGCGGCGCTGTTCTTCGTAGGCCCGCACGTCATAGCGCGGATCGCGCTCCGGCGACAGGTAGCGCCCGCCGCGATCGCCGCGGTCGCCGCCGCGGTCCGACTGCATGGCCGGATTGTCGCGCCGGTCGTTCTGGTGGTCGCCATACTGCTGCGCAAACGCGGCGCCCGATGCGCCCAGGACCAAAGCGCACGCCAACGCACTGCGAAGCGCGCGGCGGGCAAATTGCCCGGTCCTCGTTCCTGCATGATGGTTAGTGACGCTGTTCATGGTGTGCCTCTTCCGCGATGCCAAGTAAGGAGATAAGCTAAGCTGGTAATTCAGTTTCGACGTGAAACCAGTGTATTTGGATTCCACTGCAGGTATAAGGCTAATTGGGTAAAGTTTGTAACACAATGTAATGCCTCAGCAATATCTCCTGTCCGCGACGGCATATGAAGTTACCATAGCGACATCAATCTGACAAATCCTGACAGACTCATGAATGCAACAAGCTCGAATAACGCAGGCCAGAACAACGGTCATTCCGCGAAAATCATGGTGGTCGACGACGACGTGCGCCTGCGCGACCTGCTGCGCCGTTACCTGACCGAACAGGGCTTCCAGGTGGTCACGGCGGAAAGCGCGCCGGCCATGAACAAGCTGTGGCTGCGCGAGCGCTACGACCTGCTGGTGCTGGACCTGATGCTGCCCGGCGAGGACGGCCTGTCGATCTGCCGCCGCCTGCGCGGCGCCGGCGACCAGACCCCGATCATCATGCTGACCGCCAAGGGCGAGGACGTGGACCGCATCGTCGGCCTCGAGATGGGCGCCGACGATTACCTGCCGAAGCCCTTCAACCCGCGCGAACTGGTGGCCCGCATCAACGCGGTCCTGCGCCGCAAGGGCCCGGACGAGATCCCCGGCGCGCCGTCCGAGACCCCGCAGACCTTCGAGTTCGGCGACTTCGTGCTCGACCTCGGCACCCGCACGCTCAAGAAAAACGGCGAGACGGTCCCCCTCACCACCGGCGAATTCTCGGTGCTGAAGGTGTTCGCCCGCCATGCGCGCCAGCCGCTGTCGCGCGAGAAGCTGATGGAACTGGCGCGCGGCCGCGAGTACGAGGTGTTCGACCGCTCGCTGGACGTGCAGATCTCGCGCCTGCGCAAGCTGATCGAGCCGGATCCTTCCAGCCCGCTGTACATCCAGACCGTGTGGGGCCTGGGCTACGTGTTCATTCCGGAAGGCCAGCCGCGCTAAGTGTCCCCTTTGACGTCCGAAGCGCCACGCACGCGCCTGTTCGGCCGCATGAAGAGCGGCCTGTTCTGGCGCACCTTCCTGCTGCTGTCCTTCCTGACGGGCCTGTCGATGGCCTCGTGGATCGGCATGATCAACGTGTTCCAGCGCGGCCCGCAGGCGGAACAGACGGCGGAGCTGCTGGTATCGGTGGTCACGCTCACCAAGGCCGCGCTGACCCACTCGGCGCCCGACCTGCGCACCGAACTGCTGTTCGAACTGGTCTCGAACGAAGGCATCCGCATCCTCACGCTCGAACCCGACGACAAGGTCGAACCGCCGCCCTCCAACGCGCTGATGCCGGAGATCGCCGCCATGGTCCGCCAGCGCCTCGGCAAGGACACCCGCTTCTCGCGCAAGGTGAACGACATGCCTGGCTTCTGGGTCAGCTTCGACATCGACGGCGACAAATACTGGCTGATGCTGGAACGCGACCGCCTGGCCGGCCTCACCCGCGTGCAGTGGCTGGGCTGGGCCACGGTGGTCGGCGCGCTGTCGCTGCTGGGCGCGGCCCTGATCTCGACCCTGATCAACCGGCCGCTGGCGCGCCTGACCGCCGCCGCGCGTTCGATCGCCCAGGGCAAGCGCCCATCTCCCCTGCCCGAAAAAGGCTCGCAGGAGATCATCGAGGCCAACCGCAGCTTCAACCAGATGGTGGACGACCTGCAGCAGCTCGAGAAGGACCGCGCGATCATCCTGGCCGGCATCTCGCACGACCTGCGCACGCCGCTGGCGCGCATGCAGCTGGAGGTCGAGATGGCCAACCTGCCGCAGGAGGCGCGCGAGGGCATGCAGTCCGACATCGCGCAGATGGACGCCATCATCGGCCAGTTCCTCGACTTCGCACGCCCGACCGAGGCCGCCACCTTCGTGCCGGTCGACCTGTCCGAGCTGCTGGAAGACTGCGCGCACGCAGCCGCCCGCCTGCCGGACGTGCGCATCGCCACCGCCATCGAGCCGGGCATCCACGTGCCGGCCAACGGCACCGATTTGCGCCGCGTGATCAACAACGTGATCGAGAACGCGCGCCGCTACGGCAAGAACCCTGGCGCGGACATCACCGAAATCGACATCGCCTGCCAGGTCAAGATGACGGGCCACGGCCGCCGCGCGGTGGTCGAGATCGGCGACCATGGGGTCGGCGTGCCCGAGGACCAGATCCAGCTGCTGCTGCGGCCCTTCACCCGCCTGGACAGCGCGCGCGGCCAGGCCAACGGCGCCGGCCTGGGCCTGGCGATCGTCGAGCGCGTCATCACCCGCCATAACGCCGAGCTGCAGGTGCGCAACCGCGACGGCGGCGGGCTGGTGCTGCAGTTTTCCTTCCCGCTGGCTTCCTGAACCATCCACTTCGAACCGCCATGCAAGACACCATCGAACTCTCCTATTCCGACGTCGAACAGGCCGCCGCCCGCATCGAAGGCGCGGCCCACCGCACGCCGGTCCTGCGCTCGCGCACCGCCGACGCCATGGCCGGCGCGCAGCTGTTCTTCAAGGCCGAGAACTACCAGCGCATGGGCGCCTTCAAGTTCCGCGGCGCCTGCAACGCCATTTCGAAGTTCAGCGAGGCGCAGCGCCAGGCCGGCGTGCTGACCTTCTCGTCGGGTAACCACGCCCAGGCGATCGCGCTGTCGGCCAGGCTGGCCGGCATCAAGGCCGCCATCATCATGCCGAAGGATGCGCCGGAGCTGAAGGTGCGCGCCACCCAGGGCTATGGCGGCGAAGTGATCTTCTACGACCGCTACACCGAAAACCGCGAACAGATCGGCGCCCGCCTGGCCCAGGAACGCGGCATGACCCTGATCCCGCCCTACGACCATCCGGACGTGATCGCGGGCCAGGGCACGGCCGCCAAGGAGCTGTTCGACGAAGTCGGCGAGCTGGACATCCTGCTGGTGCCGCTCGGCGGCGGCGGCCTGCTGGCCGGCTGCGCGCTGGCGGCCTCGAAGCTGTCGCCGAACTGCACCGTGATCGGCGTCGAGCCGGAAGCCGGCAACGATGGCCAGCAATCGCTGCGCGGCGGCCGGATCGTCGACATCGGCGTGCCGCAGACCATCGCCGACGGCGCCCAGACCAGCCACCTGGGCCAGCACAACTTTGCCGTCATCCAGAAGCTGGTGTCGGACATCGTCACCGTCAGCGACGCCCAGCTGGTCGAGACCATGAAATTCTTTGCCGAGCGCATGAAGACGATCGTCGAGCCGACCGGCTGCCTGGCCGCGGCGGCTGCCCTTTATGGGGCGTCAGATGCGGGCGTGGTACCCATGGCCGGCAAGAAAGTCGGCATCCTGATCAGCGGCGGCAACGTCGACCTGGCGCGCTTTTCGAAGCTGGTGTCCGCCTGAGCCAGCCGGCGGTGGCCGGGCGGCGTTAGGCGGCGCACAGTCGAGCACGCGACAAGGGCGTAGAGTTGACCTGCAACATAACTCTACAAGGAGGACACAATGACCAAGATCCAGAAACTCCTGATCGCCAGCCTGCTCGCCGGCTCCTTCGGCGGCCTCGCCGTGCCGGTCACGGCCTCGGCCCAGACCATCATCGTGCGCGAAGCCCCGCCGGCGCCGCGCGTCGAACGTGTTCCGGCGCCGCGCCGCGGCTACGTCTGGGCCCCGGGCCACTGGGAATACCGTCACGGCCGTTACGTGTGGACCCGCGGCACCTGGCTGCGCGAGCGCCACGGCTATGCCTACAACGCCCCGACCTGGGTCGAGCGCGACGGCCGCTGGGTGATGGAAAGCGGCGGCTGGCGCCGCGGCGACCGTGACGGCGACGGCATCCGCAACGGCCGCGACCGCGACCGCGATGGCGACGGCGTGCCTAACCGGATGGACGACCATCCGAACAACCCGAACCGCCGCTAAGGCTGCCTAAGCCCTAAAGCCGCTCTCAGACAGGGACCGTGGCAAGGCTCACCGTGAAGGTGCTGCCCTTGCCCGGTCCCTGGCTGTGCGCGGCCACCGTCCCGCCGTGCAGGACGACGATATTCTGCACCAGCGCCAGGCCGATGCCCAGGCCGCCGCGGATCCGTTCCGGCGCGTGCTCGCCGCGGCTGAACAGGTCGAACACGTGCGGCAGCAGCCTCGGCTCGATGCCGGCGCCGTCGTCGCGCACGGCGATCCTGACCGCCGGCGCCTTGAGCGTCACCGACAGCACGATCCGCCCGCCCGGCGGCGTGTACCTGGCCGCATTGTCGAGCAGGCTCACGAGCACCTGCACCAGGCGCCTGGCGTCGCCGATCACGGCCGTATTACCCGCTTCCTGCTCCACCACCAGCGCATGGCCGCGCGCCTCCATCAGCGGCCGCACCTGCGCGACCGCGCCGGCAACGATGGTCTCGAGCTCGACCCGGGTCCGTTCCAGCTGGATCTGGCCGCGCATGACGCGCGACACGTCCAGCAGGTCGTCGACCAGCGAGCCCAGATGCCGCACCTGGCGGCCGATGTCTTCGCTCGCCTTCAGCACCCGCAAGTCGCCGGCGCCGGTGGTTTTCAGCACGTCCATCGCCAGCGCGATCGGCGCCAGCGGCGTGCGCAGCTCCTGCGCCAGCGTGGCCAGGAACGCGTCCTTGCGCCGGTCCTGCTCCTGCAGCGAGCCATACAGGCCGGCGTTCTCGAAGCCGTTCGATGCGATCGACGCCAGTTGCACGAGGATGGCCTCGTCTTCTTCGGTGAATTCGCCCTGGTGCTTGTCCCAGGCCTCGATCAGGCCGATGTTGTGGCCCTTGCGGTCGACCAGCGGCACCGCCAGGCGCGCGCGCATCAGCGGCGGCTCGGCGGCATCCGCGGCGCGCGAGACCGCCTTGACGGCCTGGCGCAGATGCGCACCCTCGCTCAGCGACACGCCCGCATGGTGCACCTCCAGGATCGCGCGCACCTCCTCCACCAGGGCCTCGGCGATCTGCTGCGAGGACAGCGCGGTGTTCAGCGTGCGCGAGGCCTGGGCTACCTTGGCCAGCAGGGCCGAATTGCGCTTCTCGCGGTCGAGGCGCTGGGCCAGCTCGGCCTGCGCCTCCACCTGCTCGGTGATATCGTCGTGCATCAGCATGACTTCGACCACCTTGCCATGTTCGTCCTTGACCGGGTGGGCCAGCGCCTTCACCCAGCGCGCCTGCGCCGCACCGTCGAAGCGCGAGACGTCGAAACGGATCGGCGGAATCTCGACCGATTCGCCATCCAGCGCGCGCCGCAGCCATGCCGTGACGCCGCTGGCGACCAGTTGCGGATCGGTGAGGACGTTCAGCTCCCCGCTGAGGAACATCTGCTTGACCGGATGGTCGTCATGGAACTGGAACAGGTTCTCCCAGGCCTTGTTGACGGCCAGCGTGCGGCCGTCCAGCGCCAGGATCTGGATGCTGACAGGCGCCTGCTGGAACAGGGTCCGGTAGCGCTGCGCCGGGATGGCGGGTTCGTCTTGCATGGCGTGTGCGTTATGAGGTTTCGGGACTGAGCGCGAGGCTGATCGTGAAAGTGCTGCCCGTGCCCGGCCCGTCGCTGTGGGCGCTGACCGTGCCGCCGTGCAGGCCGACGATATTTCGCACCAGCGCCAGGCCGATGCCGAGGCCGCCCTGGGCGCGGTCGGGCGTGCGCTCGGCCTGGGTGAACAGGTCGAACACCTGCGGCAGCAGGCGGGCGTCGATGCCGATGCCGTTGTCGCGCACGGCGATCCGCACCTGTCCGTGTTCGCATGCGCTGGACAGCAGGATGCGTCCGCCGCGCGGCGTGTACTTGGCGGCATTGTTCAAGAGGTTGACCAGCACCTGCACCAGGCGCTTGGCGTCGCCGCTGACGGCCGGATCGCCCGCCGCCGGCACGATGTCGAGCACCTGCTCGCGCGCCTCGAACAGGGGCCGCGCCTGTTCGACGGCGCTGGCGACGATCGCGCCCACCTCGACCCGCGCGCAGTCCAGCTGGATCAGGCCGCGCGTGACGCGCGAGACGTCCAGCAGGTCGTCGACCAGGGCCGTCATGTGGCGCACCTGGCGGCCGATGACTTCACTGGCCCTGGCCACCCTGTCCTCGCCGGCGCGGCCGAACTTCAGCATGTCCGCCGCCGCCGAGATCGGCGCGAGCGGATTGCGCAGCTCGTGCGCCAGCATCGCCAGGAATTCGTCCTTGCGCCGGTCCTGCTCCTGCAGCGAGGCGAGCAGGCGCATGCGCTCGGCCTGCGACATGACCATGTCGTGGATGTCGGTGTTGGCGCCTATCCATTCGCGGACCGCGCCATCCTCGTCGGCGATGGGCACGCCCTTCACCGCGGTCCAGCGATAAGCGCCGTCGGCGCGGCGCAGGCGGTACTCGGTCTCGAACACGCCGCGGGTCGCCACGCAATGCGCCCACAGCCGGGCGGTGGTCTCGCGGTCGTCCGGATGCAGGGCGTCGAGCCAGCCGTATTCCTTCCACTCCTCGTAGCTCTGTCCGGTGAAGGCGCGCCACGAGGGCGAGTCTTCCAGCACGCGGCCGTCGGCGGTATTGGTCCAGACGATCTGCGAGGTCGCCATCACCAGCGAGCGGAAACGCTGTTCGCGCACGCGCAGCGCGCTTTCGGCCACGACGCGGTCGGTGATGTCCTCGTGCATCAGCATCACTTCGAGCACCGCCCCGCTGCCGTCCTTGATCGGGTGGGCGCGCGCCGTGACCCAGCGCGCGTGCGCGGCGCCGCCCTCGAGCCGGGCGACGTCGTAGCGGATCGCCGGAATCTCGACCGGTTCCCCGGCCAGCGCGCGCCGCAGGTAGCCGGCAACGCCGCTGGCGACCAGTTGCGGGTCGCTCAGCACGTTGTATTCGCCCAGGATGAAGGCATGCAGCGCGCTGCCCTCGTGGATCTGCCACAGCGCTTCCCAGGCCTTGTTGACGCGCAGCGTACGGCCGCCGGGAGCGAGGATCTGGAGACTGGCGGGCGCTTGCCGGAAAAGTTCGCGGTAGCGCAGCTCCTGGCTGGCTGTGTTGTCTGGGTCGAATTGCATCCGGGCATGATGGCATAGTCATGCACGATCAGGCAATCTTCGGACGGCTGGAAGTCCTACACCCCTGGGGCGAGGCGGCCTACGGGCAAGGTGAGGAAGATAACAGAGTACGGCGGGCTCGGCGCGCACACTGTGGCCATACCACAGGAGAACATCATGAAGCGCCCCATCAAACTGCTGAGCATTCTCGCCGCCGCCGCGCTATCGGCATCGATGGCGTCCGCACTGGCCGGAAACGAGATCGTGAAGTGCGTCGATTCGGCCGGCCACGTGACCCTGACCGACCAGCCCTGCGACGCCGGCGCGTCGACCGTGAAACTGTCGAGCGAAACGCCGCAGCGGCAACGCCACGTCGTGACGCCCGCCGAGCTGCGCCATGCCAGCTGGAAGCGCCCGCAGGAAGTGCGTCCCGCCGCGCTGTCGCGCGATATCGCCACCCTGAAGGAAGCCCGCCGCATGCTGATCCTGCAGGAAGCCAGGCCGCGCCTGGCCGGCCTGAATTAATCAGTGTAAATCGCGCAGCGGCGTGATATCCATGAGCGCCGGCTCGTTGGCCGGCGCCCCCAGCGTACGCACCAGCTGCAGCACGTCCTCGCCCTTGATGAAGCTGGCCGAGGAGCTCGCCGCCAGCATTTTTTCCGGCGGCTGCGAACGCGCGATCGCGTAACCCTGCACGTAGTCGACGCCGATCTCGGCCAGGGTGCGCACCGTGTCGGCATCCTCGGCCCACTCCGCAATCGTCTTCATGCCCAGGTTGACCGCCAGGCTGACGATCGCCTCGACGATGGCGACGTTGGCCGGATGGGCGTTGATGTTGACGATGAAGTTACCGTCGATCTTCAGCACGTCGGCCGGCAGTTCCTTCAGGTAGGAGAAGGAGGTGTAGCCGGCGCCGAAGTCGTCCAGCGCCACCTTCACGCCGAAGGCGCGCACCTGGTCGATGAAGCGGCGCGTATTGTTCAAGTCGTGCAGCGCCACGCTTTCCGTGATCTCCATGCACAGGCGGCTGGCCACGTGCTCGTGGCGCGCCAGGATTTCCAGCGTGTCCTGCACGAAGCGCTCGTCGTTCAGCGAGGCGCCCGACAGGTTCATGCAGACGAAGCGGGTATTCGTCAGCTTCTCGACATGGTCTTCGATCCAGGACAGGGTGCTCGACAGCACCCAGCGGTCGATCACGCCCATCCTGCCGCTCTTCTCGGCCGCCGCGATCAGCGGGCCGGCCGGCGACACGCGGCCGTCGGCCTCGCGCATGCGCAGCAGCACCTCGAAATTCAAGGATTCATGCGGTGCGCGCAGCGACATGATCGGCTGCATCTCGAGGAACATGCCCTCGGTCGCGTTCGGCCCGTTCAGGCGCGCGACCAGGTTCAGCTCGGCCTCGCGCTCATGGAAGGCGCTCGAGCCGCGCTTGTACACCACCAGCCCTTCGGTATTGCCGTCCTTGGCTTCGCGGCAGGCGCGGTCGGCGGTCGAGACGGCGTCCTTCATGGCCATGCCCGGCGCCACTTCGATCAGGCCCACCGAGCCGCGCACGTGGAAGGCCTTGTCGCCGACGCGGTAAGGCGAGCCGCCGATGCGGTCGACGATGCTGCGGCAGATCAGCGAGGCCAGCGAGATCGCCGTATCCGGCATCACGATCACGAATTCGTCGCCGCCCACGCGGCCGATCTGCTGGCCGCCGGCCAGGGTCATCGCCACGCGCTCGCAGACCTGCTTGAGGACTTCATCGCCGGCGGCGTGGCCGAACAGATCGTTAATGAGTTTGAACCGGTCGAGGTCGAGGTAGGCCAGGGTCAGCGGACGGCCCGGCGCGGCGCCGGCGGCGACCGTCTCGAACATCTTCTCGATGCCGCGGCGGTTGAAGACCTTGGTCAGCGGGTCGTTGTTGGCCATGAAGCGCAGCTGCTCGGTGGCGCGGGTCTTTTCGGTGATGTCTTCGAGGACGCCTTCGACGCGGCCGTGCGCCAGGGTGGCGCGCACCAGGAAGCGGCGCTCGCCCTCGCGCGGGTCGATCTCGAGTTCGACGCTGAGCTGGGACTGCACCTGTTCGCGCATGCGGCTCCAGGTGGCGTCGCTGAAGAACTGCTGCCAGCGCGTGCGGCCCGGCGCCAGCGCGTCGCAGGCGAGCATGCGCAGCAGCGCCGGATTGGCGGACAGGAAGCCGCCGTACTGGTCGAGCGTGAACAGGCCGACCGGCATCGCCTCATAGGCATGTTCGAGCTCGGCCTGGGCGGCGATGCGTTCCCTGGTTTCGATGCGCATCTGCTCGGCGATGGCCAGCGCCGCCAGCAGGCTTGAAGCCAGCGCCGCGGTGACGCCGTTGGCCAGGTTCAGCAACTCGCGCATGCCGAGCGCCGCGGCCACCACTTCGGCAAGGCTGGACAGGAAGGTCACGCCGAACGAGGCCGCGAACCACATCGCCACCCGCGCACGGTCACGCAGCATCAGGTTGATCAGGCCGGCCGTCATCAGGGTCAGCCCGGACGCCACGATCACCCACATCACCGGCAGGTAGTAACCGAAGGGCAGCCAGATCGAGAACGGCAGCAGCGTCAGCGCCAGCCACTGCGTCACGCGTAGCGGATGGGCGAAGCGAGTCTTCGCGAGGTCCGCGCCGAACAGCGTCATGTACAGGGTCAGCGTCGATATCGCGTACAGGGCCGTGGTCACGGCCTTGCTCGGCACCAGCCATCCGGGCGGCAGCGCCTGGCCCAGCCACTGGATGTCCCAGCCGGCCGAGATCGCACCGACGCGCAGATTCAGGATCAGCCAGGCCGCAAACTCGAGGTAGAGCAACTGGCGGTTGATCAGGGCGGTGATCAGGATGAACAGGCTCAGGACGATCATGCCGCCGTCGAGCAGGCCCGACTTGCGGTGGAACTGCTGGATCGACCGTGTCATCTCGGCGGCCGGCCATTGCACCGCGCTCAGGCGCGCCGGCCCCGTGAAGCGTGCACGGCACAGCACTTCGGACGAGGCGGTGAGCGGACGCAGGGCGAAGCCGGCCTTGGCGGCCGACAGCACGCCATTGGCCGCCTCATGGGAGGCGCTGCCCAGCGATGCCAGGCTGGCGGCATCCCAGCAGCTGATATCGATCGCGTGACGCGAAGGGAACTCGATGACCTGGGGGCCGCCCGGCAGGTCGCGGGGCCGCACCGCAAACCAGACAGGCGTTTCGGCCAGGTGGGTGTCGTAGCGCTCGACCGCGGGCACGCCGGCCAGTTCGCGCAGTGCGGATGCGGGGTCGAGCGGGCCGCCGCTCTCGGCGAGTACACGCACCGGCAGCGCGACATCGCCGCTGGCCACGTAATGGTTATTCCAGGAAGCGTAGGCCAGCACGGAAACCAGCAGCACGCCGACCGGCACGAAGTAGACCGAGAGCAGGCGCATCATGGCCCGCAGCAGGCGGTCAGGATAGGCGGAGATCGGTATTCGTGCTGGACTGGGCGGCTGGGGCATAAACTGTATCGGTCGGACGAACGGACGCCGGCTTTGTGCCGGCGCCTGGCATTTCCGTAAGGATACAGCCTGCCGCTAATGCGGTCAGCAATATTTTGTTCAGGCAGCTGCGAACTGGGTCAGCGGCATTGCCGCGGGCGCGCGCATGGCGCTTTGTGTGGTGGGCAGACCACGCTGCGGCAAGACCAGGCCGATGTCGATGTCCGGGTGATGGGTCTCGCGGAAAAACTTCAGCAGCGGGTGATTGGCGGCGCGCCAGCGTTCCTCGGCAGTGGCGATCTCGAAGGCCATGACGCGGTGCGGGATATTGCCCGTATTGCGCAGCGGGACCATTTCATTTTCGCCGAAAACATCCTTGAACAGCAGTTGCTCGTACTGGCGGTCGACCGGATTGCGGCCGGCGACCACGGCGAAATCGGTGCCGCTCTGTTCCCAGAAGTCGAAAAAGGCTTTCATCAACGCGACTTTGACCATATGGCCGATGCGCCCTTCACCCACGCCCAGGCGCTCGACTTCGCACAGGGCACGGCCCTGCAGCCAGTCCGGCAGTTGCACCGACTCTTCCAGATGCAGCGGACGGTAGATATTGGTTTGCAGGCGCGCGGTGCCGATCGCCGTGCCATCGAGCTTGGACTCCGCCAGCAGCACGACGGTATCTTCTTCGTAATCGCAGGCTTCCGGCACCATCAGGGTGCGCGCGAATTCGGGGACATGGCGCGCATAGGCCGCATGGCGGATCGCGACGGCCTTCTTCAATGCGGCCTCGGTTTCGACGCGGCGGACCGTGAACGGCAGGCGTTCAGTCTTCATGCCTTCGCGGAGAAAATTTGCGGACAGGGCGGCGGGTGGGCGCATTTCCATGGCGGGCTTCCTTGAGTAATTGAATAACGTTTTCTCGTTAAGAGAATTATCAAACCTTCAAATGAAAACCTAAGCTTTAAGGAAAGGCGCTTTTTACCCCCTATTCATGAATTTCCGAACATCCGTACGTTTAGTTTCCAGGCATTACATGAAGCGCGCCGTGCCCGCCACCCGGATCGAGCCGCCCTTCGTCGCGCCGATCTCCGCGCGCAGGCGCGAACGCATGCCCATGTCCTCGCCCTGCACCACGTCGATGGCGCCGCCGTGCGGCCAGCCGAGGTCGCGCAGATAGCCGGCCAGGGCGGCGGTGCCGGAACCGGTGGCCGGGTCCTCGTAGACGCCGCCGAAGGCGAAGGGGTTACGGGTATGGAACAGGCGCGCGCTCTCCGCCCAGGCCAGCACGATGGTCGGCATGTTCCAGGTTCGCATCAATGTGCGGCCCGCCTCCAGGTCGTAGCGCATCGCGGCTAGCAGCTCGCGGCTTTGCAGGGCCAGCACCAGGTGGTCATTGCCGGCATGCGCCAGGCCGGGCGGCAACCGCGAATCGAGGTCGGCCTCCCGATAGCCGAACAGGTCCAGCGCCTCGGCCACCAGTCGCGGATCCGCCGGCGCACTGCGGGTCGGCGGCGACTGCAGGGCGGCGGCGCTCAGGCCGCCCTCGCGCCGGCCCTCGACGGTGATGGCGGCCTGGTTCAGGGCCAGCGGATAGACGCCGTCGCCGGCTTCGCGCGCCAGCGCGGCGCCGAGGGCGATGGTGGCATGGCCGCAGAACGGCACCTCGGCCTCGGGCGAGAAGTAACGCACGCGGAACCCCTCCCCGCTGCGCGCGGCGAAGGCGGTTTCGGAAAAGCCCACGGCATGCGCCAGGCGCTGCATCTCCGCCTCGGGCGGCAGCGCAGGACCGATCCAGACCCCGGCCGGATTGCCGCCCCGGTCGCCGTCGGAAAAGGCGGCGATGCGCAGGACCTCGGTGATTGATATGGTCATGGAAGACGCCTCGATCTATTGAAAAGAAAAACATGATAATGCCGCGCTGAAAACCTTGCCGATGGCTTGACGAGGCCGGACTTCATGCCTATAGTTAGACAATCATCTAATTAGAAAAGAATCGAATATGACGGGCAAGCTTACCGGCGCCTTCAAAGCCATCGCCGATCCGACGCGCCGCGAGATCCTGCATCTGCTGCGCAAGGAAGAGATGACGGCCGGCGACGTCGCCGCCCGCTTCGACATGACCAAGCCGACCATGTCGCACCATTTCTCGGTGCTGAAGGAAGCCGGCCTGGTCAGCAGCCGGCGCGAGGGCCAGACCATCTGGTACGCGCTGAACACGACGGTCCTGGAGGATGTGCTGGCCTGGACCCTGGACATGGCGCGTGGCGCCAAAGGAGAAAAAGAATGACGAAGCAAGGTTTCATGTGGTGGTCGGTTCCGCTGTTCCTGCTGGTCCTGGCGGCGACCATCTTCGTGTACCCCGACCTGCCCGCCACCATTCCCACGCACTGGGACGCAGCCGGCCAGGTCAACGGCCACGGCCCGCGCGCCACGGTCTTCCTCGAGCCGCTGATCATGGGGCTGATGATCCTGTTGTGGCCGGGGCTGCCGCGGGTGTCGCCGGACAGGTATCGGGTCGAAGGCTTCAGCGGCAGCTGGTGGTTCAGCGGCCTGGTGACGGTCGGGCTGCTGGCCTACGTCCAGTGCATCCTGCTGGCGGTGCTGCGCGACGGATCGCTGGACATCGGCCGCGCCCTGTTCGGCGGCATCGGCGTCGCCATCGTCCTGCTGGGGAATGTGCTGGGCAAGGTCAAGCGCAATTTCTGGCTCGGCGTGCGCACCCCGTGGACCCTGGCCAGCGACCGGGTCTGGTATGCGACGCACCGGCTGGCCGGCAAGAGCATGGTCGCGGGCGGACTGGTGGTGGTGTTGTCCGCGCTGCTTGGCTTGCCCGGGTATGTGGCGACTGCGGCGCTGCTGGCGGGGGCCTTGGCGCCGGTGGTGTTTTCGCTGGTGTATTACAAGCGGCTGGAGCGGACTGGCGGGGCGTGATTTAAAACCCCGGCGGCCTTTCGCCCGCCACACCCGCCACCTTCTCCAGCGCCAGCCCCACGCGCCCTATCGTCCCCTCATCGAACAGGCGCCCGATCAGGGTCACGCCATGCGGCACGCGGCGCGGCGGCGAGAAGCCCGGTAGCGGCTGCGCCGGGTTCGGCGCCCAGTCGGACCTGGCCTGCGCCACCTCCACCGACCCCGTGCGCAGGGTCAGCGACGGATGGCCCGTGAAATTCGAGATCGTCAGCATCTCGTCGCGCAGCGAGGGCACCAGCAGCAGGTCGACCTGCTGGAAGATGCGCGACATCTCCAGCGCCACCTTGCGCCGCATGCGGTCGCCCTGCACGAAGTCGACCGCCGACAGGAAGCGGGCTTCGCGGAACAGGTTCGGCCAGGCATCCGGCACCTGGGCCTTCAGGCGGTCGACGCGGTGGTCCAGCGTGATCTCCTCGAAAGCCGCCGCCGCTTCCGCGAACAGCACCGCATTCAGCGACTGGTACGGCCAGTCCGGCAGGCTCACCGGCACCGGCGCCAGGCCCAGCTTCTTCAGGCTTTCCAGCGCGGCGCGGTCGACGTCGGTGGCCGGGGCTTCCTTCATCCAGTCGGCAAAGTAGCCGACCTTCAAACCGGCCAGCTTGGCATTCGCGTCGTAATCCAGCCTGGCCGGCACGCTCGCGGCATCGCCCGCGTCGACGCCGGAAATCGCCTTCAGCACCAGCATCGCATCCTCGACGCTGCGCGTCATCGGGCCGAGTTTATCCAGCGACCAGCACAAGGTCATGGCGCCGGTGCGCGGCACCCGGCCATAGGTCGGACGCAGGCCGGTCACGCCGCAGCGCATCGCCGGGCTGACGATGCTGCCGCCGGTCTCGCTGCCGATCGAGAAGCCGACCAGGCCCGCGGCCGTAGCCGCGCCCGGGCCGGCGCTCGAGCCAGAGGCGCCCTCTTCCAGCAGCCAAGGATTCATCGTTTGACCGCCGAACCAGATGTCGTTCAGCGCCAGCGCGCCCAGGCTCAGCTTCGCGAGCAGCACGGCGCCGGCGGCGTCCAGCTTCGCCACCACCGCGGCATCCCGGGCCGGCACGCGGTCCTGGTAGAAGTCCGCGCCCCAGGTGGTGCGGATGTCCTTGGTGTCCAGCAAGTCCTTCACGCCATACGGGATGCCGTGCAGCGGGCCGCGGTATTTGCCGGCGGCGATCTCCTTGTCGGCCAGGCGGGCGCGCGCCAATGCATGTTCCCCGGTGAGGGTGATCACGCTGCGCAGCTTGCCGTCAAGGCGCTTGATGCGCTCCATATAGATGCGGGTCAGGCGCTCGGACGTGATGGCGCGGCTCTCGATCCAGCGCGAGAGCCTGGTGACCGGGGCGAAGGCGATGTCTTCGTCCTTCTTCGGCAGCGGACCGGCGTCGTTGCGGCTGCGGACGAAGCGCTCCTGCGCAGGACCGGCCGGTGCGCCCACCGCGGCAGCGGGATGCCAGACCGTGGCCGGGGCCACGCTGTCCCCGATCGCCAGCTTGCGCGGGCCGGTGCGGCGCTCCATCGTCGATGCCAGCGACACGCGCCAGCTGCCGGCCGCCATCTGGCGCTCGGCCGGGCTCAATCGAACCTGCATCAGCTTTTCGGCTTCCGCGAAGGTCGCGGGCGTGACCTCCGGACCGACCGCCGGGGTGGCGCCGAAAGTGGGTGGGGCGCCGGGCGTGTCGGCGACCTGGGGGACGGGTTCGGCGCCGAATGTGGACGATGAGGCCCCGGCCACGGCGAGCAGGCCGAGCGGCGCATTGATCAGGAACTGGCGGCGTTGTGTCATGGATCCTCTGCTGGTTGGCATATTGGTCTGGCCAAAGGATGCTAACCCATGCATGAGCAAAACAACAAGCCGCCGTTCAGCGCGTTTCCAGCACGGCCGACAGGCGCTGCGCCAGGAAGTCGACCAGGGCCGCCACGCGCGGCGCCAGCGCCTCCTGCTTGTAGAACACCGCCCACACCGGCTGGCGCCAGGGCAGCGCGCACTGCTCCAGCACCGGCACCAGGCGGCCGGCGGCCACGTCCGCCTTGGTCAGGAAGTCCGACAGGCTGACGATGCCGGCCCCTTCCAGTGCCAGGTGGCGCAGGGTCTCGCCGCTGGACACCGTCACCTTCGGCCTGGCGGCCCAGCCTTCGTGCCCGCCGTCGCTCAGCGGCCAGGTATTCAGCGTGGCCGGCGACGTGAAGCCCAGCAGGCGGTGTGCGGCCAGGTCGGCCACCTTGCCGGGGCGGCCGTGGCGTTCGAGGTAGGAAGGCGCGGCCAGCACGCGGATGCGGCTATGGCCCAGCAGGCGCGCGTTCAGGCTGGAGTCGGGCAGGATGCCGATGCGGATCGCGACGTCGACTTTTTCCTCGATCAGGTCGACGTAGGTCTCGCCGCTGGTGAGCTCCAGCGACACTTGCGGGTACTGGTCGAGGAAGTCCGCCACCAGCGGCGCAATCAAATGGTCGAGCGTCGGCGTGGCGGCGTTCACGCGCACCAGTCCCGCCGGATGGCCGCGCCTTGCCGCCGCCTGGGCCTCGGTATCTTCCAGTTCCCCCAGCACCCGGCGCGCGCGCTCCAGCAGCCAGGCCCCTTCAGCGGTCAGGTCGAGGCGCCGCGTGGTGCGGTGCATGAGCGTCATCCCCAGCTCTTTTTCAAGCCGCGAGACGGTACGCGAGACGCCCGAGGGCGTCTGCCCCAGCTGCTGGGCGGCGGTCGAGAACGAGCCCGTTTCCGTGACGGTGACGAAGGTAATCAAGGCGCCGACATCGAGCATTTGTGACTCCGAGTCAAAAGTCTATTGTACGACGGCATGTTTTTCTTGCACGCCGCGGTCGGCAGAATGCTGGTTTCGATCAAAGGCAACAGGAGAATCCACCATGCCACTCGCACTCTGGGCGCTGACACTCAGCGCCTTCGCCATCGGGACCACCGAATTCGTGATCGTCGGCCTGATCCCCACCATCGCCGCCAGCCTGCAGGTGTCCGTGCCCTCGGCCGGCCTGCTGGTCAGCCTGTATGCGCTGGGCGTCGCCATCGGCGCGCCGGTGCTGACCGCCCTCACCGGCCGCGTGCCGCGCAAGCTGCTGCTGCTCGGCCTGATGCTGCTGTTCACGGCCGGGAACCTGGTCGCCTGGATGGCGCCCGGCTACGAAGCGCTGATGGCCGCGCGCGTGCTGACCGGCCTGGCGCACGGCGTGTTCTTCTCGATCGGCTCGACCATCGCCACCAGCCTGGTGCCGAAAGAGAAAGCGGCCAGCGCGATCGCCCTGATGTTCAGCGGCCTGACCGTCGCCCTGGTGACAGGCGTGCCGCTCGGGACCTTCATCGGCCAGCACTTCGGCTGGCAGATGACCTTCCTGGCGGTGGCCATGCTGGGCGTGATCGCCTTCATCGGCATCGCTTTGCTGGTCCCTCGCGCGATCGCCGGCAGCAAGCCATCCTCGCTGCTCACGCAAATGTCGGTGCTGAAGAAACCGCGCCTGCTGCTGGTGTATGCCATGACCACGCTGGGCTACGGCGGCACCTTCGTCGCCTTTACTTACCTGGCGCCGATCCTGCAGCAGGTGGCCGGCTTCTCGGCCGGTGCGGTCGGGCTGGTGATGCTGGTGTACGGCGTCTCGGTCGCCTTCGGGAATATCTGGGGCGGCAAGCTGGCCGACCGCAAGGGCCCGGTGCGCGCGCTCCAGATCGTGTTCGCGCTGCTGGCCGCCGTGCTGCTGGTGCTGCAGTTCACCGCCGCCAACAAGATCGCGGTACTCGTCACCGTGCTGGCCTGGGGCGCGGTCGCCTTCGGCAATGTGCCGGGCCTGCAGGTGTATGTGGTGCAGCGCGCCGGCCGCGATGCGCCGCAGGCGGTGGACGTGGCCTCGGGCCTGAACATCGCCGCCTTCAACGTCGGCATCGCGCTGGGCGCCTGGGGCGGCGGCATCATCGTCGACCGCATCGGCCTGATGGCCACGCCCTGGATCGGCGCCCTGGTGGTGCTGGGCGCGCTGCTTCTCACCACCCTGGCCGGCCGCCTGGACCGGCGCGACGCGGCGCGCGGCATCGCGGCGCCTGCCGCTTCGGACACCGCCGTCCTTACCCACTAAATTCTTCTCGGGAGATTAGTCATGAACACCATTCCGCAACTCGGCCTCGGCACCTTCCGCCTGCAGGGCCAGCAAGCCATCGATTCCGTCAGTAACGGCCTGGAACTGGGCTACCGCCACGTCGACACCGCCCAGATCTACGGCAACGAGGCCGAGGTCGGCGCGGCGCTGCAGGCCGCCGAGGTGCCGCGCCGCGAGGTCTTCGTCACCACCAAGATCTGGACCGAGAACCTGGGCGGCGACAAGCTGATTGCCAGCCTGAAGGACAGCCTGCACAAGCTGCGCCTCGAGCAGGTCGACCTGACCCTGATCCACTGGCCTTCGCCGCAGGGCGCGGTGCCGGTGGCCGAATCGATGCAGGCTTTACTTGAAGCGCGCGCGCAGGGGCTGAGCGCTGCGGTCGGCGTGTCGAATTTTACGAAGGCGCTGCTGGCGCAGGCGATCGACGCCGTCGGCGCGTCGAACATCGCCACCAATCAGGTGGAGCTGCATCCGTTCCTGCAGAACCGTGGCGTGGCCGGTTTTGCGCGCGAACACGGGATTCATGTGACGGCCTACATGCCGCTGGCGTACGGGAAGGTGCTGGCCGATCCTGCGGTCCTGTCGATTGCCGCGCGCTTGAACGCGACGCCGGCGCAGGCGGCGCTGGCGTGGTCGATGGCGAAGGGGTATGCGGTGATTCCTTCGTCGACGAAGCGGGAGAACCTGGCCGCCAATCTGGGGGCATTGGCGCTTCGCTTGTCGGCGGAGGATATCGCCGCGATCGATGGGCTGGAGCGTGGTGAACGCTTGGTCAGCCCGGACTTTGCGCCAGCCTGGGACCGCTAAACCGTCATTCCCGCGCTTGCTCGTCGTTCCCGCGCAGGCGGGAAACCAAGTTTGTGTGCGTACTGTTGGCGCAAGCAGGACTTGGGTCCCCGCCTTCGCGGGAACAAAGGCTAAAAAGCAGGAATGAGGTGCTACTTCTCCTGCTGCTCCAACTCCGGATAATGCCGGAAAATCCCCTCCTCATTGAACGCGATCCGCCGCTTCGATTTCAGGTAAGCCGCAATCCGCGGCCTCGCCGCCACGCGGTCGCGCAAGGCCCCGAGCAGCGGATAGCCCGCATCGATCCGCCCCATGGTCGCCGGGAAGGCATAGCGCAAACCCTCGACCAGCTGGAACAGCGACAGGTCGGCATAGGTGAGCGTATCGCCCGTCAAATAATCCTTGGGCTCGGGCCGCGCCAGGATCCCTTCGAAGTAATCGAGGAATTTCGGGATGCGGGTCTCGATGAAGTCGGCCGAACGGCGCTTGGCTTCCGGGCGCTGGTCCTCGTAGTACAGCGAAGTCGCGATCGGATGGTGGGTCTCGTGCACTTCGGCGACCAGGTCGGCGATCGTCAGCTGCAGCTGGTGCACCCACAGGCCGCCGGCCTCCTCGCTGGGCGCCAGCCCATGATGCTGGCCGAGGAACAGCAGGATGTTGGCGGTCTGGCCGATCGTCAGTCCGTTCGCCTTCAGGAAGGGCGGCGCAAAGGGCGGATGATCCGGGCCGTCCATCGCCGCCATCAGTCGCGCCATGCCGCCCGGCTCGCGGGCCACGTCGATGTAGTCGACGCCGGCTTCTTCCAGCGCCAGCCGGACGAATTCGCCACGCCCCTGGATCGTCGGCCAGTAAAAAAGTTCGTAGGGTCGCACCATGATGAAATTCTTCCTCGTATGGTTGAAGGGCTATAGTAGACCGCTCTACCGTTTTGCGAGGCACGACAGGCTTGAGATCGATGCAAGTGGTTTGCTAAAAAAAGGTGGAAACGGGACACTTTCCGGGCAGCTCATTGAATCTCGTTGAAGCAGACTCAGGTGACAGATGAGTGGTCAGAGCAAAGGCGGAACACCTGACGCGCGAAAACTCAGACGGCCACCTGGTCGTTGGCAAAAAGTTTCTTCAGGGGTAGCATGAAGGGCGGCGTAAGCTGCCTTTTTACAATGAACAAAATTCTGCAGATTACCGTCGCCTGCGGATTAACGCTATGGATGTAACGACTGCCGATCCGACAAATGCGGCGCAAAGGATGTTGAAGGCCTTTTCTGCATACATAGTCGGCGCCAGGAGGAGCATCGCCAAATAGGTAATCACAGCCATCAGAAAGGCAGCACCAAGAGAAATGAGGGCTGTCCGCATCATGCAAAAGCCTCCGCTCGAGGGCAGTTAAGATACATGCCTGCGTTGCTCCCACCGGCCTTCATGACTTCCTCAACAAACGAAGCACAATTGTGAGGCAAAACACCCCATAACCACGGCTTTTTCATCAGTTCATGCAACTTTAGATGAGCGCCTACAGGGTCAGCCAGTTTGACAATCCACCGTCGAATTTCGCGCTTACCGTTCTCCTTCAAGTATCGCTGATAACCGCTCTCATGCATGAATTTGGGTAGGTCGTAAACGCCTGCCACGTGGGAGTACCAGGCATCGCCCACGTGAAGGAGCGCATGACCGCAAGCATTGATGCCGTCACCCGATACGATGACAGCACAAGTGCGTTTAAAGTCGGTAAAGTCGAGCGGGCAGACGACCATGTCATCGCCGTGATAGGGTTCGGCCATGTTCGCCTCCGCTTAGCACACTTTGTTAGCGTTACAGTCCCAGCCGCCCGACGAATTGCCCTGCGCACCGCCCTTGATGCTTTGGCGGGTGTAAGTCCACTTGATCTTTGCATAGGCTAGTTGCACTCGTTCGCTTATGAGTCCGCCCTCACCGCTATCCGGCGTCATGTTCGCGATCATCAAATGTTCAAGTTCGATCTTGAAGTAAGGGATGGGCTTGCCTTCACCGTCAGCCCGCATGAACTCAAAAGTAGCTTTGGGGATCGTTTTGCCAGCTGCGCAGGTTTGCAGCAGAACCGGGGACGCGATATCGGCCAACTTCCTGAAGGTGAGCGGGTACAGCTCTGCCCTTCCACTCGTCATCCCGCCAGCAGTCGATATGCTTTCGGCTCTGGGCTGATTGACCGCGTAAAGGACGTTGAAAACCTCGATCCAGTCCTTATGGCGTTCATCGGTCGATTCCCCATTGATGCCCTCAATTTTGAGGTAAGCGTCTACAGCCATGTTTCTCTCCGTGCGGATTGAGCAAGGGGGGATTCTTGCTCGACTGCACAGGGGCAGCGTTGGCAGATGTCAGAAGCTTGAGGGAACTAGATCAACAGTCCGCTCCAACGGAATAACTCGCGTTGAGGTACCTCGCCATGACCCTTGCCAAGAATGGCTGACGGCAACAGTTAATAAGAGTTCTCGCTAGGCCTCATTGCCCATGATTCCGGCCCAGTAAAAAAGTTCGTACATCATTCCCCACTTCTCAACTTATTCAGGATGACTCAATTATTCATGAGGTTTTCGATGTTCGGCGCGGCAATCGTGCTAGTCTTGCAAATGGCGATATTTGCCTGACAAAAAATCAACAAGAGACATCGTGATCACAAAGAAAAATACAAAAGGGATGCGTTATCGAGCGTGCCGATCTTGACCTGCCCAGCATTTTATTTCCGTTGAGCAATATCACCGTGCCGACCGGGCCGGTGAGTCAAGATAGAACCACCCCGATAATGAACGCCCGGAGCGCACCATGATTTTCGCTCACCTCAGCAAGCACTGGATGGCCCGCCGCAGCCAGTACAGCCTCACTTCCTGGATCCTGTGCATCGCACGCAGCCTGCGCGTGCTGGCCTACATGCGCGACCACCGCGCCCTGTGCCAGCTCGGCGTCTACCGCAATCACGTGGCGCTGCCGCCGAACGACGACGCCTTCCACCACCTGAGTCACCGCGACTACCTGGTCAAGGGCATGTCGGCGCGCCGGCGCGTGCAGGCGGTCCTGAGCCACTACCGCTTCGAGGAAACCACCTTCAACGAAGCCTACAAGCAGGCCGTCTACGGCGCCCGCTGCCTGCCGCTGTGGCAGATTGATGCCGAAGGCAGCAGCTTCATGATCCAGCTCGAAATGGCCTCGCGCAGCAATGCCGAGGGCGACCTGACCCTGGCCCTGGTCGCCGACGGCAAATGCCTGCACCGCCTTTCCTTCAGCTGGCTCGAAGGCCACATGGTCGGCGTCGACGCGCCTGTGGTCCCCTTCATCGCCCGTAACCAGGGCCGCTGGATCGATTCCGGCGCCGCCTTCGAAGCCTTCGAGCGCGTGTTCCCGAACAACTCGCCCAGCTTCTTCTGCTTCGCCGCGATGCAGGGCGTGGCGCAGGCGGTCGGCATCGACCAGGTGGTCGCGATCCGCAGCGAAGACCACCTCGCCTACGATCCGGACCCCGAAAAGCACTTCGCCAACGCCTACGACGGCTTCTGGAAAATCCTGGGCGGCGAAGAGATGCCTGGCAAGCAGGGCTACCGTATCGCGCTGCCCTTCTACGTCAAGCCGCTGTCCGAGATGCCGTCCAAGCACCGCAAGCGCGCGGCCCAGCGCCGCGAGCACTGGCGCCTGATCGGCGAATCTGCCCGCAGCACCCTGCAGCGCCACCTGATGCACGCACGCGCCCATGTCGAACATGCGGCGCCGGTGCTGGAGCCGGCGCAGATCTGAGTTCAAGCAGAGTCATATTTGTCACCTGGGCCGCTGAAGTTTCAGCGGCCTTTTTCATTCGCCGTCTTCAGTGACCTTGACGCCATTTGTCATCTTAGTGCTGTCAACTCGTCGCAACAATTGGTGAGATTCATAGAGGAAATTAAGCGTACGCTAGAACGCTGTACGACGAAGCCCGGGCGAGGAAAGCTCCCACTTCCAGGAATTCATCAAATGTGGAGGATGCATAATGAATATCGACTATCGACCTTACTATCGTTTTACCGGCCGAGCACGCCTGGAGAAAGCTATTAACTCGCTGATCGGTCTAATTGAAGGCATCGCGATCGATGGCACGGTCAATGAGAAAGAACTGGCCTACGTTGAAGCTTGGTTGAACGAAAACCGCCAACTGCAGTACAGCCATCCTTTCAATGAACTGATTCCAGTAGTCGACGCAGCGATTGCCGACGGCATCCTCACCGATGACGAAAGGCAGAACATACTTTGGCTGTGTGAGAAGTTGATGTCAGCAGATTTTTTCGACACGGCCACTGCCGATATGCAGCGCCTTCACGGCCTAATGGGGGGAATCGCCGCAGACGGGGAAATCAACGAGACGGAACTTCGCGGCTTGGCCGACTGGCTATATGAACACGAACACCTGAAGACTCGTTGGCCATATGAAGAGGTCGAAAGCGTCATCACGACCGTATTGAGGGATAAGACGATAATGGCAAGCAGTCACGAACTACTTCTCAATTTTTTTGCCGAGTTCACAGCCATTTCGGAAAGTCGATCGGTAGCAACTTCACATAAAGCACTCTCTACGACTGCCGTCTGTGCAGTGTGTCCAGACGTGACTTTTGAAGGGAAAGTCTTTGGCTTTACCGGATCTTCGGCCAAGTATTCACGAGATGAGTTACGCGAAATCGTCGAGGGTCTCGGCGCTACATTCACAAACTCAGTATCAAAAAAGCTCGACTATCTCATTATCGGGGCCGATGGAAATCCGTGCTGGGCATATGCATGCTACGGTCGAAAAGTCGAAATGGCTGTGGCGTTAAGAAAAGCTGGGGCCAGAATCCTGCTAGTGCACGAGCACGACTTTCATGATGCTGTAGCCGACTGCACCTAGCGTTTCGTCTGGCCTGCAATTAGCTGCCGACGAGCCTTTCCCCAAGAGCCCGCAGCAGCCGCGCCCCATCCCCGCTCCAGGCGTTGCCATGCATGCAGGCCAGGGTCCAGGGTGCTTCGGCGGCGAGGTGCTCGATCAATTGCCTGGTATTCGTCGAGTGCGAAAAGTAATCCATGGGTTTGCGGAAGGCTTCGCTGTGCTCCAGGATGTCATCCGAGGTCAGGACATCGGCGCCCGTGCCGCCCTGGGTGAACAGGTCGCCGCAAAACATCGTCAGGGTGTGCGTGTCCATCAGGAAGCCGGTTTCCCAGCCGTGCGGCAAATGCGGCGCATCCAGCCATTTGACCGAACGTTTCCCCAGGCTGAGCTCGGCGCCATCCGCCATTGCGTGGGCCGGCCGGTCCGCGAAATCGTTCACCGACACCATGGCCGCAACCTGGCTGCACAGCGGCACGGCGTGGGGCGCGGCGGCCAGCCACTCGTTCAGCGAACCGCATTCGTCCGCTTCGAAATGCGACAAGGCAATGAAGCGCAGCTGGCTGGCCGGCATGATGCTGGCGACCGCTTCCCGCACCAGCGGGAACATCTTTCGCGGTCCCGTGTGAAACAGCAGCGGCTGCTCGTCGACGATCAGGTACTGGTTGAAGGAGAAGCCGCCCGGCACGATGTCGACCGGGGTATTGATACGGTAGACACCGTCGGCGATCTCGTGGACATTGGTGCCGGCAGAAGCATTGGTGACGGACATCGTGGCCTCCATCTGCGGTTGGGAGTCTGTGCATAGCATACGCCCTTCCCCCCCGCCGAAACGCGTGCACCCCGACTTTTGTTGCCGAGCCAGGCTGCTACCGATGAACAGCGCCTGGGGCGCCCGTTGCGCGAAGCCTGCGTTACGGCTTGCCACAAGCACCACGCCCGTTCGCTTCCGTGCTACACTCGCGCCTTCGCTAGGGGTCCTGGCAGCAGATGTTCGCTGCCGGGTGAGAGATACCCTTCGTACCTGATCTGGATAATGCCAGCGAAGGAAAGCGCAAAGCGGTGCCTGAGATGGCGCCCATCCCTGTTTGCCCTTCCCCCAGTTGGCTCCGGCTTTTTTTAAAAGCAGCGACGCCAAACGGCGCGCGATGACGAGCAAACGAATGAAACCTGAACTGAAGTATTCCCTCCTGGCCTGCGCCATCGCGCAAGCCTTCGCTTTCAACGCCCACGCGCAAGAACAAGGCCAGCCGATCGCCGAAGTGGTCGTCACCGGCGCCCGGGCGCCCAACCTGGAGCGTGCCGCCGTCGGCGGTTTCGCCGACACCGCCATCGTCGACACCCCGGCCTCGATCACCGCCATCGGCCGCAGCCAGATGCAGGACTTGTCGATCCGCTCGGCCACCGAGGCCATGCGCTACGACGCCTCGGTCAGCGACGCCTACAACGCGGTCGGCTATGCCGAGCAGTTCTCGATCCGCGGCTTCGCCCTCGATAACAACTACAGCTACCGCAAGGACGGCTTCGCGATCCCGGGCGACACCCAGATCGCGCTCGAGAACAAGGAACGCATCGAGGTGCTGAAGGGCCTGGCCGGCCTCAGCGCCGGCGTCGCCACGCCGGGCGGCATCGTCAACTACGTGACCAAGCGCCCGACCAATACGCCGCTGCGCTCCGCCACCGTGGAAGTCAGCGAGCGCGGCACCCTGTACGGCACCGTCGACCTGGGCGGCCGCTTCGAGGACCGCCGCTTCGGCTATCGCATCAACGCCGCCGCGGCCGACCTGCACTCCTATGTGCGCGGCGCGAACGGCGAGCGCCAGTTCGTCTCCGGCGCCTTCGACTGGCAGATCAGTCCCGATGCGAAACTGGAGCTGGACATGGATTACCAGCACAAGGCCCAGCTCACGGCGCCGGGCTACCAGCTGATCCGCGGCGAAGTGCTGCCGAGCGGCGTCTCCAGCAAGCTGCTGATGAACGACCAGCCCTGGGCGCGCCCGGTCGACACCCGCGACACCAATCTCGGCCTGCGCTTCGAATACCGGCTGGCCGATGGCTGGAAGGCGACCATCGCCGGCAACAAGCACTGGTTCAAGCGCGACGACTACACCGCCTTCCCCTACGGCTGCAGCAACGAGGGCGATGGCTACTATCCGGGCTACTGCTCGAACGGCGACTACGACGTCTACGATTACCAGAGCGTGGGCGAGCGCAAGAGCCCGTGGGGCGTGCAGGCCATGCTGCAGGGCCGCTTCGCCACCGGCGCGCTGCGCCACCAGTTGACCGTGGGCGCGTCCTGGGCCGAACGCCACGACAGCTTCGGCGACTACGTCTACGACTACGTCGGCTACAGCAATATCTGGCATCCGCTGGACACGCCGCACGTCGGTCCGGAGCGCGTCACCGGGCCGGTATTCGAGCGCCGCAGCGACCAGGAAAGCGCGCTGTTCGCCCAGGACATCGTCGGCATCACGTCGCAGCTGACACTGCACGGCGGCCTGCGTTATGTGCAAACCAAACGCCGCGACTACATCGATCCGGACTACGTCGCCAGCCGCGATTCCTTCCTGCTGCCGAGCGTCGCGCTGGTGTATGGCCTGAACCGCGACTGGAACGTCTACGGCGCGGTGAGCCATGGGCTGCAGCACGGCGGCATCGCGCCGATGGAAACCGCGAACGAAAACCAGGTGATGGAGCCGGGCCGGTCGAAGCAGTTCGAGATCGGCATGAAAGGCTCGATGGCCGGCCTGAACCTGTCGGCATCGCTGTTCCAGATTCGCCAGGGCCTCGAGTACACGGACCCGAACCGCACGCTGCCCGTCGTCGTCGACGGCGAGACCGAGCAGCGCCACCCGTATGTGCGCGGCGGCCGCGAGACGCATCGCGGCCTCGAGCTGGCGGCGGACGGCAAGCTGGGCGCCGGCCTGCAGGCGGGCGTCTCGCTGATGGCGCTGAACACGCGCCAGGACGGCACCGGCGACGCCGCCATCGACGGCAAGCGCGTCACCGACGCCCCCAACTTCAAGTCGACCACCTGGATCGAATACGCCGTGCCGCGGCTGCCCGGCCTGAAGCTGGACGCCAACTGGCAGTATGCGGGCAGGAAGGCCTTCGACGTCGAGAACCGCGTGCTGGTGCCCGGCTACCACGTGTTCGGCCTGGGCGCCGCCTACGGCCTGAAGGTGGGCGCGACGAAGATCACGCTGCGCGCCCGCGTCGACAACCTCTTCGACAAGTTCTACTGGCGCGACGTCACGCCGGCGCTGGGCGGCTACCTGCTGCCGGGCGCGCCGCGCACCTTCCGCCTCTCCGGCCAGTTCGACTTCTAAGCGAGCAGCGCCTCCACCTGCCGCATGCGCCGCGGCAGGTCGCCCTCCAGCAGCGTGAACGGGATGCACCGTTCGCGCAGCACCGCCAGCAGGCATTCGTGCACCTGCTTGCGCACCTCTTCCGATTCCCGCTGCAGGCCGTCCGGCACCCAGGGCAGGTCCAGGCCCGCGACCAGGGTCGCCGCGTAATCGTGCCGTGCTTCCAGCGCCAGCAGCTCGGGTGGCACCCGGCCCCAGTAGATGCGGCTGTAGACCGCGGTCAGCAGCGGCGTGGTGTCGCAGAACAGGAAGTCCTGCGCTTCCGGCGATGCCGCCATCGCCTCCTCGCGCGCGAGCTGGGTGCGCGCGATGCCCGGCTGGTCGTCCTCGAAGGGCACCCGGTTCTGGGCCTCGACGAATTCGCGCAGGTATTCCGGCACCCACAGCGTGCCGTAGCGCGCCGCCAGCGCGGGCGCGAGGGTCGACTTGCCGGTCGATTCGGCGCCGAGGATGGCGATCCGCTTCGGTGACGAACCCCGGCTCATCGCACGCCCTCGCGCGCCGCGCGCGCCCAGGTGCGCAGGCCCAGCGCCGCCATGATCACGAACACCGCGTACAGGATCGCGGTCAGGTGCAGGTTCTTGTAGACATACAGGCCGACGTAGAGCACGTCGACCGCGATCCACACATGCCAGTTCTCGACTTTCTTGCGCGCCGCGAGCACGGTGCCGAGCAGGCTGCCGGCGGTCAGGAAGCCGTCCATGTGCGGCACGTCGGTGTCCGTGAAGGCGTGCAGGAACCAGGACAGCGCCAGGAAACCGAGCGCCCAGCCGGCCAGCGACCAGGTCCAGCCGGCGCGATCCAGGCGCGTCACCACCAGCGGCTGGTCGTCCTCGCCTTTCCCGCGCAGCCATTCGTACCAGCCCCAGATCGAGGCGGCGATGAAGACGGCCTGCAGGCCTGCGTCGCCGTACAGGCGGGCCTTGAAGAACACGATGCCGTAGGTCGCCGACGACACGATGGCGAACAGCCAGGCCCAGTGGATGCGGCGGATGTTCAGCAGCACCGTCACGATCGCCAGGACGAAGGAGATGAGTTCGAGGGATGTGGTCGGAAAACCGAGAAGGGTGAGCGGCTCATTCATAACAGTCGATTATCGAAGCTGGCGCGTGAATGCGCAAGGCGCGGTTTGAGAATTGGTGAGTATTTTGGGCGGCGCGTGCATACATAATGGCTGGACCGTCCCACCTCGACCGACCGGAGCTTCCATGCGCCTGCGATCCCTGTTCCTGTGCACCTTCCTGCTGGCGGCCCGGGCCGCGCCCGTGCTTGCCGCGCCCGGCGTGCCGCTGGCCGCCTTTGTCTACGAAGACCAGTTCTCGCGCCCGCGCCTGGCCCCGGATGGCAAGCACCTCGCCCTCACCGTGCGCGTTCCCGACGGCGACCGCTTCGTGCCGGTGGTGATGGTGTATTCGGTGCCGGAGATGCAGACGACGGGCGCGATCCGCATGCCGGCCTTCGAGGTGCCGCTCGATTACCGCTGGCTGAGCACCACCCGCCTCGCCATCGCCAAGGGCAAGGAGCTGGGTTCGCGCGAAAAGCCGGTGCCCACCGGCGAAGTGCTGGCCGCGGAACTCGACGGCAGCAAGCAGGAATACCTGTACGGCTACCGCATGCGCCTGTTCTCCAGCCGCGGGGACCGCTACGGCAACGACGAGGGCTTCGGCTACGTCGAAGACATCCCGCGCAGCCACAACAGCCGCCTGTTCCTGACCGCCCATCCCTGGGAGGGCAGCCACAGCATGCTGTACGACGTCGATTCGCGCAGCGCCGTGCGGACCCTGGTGGCCGACCTGTCGGCGCCGGACCTGGGCTTCGTCATCCAGAACAGCGGCCAGCCGCGCTATGCCTACGGCGCCGACGAGAACGCCGAAGTCCTGCTGATGCGCTACGACGACGCCGGCAAGCGCTGGCAGAAGGCCGGCGGGCAGCTCGGGCGCCGCTACGTGCCGCTGGTCTTCAGCGCCGACGACCGCGCCCTGTACGTGACCTATTCCGAGGACGGCGGTCCCGACCAGCTGATCCGGGAAGACATCGCGAGCGGCAAGCGCACCATCCTGTTCGCCGACAAGGCCGGCAGCTTCAGCGACGTCATGTTCGCCTCCAACCTGGGCGAACCTTTCGGCGCCCACTCGGCGGTCGGACGACCGCGCGCGGTCTACTTCGACGAGAAGAGCGAGGAAGCGCGCCTGCACAAAACCCTGAGCGCGCAGTTCCCCGACCACTACCTGCACTTCGTCGACTTCAGCGACGACGGCGGCGTGCTGCTGTTCGGCGTGTCGAGCGACCGCGATCCTGGTTCCTACTACCTTTTGGACCGCAAGACCATGAAGGCGAACCTGCTGTTTTCCTCGCTCGAGACCATCGACCCGGACAGGATGGCGCCGCGCCGGCCGGTCGCTTTCCACGCGCGCGACGGCCTCGAACTGCACGGCTACCTGACGATGCCGGCCCACGCGCCCGGCGTCAAGCCGCCGCTGGTGCTGATGCCGCACGGCGGCCCCTTCGGCATATCGGACGGCTGGTTCTACGACAACGACGCGCAGTTCCTGGCCAGCCGCGGCTACGCCGTCCTGCAGGTGAACTTCCGCGGCTCCGGCGGGCGCGGCCCCGACTTCAAGGAAGCCGGCTACCGCGAATGGGGCGGCAAGATCCAGGACGACCTGGTCGACGGCGTGCGCTGGACCGTGGCGCAAGGAGAAGTCGACGGCACGCGCATGTGCGTGTACGGCGCCAGCTTCGGCGGCTATTCGGCCCTGATGCTGGCCGCGCGCGAACCGTCGCTGTTCAAGTGCGCGGTCGGCTACCTGGGCGTGTACGACCTGAACCTGCTGGCCAGGCCCGAGAACAACCGCCTGGACGCCTACCGCGCCGCCTACATCGGCAAGACCGTGGGCGCCGGCAAGGCCGAACTGGACAAGGCCTCGCCGGTGGCGCTGGCGGCCAGGATCACCGTGCCGGTGCTGCTGGTCCACGGCGGCAAGGACAAGCGCGCCCCGGTCGAACATGCCGAGGCGATGCGCGCGGCGCTGGTCAAGGCCGGCCATCCGCCCGAGTGGTTCCTCGCGCCCAACGAGGGCCACGGCTTCTACGATACGAAGAACGTGACCGAGTTCTACCAGCGGCTCGAAAGCTTCCTGGGCAAACACCTGGGCCAGTAAAGCGCCGCGGCGCCATACCGGACTGCCCGGATCCGGACACCCATGCCCGCGTGCGGGCAAGGCGGCGGCGGGCCCGGGGCCTCGCTCCCTGTGAAAGCGCCCTGGCACGATGCTTGCAATAAGGAAGGCATTGTCACTCCTTCATCGCAAGCATCCCATGGACCAAGCCATCGGCATCGACATCCTGCGCCGCCGCCGCCACTTCCGGCTCGCCACCGGCATCCTCCTGTGCGCCGGCATCCTGGCCGCGGCCTGGGGCATCAACCGCATCGTGCGACCCAGCGTGGCGGCCCGCGATGTCGTCATCGCCGAAGTCCGCCGCGGCAGCGTCGACAACACCATCAATGCCGCCGGCGTGGTCATTCCGGTCCACGAGGAAGTGGTGTCCAGCCCCGGCGCGAGCCGCATCGCCAAGGTCCACGCCAAGCCGGGCCAGCAGGTGAAACAGGGCGAGCTGCTGCTCGAACTGGACGACCGCGAAATCCGCCTGGCGCTGGAAGCGCTGAAGGAGCAGCTGGCGCAGCAGGACAACAAGGTGCTCACGCTCAAGCTCGAGATGGACCAGAAGCACAAGCAGATCGCCTCCGCCATCGAACTGCTGGAGATCGACCTGCAGGCCAGCCGTGCGCTGCGCGAGCGTAACCGCAAGCTGCGCGAAAGCGGCCTGGTGTCGGGCCAGGACCTGCTGACTTCCGAACTGAACGTGCAGCGCAACGAGGTCCAGTTGCGCCAGCAGCGCGAGCTGATCGAGGACACGCGGCGCGCCACCGCCAGCAACATCGCCGCGGCCAAGCTGCAACAGGCCATCCTGCAAAAGCAGATCGCGCGCCAGCAAGGCCTGCTCGAACAGACCCGCGTGACCGCGCCCTTCTCCGGCATGCTGACCTCCCTGGTCGAAGAGGAAGGCGCCAGCGTGGCGGCCGGCCAGCTGGTGGCGCGCGTCTCGGAACTGAACAACTACCGCGTCGAGGCGACCCTGTCCGACTTCCACGCACGCCAGCTGGCGGCCGGCCAGCCGGTGCGCGTCGAGCAGAACGGCGAAGTCCTGCAAGGGCGCGTGCACACCATCCTGCCCGAAATCCAGAACGGCACCATCAAGCTGCTGGTCGACCTGGAGCAGCCGCACAACCCGCACCTGCGCAACAAGATGCGCGTCGACGCGAATATCGTCACCGACCGCCGCGCCAGCGTGCTGGTCATCGACAGCGGCGCCGCCTTCAACGGCAAGGGCCGCCAGCCCGCCTTCAAGGTGATGGACGGCGCCGCCCGCAAGACCCTGCTGGACCTGGGCGCCAGCGACGGCAAGGTGGTCGAAGTCGCCGGCGGTGCGCAGCCGGGCGACCGCTTCATCGTGTCCGACACCAGCGCCTTCAAGGAACTGGACAGCATCCGCATTTCACAATAAGGAGAAGAACATGATCAAACTGGAAAAAGTCAGCAAGACCTACCGCACCGACAAGGTCGAAACCCTGGCGCTGAAGGACATCGACCTGCATGTCGGCAAAGGCGAATTCGTCGCCATGATGGGCCCCAGCGGCTGCGGCAAGAGCACGCTGCTCAACATCATCGGCCTGCTCGACCGCCCGGGCCAGGGTCGCGTGCACATCGACGGCGTGGCCCTGTCCTCCTACCGCGACAAGGACGTGGCGCGCCTGCGCAACAAGACCTTCGGCTTCATCTTCCAGAGCTTCCACCTGATCCCCGACCTGCGCGTGATCGACAACGTCGAGCTGCCCCTGCTCTACCGCAGCATGGGCAACGGCGAGCGCAGCCGCCTGGCGCGCGAAGCGCTCGAGCGGGTCGGCCTCGGTGCGCGCATGGAGCACTTCCCGAACCAGCTCTCGGGCGGCCAGCAGCAGCGCGTGGCGATCGCGCGCGCCATCGTCGGCCGGCCGCAGATCCTGCTTGCCGACGAGCCGACCGGTAACCTCGACAGCAAGATGAGCGCCGAGGTGATGGACATCCTGCTCAAGCTGAACAGCGAAGGCACGACCATCGTGATGGTGACCCACGACGAGCAGGAAGCGCGCCGCGTGGGCCGCATCGTGCGCGTGTTCGACGGCCAGCTGGTCGGCAAGGAGCACGCCCATGCTGCGTAACTACCTGCTGACGGCCTGGAAGGTCTTCATGCGCCGCAAGCTGTTCACGGCGATCAACCTGGTCTGCATCGTGCTCACGCTGGTGGTGCTGATGGTGATCACCGCCCTGCTCGAAGCCGCCTTCTGGCCGAGCGGCGTGGAGGGCAAGAGCGAACGCTTCCTGCAGGTGTATGGCATCCGCAGCGAAAGCGCCGATCACCACTCCGTTCGCACCACCCTGCTCGGCTACAAGACCATCGACCAGTACCTGAAGCCGATCGCTGGCCTGGAGCGCGTGTCGGCCTTCACCACGCCGGCCTCGGTGTCGGTCTACCAGGGCGACCGCGTCAGCGAACTGGAGATGCGCCGCGTCGACGCCGACTACTGGCGCATCCTCGACTTCAAGCTGCTGGCGGGGCGCCTGCCGAATGCCGGCGACGACGCCAACGGCCGCTTCGTCGCCGTCATCAACGCCACCACCGCGCGCCGGCTGTTCGGCGATGCCGCGGCGCCCGGACAGAAGATCAGCATCGGCGGCCAGGTGTTCGAAGTCATTGGCGTGGTCGAAGACGTCATCCACATGAACGCCTACGCCGACATCTGGGCGCCGCTGTACACCTTCCCGTCCGGGACCTGGCGCGATGAGCAGACCGGCTCCTTTGCCGCCATGCTGCTGGCGAAGCAGGCGTCCGACCTGCCCCGCGTCAAGCGCGAGGTCGAGCGGGCAGCGAAGCGCTTCGTTGACAAGGATCCGGCGGCCTACGCAGTTCATACCTTCTGGGCCGACAGCAAGCTGGATCTGTTTGCGCGCGGGCTGCTGAGCAAGAGCGAGGAGGCCGACTCCGGCGGCACCACGCTGCTGCTGTCCATCGGCGCCGCCATGCTGGTCTTCATGCTGCTGCCGGCGCTGAACCTGGTCAACCTGAACACCGGCCGCATCCTCGAGCGCAGCTCGGAGATCGGGGTGCGCAAGGCCTTCGGCGCGACCAGCATGCAGCTGGCCGGCCAGCTGGTGGTCGAGAACGTGCTGCTGTCGCTGGCCGGCGGCCTGATCGGCCTGGCGTGCACCCGCCTGGTGCTGTGGTGGCTGGAGAGCGCCCAGCTGATTCCTTACCTGAAGGTGGGACTCAACCCGACCGTGTTCGCCTGCGGCATGCTGCTGGCCTTCGTGTTCGGCCTGCTGTCCGGCCTGATCCCGGCCTGGAAGATGTCCCGCCTCGATCCCGTCCATGCCCTGAAAGGAGCCGCGTGATGCTGCGCCACCTGTTGAAACTGACCTGGAAGCGCAAGTCCAGGAACCTGATGCTGAGCCTGGAGATCCTGCTCGCCTTCGCGATCGTGTTCGGCATTGCCGCCTTTGGCGTGCGCAACTGGCAGCTGTACCGGGAGACGATCGGCTTCGACGGCGCCGACACCTGGTCCGTCAGGTTGGTGCTGGGCGACGTGCCCGACGAGGCGATCCCGGCCGAGGTGTACGACACGCTGCGCCGCGGCCTGCTGGAACTGCCTGAGGTGCGCGAAGTGGGCTTTGCCGCCTACTCGCCCTACACCATGTCGACCTGGACCACCAGCTTCAAGTCGCCGCAGACCGGCGCCAGCGTGAACACCAGCATCTTGGAGGCCAGCGACGGCGTCGCTGCGGCGCTGGGCATCAAGCTGGTCGCGGGCCGCTGGTTCAACGCGCAGGACAATGGCCAGGCCGTGCGGCCGGCGGTGCTGAACCGGCGCATGGCGGCCGCGATGTTCCCCGGACGCCAGGCGCTGGGCCAGCAATTCACCGACAAGACCTCGAACGACAAGGGCAACGGCGAGGTGCCGAAAACCTACCGCGTGATCGGCCTGGTCGAGGACTTCCGCAACAAGGGACCGCTGATGGCGCCCGTGAATTTCGTGATGACGCGCTTCGATCCGCTGGCCGGCAAGTCGCGCGTGCGGGTCGTCCTGCTGAAGGTGGCGCCGGGCACCCCGCGCGGCTTCGAGGCGGAACTCAACCGCCGGCTCAAGCTGGTCCGCAACGACTGGGCCTACGAGATCGCGCCGCTGTCGGCGATGCGCGCCAGCGTGCTGAAGGAACAGCTGGTGCCCTTCATCGTCGTGAGCGTGATCGCCGCCTTCATGGTCGCGATGGTGGCCTTCGGCCTGTTCGGGGTACTGTGGCAGAACACCACGCGGCGGATTCCGGAAATCGGCCTGCGCCGCGCGATCGGCGCCAGCGCCGGCGACATCTACCGCCAGATCATCGCCGAACAGCTGCTGCTCAGTTCCACCGCGATGGTGGTGGGGCTGGTCCTGCTGGTCCAGCTGCCGCTCACCGGCGCGCTCGGCGAGGGCCTCGGCTGGGGCGTCTTCATCAGCGCCGCGGGGCTGTCGATGGGCGTGATCTATCTGCTATCCTTGCTTTGCGCGCTCTACCCGGGATGGCGCGCCAGCCGCCTGAGCCCGACCGAAGCGCTGCACTACGAATAAAACAAGATTTGAAACGCATGGAACCAACACGCAAGCGGCGCATCCTCATCGTCGACGACGACAGCGCAGTCCAGGTCTCGCTGGCCCTGCTGCTCAAGCAGTCCGGCTTCGACGCGGCCTGCGCCGACGGCCCGCAGCAAGCCCTCGGACAGCTGCAGGCCGGCCCGGTCGATCTGGTCCTTCAGGACATGAACTTCTCGCTGCAAACCAGCGGCGAGGAAGGACTGGACCTGCTGGCCCGCATCAAGCAGCTGCAGCCCGCCCTGCCGGTGCTGCTGATGACGGCCTGGGGCTCGATCTCGCTGGCGGTGCGCGGTGTAAAAGCCGGCGCCGCCAATTTCTTCACCAAGCCCTGGGACAATGCCCAGCTGATCGCGCTGGTCGAGGCCACGCTCGACATGGCCGCGCCGGCCACGGCGCCGAAGCTCACGCGGCGCTCGCTCGATGCGCAATGCGATTTTTCCGGCATCGTCGGCGAGCATCCGAAGCTGCTGAAGGTGCTGGAGACGATCGCCCAGGTCGCGCGCACCCGCGCGCCGGTGCTGATCCTGGGCGAGAGCGGCACCGGCAAGGAACTGATCGCCGACGCGATCCACCGCAACAGCCCGCGCGCGGCGCAGCCCATCGTCAAGATCAACATGGGCGCGATCACCAGTTCGCTGTTCGAGAGCGAGATGTTCGGCCACGTGCGCGGCGCCTTCACCGATGCGCGCAGCGACCGCAAGGGCCACATCGCCGCGGCCTCCGGCGGCACCCTCTTCCTCGACGAGATCGGCGAACTGCAGCGCGGCGACCAGGTCAAGCTGCTGCGCGTGCTGCAGGACCAGCGCTACCAGCCGGTCGGCGCCAGCACGGCGTCCCAGGCCGACCTGCGCGTGGTCTCGGCCACCAACCGCGAGCTGGCGGAACTGGTGGCCGCCGGCGACTTCCGCGAAGACCTGTTCTACCGGCTGAACCTGATCACGATCCGCCTGCCGCCGCTGCGCGAACGCCGCAGCGACATCCCGCTGCTGGCGCGCCACGTCGCCGCCAGGGTCGCGGACGGCTACGGCCTCGGCGAAGTCGTGCTGGCGCCGGATGCTCTGGACTGGCTGTCGAACCAGCCCTGGCCGGGGAACATCCGCCAGCTGAAGCAGACCCTGGAACGGGCCCTGCTCCTGGCCGGCAAGCAGCACCTGGGCCAGGCCGACTTCCTGGCCGCGAACGCGGTCGACCAAGGCGCGCCCGGCGCACGCCTGGGCGTGGACGGCATGACGCTGGAACAGGTCGAGCGCCACATGATCGAACAGGCGCTGCAGCAGCACACGGGGAACATCTCGCGGATGGCGAAGGCGCTGGGCCTGTCGCGCACCGCGCTGTACCGGCGCCTCGAACGCCATGGTCTAGGCAGCGGCGTGCGCGAGGAATGAGGCTGCCGTCCTTGAAATTGCAGGCGCGGCTCACGGCCTACCTGGCGCTGCTGCACCTTCTGCTTGCCGGCTGCGCGATCCTGCTGCTGCTGCAGCAGCCGATCCTGTTCATCGGCGCCGAGCTTCTCCTCGTCGCCAGCATGGCGCTGGGCTGGTGGCTGGTGCGGCGCGCCCTGGAACCGCTCGGCTACACGCGCCGCTTCCACGACCTGCTGCAGGACCAGCAGTACGCTTCGCGCCTGGCCGCGCCGGGCGTGACGGAACTCGACGACCTGGTCGGCATGTTCAACGGCATGCTGACCGCCCTGCACCGCGAACGGCTGGCGATCGGCGAGCAGCAGGGCTTCCTGGAACGCCTGCTGGAAGCGACGCCGAGCGCGGTGCTGGTGTTCGACTTCGACCACGCGATCAGCCTGGTGAACGCGAGCGCCTCTTCGCTGCTGGGACTGGGTGCGCCGCTGGGCAAGCCGCTGTCGGCCTGGCTTGGCGCAGGCGATGATGGCGAGGCTGCCTTCGACCCGGCGCTCGATGAACGCGGCCGCGCGCGCAGCCGCGACCTGGTGCGCCAGTTGGACGCGCTGGCCCTGGGCGAGAGCCGGCTGCTGGTCGACATGGAAGGCCGGCGCTATCGCGCGCAGCGCAGCCGCTTCTACGACCGCGGCTTCGCGCGCCACTTCCTGATCGTCGAGGAGCTGACCGCCGAACTCGAAGACTCCGAACGCGCCACCTACGCGCGCCTGATCCGCGTGCTGGCCCACGAGGTGAACAACACGGTGGCCGCCACCGGCTCGGTACTGGATTCCCTGCTGACCTACCGCGGCCAGCTCGAGGAGCGCGACGCCGGCGACTTCGTCACCGCCATCGTCGCCGTCAAGCGCCGCAACATCAGCCTGGGCGAATTCATCGACCGCTTCACGCGGGTGGTCAAGATGCCGGCCCCGGAGCTGCGCCCGACCCGCCTGCAGGACGTGGTCGACGACATCCTGTGGCTGAACCGCGAACAATGCAATGCACGCGGCATCCAGCTAGGCTGGAGCCGCTGCGACGCCGCCGGGCCGCTGCAGCTGGACGTGCAGCTGATCGAGCAGGCGCTGCTGAACATCGTCAAGAACGCGGTCGAGGCGGTCGATGAGCGCAATGCGCGCGACGCTTCAAAAGGCGGGACGATCCGGGTCGAGCTGGAGGACCTGGGCGAGCGCGTGCGCCTGTCGGTGACGGATTCCGGCGGCCTGCTCGAGAATGCGCCTCCGCACCGTTTGTTCACGCCTTTCGTCAGCACCAAGAAGGGCGGCCAGGGCATCGGCCTGATGTTCGTGCGCGAGGTGCTGGGGCGGCATGGCTGCACGTATGCGCTGGCGCCTGCGGGGGCGGGCGAGACGCGTTTCGATATCTGGTTTCCGCAGTCGTAACGCATACAGAACTTGGGTCCCCGCCTGCGCGGGGACGACGAGGCTGCCCCTTACTTCTTCGGATACTTGATCGTCATTTCCTTCAACAGGTTGTCGGCATGGTCGACTTCCTTCATCACCCACAGCATGTAGCGGATGTCGACGTGGATCGCGCGGGTGATCACCGGGTCGAAGTACCAGTCCTTGGTGATCGACTCGTAGGTCGAGTCGAAGTTCAGGCCGACCAGTTCGCCGCGCTTGTTCATCACCGCGGAACCCGAGTTGCCGCCGGTGGTGTCGGCGCTCGACAGGAAGTTGACCGGCACGGTGCCCAGCACCGGATCCTTGAACACGCCGTAGCGTTTCTCGCGGATCGCCTGCAGCAGGTTAGCGGGCGCGTTAAACGGTTCCTTGTTGGTGGCCTTCTGCACGATGCCTTCGACGGTCGAGAACGGGCCCTTGATGATGCCGTCACGCGGGGTGTAGGGCGCCACGGTGCCGTAGGTCACGCGCAGGGTCGAGTTGGCGTCCGGGTAGACCGGCTTGCCCTGCGACTTCTTCCAGGCGATGACGGCTTCCATGTATTGCGGGATCACGCGTTCCAGGTTGCCGTCGACTTCCTTGCGGTGGTTTTCCAGCGCCATGCCGGTGTCCTGCAGGCGCACGGCCAGCTGGATGAAAGGATCGTGCGAGCTGCGGAAGGCTTCCGGATCCTTGCCGATCCAGGCCAGGCGCTTGCTCGTGTCGGCCAGCTCGGTAGCCTTGTACATGCCCGGGAGCGCGTCGGCCTTCGGCAGCAGCGCGTCCAGGCCATGCGGATGGTTCTTCGCGTCGACCTTGGCGTAGCGGTTCAGGGCCGCGGTCCAGCGGGCCTGGTCGACGCTGGGCACGAAGGACTGCTCCAGGCGGGTCAGGCGCGCCTTGATGAAGGAGAGATCGCGTTCCTGGTAGCCGGCTTCGCGCTGGGCGTCCGGCTTCTGGCGCTCGAGCGACAGGCGGTACAGGGTGCGCGCGCTCTTCAGCAGGTCGCTGTGGGTCGCTTCCGCCCATGCGGCTTCCTGCTGCGAACCGGCCATGTCGGCGCCGATCGCGGTGTCGAGGTCGGACAGCAGGCTGCCGCCCTTGCCGTGTTGCTTGTACCAGCCGCGGAACTCGGCGTCCTGCTTGTCCTTGATGGCGGCGATGTCGGTGCGTGCGAAGCCATCCATCAGGCCCTGGGTCTTCTTCAGCACATTGTTCAGGCTCTTGGCCACGCTGGCGTAGCGCACGTCGTAGCCCGGATTGCCCATGGTGGCGGCTGCGATCACGGACAGGTCGGCGGTGATCGATGCGGCCTTGGCCGGGTAGTCGACGTCGCGCGCGAAGCGGATCTCGGACGGCAGCTTGTAGCGGCTGGTGCGGCCCGGGTAGCCGGCCAGCAGGATCGGGTCGCCGTTCTTCAGGCCTTCGGCCGAGACGACCAGGAAGTCCTTCGAGTGGTAAGGCACGTTGTCCGGCGATGGATCGGCGGGGCGGCCATCCTTGCCGACGTAGGCGCGCAGGAAGGAGAAGTCGCCGGCCTGGCGCGGGAATTCGTAGTTGTCGATGTCGCCGCCGAAGTTGCCGACGCTGTCGGCCGGCGCGTACACCAGGCGCACGTCGCGGATCATCAGCTGGCGGATGCGGTAGTACTCGCCGCCGCGGTGGAAGGCCGGCACCGAGCAGCGGTAAGCTTTATCGCTTTCGCATTCGGCGATCAGGGCCTTGATGCGGGATTCGACCTGCTCGTGGCGTTCTTTACCGGACAGGCTCGGGGAGAGACCCTTGAGGACGCGGTCGGTCACGTTCTCGACCTTCTCGGTCACGTAGACCAGGGTGCTCGGGCCGCCCGGCAGTTCGGCGTCGCGGGTCTTGGCCAGGTAGCCGTTGACGATGTAATTGTGTTCCGGGGTCGCGTTGCGCTGCACGGCGCCGTAAGCGCAGTGGTGATTCGTTACGATCAGGCCGTCCGGCGAGACGAAGGACGCCGAGCAGCCGCCCAGCGACACCATGGCGCTCATCGGGTGCTTGGACAGGTCGGCCAGTTTCTCGGCCGGGATGGTGATGCCGATGCGCTTGAGTTCGGACTTCAGCTGCGGCAGCTGGTGCGGCTGCCACTGGCCTTCGTCGGCGTTGGCGGAGGCGATAACCCCCATGACCGCGACGACAGGCAGGACGATGGATTTGAACACGTTTGACCCCAGGGTGATTAAAAAGCAAGCGCGAGTATATCTTTCCTGCTTATGACAGGAAATAGTTTTCTCACCGATACTCACGCTGTGGTCTTATCCCGTATTTACGTCCTGCCCGGGTCCCGGCGGCATCCGCGGCAAAGGGCTAAAATAGATGGTTGCCCTTCCGCAGTCTTCGACATCCGCCCATGCTTTCTCTCATCGCCCCGCTCCGCCGCCTGATCCCCGATGCGTTTACCGGCTGGCTGCTGTGCAGCGTCGCACTGGCCAGCGTGCTGCCCTGCCAGGGACAGGCCGCGCTGGTATTCGGCAAGATCACGACGGTCGCGATCGGCCTGCTGTTCTTCCTGCACGGCGCCAAGCTGTCGCGCGAGGCCATGGTGTCGGGGCTGACCAACTGGCGCCTGCACCTGGTGGTGCTGGCCTCCACCTTCGTGATGTTCCCGCTGCTCGGGCTGGCAATGAAACCGCTGGCCGGGACCGTGCTGCCGCCCGACCTCTATGTCGGCATCCTGTTCCTGTGCACCCTGCCCTCGACCGTGCAATCCTCGATCGCCTTCACCTCGGTGGCGCGCGGGAACGTGGCGGCCGCCGTATGCAGCGCCTCGGCCTCGAACTTCGTCGGCATCTTCGTCACGCCGCTGCTGGTGGGGACGCTGATCGTGCAGGGCGCCGCCGCACCCGGCGCATCGACGCTGGACGCGGTGCTATCGATCGTCAAGCTGCTGCTGCTGCCCTTCCTTGCCGGCCAGTTCCTCCGCCCGTGGATCGGCGCCTGGATCGACCGCCACAAGCCGATGCTGAAGATCGTCGACCAGGGCTCGATCCTGCTGGTGGTGTACACGGCCTTCAGCGAATCGGTCAACGAAGGCCTGTGGCACAAGCTGTCGCTGCCGACGCTGATCGGCCTCGGCCTGCTGTGTTGCGTGCTGCTGGCGATCGCGCTCGGCCTGGCCACCTGGGCCAGCCGCCGCCTCGGGTTCTCGCGCGAGGACGAGATCACGATCGTCTTCTGCGGCTCCAAGAAAAGCCTGTCGAGCGGCGTGCCGATGGCCAAAGTCCTGTTCGCGCCGGGCGCGCTGGGGATGGTGATCCTGCCGGTGATGCTCTTCCACCAGATCCAGCTGATGGTCTGCGCCGTCCTGGCCGCCCGCTGGGCCCAGCGCCGCGACTTAAGCTGAATCAAACCGGGGTCAGACCCCGATTTTGGGCAATTTCTTCAGGGGTCGCGTGCTGATGGACTAATGCTTCCGCGCCCCACCAGACTTCGAGCGTGGATGGCAGCAGCACCGCCGCGGCGCCGATGGCGGCAAAACGGCGGCGCTGGCGCTCGTTCAGGCGCGGATGGCGCAGCATGGCGCGCGCGTCGTGGACGACGAAGCTGAACAGGCCCAGCAGGCCGAGCACGAACAGCAGGCGCAGCAGACCATCGCCGAGCCGCGCACCCAGATGCGCATTCCAGTAGGCCAGCGCGGGCATCGCCAGGCTGATGCTGCTGAGCAGGTCGAGCATCGCCACGCCCGCAGCCCGTCCGCCACGCCTGAATTCCGCCCGCCGCAGCCAGGCCGTCAACACGACGGTGCCTGCGATGTAGAGCACGGCGCCGGCCGAGGTATCGTTACCCGGCAGGGAAAAGCCCCAGGCCGCGCCTGTCATTTCCACTTGGACCTTTCCAAAAATCGGGCTCTGACCCCGGTTTGATGCAGGTCATTCGGCATGCCAGCCGCCACCCAGGGCCTGGACCAGGGCCACGGCCGTGGTCTGGCGCGTGGATTGGGTCGTGATCAGGTTGCGGCGGGCGTTCAGCGCGGTGATCTGGGCTTGCACCACTTCCGTGTAGCTGACCTGGCCGGCGTTGTAGCGGTTCGTCACCTGCTGCTCGACCTTGTCCGCGGCTTCGGAGGCGCGGCGCTGCAGATCTTGCTGCTGGGACAGCACGCGGGTCGCGGACAGCTGGTCTTCGACGTCGGCGAAGGCGGTCAGTACGGTCTGGCGGTAGCGCGCCACCGCTTCCTCGTGCGCCGCGCGCGCGCCTTCCACGCGGGCGCGGGTGGCGCCGGCGTCGAACAGGGTCTGGGCCGCCGACAGGCCGAAGGACCAGGCGGCGTTCGACACATTGAACAGGTCGGCCACGCGGCTGCCATTGCTGCCCAGCGATGCGCTCAGGCCGATGTTCGGGAAATAGGCCGAGCGCGCGATGCCGATCTGCTCGTTGGCGGCGGCCACGCGGCGCTCGGCGGCGGCGATGTCCGGACGGCGCTGCAGCAGCGTCGCCGGCACGCCGACCGGCACCTCGGGCACCGTCACCTGCCAGTTCGGCAGCGGCGCGATCGCCAGGTCGGCCGGGGTCTTGCCGACCAGGACCGCGATCGCATGCTCGAGCTGCGCACGCTGGCGCGCCAGGCTCAGATCGTCGCTCTGGGCGCTGGCCAGCTGGGTTTCGCCCTGGTAGACGTCCGAGTGCGGGATGATCCCCACGTTGTAGCGGTTCTGCAGGATGCGCAGTTCGCGCTGGTAGCCTTCGATGGTGGTGGCCAGCAGCGCGCGCTGGGCGTCGATGGCGCGCAGTTGCAGGTAATCCGAGGCGACTTCGCCCTGGGCCGACAGCCGCGCTGACGCCAGATCCGCCGCGCTGGCCTGGGCGCTGGCGCCGGCCGCCGTCACGCCGGCGCGCAGGCGGCCCCACACGTCCGGCTCCCAGCTGGTGCCCAGCGACAGGCGGTAGGCGTTACGCACGCTGCCGCCTTCGCTGCCGCCGCCGATGATGTTGCCGTTGGCGTCCACGGTGGCATTGCCGCTGCCGCCGCCCCGCGTGCCGGAGCGCGTGCCCGAGGCGTTCAGGGTCAGCGAAGGGAACAGCGAGGCGCGCTGTTCGGTGACGAGGGCGCGGGCCTGGGCGTAGGCTGCCACCGCCGCCGCCACGTTCTGGTTCGAGACCTCGACGCTGGCCGCCAGTTCGTTGAGTTGCGGGTCGCCGAACAGGGTCCACCACGGTCCGCGTTCGAGCGCGTCGGCGGGCGCCGCCGGCACCCAGCCCTGCAGCTCCTTGTAAGCCACCGGCTCGGGCGCGCTCGGGCGCTGGTAGGCCGGACCGACGGCGCAGCCGGCCAGCGCAGCCGCGGCGGCCAGCGCAATCAGGGAGGGACGCAGGATAGGAATTCGCATAGTCATGGATGGGAAATGGAAGCTTCGTGTTCGTGTGGATGGCGTGCCAGCTCGTGCTCGTCGTCCTTGACGGTGCGCAGCTTGTCCATGTAGACGTAGACCACGGGCGTGGTCAGGAGCGTCAGCAGCTGGCTGGCGATCAGGCCGCCGATGATGGCGATGCCGAGCGGCTGGCGCAGCTCCGAGCCTTCGCCGAAGCCGATCGCCAGCGGCAGCGCGCCGAGGGCCGCGGCCAGGGTCGTCATCAGGATGGGCCGGAAGCGCAGCAGGCAGGCCTCGCGCACCGCCTCGGTGGCGGACAGGCCGCGCGCCCTTTCCGCTTCCAGCGCGAAGTCGATGATCAGGATGGCGTTCTTCTTGACGATACCGATCAGCAGGAACACGCCGATCAGCGCGATGATCGAGAACTCCATGTGGAACATCAGCAGCGCCAGCACCGCGCCCACGCCGGCCGACGGCAAGGTCGACAGCACCGTGATCGGATGCACCAGGCTCTCGTACAGGATGCCCAGCACGATGTAGATGACGACGATGGCGGCCAGGATCAGCAGCGGCTGCTGCTGGCTCGATTCCTGCGCCTGCTTGGCCTGGCCCTGGAAGCTGCCGCGCACGTTGACCGGCATGCCGATGGCGTTTTCGGCGTCGCGCACCGCGGCCTGGCCGTCCGACAGCGAGTAGCCCTCGGCCAGGTTGAAGGAGACGGTGGTGGCCAGCTCGCCATCCTGGTGGTTGACCGAGCTGGGGGTCGAGCGCTCGGCGAATTTCGAAATGGCCGACAGGGGCACCATGGTGGTGGCGCCGGTCGACAGCGCGGAGCCGCTGGAAGGGTCGCGGGCGGCGGTCAGGTTGCTTGGCGCGGCCGGGGTGCCGCCCGAACCGCCGCTACTGGAACTGGTGCCGCCGGAGCCCGCGCCCACCGTGCCTGCCACCGCGGTGACGCCGGTACTGGTCGCAGTGGAGCTGCTGCCCGCGGCGGCGGTCGCCGTCGACGAGGATGCATTCTTGGCCGGCACATACACATCCTTCAGCGACTCCGGCGACTGCGCATACTTCTGCGCCACGCCCATGATCACGTGGTACTGGTTCAGCTCATCGTAGATGTTCGCGACCTGGCGCTGGCCGAAGGAGTTGTACAGGGCGTTGTCGACGTCCTTCGCGCTGATGCCCAGGCGCGCCGCGCTTTCCTTGTCGATGTCGACATAGGTCTCGACGCCGTTCTCGGCCTGGTCGGTGTCGACGTCGGTCAACGCCTTCTGCTGCTTCATGGCGTCGGCAAGCTTGCTCGCCCATGCCTTCAGGTCGTTGCGGTTGTCGCTCTTCAGCGTGTACTGGTAGGTCGAGTTGCTCTGCCGGCCGCCCATGCGCAAGTCCTGCACCGGGTTCAGGAACAGCTGCACGCCGGTGACGCGCGCCAGCTTCGGCCGCAGGCGGGCGATCACGGCCTGGCCGCTCTCCCCTTTCGCGCGCTGGCTGACCGGCTTCAAATTCATGAACATGAAGCCGCCGCCCGCGCGCGAGCCGCCGGTGAAGCCGACCACGGTATCGACCGCCGGATCGCTCTTGATGATGTTGACCAGCTGGTGCAGCTTCTGCTGCATGGCCTGGAAGGAGATGCTCTGGTCGGCGCGCATGCCGCCGTTGATCTGGCCGGTATCCTGCTGCGGGAAGAAGCCCTTGGGCGCGGCCGAGAACAGGTAGACGTTCAGGCCCACCACGAAGGCCAGGATCAGCATCACCAGCGGCTTGGCGTCCAGCGCCCAGTCCAGCGCGTGCTCGTAGGCCTTCAGGATGCGATTGAAGCCGCGCTCCGACCACTGCGCCAGCTTGCCCGGCTGGCGCTTCAGCTGCTCGTCCTTGTCATGCTCTTTCAGCAGCAGCGCGCACAGCATGGGCGTGGTGGTCAGCGAGATCACCAGCGAGATCATCACCGCCGCGCTCAAGGTCACCGCGAATTCGCGGAACAGCCGTCCGACCTGGCCGCCCATGAACAGCAGCGGGATGAACACCGCCACCAGCGACAGGCTGATCGACAGCACCGTGAAACCGACCTCGCTGGCGCCCAGCAGGGCCGCCTTCATGCGCTCCATGCCCTGCTCGACGTGGCGGCTGGTGTTCTCCAGCACCACGATGGCGTCGTCGACCACGAAGCCGGTCGCCACCGTCAGCGCCATCAGCGACAAATTGTTCATCGAGAAGCCCAGCATGTACATCACGCCGAAGGTGCCCAGCAGCGAAACGACGGTCGCCACCGCCGGCACCACGGTCGCGCGCACGCTGCGCAGGAACACGCTCACCACCAGCACCACCAGCACGATCGAGATCATCAGGGTCAGCTCGATCTCGTGCAGCGAGGCGCGGATCGAATTGGTGCGGTCCGAGGCCACCTGCATGCTGACGTCCTGCGGCAGCTGGGCCTGCAGAATCGGCAGCAGCGCGCGCACGCCGTCGACGGTCTCGATCACGTTGGCGCCAGGCTGGCTGGTCACCAGCACGATGACGGCCGGCTCGCCGTTGAACAGGCCCAGGGTATTGATGTTCTCGACGCCATCCGTCACGTCCGCGATGTCCTGCAGGCGGATCGCCGCGCCGTCGCGCCAGGCCACCACCAGGCCGCGGTAGTCGGCGGCGGTGCGGCCGTTGGTCGGCGTGTTCGCCTGCGAATAAATTTGAAGGCGCATGCCGCTGCCTTCCAGCGCGCCCTTGGGACGGTTCGGATTGGATGCCTGGATGGCCGCGCGCACGTCCTCGCTGGACAGGCCGTAGCGGTTCATCTGGAAGGGATTCAGGTCGACCCGCACCGCCGGCAGCGAGCCGCCGCCGATCTCGACGTCGCCGACGCCGCGCACCTGGGCCAGCTTCTGCTGGACCACGTTCGAGACCTCGTCGTAGATCTGGCCCGGGCTGCGCGTCTTCGAAGTCAGCGCCAGGATGATCACCGGCGAGTCCGACGGATTGGCCTTGCGGTAGGTCGGATTGCTCTTCAGCGTGGCCGGCAGGTCGGCGCGCGAAGCGTTGATCGCCGCCTGCACTTCGCGCGCGGCGGAATCGATCTGGCGGTTCAGGTCGAACTGCAGGTTGATGCGGGTCGAGCCGTTGCCGCTGTTCGAGGTGATCTCGTTGACGCCGGCGATGGTCGCCAGCCGCCGTTCCAGCGGCGTCGCGACCGAGGACGCCATCGTGTCCGGGCTCGCCCCCGGCAGGCTGGCGGACACCGACACCGCCGGGTAGTCCACCTGCGGCAGCGGCGAGACGGGCAGCACGAAGAAGGCGGCGATGCCGGCCAGCGCAATGCCGATCGTCAGCAGCACGGTGGCGATCGGGCGCCTGACAAAGGGCTGCGAAAGATTCATGCGCCGGCTCCGTGCGGACCGTCGATCTGCTTGGCAGTGGTCTGCGGCTGCGGCGTCAGCAAGGCAGGCTGCTGCGGCGCCGGCCTGGCGCCGGGGTGACCATTATCGCCACCATCGCCCGAGCCCGGACCGTGCGGCTTGGCCGGTTCCTGCCCGCCCCAGCGCCGCGCCAGGCGGTCGAAGGCCAGGTAGATCACCGGCGTGGTGAACAGGGTCAGCATCTGGCTGACGATCAAGCCGCCGAAGATCGCCAGGCCCAGTGGACGCCGCAATTCCGCGCCTTCGCCCCAGCCCAGCATCAGCGGGACCGCCGCGAACAGCGCCGCCAGGGTCGTCATGATGATGGGGCGGAAGCGCAGCATCGCGGCCTGGTGGATGGCGGTGCGCGGGTCCTTGCCCTCGTCCCGCTCGGCCTCGATGGCGAAGTCGATCATCATGATGGCGTTCTTCTTGACGATGCCGATCAGGAGGATGATGCCGATGATGCCGATCACGCCCAGCCCCTGCCCCGTCACCATCAGCGCCAGCAGCGCGCCGACGCCGGCCGAAGGCAGGGTCGACAGGATGGTCAGCGGGTGGATGTAGCTTTCATAGAGGACGCCCAGCACGATGTAGACGCAGACCACCGCCGCCAGGATCAGCCACAGCTGGTTCGACAGCGAGTTCTGGTAGGCGCCGGAGGCGCCGAGGAAGGTCATTGTCACCGAGGCCGGCAGCTTGATCGCCGAGGCCACTTCCTTGATCGCGTTGACGGCGGTGCCCAGCTTGACCCCCGCGGCCGCGTCGAAGCCGACCGTGGTGGCCGGGTACTGGGCGACGTGGGTGATCTGCAGCGGCGCCGCCTGCTCGGTGATGGAGGCGATCGCGGACAGGGGCGTCGGCTGGCCCGAGCCGGTGCGCAGCTGCAGGTTCGAGAGCGCGTCCAGCGACATGTTCTCGGGCTGCTGGGCTTCCAGGATCACGCGGTACTGGTTCGTTTCGGTGAAGATGGTCGAGACGATGCGCTGGCCGAAGGCGCTGTACAGGGCGTCGTCGATGTTCGAGGCCGTCACCGACAGGCGCGAGGCGCTGTCGCGGTCGATGTTGACGTAGGCCGCGGCGCCGCTGGCGCCGGCGTCGGTGACCACGTTGCGCAGCTCTTTGCGTTGGCTCATCGCCTCGGCCAGCTTGCGCGACCATTCGGTCACGGTCTTGGTGTCCGCGCCCTCGATCGACAGGCGATACTGGGTCGGGCCGCTTTCGGCGTCGATGGTCAGGTCCTGGGTCGGCTGCAGGTAGAGATTGACGCCAGCGACGTTGCGCCTGACCCGTTCGCGCAGCCGGTTCATCAGCTCTTCCTGGTCGCCGCGGCCTTCCTTCAGGTTGATCAGCATGGTGCCGGTGTGGAGCATGGTGTTGTTGGCGGCGTCCACGCCGACGGTGGAGCTGAGCGAAGCCACTTCCGGGTCGGCCAGGATTTCGCGCGCGGCGGCCTGCTGCATCTCGGTCATGGCCTGGTAGGAGATGGCCTGGCGCGCTTCCACGCGCGCTTGCAGCTGGCCCGTGTTCTGGGTCGGGAACAGCGACTTCGGGATGAAGGTCCACAGCAGCGCCGTCAGCAGCAGCGTGCCGAGCGCCACCAGCAGCGTGAGGCCCTGGCGCTCCAGCACCCAGTTCAGCGAGCGGTCGTAGTAGCCGACGGTGTTGTCGAAAGTCGCCTGGAACCAGCGCGCGAAACGCGAGTTGTGCGACTCGTCGTGCTGGCGCAGCCAGCGCGCCGACATCATCGGCACCAGGGTCAGCGACACCACCGCGGAAATCAGAATCGTGATCGCCAGCGACACCGCGAACTCCCTGAACAGGCGTCCCACCACGTCGCCCATGAACAGCAGCGGAATCAGGACCGCGATCAGCGACACCGTCAGCGAGATGATGGTGAAGCCGATCTGGGTCGCCCCCTTGAGCGCCGCCTCCATCGGCTTCTCGCCCTCCTCGATGTAGCGCGAGATGTTCTCGATCATGACGATGGCGTCGTCGACCACGAAGCCGGTGGCGATGGTCAGGGCCATCAGCGACAGGTTGTTCAGGCTGTAGCCGAGCAGGTACATGATGCCGAAGGTGCCGACCAGGGAGATCGGCACCGCCAGGCTGGCGATCACGGTGGCGCGGATGCTGTGCAGGAAGGCGAAGATCACCAGCACCACCAGCAGCACCGCCAGCACCAGCTCGATCTGCACGTGCTCGACCGAGGCGCGGATGCCGGTGGTGCGGTCGGACAGCACGTCCACGCGCAGGGTCGGCGGCAGGCTGGCCTGCAGCTCGGGCAGGCGCTCCTTGATGGCGTCGACGGTGGCGATCACGTTGGCGCCCGGCTGGCGCTGCACGTTCAGGATGATCGCCGGCTTCATGTTGGCCCAGGCGCCCAGCTTGACGTTCTCGGCGCTGTCGACCACGCGGGCGACGTCGCCCAGGCGCACCGGCGCGCCGTTGCGGTAGGAGACGATCAGGTTCGTGTAGTCCGGCACCGTCACCAGCTGGTCGTTGGCGTTGATGGTGTAGGCGCGCGCCGGGCCGTCGAAGCTGCCCTTGGCGCTGTTGGCGTTGGCGGCCGTGATGGCGGTGCGCAGGGTGTCCAGGCCCAGGCCGTTCGCGGCCAGGGCTTCGGTATTCGCCTGGATCCGCACCGCCGGGCGCTGGCCGCCCTGCAGGGTCACCAGGCCGACGCCGGTGACCTGGCTGATTTTCAAGGCCAGGCGCGTATTCACGAGATTCTGCACCTCGGTCAGCGGCATCGTGTCCGAAGTGATGGCCAGGGTCAGCACCGGCGCGTCGGCAGGATTCACCTTGGCGTAGACCGGCGGCGCCGGCAGGTCGGTCGGCAGCAGCGAGCCGCCGGCATTGATCGCGGCCTGCACTTCCTGCTCGGCCACGTCCAGGGTCTGGCCCAGGCTGAACTGCAGGGTGACCACGGACACCCCGGCCGCGCTGGTGGAACTCATGCGCGAGAGGCCGGACATCTGGCCGAACTGGCGCTCCAGCGGCGCGGTCACGGTGCGCGCCATCACTTCCGGGCTCGCGCCCGGGTACAGGGTCTGGACCTGGATGGTCGGGAAGTCGACCTGGGGCAGCGCCGAGAGCGGCAGGAATTTATAGCCGACCAAGCCGGCCAGCACGATGGCCAGCATCAGGAGCGAGGTGGCGACCGGGCGGCGGATGAAGGGGGCGGATGGGCTCATGCAGTTACCTCGCGCAGACCACGTCGTTCCCCCCTGCGCGGGAACGACAAGTAGGTGGTGCTCATCATTGCGCAGCCCCTGCAGCCTGCTGCTGGCGGCGCTGGCGGCGTTCGCCCTGCTGCCCCTGCTCCGGCGTCGCGCCCGGCGCCGCGGCGGCGCCCTGCCCGCCCTGTCCACGCCGTCCACCGGCGCCCGCCGGCCGATCGCCCGGCAAGCTCACCTTCGCCCCATCCTTCAGGCGGTCGGCGCCCTCGGTAATCACGGTCTCGCCACCCTGCAGCCCCTCGGTAATCTGCACGCGCTCGGCGTTCGCCTGGCCGCGCTTCACGTTGGTCAGGGCCACGGTCTTGGCCTGCGGGTTCAGCACGTAGACGAAGTCGCCGTTGGCGCCGTGGCGCAGGGCCGTCACCGGCACCGTCACGGCGTTCTTGATGGTGTCGACCTCGAGACGCACGTTGACGAACTGGCTGGGGAAAAGCTTGCCGCCGTCGTTGGTGAAGCGGGCCTTGGCGCGCACGGTGCCGGTCTGGGTGTCGACCTGGTTGTCCATCGCGAAGAAGCGGCCGGTGGCCAGGTTCTGGGTGCGGGTGCGGTCCATCGCGATGGCTTGCATGCTGGCGTTCTGGTTGACGCGCTGCTGCAGCGCCGGCAGCTGGTCCTGGGGCACCGCGAATTCGACGTCGATCGGCGAGGTCTGAGTGATCACGGCGATGCCGTTGGCGTCGCCGCTGTTGACCAGGTTGCCGATGTCGACGGTACGCAGGCCGACGCGGCCGGAGATCGGCGCACGCACCTGGGTGTAGCCGAGGTTGATGCGGGCGATGCCTTCGGCGGCCTTGTCGGTGGTGACCGTGCCTTCGAGCTGCTTGACCAGGGCCGCTTGCGTATCGACGTCCTGGCGTGCGATCGAATCCTGTTCGAGCAGGGTACGGTAGCGCTGCAGCAGCACGCGCGCGCTTTCCAGCTGGGCTTCGTCGCGCTGGCGCTGGCCGGTGGCCTGCAGCAGGCTCATTTGCGCCGGGCGCGCGTCGATGGTGGCCAGCACCTGGCCTTCCTTGACCAGCTGGCCTTCGGTGAAGGTGATCTTCTGCAGCACGCCGCCGACCTGGGGACGCACGGTCGCCACCGCGGCCGGGGTCACGGTGCCCAGCGCTTCCAGCGTGATCGGGATGTCGGCGCGCTCGGCCTTGCCGACGCCGACCGTGGTGGCCGTCTGGCCGCCGCGCCCGCCCCGTCCGCCGCCGCCGCCGGGGCCGCCGCCACCCTGTCCGCGCGCACCCGCCGCACCCGCTGCGCGGCCGGGACCGGCGCCCGCACCGCCTGCCGGCTGGTGGGTCAGGTGCCAGGCCAGCCAGCCCAGGCCGGCCATGCAGAGGATGGCAACGATTGCGCCGATCACGCGCGAGCGGCGTGTGCGCTGGGGACGGGTGGTGGTCTTTTCCTTGTCGGGGGTGACGGTCGGGTTCATGCTGATCCTTGGTAGTTTGCTCACGAATGTAGCACGGCGCGTCTTGTCTTTATGTTTCGTAACGTACCAAGTAACCGAAGTCGCGCCCGCTGGATGCGAAGCGAAAAACCCGGGAGACCAACGAAAAACGGGCGCGGATCCGATCCGCGCCCGTTCAAGGAAGAGTTGCTATGAGGTACAACTTGTTACAAACCTCAAGGAATGTCGCACAGGCAGTGGGTCACCGCGGCGAAAGGCTGGCGGCGCGAGGCCACCTGCGACAGCCAGCCCAGGTCCTTGGCCACGCCGGCGGTGGCGCCGGCCGGCAACGCATCGAGCGCCAGGCCGGCCGGCAGCAGGCCCAGCCTGACCTGCACGTTCAGGATCTGCGCGTCCGAGACGCCCATGCGTTCCAGCAGGCGCTCGAACAGGGTGTCCGCGCGCTCGGTGTAGGCGACGCGGAAGTCGCCTTCCAGGTGGGCGCGCTTGGCGGCCGAAGCCAGCGCGTCGCCGTAGCTGCCGAGGCGGTCGACCAGGCCGCGTTCCTTGGCCTGGCCGCCGGTCCACACGCGGCCCTGCCCCACGGCGTCGATCTTTTCCGGCGTGGTGCGGCGCGCGATGGCGGCCTTGGTGGTGAACTCGTCGTAGATGTGGTTGATGCTGGACTGGATCAGCTGGCCGAAGCGCGGGTCGAGCGGGCGCAGCGGGTTGTAGGCGTCGGCCAGCCAGGTGGTGGTCACGCCGGCCGTGTGGATGCCCAGCTTGTCGACCACCTTGTCGGCGGTCGGCAGGATCGCGAACACGCCGATCGAGCCGGTCACGGTGTTCGGGTCGGCGATCACCTCGTCGGCCGCCATCGAGATCCAGTAGCCGCCGGATGCCGCGACGTCGCCCATCGACACCACCACCGGCTTGCCGGCGCTGCGCGTGAGTTCCAGCTCGCGCCGGATCAGCTCCGAGCCGTAGGCGCTGCCGCCCGGCGAGTTGACGCGCAGGACCAGGGCCTTGACCTGCTTGTCCTCGCGCGCGGCGCGGATCATGTTGGCGGTGGAGATGCCGCCGACCATGCCGGGGCCGCCCGTGCCTTCGGTGATGTCGCCGGCCGCGACGACCACGGCGACGGCGTCGCCGAGCAGCTTGGGCGGGTGGCGCTCCAGGTAGTCCTGGAAGGCCACGTGGCGGTAGGTCTTGCTGGACTCGTCGTATTCGCCGCGCTTGACCATCAGGGCGCGCACTTCGTCGCGGGTCTTGAGGCCGTCGATCAGCTTCCAGTCCAGCGCCACCTTGCCGGCGTTGCCGTTGGCGGCCGCCATGCGCTGCGGCAGTTCCTCGATGCCCTTGGCGATGGCGCCGGCCGGCAGCCTGCGCGCCTTCTCGACTTCCGCCGTGTAGTTGGCCCACAGGGCGTTGTACAGGACGCTGTCGGCCTCCTGCGCCGCCGGCGAAGGGCCGTTGCCGATATAGGGCTCGGCAAAGCTTTTATAGGTGCCGACCTTCATCAGGTTGACCGTCACGCCGACCTTGTCGAGGGCGTCGCGGTAGTAGTTGCGGTGGCGGCCGAAGCCTTCGATCAGGACCATGCCCATCGGGTGCAGGTAGACCTCGCTGGCGTGGGAGGCGACCATGTAGCGCTTCTGGTCGTAGCTGCCGCCCCAGGCGACCACGGTCTTGCCGGCCGCCTTGACGCGCTCGACGGCGGCGCCGAATTCGCGCAGCGAGGCCAGGCCGCCGCCATCCATCTCGTCGAGGAGCAGCACGACGCTGGAAATGTTCGAGTCCTTGGCGGCCGCATCCAGCGCGCTCAGGACGTCGCGCAGCTGGATCACCCGGCGCGCATTGCCGCTCAAGGCCGCGACCGCGGAATCGCGCACGCTGCCGGCCTTCTCTTCGACCAGCTCGCCCTTCAGGTCCATCACCAGGGTGGTCTTCGGCGCCAGCGGCTTGAGGCCGCCGCCGAACATCGCCCACAGCAGCAGGATCACGACGATCAGGAACAGCAGGTTCAGCACGAAGCGTCGGGTGGCGTCGATACCGCGCCACAGCGAACCGAAGCCGCGGCGCAGACCAGAAATTGGCTTGAATGGCATTCTGATTTCCTCTGTTTTTGAATCCAAATCAAACCGGGGTCAGACCCCGGTTTTGGGCAATTTCCTAAAATCGGGGTCTGACCCCGGTTTTGGGAAATTAATTATAGGTTAGGCCGTGGCAGCGGCCGGCTTGATGGTCGCGCGGCGCGAGATGGCGAACAAGCCGATAAACACGACGGCACCATTGATCATAAGCAACTCCAGGCCCAATCGGTAATGGCCGAGCAGGTAATGCTGGTTGTATTCCAGCAGCGCGCACAGGATGGGCGAGACGATGGTCACCACCGGCACCAGGCGGTCGTTCAGGGTGCGCGTCGTCATCATGCCGAAGGCGAACAGGCCCAGCAGCGGTCCGTAGGTATAGCTGGCCAGCTTCAGGATCACGCCGATCATGCTGGAATTGTCGACCCATTTGAAGAACAGCACCATCAGCAGGAACAGCAGCGCGAAGCCGAGGTGGACGTGGCGGCGCAGGCGCTGCTTGGCGTCTTCCGACAAGTCCTGGCGGCGCTTGATGCCGAGGATGTCGATGCAGAAGGTGGACGTCAGCGCGGTGATGGCGCCGTCGGCGCTGGGGAACAGCGCCGAGATCAGCGCGATCAGGAAGACGATCTGCACCGCGGCCGGCAAATGGCCCATGACCACGGTCGAGAAGATCTTGTCGCCGGTGGCGGTGACGCCGGCCACCGGGGCGTACAAATACAGCAGGCCGCCCAGGAACAGGAAGGCGGACAGCACGACCACCAGCACCGCGGTCAGGCTCAGCAGGTTCTTCTGCGAGTCGCCCAGGGTCTTCACGGAGATCGTCTTCTGCATCATCTCCTGGTCCATGCCGGTCATGGTCAGCACGATGAAGGCGCCGGCCACGATCTGCTTCAGCCAGAAGCTGGGGCTGTTGGGGTCGAGGGTGAACACGCGCGACAGGCCGCGCTCGTGCATCTGCTGCAGCGCCTGCGGAATCGTCAGGTCGAGCTGGCCCAGCATGTAGCCGACGCAGGCGAACAGGCCGGCCAGCATGCAGGTGGTCTGCAGGGTGTCGGTCCAGACGATGGTCTTCACGCCGCCCTGGTAGGTGTACATCAGGATCATGCCGAGGATGACGAAGGTGGTCAGCCAGAACGGCACGCCCAGGCTGTCCAGGATGATGCTCTGCAGGACCGCCACCACCAGATACAGGCGCGCGGTGGCGCCGAACAGGCGCGACAGGATGAAGAAGCCGGCCCCGCTCTGGTAGGCGCGGCGCCCCAGGCGGCCGTCGAGGTAGGTGTAGATCGAGGTCAGCTTCAGCCGGTAATACAGCGGCAGCAGCAGGTAGACCACGGCGACGTAGCCGAACACGTAGCCGATCAGCACCTGGCCGTAGCCGAAGGCGTCGCTGCCGACCGCGCCCGGCACGCTGATGAAGGTCGCGCCCGAGAGCGTGGTGCCGACCATGCCGAAGGCGACCAGCATCCAGTTGCTGCTCTTGTTACCGATGAAGAAGCTGTCGTTGTTGGCGTTGCGCGAAGTCGCCCAGGCGACGCCGAGGAGCAGTGCGAAATACGCGATGAGGATGCAGAAGAGAAGTGCCGGGGACATCAGGGATCCGATAATGAATGACTAAGCGCCGAGCAATATACACCCAAGCGGCACAGCCAGCCATCTTTCGGCGGATCAAATCCCCTGCGCCGGCATCCGTTCGAAGGGCCCGATGCAAGCCTCCATCGACTCCTCCCGGCACATCACGAAGCGCGCGCCCGAGGGGTGGAAGCGCAGGTAGTTGGTGGCGCGGGTGCCGATCTGCATGACTTCGCCCGAGCAGTCCTGCTTGCCGTTGTCCTTCACCACCCGGTCTTCCAGCTTGTAGAAGCCCTTGGCGCTGGGCTTTTCGGCCACCGTGAACTCGCTTTCCGAGACCTCGGCGGCGCTCTTGACCAGGGTCGTGCCGTCGCCGCGGAAGTGGTAGGTCTCGGAGCAGCCGAGCTGGGGGATGCTGAGGATCCAGATCCCCAGCAGCGGATGGGAGGCCGACGGCGAAGGTGGCGGCGCAGCCGCGGCCGCGAGCGGCGCCGCAAGGGCAGCGGAGACGATGAGCAGTCCGGAGAGCGGTCGCATGATGTCGGTCCTTTACGCGGGCGGGCAAGCCAGGATGTGCGTTGTCAGTATTGCACAATCCCGGCTTGACCCGGCGCGCGCAAGAACCGGATCAGGCGCCTTCAGGCGTCTTGGGCTTGGCCGGGCGGCGCGCGCGCGCGGCCGGCTTGCGCGACGGTGCCTTGTGGGCCGGACGCGAGGACTTCTTGCGATCCTTGGCGGCCTGGTCGTCGGCCTGCTCGCCGGCTTCGGCATCGGCCGGCGCCGGATCGGACGGGTCGGCGTCGGTCATGCCGTCGTCGGCGGGCGCCGCTGCCGCATCGGCGGCGACGGCTGCGTTTTCGGCGCCGGGCGCAGGCGCCGCAGCCGCTTCGGCCGTGGCCTGGGCCGCGCTGCTCTTGCGGGTGGATGGCTTGCGCGGCGCGCGGCGGCGTTCCTTCACCGGGGCGGCCGGCTGTTCTGCAGCGGCTTCCGGTTCGGTTTCGGGCGCGACTGCCGGCGCGGCTTCGGCCGCATCGGACGCCTCGGCAGCCTGCAGCTGCGCCGTCACGCTCGCGGATGCGGCGTCATCGGATTCGGCCAGGTCCGGGGTCGGCGCCGGCCAGCTGGCCATGCCGGCTTCTTCCTGTGCCGCCTGCTCCTGCGCGAATGCGGCCTGCTCGGCGGCCAGGTCGCTGCCTTGCTCACGGCCTTTGCGTCCGCGTCCGCCACGGCGGCGCGAGGATTCGCGGGCCGGTGCCGCCGCAGGAAGCTCGCTCGGCTGCTCGCCTTGCGTCTCCGCGGCCAGCTCGTCGTTGGCCTCCTGGATGACCGCCTCGAACGCCGCCTGCCCCGGATCGACTTCCGCGACGGCGCGCAGCGCTTCATTGGCCTGGGTGCGGTAGACATAGGTGCCCGACTTCTCGTCGCGGCCGAACTCGAACAGGCCGCGGGTCTGCGCCTCTTCCAGCAGGTTGCCGAAGGTGCGGAAACCGTAATAGGTCTCGGAGAAATCCGGACGGCGGCGCTTCAAGGTATCTTTCAGCAGCGACGCCCAGATCTTGCCGGTGTCGCCGCGTTCGGAAACCAGCGCGTCGAAGGTCTCGACCACCATCTCCAGCGCCTGCAGCTTGCGCGTCTCCATCTCTTCCTTCTTGCGGTTGCTCTCGTCGGAAGGACGGCCGCCCCGCTGCTGCGGCTGGCTCTTGCGCTCGTCGCGCTTGGCGGCGGCGCGGCGCACTTCGCGCACCAGGTCGTCGTAGAAGATGAATTCGTCGCAGTTGGCGACCAGCAGGTCCGAGGTCGAATTCTTGACGCCGACGCCGATCACGCGCTTGGCGTTCTCGCGCAGCTTCGACACCAGCGGCGAGAAGTCGGAGTCGCCGGAAATGATCACGAAGGTGTCGACGTGGGCCTTGGTGTAGCAGAGGTCGAGCGCGTCCACCACCATGCGGATGTCGGCCGAATTCTTGCCCGACTGGCGTACGTGCGGGATCTCGATCAGTTCGAAATTCGCTTCATGCATCGTCGCCTTGAAGCCTTTGTAGCGGTCCCAGTCGCAATAGGCTTTCTTGACCACGATACTGCCCTTGAGCAGCAGGCGTTCGAGGACGGGCTTGATGTCGAATTTCTCGTAATTCGCATCGCGCACGCCGAGTGCGACGTTTTCGAAGTCGCAGAACACCGCCATGCTGATGTTTTCTGAAGATGAAGCCATAGTTGTTATTGAGATGTGTTGGTGAACGAGCGATCCGGCGGATTATACGCAACAACGGCAAATCCACCTCAGCTCGCACGACCGGGCAGCAGGCAGGCGGCGTAGGGACTGACGAAAGGCGTGGCGCGGCCCGCATCGTCGTAGCGCGAGCGTTCGATGCTGCCGATGTCGCCGCCATACACGTGGATGCTGACCGAAGTGCCGTCCGCCAGCGCATTCGATACGCGATGTATATCACCGATCGTGGGTGATACAAAGTCGATATCACCCGGCGCCAGCTCGTGCACCTGCCCGCTGACCAGCGGCCCGCCCCGCTCCAGCAGGGGCGCGAATTCCTCGCAGCGTTCCCGTCCGCGCAGCACGCCCACCATGCCCCAGACCGTGTGATCGTGGATGGGCGTGCCCTGCCCCGGTCCCCAGACCATGGCCGATACCGAAAAGCGGCCGGCCGGGTCGACGTGCAACTGGTGGATGCGGTAGCTGTCCGGATCCGGCTCGGCCAGCGCCGGCGGCAGCCAGTCGTCGCGGGCGATCAGGTCCGCCAGCAGCGCGCCGCCCTCGCGCCGGATCGTGGCTTCGTCGGCGCCGCGGTCGACCAGCGCTTCCAGGCCGCGCACGAAGGCCGGCAGCGCCTCGCTCCGATTCGTGTTCATGACAGCCTCGCCATCGTGCCCGCATCCGGCCTGCCGTCGAAGAAGCGGTCCAGGCAGTCCTGGAACAGCGCCTCGTCCGGGGCGACGTCGGCGAACAAAGTCATACTGGAGTGGAATTTCAGGTCGTCGGGATGGCCGAAGATCTCGTCGGCGCCGCGGTCCTCGTGCATGGCGACGCTGGCGGTGCATTCGCGCAGGCGCTTGCCGAGCACCGGGTGCGCGAGGTAGGCCGCGGCTTCGTCGGCGGAGCGGATCGCGTAGCGGCGCGCCATCTCGCTATGCCCCAGGCCTTCGACCTGCGGGAAAATGAACCACATCCAGTGGGTGCGCTTGTGGCCGGCGCGCAGCTCGGCCAGCGCGGTGGCGTAGATGCCCTCCTGGGCGTCGACGAAGCGCTGCAGGTTGTGCTCAAGGTCCATGACGGTGCCCTCCTCCTCCGGCCATGCTACTACAATGGCGCCACCATGAAACCAGAACACCTGCAACTGCTCCTCGTCCGCGAAATGCCCTTCGGTAAATACCAGGGGAAGAAGATTGCGGAACTTCCCGGCCACTATCTTGCGTGGTTTGCGCGCGAGGGCTTTCCTCGCGGGGAACTGGGCGAGTTGCTGGAGCTGATGTATGAGATCGACCATAACGCGCTGCGCGGGCTGCTGGATCCGCTGCGCGGATGATCATCGATTTTTTCGATCCTAACCCGCAAAACTACTCGTTTTTCTTCCTGAACCGGTCTCGCTATACTGGCTTCCATCGAGAACGCACACAGGAGCCAACCATGATCGAAATTCGCAAAAGTGAAGACCGCGGCCACGCCAGCCACGGCTGGCTGAATTCCCAGCACAGCTTTTCGTTTGCCGACTACTACGACCCGCGCCACGTCGGTTTCGGCCCGCTGCGGGTGATCAACGAAGACCGCGTCGCTCCCGGTGCCGGCTTCGGCACCCACGGCCACCGCGACATGGAGATCATCTCCTACGTGCTGGACGGCGCGCTGGAGCACAAGGACAGCATGGGCACCGGTTCGGTGCTGCACTACGGCGACGTACAGCGCATGAGCGCCGGCAGCGGCGTGCGGCACAGCGAGTTCAATGGTTCGAAGACGGCGCCGGTGCACTTCCTGCAGATCTGGATCCAGCCCGGCCAGCAAGGCATCCCGCCGAGCTACGAGGAAAAGCACTTCCCGATCGAGGAAAAGCAGGGCAAGCTGCGCCTGATCGCCTCCGGCGACGGCCGCGAAGGCTCGGTGCTGATCCACCAGGACGCTTCGCTGTACGCCGCCATCCTGGACGGCGACGATCAGGCCGAACATGCACTGGCCGCCGGGCGTCTGGCTTACGTCCACGTGATCCGCGGCCGGGTCGAGGTGAACGGCGTGGTCCTGAACACCGGCGACGCCATGAAGATCGCCGACGAGGAGCGCGTCACGCTGGCAAAGGCCGAGGCGGCCGAGCTGCTGCTGTTCGACCTGCCGCGCTGATCGCCGCGGGCCGGAATCGGCGGCCCACAGTTGGCAGGCTGCCCACGAAACTGGACAGCCTGCCAAGCTTGCTCGGGAAATGTGACAGCCGGTAGTCGCTTGCGGACCACAATTTAGCGGGAACAGACGGCGCTTTGCCCGCAGCTCGGTATAAAATGGAGCCTTAAAGCAACTTTTTCGCGGCCACTCCATGAGCGCACACGCCACCGTCCTCGTCGTCGAGGATGACGTCCACATTGCCCACGTCCTGACCTTCATGCTGGAGCGCCAGGGCTACCAGGTCACCCACGTCGCCGACGGCCGCGCCGCGACCGCCCACGTCCTCGCCAGTCCGGCGCCCGACCTGGTGCTGCTCGACGTGATGCTGCCCTACGTGGACGGCTTCGAGATCGTGGCCCTGATCCGCGCCCAGGACACCTGGCGCGAAACGCCAGTCATCATGCTGACCGCCAAGAACACCGAACGCGACACCGTGCGCGCCCTCGACGCCGGCGCCGACGACTTCATCATCAAACCCTTCCAGCCGCAAGAACTGCTGGCGCGCCTGCGCCGCTTCCTCAAAACAGCCGCATGAGCTTTGACGGGGACCCGATCCTGGCGGCGGCGTTCTGGACCGGCATCGCCGCCCTGCTCCTGACCCTCTTGCTCGGCCTGCAGATCGTCCGCCTGCGCATCGGCCTGCGCGCCAGTGAACGCCGCAAGGCGCGCACGCTCGCGCGCTGGCGCCCGCTGCTGAACGCCGCCATCGTCGGCGACATCCCGCAACAGCTGCCGCCCTTGCGCGGCGCCGAGCGCCTGCACTTCATCAAGCTGTGGGTGCACCTGCAAGCCTCGCTGCGCGGCGACGCCGGCGCGGCCCTGAATGCCATCGCCTGCCGCCTCGGCCTCGACGGCGAAGCGCGCGCCATGCTGGGCCGGCGCGCGCGCACCGAGCGCCTGCTGGCCGCGCTGATGCTGGGCCACCTGGGCGACCGCCAGGCCTGGCCGCAGCTGCTGCGCCTGGCCGGCATGGATGACCCGACCCTGTCGCTGACCGCGCTGTGGGCGCTGGTGCGTATCGATCCGCAGGCCGCCGCCGAATACCTGACGCCGCTGTTCATCGAGCGCGAAGACTGGGCCATGTCGCACGTGGCCGGCATCCTGCAGCAGGCCGGCACGCCGGTGGCGGCGGTGCTGGCCGGGATGCTGCCGCGCCTGAATGCGCAGCGCCTGCCGCGCGCGCTGCGCATCGCCGAAGCCCTGCGCATCGAGCTGCCGGCCGAGTCCCTGGCTGCCGCGCTGGCCAGCGGCGAGGTCGCCATCGTCACCGCCGCCCTGCGCATCGTGAACACGCCGCTGCTGCAGGCGCAGGTGCGCACGCTCCTGTCGGACGAAGACTGGCAGGTGCGGGTGCAGGCCGCCAAGGCGCTGGGCCGCATCGGCGAGCGCGGCGACGTCGAACGCCTGGTCGCCATGCTGGCCGACCGCGAATGGTGGGTGCGCTACCGCGCGGCCCAGGCCCTGGTCGAACTGCCCTGGCTGAAGCGCGCCGACCTCGACGCGCTGCACGCCACCTTGGACGACCGCTACGCCGCCGACATGCTGGCCCAGGTGATGGCCGAGCAGGATGCGCTGGCCGAAGAAACGGAGACCGCATGAACTCGCACCACCTGCTGCTCGATTTCGTCACCTGGTTCGTGCTGGGCTACTTCGTGCTGCTGAACGGGGGCTACCTCGTTTTGAATTTGCTGTCGCTGCGCACCCTGCACCGCAAGGGCCAGGAAGAGATGCTGGACGACCTGCCGCGCGCCTACTCGGGCCTGGAGCCGCCGGTCAGCATCCTGGTGCCTGCCTATAACGAGGAAGCGAGCATCGCCGCCTCGGTGCGTTCGATGCTGCAGCTGACCTATTCCGAATACGAGCTGGTGGTGGTCAACGACGGCTCGAAGGACGGCACCCTGGATGTGCTGAAGCGCGAGTTCGGCCTGCTGCCCTTCCCGGAAGCCTACCGCCGCCAGATCCCGACCAGGGAGATCAAGGCAATTTACCGGTCGACGAAATTCCCGAACCTGCGCGTGATCGACAAGTTCAACGGCGGCAAGGCGGACTCGCTCAACGCCGGCATCAACGCCGCCCGCTATCCGCTGTTCTGCGGCGTCGACGCCGACTCGATCCTGCAGCGCGACAGCCTGGAGCGCGTGACCCAGCCCTTCCTGCGCGACCCGACCGTGGTCGCCACCGGCGGCACCATCCGCATCGCCAACGGCTGCGAAGTGGCCGGCGGCTTCCTCACGAAGGTCGGCCTGCCGCGCAATCCCTGGGCCCTGTTCCAGGTGGTCGAGTACCTGCGCGCCTTCCTGTTCGGGCGCCTCGGCTGGTCGGCCGTGAACGGCATGCTGATCATCTCCGGCGCTTTCGGCGTGTTCCGCAAGGACGCCGTGGTGAGCGTGGGCGGCTACCGCCCCGACACCATCGGCGAGGACATGGAACTGATCGTGCGCCTGCACCGCCTGTTGCGCGCGCGGCGCCAGCCCTACCGCATCGAATTCGTGCCGGACCCGGTGTGCTGGACCGAGGCGCCGGAAGACCTGAAGACCCTGAAGAACCAGCGCATCCGCTGGCAGCGCGGCCTGGCCGAGAGCCTGAACGCCAACTGGGGCCTGTTCTTCTCGAAGAACGGCGGCGTGCCGGGCTGGCTGGCCTTCCCGTTCATGCTGCTGTTCGAGTGGCTGGGGCCGGTGGTCGAAGTGGGCGGCTACCTTTTCATGATCGTGTCCTTCCTGAGCGGCGCGATTTCCTGGCAGGCCTTCTCGACCTTCATGTTCGTCGCGATCGGCCTCGGCATCCTGCTGTCCGCCTCCGGCCTGCTGCTGGAAGAGATGTCCTTCCACATCTACCCGCGCGGCAAGCAGCTGCTGGCGCTGGGCTTCATCGTTCTGATCGAGAACCTCGGCTACCGCCAGCTGAACACCTGGTGGCGCCTGATCGGCCTGTTCCGCTGGGCGACCCAGAAGGAAGCCAGCTGGGGCGCCATGAAGCGCAAGGGCAGCCTTGGCGCCTGAGCCGCGATGCGCCGACTTCTTTTGACGCTGCTGCTGGCGATGACCGCCCCCGCCCACGCCGCCTGGCTGCACCTGTGCCCAAAGGCGGATGCGCCGGCGCAGCAGCAGCCTTATGCCGACACCGCCGGCGCCGATGGCGCGCCGCTGCGCTGGCTGACCAGCGAACACGTCGAGCGCCCCGGCTGCCGCAGCCTGGCCCTGCCCGCCGGCGCCCGCGTCGAGACCCTGTTCCCGCTCGCGCCCGGCGAAGAACCCGAGCGCACCATCTTGCTGCACGGCCGCGTGCGCGAAGGCCGCTTCGCCGTCAGCGAGCACGTGCTGCCCTCTTCCCACCAGGGTGCGCCCCGGCCCGGTCCGATGCCCTTGCGCGCCAACCTGCTGGAGCGCATGCAGGCGCGCGCCTTCGGGGTCGAGGAGCGGGTGCGCGCCAGGCTCGAAGGCGGCGCGCTGACGATCGATTGCGCCGCCGGCACGCGCCCGGCCGGAGTCCTTCTCACCGGCCCCTGGTTCCTGCCGCGTGCGCGCCTGCGCATCGCCGCTTCCTACTCTGGTGGCGCGGGTTTCATCCTGCAGGTGGCCGACGCCGCGCAGGCCGCACGTGAAAGCGCGCTCGGGCTCGGCCAGCTGGCGGCCCGCGAAGCCGCCGGCACCGAGCCTATGCGGCTCGCGCTGCCGAAAGCGCTCGATCCCGCCGCCTGGCGCCACTTCGTCCTGCAATGCCCGGCGCAGGCGGCGAGCATGACGATCGCCTCGCTGGCTCTCGAGCCCGACCCGGCGGCGGACACGCAAGCCGCTGCGCGCTCGACCTGGGTGTGGAAGGCGGCCGACTGGCGCGAGCATGGCGACCGGCTGCTGGACTGGGCCGCGGCGCAGCAGGTGCGCGATCTCTTCATCACCGTGCCCTTCAAGAACGGCGCGGTGCGCGAGCCGGCCGCGCTGGCAGCCTTCATCCGCGCCGCGGGCAAGCGCGGCATCCGCGTGCTGAGCGTGGACGGCGACCCGCACATGGTCCTGCCCGAACAGCAGCCGGCGCTGGCAAGCCTGGTGCGCGCCTACGCCGCCTACAACGCCGGCGTGGAAGCGGCCGCGCGCCTGGCCGGCCTGCAGTTCGACGTCGAGCCCTATCTGCTGCCGGAGTACGGCAGCGGCAGGGTCGACTGGGACGCGCGCTACCTGGCCATGGCGCGCAGCCTGCGCAGCGCTGCCGGCAGCCTGCGGTTGGAACTGGTCGTGCCCTTCTGGTGGGATGGCAAAACGGCCCTGCTGGACGGCCTGGCGCCGCTGGTCGACGCGCTGGCCGTGATGGATTACCGCACCGACCCGGCCCAGGTGACGGCATTCGCCCTGCCCTTCCTCGACTGGGGCGCGCGCCACCGCAAGCAGGTGCGGATCGCACTGGAAGCCGGCGAGATCGCAGCCGAGACCCAGCGCCGCTATGTGCGCGCCGAGGCCGGCGAAGCGGTCCAGCTGCTGCGCCTGAAGCTCGACGGCCAGCAGGTGCTGGCTCTCTTGAAAGAAGCGGTCAAGAACGAACAGGGCGTGGAGTCGTTCCGCCTCCAGTCGACCCGCGAGATCGACGGCAGCGCCACCACCTTTCACAAGGACAAGCCGGCCCTGCTGCGCCTGCTGCCGGGACTGGAAAGCGATTTCTCTGCCTGGGACCAGGCCTTCGGCGGGATCGCTCTGCATGAGCTGCGCTGATACCTTGGATTCCCGCCTGCGCGGGAATGACGGTGCGTCATTACGGCGCGAAAACAACGTTGTCCCATGTATATAGAACGCCAAGATGTTTCCGTGTATTATTAATTTCCAGGCATAAATCCGCCCGGCATAACGACAAGGAGACGCGCATGACGATCCTGAAATTCAAGCAAAGCTGTGCAAGCCTGGCCCTGGTCGCAGCGGCCTGCCTCTCCACCACCACCGCCATCGCCGGCCCGCTGGACGAAGCCAAGGCGCGCGCCCACCTGGACGCGGTTGCCGCCGGCGACCTCGACGCGCTGATGAAGGATTACGCCGACGACGCCTATATGGAATGGGTCGGCGGTCCGCTCGACGGCCGCTACCGCGGCAAGGAAGCGATCCGCGCGGTGTGGCAGAAATTCATCGCCGCGAACGACGGCAAGCCGCGTCCTGTCCAATTCGGCAAGCTGGGCGCCTTCGCCAACGCGAAGGGCGCCTCGGTGCAGCAGCGCGCCGACTACGGCGGCAAGCTGCCGCTCAAGGTCCTGCACGTGCTGACCTACCGCGAGGGCGACCTCACCACCGAACTCTGGCAGATCGCGCCAGCCATGCAGCTCGACCAGTAAGGAAAACGATGTCCGTGCGTGCGCTGTTGCCGGCACTGTGGGCCCTGTCCTTCGCCGCCAGTCCGGCCGGCGCCGCCACACTCGAGGCGCTGGTGGTGACGCCGGCCGGCAAGCCGCTGGCCGACGCCGCCGTGCTGCTCGAGCCGCTGGGCGGTCCGGCAGCCGCACCGAAGAACCGTCCGCATGCCGTCATCGAGCAGCGCGGCCAGGAATTCGCGCCCTGGGTGACCGTGGTCCAGACCGGGGCCTCGGTCGACTTCCCGAACAAGGACACGGTGCGCCACCACGTCTACTCCTTCTCCCAGCCCAAGCGCTTCGAGATCAAGCTGTACGCGGGCAAGCCCGGCCAGCCGATCACCTTCGACAAGCCGGGTGAAGTCATCATCGGCTGCAATATCCACGACTGGATGGAAGCCTATGTGCTGGTGGTCGAGACGCCCTGGTTCGGCAAGACCGGGCCGGACGGACGGGTAGCCATCGCCAGCCTGCCGGCCGGCCGCTACCGCCTGCGGCTATGGCACCCGCTGCAGAACGCGCAGGCCGCCGCCGGCGAAATCGAGCTGGGCGCCGCCGCGCAAAAACTCAGGCTGGTGCTGGATGCGCGGGCCCGCGAGCCCAAGCCGCACACGGCGGTCGACCAGGACCAATACTAATCAATACTCAGCACAACCAGGCATCACCCATGGTCCCGACTTCGCTCCAGCGCCGCATCGTCCTCGTCTTCGTGGGGCTGCTGGTATTGGTCATGGCCCTGGTGCTGGCCCTGGTGCGCGACAGCAGCGCGCGCATCGTCGGCAGCGAAGGCCAAAGCGAGCTGGCGGTCGGCGCCAAGGTCTTCCAGCGCCTGCTCGAACAGAACCAGCGCCAGCTGGAAACCGCGGCCGCCGTGCTGTCCGCCGACTTCGCCTTCCGCGAGGCGATCGCGACCCAGGACCAGCCCACCATGCGCTCGGTGATCGGCAACCACGGCCAGCGCATCCACGCCCAGGTCATGATGGTGGCCGGCATCGACGGCGCCCTGATCGCCAGCTCGCAGCGTCCGACCGGCCCCGGCGAGGCATTCCCCTTCCCCGACCTGCTGCTCGAGGCCGAGCGGAGCGGACGCAGCGCGGGCTTCCGCCAGATGCGCAACGGCCAGCTGTACCAGGTGGTGCTGGTGCCGATCATGGCGCCGCGCCGCATCGCCTGGGTGGCGATGGCCTTCCAGGTCGACGACCGCTGGGCGCGCGACATGGCCGAGGTGACCGGACTGGCGGTGCACATGGTGCGCTTCGGCGCGCGCGGCCCGGTCCTGCTGGCTTCCTCGTTCGACGCGCCGCGCCGCGCCGACCTGGCCCTGAACCATCTGCCGGCCGCGGGCCAGCAGGAGCTGCTCGAGGTCGGCGGCGAACCTTACCGCACCATGCGGCTGCCGTTGGATGGAGCGATGCAGGCCGTGCTGCAGCTGCCGGTGGCCCAGGTCCAGGCGCCGTTCAACCTGCTGCAGGCGCGCCTGCTGGGCGTGATCGGCACCGCCATCCTGGTTTTCGCGCTCGGCAGCTTCACGCTGGCGCGGCGCATCGTCCGGCCGCTGGACCAGCTGTCGACCGCGGCGCACCGCATCGCCCAGGGCGACTACGGCCAGGCCCTGCCGGCCCTGCCGCAGGACGAAATCGGCCGGCTGGCCACCAGCTTCGCCCATATGCGCGACGGCATCGCCAGCCGCGAAGAGCGCATCGTGCGCCTCGCTTACGTCGACAGCCTGACCGACCTGCCCAACCGCACGCGCTTCCTCGAAACATTCGCGCGCCTGCCGGCCGGCGTCCCGCGCGCGGTGGCGGTGCTGAACATCGACCGCTTCGCCATGATCAACAACGCGCTCGGCTACCAGGTCGGCGACCGCCTGCTGCGCGAGGTGGGCGAGCGCATCTCGACCCTCGAGCGGCCGCCCATCATGGTGGCGCGCCTGTGGGGCGACCACTTCGCCTTCCTGCTCGAGATCGAGACCCAGGATTGCGCGCGCGGCTTTGCCGGCGCCGTGCTGGAGCAGCTGCGCGACCCGATCACGCTGGACGGCCAGCGCCTCGACATCGGCGGCAGCATCGGCATCTCCCTGTATCCGCAGGACGGTCTTGATGCCAGCACCCTGCTGCGGCGCGCCGAGCTGGCGCTGGCCGCGGCCAAGCGGCGCCGCTCCGGCCTGGCCTTCGCCCACGAAGCCGGCGCCGAGCCCGCGCCGGAACAGCTGTCCCTGATCGGCGACATGCGCGCCGCCATGGAGCGCGGCGAATTCACGCTGGCCTACCAGCCGAAGCTCGACTTCAGGAGCGGGCGCATTGTCGCGGTGGAGGCCCTGCTGCGCTGGCGCCATCCGGAGCGCGGCATGGTCCCGCCGGGCAGCTTCATCCCCTTTGCCGAGCAGACCGGTTTCATCCGCGAAGTCACGCCCTGGGTGCTGGACGCCGCGATCCGCCAGCTGGCGCAGTGGCGCAAGGAAGGCCTGGAGATTGCGGTGTCGGCCAACCTGTCGACGCTGGACCTGCTCGATCCGGAGCTGCCGCGGCGCGTGCATGCCCTGCTCGAATTCCACCGGGTGCCGGCTTCCAGCCTGTGCCTCGAGATCACGGAAAGCGCCCTGATGGACGAGCCGGCGCTGGCGCTGGCCCACCTGAACGCGCTGGCGGCACTCGGCGTGAAGCTGTCGATCGACGACTACGGCGTCGGCCAGGCCTCGCTGGCCTACCTGAAAAGCCTGCCGGTGAACGAACTGAAGCTCGACCGCAGCTTCGTCACCGCGATCGCCGATTCGCCGCGCAACGCCGCCATCGTCCAGTCGACCATCATGCTCAGCCACGCGCTGGGGCTGTCGGTGGTAGCCGAAGGCGTCGAGACGGAACAGGAACTGGCGTGGTTGCGCGCCAACGGCTGCGACGTGGCCCAGGGCTACTTCATCGCCAAGCCGGCGCCGGCCGCCGAGCTGGCGGCCCGGATTGCGGCGCAGGGCGTGGCGGCCGCGTAAGGCGCCGGCTACACGGTAGCCGGGATCCTGCGCGTCGCCGGCTCGGCGCCATGCTGGCCATAGCGGCCGGACCACAGGGCGCTGCAGGTCGTGCGGCATTCCCGGAGCAGGCCCTGTTCCGTCGCATACCCGGCCAGCTCGCGCGGCGTCGCCAGTCCCAGCCGCGCCAGCACGCTGTCCCTGAAGGCGCCCACGGTTTCCGTGCTCACCTCCAGGATGTGCGCGCTTTCGATCGGCGTCATGCCGCACACCGCCAGCGAAAAGACCTGGAACTCGCGCTTGCTGAGGTTTTCGTGCGGCTTGTTGCGGGCGTCGTATTTGCGCGCGCCGCGTTCGAACTCCGCCGCCAGCGCCTTGCTGAGATAGAGCTTGCCGCCGGTGACGCGCTTGACCGCGGTGCGCAATTCGTCGCGCGTGGCGGTTTTCATCAGGTAGCCCCTGGCGCCGCTGCGGATCGCGTCGACCCCGAAGCTCAGTTCGTCGAGCGCCGTGAAGACCAGGATGTCGGACCAGGGGGAGAGTTCACGCAGGCGGCCGACCAGCGCTGCGCCGGCGCCGCACATCGCCGGCTCGACGATGATGAATTCGTAGTAGCGTTCGCGCAGCTTGCCCAGCAGCTCGTCGAGGCTGCCGGCTTCGTCGATTTCCAGCGCGTCCGCATGCGTACCAAGTATCGAGCGCATGCCCAGCCGCGCAACAGGGTTTGCTTCCGCCATCAGGGTCCGGATCATCGCTTTGCTCCAGGTCGATCTGCACGAAGAATGATGCCGAATAATTATATCGTTAGAAATTTGCGTTAAAGCAGGCGATCAACAATTTCCGCATTTCCGGCAACACCGCCGGTCGGCTCAATCCCACCGTTGGACCACGCGCTCGGTCCTTTCGTCAGATTCGGCGTGCATCCGGCCATGCAAGTTCGGCATAGTCAGGACTTTCCCTGAAAGGAGATCTGAATGAACAAAGCGATGGTGGCGCTCTGCCTGGTGGCGGCCTGCACGGCGGCAACGGCGGCCCCAAAAGATCCGGCGCGAGCCCAACTGGAAGCCGAGATCACGGCCGCGGACGCGCGCCTGTTCGGCGGCCTGAACGAGCGCGACATCAGCCCCATGAAGGAAGGCTTCAGCCCGCGCCTGGAGTTCTACCACGACCGCAGCGGCGTCACCGGCTATGCCGACAACATCGCCATCTTCGAAAAGAATTTCAGGGCGCCGAACCGGGTGCGCCGCATCGCCATGCCCGAGACCGTGGAAATCTTTCCCGCCGGCCCGGACCACGCCATGCACATCGGGCAGCACAGGTTCTGCAACAAGCCGCCGGGTCCGGCGCCGGAGGAATGCAGCGTCTACCGCTTCTCGATGGTGTGGGAGCGCGAGGGCGGGCAGTGGAAGCTGCTACGGGTGCTCAGCTACGACCATTGAGACACTAAGCGCGTAACAGCTTCAGCACGTGTTCAATCCGATAGGGCTTTTCCGCGAATGAATAAGCCCGCTCCTCCGCATTTAATTGTTCGGGAGCTGCATATCCCGACATCAAGACGATCTTGATCTGCGGATATTCTTGATGAATAGCTTTTGCCAACTCCAGTCCACCCATGGTGGGCATCATTACATCGGTCAATACGGCATCGATGTCGTTTTGATCATGCAGAATTTGAAGCGCCTCCTGTGCGGAATGCGCAACAAGCACAATCAAGCCATGGGCACCAAACAATGTCGCCGCAAATTCCGCACCGTCCGGTTCGTCATCGACGAGTAGAATTTTGGAGCAAACGTGCCCAGACATACCGCTCATTTCGAGTTCCTGCAATTGGATTAGCATGTTCATTAACTAATGAACCCGGACTGCATAAAGATGATAACTGCTAACCCTCCCAAAAAACCAGTTTATTTTCCACGCAATCGTTTTCCGTTGCAGTAATTACGACGAGCGAGCGATCAGGGGCTGCCCCTGTAAATGCGGTTTTAAGAATCGGGCTCCTGTGCTATCTTTACCATTAAAGAAAAATAATGTGCACATACTTAATCTCACATAATCGATAAGTATTCGAGGGATGGAAGTATGAGATACGCTTTAGTCTTGGAAAAGAATTCGGAACTCTGCAATAAGACTGCGAATATCGTTTCATCAATTGGCTATTTGGTAACGCCTGTATTCAGTCCTAAAAAGGCTTTGCATGCGGCACACATGATTCAATTTGATCTGATCCTGACCTGTACGGCGGTGAATCATGATGACCGACGCTCTTTGACAGGGGAATTGAAACGCTGTTCGCCGGAAGCCTTCATCGTGCTGCTGTCCGATCCGGAACCGGCGTCACAGGCCAGCCGAGGGAATCAAGGGGTCAACGCAGTCCTCTATCGGCCCTTTGCCATCGATGAACTCAACAAGATCATCGATGCCGGTCTGCCCCGCAGCGGACACCTTCTTCTGCCGTCCTGTACTGATACCGAGCGGCGAAGACGGGCGGTCGACTAGAAGAGGACAGTCACCGGCAACTCCACGAAGAAGCGCGTGCCGACGCCTTCTTCCGTTTCGAACCAGATCCGGCCGCCATGCTCCTCGACGATGGTCTGGCAGATGCTCAGGCCCAGTCCGGTGCCGCCCTTCTTGCGCGAGTCCGCCGAATCGGCCTGGGCGAAGCGCTGGAAGATTCGTTCGCGGAAGGCTTCCGGGATGCCGGCGCCGTGGTCGATCACGGCGATCCTCAAGGCCCCGCCTTCATCGCTGAGGCGGGTCAGGACCTTGCTGCCCGTCTCGGAAAACTTGATCGCGTTCGACAGCAGGTTGGTCAGCACCTGGGTAATGCGGTCGCGGTCGACTTCGGCGCGCAGCTTGCCGGCGCCTGCCCCGGCCTCGAAGGCCAGCGTAACGCCGGCCTGGGCCGCAAAGCTGTCCATGGCCGCCACCGCGCCCTCGACGATGCGCAGCATCGGCTGGTCCTCGCGCCGGTAGTCCATCTGCCCGGCTTCCATCTTCTGGATGTCGAGCACGTCGCCGATCAGGCGCACCAGGCGCTCCGAACTGGCGCTGGCGACGTCGACCAGACCCTTGGCGTCCGCCGGCAACTCGCCCGCCATGCCCATGGCCAGCAGCGACAGCGAGGCGCTGATCGCGGTCAGCGGCGTGCGCAGCTCGTGCGAGACGGTGGAGACGAACTCGTTCTTCATGCGCTCGACTTCCTTGCGTTGTGAAACGTCGTGCAGGAACACGCTGAAGAACACGCCTTCGCCGGTGCCGACCAGGCCGACCGTCATCTCGGCCGTGATCTCGACGCCGTCGCGCCTGACCAGGGTGCGCTCGACGCGGCCGTCGAGCAGGTCGAGCAGGCCCGTGTTCCGGAAATTCTCCAGGGCCTGGCGCGCCGCGGGCCGGTGGCGCTCGGCGATTGCCATGTCGAACAGCAGCCGGCCGACGGCCTCCTGGCGGCTCCAGCCCAGCAGCGCCTGCGCGGCCGTGTTCCAGTCGGTGATGCGGCCGTCGAGGTCGACGCTGATGAAGGCGTCCTGGGCGGTCTCGATGATGTTCACGATGCGCTGCTGGCTGGCGCGCACGGTCGCCAGGGCCTGTTCCAGCTCGACCGTGCGCTGCTGTACGCGCAGCTCCAGCGTGGCGTTCAGGTCTTCCAGCTCACTGCGCCGGCGCACCAGATCTTCGACCAGCACGTTCAGGGTGCCGGACAGGGCTTCGACTTCTTCATACCCGCCGCGTCCCGAGCCGATCGTCACGGGCTCCCCTTTGCGGATGCGCTGCGCCGAATGCGCCAGCTGGTCCAGCGGACGGGTGATGCGGCGCGCGACGACGACGCCCGCCAGCGAGCACAGGGCCGCCAGCAGCACGCCGGCGGCCAGGCCGTATTCGCTCAGGCGGCGCACCGGCGCGTAGGCGTCGTCGACCTTCTGGCGCACCAGCACGGTCCAGCCCATGCCGGGATATTCGGCGTGGCCGTGGCCGCGCGCGTAACCGACCAGCCAGGATTCGCCGTCCGGCCACTTCTCGACCAGGTAGCCGGCGCCGCTGCCGGTCCGCGCCGCCTTCAGGCTGGCCAGCGACAGCGTGCCGCCCTGCGCGCCGGGCGGGCCGAGCAGGACGCTACCTTTGGCGTCGACGATCAGGGCCTCGACCTGGCGCCGCGCCGCGATCGGCGCGATGACCGAGCGCTCGACGTCGCGCGCCCATTGCCAGGACAGGTGCACGCCCAGCACGCCCTGCGGCAGGCCGTGGTCGTCCGGCACCAGGAAGGCGACGTCGACGAAGCGCCAGGGCTCGGTCTGCTGCGGCAGGAGCTTGGCCAGCAGCACCGCCTCGTGCACGTCGCCGGCATGCTTGCCGTTCAACGCATCCTTGAACCACGGCCGCTTCGACACGTCGGCGCCTTCCAGCAGGCCCTTGGCCGCGACCTGCACCTTGCCGTCCAGGCCGGCGATGCCGATCCAGCTGTAGTAGCCGTAACTGTCCTGCAACTGGTCGAGGGTCTCGCGGCGGCGCGTCACCGGCGTCTCCGGGCGCAGGCCGCGGCGCTGGGAAATCAGGCGCACTTCGCGGTAGCGTTCGTACATGCCGCGCTCGAGCTTGTCGGAGGTCTGCAGGGCCAGCTCTTCGAGGCCGTGGCCGATGCTGGACTTGACCTGCTCCGTGTTGCGGCGCTCGATCACGGTGACGAGCAGCACCGACAGCAGGAAGGACAGCAGGGTGAAGGCAAGCGCCAGCCAGGCGGCGAGGCGGCGCGGCAGCAGATTGCGGGGAAAGGGTCGGGAGGTCGGCATCGCGGTCATCGAGGAAAAAGCCGCCGCCAGCCTAGCATATGATGATGCCGCACGGATACTAATCCTTCCGGCGCGGGCCTGGGCCGTACGGGAGTGTCGGATTTCCGGTAAACTCGAGGTTTACTTTGGGGGCCAAACCCCAGGTTGATAACGTCATTGTTCCAGGAACCAGTCATGCAAGACAACGCCGCCGCTTCGTCCAACCTCGTCGACTACGTCACCTCGTGCACCCTGCCGACGCCGTGGGCGCAGTTCACGCTGCACGCGTTCGTGGAACACGCGACCGGCAAGGAGCACCTGGCCATGACCCTGGGCGACCTGTCCACGGGCGAACCGCCGCTGATGCGCATCCATTCCGAGTGCCTGACCGGCGACGTGATGTTCTCGCAGCGCTGCGACTGCGGCGCCCAGCTGGAAGGCGCGCTGAAGAAGATCGCCGCCGAAGGCCGCGGCATCCTGCTCTACCTGCGCCAGGAAGGCCGCGGCATCGGCCTGGTGAACAAGATCCGCGCCTACCGCCTGCAGGAAGCCGGCGCCGACACCGTCGAAGCCAACCTGCAGCTGGGCTTCCACGCCGACGCCCGCAACTACGAGCTGGTGCGGCCGATGCTGCAGCATTTCGGCATCGAAGCCGTGCGCCTGATGACCAACAACCCGCGCAAGATCGACGCTTTGACCCGCCTGGGCTTCGACGTCGCCGAGCGCGTGCCGCTGCTGGTGAACCGCAATGCCTTCAACAACGGCTATCTGAACACCAAGCAGGCGAAGCTGGGGCATATGATGACGCCGGCGGCGGAGCCGGTGCTGGACGGCGAACTCTGATAGCAGCTGCCGTCGTCCCCGCGCAGGCGGAAGAGTGCCCCCGGCACTCTCCCCCCAAGTTCTGCCAGCGTCACCTTAGCTCTGCCAGACTTGGGTTCCCGCCTTCGCGGGAACGACGAGGTGGCGCTGCCTTCCTGACACTTCTGGCAAGATCGCAGGCATGCGCCTGCCATCGTTCGCCATCCTCCTGTGCCTCGCCTGCGCCATCGCCGGCGCGGCCCCGGTCGCGCAAAAGATTCCCTCCACCGGCGGCGCAGCCAGGCCGGCGCCCCAGCCGCCGCTGGTGATCCCGCCGGCCACCCCGCCCGCCACCACCCCGCCCGCCCCCGGCCCCGGCGAAACCGACGAAACCACCGCCCTGCCCACGCCGTCCACCGCGGCCCAGGACCTGTACTCGTCCGCCAAGGGCGACCTGCTGCAGATCCGCATGCTGCTGAAGAACGGCCGCAGCCAGTCGACGGTGGGCTCGGGCTTCCTGGTCGGCACCGGCAACCTGGTGCTGACCAATTACCACGTGGTGTCGCAGATGGCGCTGGATCCGGACGTCTACATCGGCGAATACGTCGACACCGACGGCAAGACCGGACCGGTGGAGTTGATGGCGGTCGACGTGCTGCACGACCTGGCCGTGGTGCGCGTGAACCGGGCCGGCACCGGTTTCCTCCAGGTGCCGGACCATCCGGTCAAGCTGACCCAGGGCCAGTACCTCTACTCCCTGGGCAACCCGCTCGATCTCGGCTTCGCGATCTCGGAAGGTGCGTACAACGGCGTGGTCAGGCGCAGCTTCTACGACCAGCTGGTCTTCACCGGCCCGATCAACTCCGGCATGAGCGGCGGCCCGAGCGTGACGGTGTCCGGCACCGTGGCCGGCATCAACGTCTCCAAGCGCCTGGACGGCGAGTCGGTCAGCTTCCTGGTGCCGGTGCGTTATGCCCAGGAGCTGCTGCGCAAGGTCGCCGCGCAAGCGCACCCGCCGAAGAACTTCAACCCGCTGATCGCCCAGCAGCTGCTGGCCCACCAGCGCGAGATGATAGCCCGGCTGCTGGCCGAGCCGCTGTCGATCAAGACCATGGGGCCCTACCACGTGCCGGTGCGCGAATCGCAGCAGTTGCGATGCTGGGGGCGCTCGAATTTCCGCCTGGAGGCCGAGTACACCGGCGATTCCGTCAGTTGCGCGATGGAGGTCGCGGTCTATGTTTCGGACAGCCAGCAGACCGGGCACGTGTCGATGTCCCACCTCTACCTGCGTTCGGCAGGCATGCATCCGCTGCAGTTTGCCGCGCTGGCCAGCGGCCGCTTCCGGGTCGACCGCATCGGCGCCTCGCGCGACACCCGCCTGACCCGCCCGTCCTGCACCGAGATGTTCGTGCACACGGCCAGCCTGCCGCTGCGCGCCGTCACCTGCGTGCGCGCCTACCGCAAGTTTGCCGGCCTGTACAACTTCACCCTGCTCACCGCCAGCACCGGCGACGCCCAGGCCAGCCTGCAGAGCCGCCTCGACCTGGCCGGCGTCTCCTTCGACAATGGCATGCGCGCCACCCGCGCCTTCCTGTCCGCGCTGGGAAGGAGCCGGGCGCGATGACTGGTCCCTGGTTCATCGAGACCCTGGCGCGCAACGGCGACGTGCTGCAGCGCCGCTGCATCGACACCCTGCCGATCCGCCTGGGACGCGGCTACGACAACGACTTCATCGTCGACGACGACTACGTCGCCGCCAGCCACGCGCGCATCGATCTGGACGCCGCCGGGCGCCTGGTGCTGCGCGACCTGGGCAGCAGGAACGGCCTGAATCACCGCGGCAAGCGGCTGCAGGAAGTGGTGCTGTCGGGCGACACCGTGGTGCGCATCGGCCATACCTCGCTGCGCGTGCGCGCGGCCAGCTTTCCGGTCGCGCCCGAACTCGAGGACCGCACCTTCCACCGCTGGGAAGGCGCGCTGCCCGGGGCGGCGGGCATCCTGCTGGCCGCGGGCTGCGCCCTGTTCGCGCGCTGGCTCAGCGACACCCAGTACTTCGAATTCGTGCGCTACTTCGAGGCCCTGGCCTGGGGCGCCGGCGCGGCCCTGCTGTGGAGCGGCGGCTGGGCCTTCGCCAACCGCCTGTTCGGACGCCACGCGCGCCTGGGCCGCCACCTGTTCGTGTTCGGCTGCGGCCTGGCCGTGCTGGCCGTCACCAGCCTGCTGGCGGCCACCATCGCCTATGCCTTCTCGCTCGAAGCCGTCACCCGCTACGCCTCGCATGCGGCGACGCTGCTGGTGGCCGGCGTGGTCTACTTCCACCTGGGCACGATCGACCCGCAGAACCGGCGCCGCTACCGCTGGATCGCGGCCGGCATGGCGGTGCTGGGCTCCGGCCTGGTCCTGGCCTACAACCTGCAGCGCACCGGCCGCCTGTCGGACGAGCTCTACATGGCGGTGCTGCTGCCGCCGTCGGTGCGGGTCAGCCAGGACCATGGCATCGACGAATTCATGCGCGAAGTCGAGGGCATGAAGCCGGCGCTGGACCGCGGGCGGGACCGCAAGCCAGGGGAAGATGAGCTGGAGAACTGAGTATTGCAAAGCCTGTAAGCAGCTGTCAGCCTCGTAAGCGTTTGTAAAGTGCGTCAACACACGGTAGCGGACTCACGTTTGATGAAGAGTGCTACCTACCGATAAACAGCTAAGGACCCTTCACCATGAAAAAAACCATCGTTACCGTGATCGCAGGCCTGTTCGCCACCGCAGCCTTTGCCCAGACGCCCGCCCCGGCTGCTTCGAAACCTGCCGCGAAGCAAGCCGTGCTGGTCAACAACGCCGACCTGAAGGCAGCGAAGACCGAGACCATGGCCGCGCACCCCGCCCCGCAGGCGGCGCCAGCCGAGGTGAAAGAGGCGCCGGCCAAGGAAGCGAAAGCAAGCGCCAAGCACAAGAAGAGCAAGGCGAAGCATGTTGCGAAAACCGACACCATGAAGGACAGCCAGGATAACGCCGCGACCCCGGCAACGCCTGCAACCCCGGCAACCCCGGCCGCTCCGGCGACACCGGAAGCGAGCCCGGCGCCGGTCGACACCCCGGCCCCGGCCCCGGTTCAGAGCATGACGCCGCCCCCGGAAGTCACCCCGGCGCCTGCCACGCCCCCGGTCACTGGCACCACCCCGGCGCCTGCCGCGCCCATCACCCAGTAAGTCCGCCGCCCAGGGACGCGCCGGCGCATCCGGCGGGCCCCTGGCGCCGCGCCTTGTTTTGACATTCAGGCAAGCTTGGGACATTATCCCGGCATGCCCAAAGTCCTGCCGACCGCTTCCCGCCGCAGCTTCATCTTCATCCTGGTCTGGACCTTGTTCTGGACCCTGATGGTGCTGGTGGCCATCCAGGACTTCCAGCGCAACGAGCACAGTCCCGAGCTGTGGAAGCCGATCCTGTGGGAAGGCTCATCGGCCCTGGTGGCGACGGCCATGGTGCTGCTGCAGCTGCGCTTCTCGCGCAGCCACGACCACCTGCTCGGCAGCCCGCTGCGCTGGTTCGCACGCGAAGCGCTGTGGCTGCCCTTGTGGTGGCTCGTGTTCACCCCGTTCGCCTTCGGCATCCGCCACGCCGTGTATGCGCTGGTCGGCGACACCTATCGGCACGACCCCTGGCCCCAGCTCTTCCTCTACGAGTCGATGAAGATCTCGATCTTCGTCGGCCTGTTCACCGCGGTGCGCTTCGGCATCAAGTCCTACCAGGCCCTGGTCGAAGCCCAGCTGCGCGCGCAGCAGGCGATCGCTCTGCAGCAGCAGGCCCAGCTGCAGCGCCTGGCCCAGCAGATGCAGCCTCACTTCCTGTTCAATTCCCTCAACACGATCTCCTCGCTGATGCACGAGGATGTCGAGAAAGCCGACGCCACCCTGATGCAGCTGGCCGGCGTGCTGCGCACCACGCTGTCCCTGGGCGAGGCGATCGAGGCGCCGCTGCAGGCCGAGCTCGACATCGCGCGCGGCTACGCCGGCGTGATGGCGGAGCGCTTCGCCGGCCGGGTCGAGATCGCCTGGCGCATCGACGAAACCCTGCTGGCCCAGCCGCTGCCGGTGATGAGCCTGCAGCCGCTGCTGGAAAACGTGTTCCGGCACACGGTCGAGAAGCGGCGCGGGATGACGCATATCGAAGTTTCGGCGCAGCGCGAGCTCGGCAAGCTGGTGCTGCGCGTCGACGACGACGGCCGCCTCGATGAAGGCAGCGGCGATTCCTCGACCAAGGGCTGCGGCATCAGCCTGGCCAACCTGCGCGCCCGCCTGGCGGCGCTGCATGGGCCGCGCGCCTCGCTGTCCCTGGCGGCCCGCGACGGCGGCGGCGTGCGCGCCGAGCTGAGGCTGCCATGCGCATCCTGATCGTCGACGACGAGAAGCCGGCGCGCGACAAGCTGCGGCGCCTGCTGGCTGCGGAAGCCGGCGTCACCGGCATCATTGAGGCGGCAGACGGCTTCGAGGCGCTCGAACGCGTGGCCGCATGCAAGCCGGACGCGATCCTGCTCGACATCGCCATGCCGGAACTGTCGGGCATCGAGCTGGCGGCTTCGCTGCCGGAACCGGCGCCCGCCATCGTGTTCGTGACGGCCTGGGACCAGTACGCGATCCAGGCCTTCGACGCCGGCGCCGTCGACTACCTGCTGAAACCCTATGACGCGGCGCGGCTGGCGCGGGCTGTGCAAAGACTGCAGGTGCGGCTGCATGAGCGCCTGCAGCCGCCGGCGCCGCAAGCCTTGCCGGCCCTGCCCTTGCATCAGCTGCTGGTGTCGGAGCGCGGCGCCACGCGCGTGGTGCCGGTGCTTGAGATCGGCTGGATCGAAAGCGCGGACAACTACGTGGTGCTGCACACGCCGTCGGGCAGCCCGCTGCTGCGCCAGACCCTGGGCGGCCTGGCCGAGCGCCTCGGTCCCGCTTTCCTGCGCTGCCACCGGCGCGCCGCCGTGCAGCTGGCCTGCATCGAGCGGGTGGTCCCGCTCGACAAGGGCGACTGCGAACTGGTGCTGCGCAGCGGCGCCCGCGTGCCCTGCAGCCGCCAGTACCGCGCCGCCGTGATGGAACGGCTGGGGACGCCGCCTGCCTGAAACTCAATGCGTGGTCGCGCCGCGTTCGCCGCGTTCGCTACGCTGGCTGGCCTGGCTGGCTGGCGGCTGTGCGCCGCCCTGGGTATGCTGCTGCCCTGCCTGGGCATCGCCGGCGCCGCCCTGGGCGCCATTGCCGGCGCGGGCGAACGGATCGGTAAACTGGCGCACGGTTTCCTGCTGCGCGCGCAGGCTGCGCTCGGTCTGCTCGGTGGCGTCGCGCGCGACTTCGTCGGCCAGGGCGCGCGCGGTGCGCGCGGTGGTCTGCACGTGCTGCTCGGTGACGCGGGTCAGCTCCACCTGGGCGTCGGCGGCAAGGCGGGTGATGTGCTGCTGGTAGGCGCGCAGCTTGTCGCTGGTCGGCTGGACCCGTGCGGTGGCGGCGCTCAACAGCTCGGTCTGGCGGTCCGCGCTCAGCACGTGCTTGCTCGCCAGCGTGGACTCCTCGATCAGGGTCTGCATCAGCTGGATGTTCAGGTCGCAGATCTGCGAGAAGGATTTGAACAGCGATTTCGACATGTCGTTCAGGAAGGCAGTCTGGGCATCGACGTGGGTGCGCACTGCCGGGGTGACGTTCTGCGGGAACGGATACATATGCTTGCCTCTTGTGGTTTGGTTGGACATGAAGGTAGAAGCCTAAAGACCTGAGGCTATGCGCGTTTGATATGCGCCAAGGGTGAAGCCCTTGAAAACCGGGGGTTCAAAGAGACGCGCCGCAATCCTTGCAGAAGCGGGACGCAGCCTCATGGCCGCTGCTGCCGCAGGACGGGCAGTCGCGCGCGGCCAGGATACGCGCCGCGCCTTGGCGGCGGTCGGCATGGCGGGCCGACAGTTCGGCCGTCACGATGCCGGTCGGGACCGCCAGGATGCCCCAGCCCATCAGCATCATGAAGGAGGCGATCGCCTTGCCGAGGTGGGTGTGCGGGGTGATGTCGCCGTAGCCGACCGTGGTCATGGTCACGGTGGCCCAGTACATGGCCACCGGAATGCTGGTGTAGCCGTTCTGCGGCCCTTCGACCACGTACATCACGGTGCCGAGGATCAGGATCGCCATCAGCACCACCGACAGGAACACCATGATCTTGCGGCGGCTGGCGGACAGGGCTTCGCCCAGGCGCGTGTATTCCTCGATGTAGAGGGTCAGCTTGAAGATGCGGAACACGCGCAGCAGGCGCAGGATGCGGATGTCGAGGAACAGGTTACTGCCCGGCACCAGCAGCGAGAAATAGGTCGGCAGCACGGCCAGCAGGTCGATCACGCCGTAAAAGCCGGCGGCATAGCGCCAGGGCCGCTGCACGCAAATGACGCGCGCCAGGTATTCGATGCTGAACAGCACCGTGAAGCTCCATTCGACCAGGTTCAGGGTCGTGCCGTATTCGCGGTGCAGGCCCGGCACGCTGTCCAGCACCACCACCAGGATGCTGAGCATGATGGCGAACACCAGCGCGATGTCGAAACGGCGCCCGGCCGGCGTGTCGGCCTCGAAGATGACGTCGAACATGTGCCGCCGCAGTCCCGGCGGCGGCTTGCCGTAGGACTCCGGGACTTGGGAAACGTAGTGCTGGTCGGCGCGCTGTTGCGGCTTCACGTTGCGGCCGGCCCCTTCAGTTCGATCATGTTGCCCTCCGGGTCGTGCAGGTAGATCGACGGCCCTTCGCCCTCGGCGCCGAAGCGCGATTCGCCCGGCCCCGCGTCCACGCCGTGGGCCGCCAGGTGGGCGCGGATCGCGGCCTCGTCGAAGGGCTCGACGCGGAAGCAGACATGGTCGACGTTGTGCCCTTCCTTCCCGGGCGCGGCGCCTTTGACGCGCCCCAGCTTGCCGTCCACCGGCACCAGGTCCAGCATGGCGCTGCCGGCGCGCAGCTGCACCAGGCCAATCTCATCCTGGCGCCGTACCTCGGCGCAGCCCAGCACCTCATGGTAGAAGCGCTGCATGCGCGCGAGGTCGATCACGCGCAAGACCACATGGTCGATCTCGCGAATGGCGATCGGGCCGCGCGCTGCTTCAGTCCGCATGGCGCTCGACCCAGGTCGCGAAGCATTCCATGAACTGCTGCAGGAAGCCGTTCAGCGATTCGTCGGTGAGCTTGTCGCCGTCGAACTTGTTGCCGATGCCGCCGATATAGGCCTCGGGCGACTGCATGCAGGGCATGTTGAGGAACACCAGGCACTGGCGCACCGCGTGGTTGGCGCCGAAGCCGCCCAGCGCGCCCGGCGAGTTGCTGACCACGGCGCAGGGCTTGCCGCTCCAGACCGCCTTGCCGTAGGGGCGCGAGCCGACATCGATGGCGTTCTTCAGCGCGCCCGGCAGCGAGCGGTTGTACTCGGGCGTACAGAACAGCACGCCGTCGACGTCGCGGATACGGTCGCGGAACTCGGTCCAGCGCGGCGGCGGCGTGTCGGTCTCGTCATCCTGGTTGTACATCGGCAGCCCGGCGATGTTGACGATCTCCAGTTCCAGCGTGGGCGGGGCCACCAGCATCAGCTGCTTGGCCAGCTTGCGGGTGAAGGACTCCTTGCGGAGGCTGCCGACCAGTACTGCAATCTTGCGAGTTGCCATGACGATCCTCTCATGTGTGCACAATAGCCACATAATAACCGCGAAGCCGGGAGCGGGTTGCCGGCCTTGTACTGGCCTGTGCGCTTACTGAGTCAGCTTCAGGACCGCGTTCTCGCTTTGCAGGTAAAGGGCGCCATCGTCGCCGACCGTCAGCGCGCTGACCTCGTTGAGGCTGCCTGGCAGCGCACCCAGCCTGACCCCGAGCACGCCCGGCGTGCCGGCGACGATACTCACGGTCCCGGCCGGCGTGATCTTGCGCAGGACGCCCTCGCTGGCAATGTACAGGTTGCCGCTGCGGTCGAGCGCCATCGGGCCATAAAATGCGAGCGGGGCGAGATCGGCGGGCCGCGCGTACAGGGTCGAGACAGCGCCGTCGGGCGTCATCCGCTTCACACCGTCGGCGCTTCCAAAGAGGATATTGCCGTCCTTGTCGGCAAGCCAGTGGAGGATGGCGTCCTGGCTTGCGTCGCGCAAGGTGGTAATGGCGCCGTCCGGGCTGATCCTGCGGACATAGGTCCAGGCAGGCTGCGTGACGATCGTTGGGACGTGTCCCACGACCGTATCCAGGAAGTAGATATTGCCCTTGGAATCGGCGAGGAAATTGGAAGGAGAATACACGCTGCCGACTCCCCTGGGGCCGTCGCGCAGGCCGTCGTTGCTCACCGAGGCAAGGATGGCGGTCGTATTGCCGAAGTTGTCGACACTCTTGAGTGTGCCGTTCGAGTAGGCCAGCAGGTCTCTGCCGTAAGCGAGCCCGGACACGCTGTAGGCGTTGGGAAAGGCATTGTCGTCGAACGCCGGTCCCGCGAGCGTGGTGACGACGCCGCCTGCGGTGGTCCTGCGGACTTTGCCGCCGCCGACAAAGGTGACATTGCCCTGTGCATCCGCATACAGACCTGCCCTGCCAAACCTGATGCGCTGCGCAATGTTGTATCCATACGTGTCTTCAGCCGCGGCCGGCAGTCCTGCGAACGCACTGATCACGCCTGCCGGCGCCACCCGGAACACAACTGGCTGATTCGGGGCCACTACATACATATTGCCGGCAGCGTCCTGGCTCATGGTGGCGCCCGCGCGCCAGGTGAACGGGTCGCCGGCGAAATTCGTCACCGCACCGGCCGGGCTGACACGGCGGATGTTCCCGGACAGGACATAGACGCTGCCGTCGTCACCGACCGCCAGGCCGCCGACAACGGGGGCGCTGGAATTCGGCTCGGCCATGTCCGGATAGCCGCTGCTCGAGATCCAGCGCGGCACGGTCGCCACCGTGACCACGACGCCGGCCGGCGTCATCTTGCGCAGGACGGTATCGTCGTCGAGGACGTAGACGTTGCCTGCCTTGTCGAGCACCAGCGCGCCTGGCTTGCGGAAGCGCGCGGCGGCGCCCGTACCGTCCTGGCTGCCGCTGAGTCCTGCGCTGCCGGCCAGGGTCGTCACCACGCCGGCCGGGCTGACCTTGCGGATCGTCGCGTTCACGCGGTCGGCCACATACAGCGTGCCGCCGGCGTCGACCGCCATGCCGGAAATGGCCCCGAAGCCGGCGTCGATCCCGGCGCCATCGGCCGAACCGGGCGCGCGCGGATTCCCCGCCAGCAGGGTGCGCACACCGGCCGGCGTCGTCTTGTGGATCGCCAGGTACCAGTTTTCGTAGCGGTTGCCGGCGGCGTCGACGGCGCCGATCACGTTCACGAAGGGGTCCTTGTGCGGCAGCGTGGTAACGGTCGGGGAAGCGCCGGGCGCCTGGCTGACCTTCCTCAGTTCCATCGACTGGTTGGGAAGAAAGTAGTCGTTCAGCCACAATTCGCCCGAGGGGCTGGACACCACATTGGCCGGGTGGTTGAAACGGCCCACCGGCCCATCCATCTGCCCGGCGCCTCCGAGCGTGCCGGCCAGCAGGCTGAGCTGGCCCACCTTGACCTGCAGCGTCGCCGCGGCGCTGGTCGTGCTCCCGCCGGCATTGCGCACCACGACCGTGAAGCGGCTGCCGTCATCGGCCGCCTGCGCATTGTTGAGCACATAGCTGGCGCCGGTGGCGCCGGCGATGTCCGCGCCGTTGCGCTGCCATTGGTAGCTCAGGCCGTCGCCGGTCGCGGCGACGTTGAAGGTGGCCGCCTGGCCCACGGCAACGGACTGCGGCGCAGGCTGGGTCGCGATGACGGGAGCCTGCACGCTGGCGACGGGTGGCGGCGCTGCCGTGCTGCCCCCGCCTCCGCCGCCGCAGGCGCTCAAGGCAAGCATCATGGCAAACAGGCTAGCGCAGCTCAGGCTGCGGGGCGTGCGGACAGCAAGGGACGGGCACATGCGGATTCCTGAAGTGAGCTCGGCTCGACGAATGTTTCAGGATACCAGCAGCATGCCCATCGAAAATTCAACAATTGTCACCCGGCGCGCAGCGGCGTACTGCGCCAGTAGCGCTCCCAGATACGGTCGTGGTAGGCCGTCAATGCCGGCTGGGCCAGGGCAAAATCCTGCAGCGGGCCCGGGAAAGGATGCTTGAGCAGCGTGTGCAACTGGCCGAACACGCAGGCGTCGATGCTGCTGGGCGCATCGCCGAACAGGTAATCCTGGCTGCCGAGCAGCGTCACGATGGCGCGCAGGCCGGACTGGCCGATCGCCAGCACTTCGTCGGCACTGTGGCGGCCGATGCCCTGCTGCCAGACCTGGCGCTTCATGTAGCGCCGTATGCGCGGCGACAGCACCGGACTGAGCACAGGCACCAGCGGACGCTGCCAGACCGGCACGCTGCGCTGCGCGTAGTCGAGCAGCAGCGGCCGGTAGCGCGCGAAACTCTCGTCCACGCTCCAGCGCAGGTAGACGCCGACGAAATACAGCTGGCTTTCGGCCAGGGCCTTGATGGCCTCGGCCTGGGCCAGCTGCACGGGGCTCAGGTGCTCGTCGCGCAGCGCGCGCGGGTCGTGCCGCTGGAGATGGCCGATGATGAAGGAGGAGTCCGCGATCAGGCGCCCGTCGACCAGCGCGGTAGGCAGCTTGGCCTTGGGCATCTCGCGCGGGCCGCCGGGGTGTCGGTGCCGTGCGGATAACCGTATTTGTAGACGAGGATCACGGGGGCCTTTCGGGTCGCCAGGGTTGCAAGCCCCCTTAGCTTAGGCCTGAACCCGCTGCCGGTCACCCCTTCGGCCGGAGGATTGACGGCCCGGTCCGGACCAGGCCCTGAATGCGCGCTCGATCAGCAGGGTCTCGCGGGCATCCAGCACCTCGTCCGCATGCACGATGTCCAGCATCGCCTTCATGACCGAGATGCGCAGTGCCGGATCCTCGACTTCGCCGAGCAGGCTGTCGAGCAGGCGGCCGTCGATCTCGACTTCCGCGCTGCAGCGCCGCGCGGCGCTGGCAAGCAGGTCTTCGCACAGGTCGCGCACCACGTCGTCGAATTCGTCCTCGTCGAGCGCGGCACGCGGCAGCACGCCCGCCGCGCGCATGGCCTTGAGCTCGGACGGCGCCAGATGGCCGTCGACGATCATGGTCAGGGCCAGCAGTCGCGATACCGCTTTGGTGCTGTTGGTGGGATACGAACGCATATCGGATACTCCTCAGCTGATGGAGCCATCAGAGTAATGCCTGATCTGCAAAGTTAAAACCGCAGAAACCTTGATCGTTTCTCTGGTTTTTCCGAAGTCTGATTGATGCTGCTCAGATCCGCCGGCGCCGGTACTCGTCCAGGAATGACGCCAGCTCGCGGCCCGCCAGCACCTTCACCGCATCGCCGTGATGCGCATACAGGTAAGGCGCCCCGCCCTGCCGGTCGGTCAGCTTGGCGCGGACCAGGAAGCGGGTCCCGGCCGGATACAGGTCCGGGTCGCGCAGCGTGCGTGCGCACTGCACCCGCATCGAGGTCGCGTAGGCCTGGCCCGCCATCGGCCGGATCTTCAGGGCGCCGCTGCGCGGATCGATGAAGGACTCGACCGCGACGTCGCGGTAAGCCCAGGGGTCGCGCGCCATCTCAGGCTTTCGCCGCGGCTGCGGCGGACGTGCCGTGCGGGACCGCCTCGCGGATCGGCAGGTTGACCAGGGCCGCGGCCAGGGCCAGCAGGATGTCCGCGTACCACATCCACGAATAATCGCCGAACTTCACGAAGGCCAGGCCGCCCAGCCAGGCGCCGAAGAAGCCGCCGACCTGGTGCGACAGCAGGGTCAGGCCGAACAGGGTCGACAGGTAGCGCGTGCCGAACAGCTTGCCGACCAGCCCGGCCGTCGGCGGTACGGTGGCAAGCCAGCTGAAGCCGAGCGCCGCCGCGAAGACATAGAAGGTCAGCGCCGTCTTCGGCGCCAGCAGGTAGCCGGCGATGATCAGCGCCCGGCCGCCGTAGATCGCGGCCAGCAGCCACTTCATGCGGTAGCGCTGTCCCAAGGCCCCCGCGACCAGCGAGCCGGCGATGTTGAACAGGCCGATCAGGGCCAACGCGTTGGCGGACACGCCCGCCGGCAGGCCGCACAGCGCGACCTCGCCCGGCAGGTGGGTGACCAGGAAGGCGATGTGGAAGCCGCAGGTGAAGAAGCCGGCGTGCAGGCAGAGATAACTCTTGTCGCGCAGGGCCGCGCGCACCTGGCGGCCGAGCGTGAACTCGTCGGCGGCCGCGGTAGCCGCATGCACCGGCGCTTTCTGGCCGCGCATCAGGAAAGCCAGCGGGATGGTCAGCAGCGTGGTGGCCGCCAGCGAGATCATCGCCACGACCCAGCCGCTGGCCTGGATGATCGCCTGCACCAGCGGCGAGAACACGAACTGCCCGAAGGAGCCGCCGGCGTTGATGAAGCCGGCCGCGAAGGGACGGCGCTCGACCGGCAGGCGCTGGGCGGTGGCGCCGATCAGGATCGAGAAACTGCCGGCGCCGGCCCCGGCCGCGGACAGCACGCCCAGGGTCAGCATCAGGCCGAACTGCGAGGAGACGAAGGGTGTGGCGGCCAGGCCGATCGCCAGCATCACGCCGCCCAGCACGATCACGCGCGCCGGGCCGTACTTGTCGGCGACGGCGCCGAAGATGGGCTGCGAAGCGCCCCACATGAACTGGCCGACCGCCATCGCCAGGCTGATCGAGGCGACGCCGAGGCCGGTGGAGGTGTTGATGGGCGAGAGGAACAGGCCGGTGGTCAGGCGCGCCGCCATCGTGATCATCAGGATCGCGCTGGCGGAGAGGATCAGGAGCCAGGCTGCGCGCGGGCTCATCGGGGTCTGGGTTGTCACTCTTGGCTCCCTGGTTGTCGTTTTATTTTCGACAGTGTCGCATGGAGCGTAAATGCCTGCAGAGGACGGCCCAAATTCGAGCAGCACAGCCGTCGTTCCCGCGAAGGCGGGAACCCAAGTTGCAAGCGCTCACGTAACGCCGACAGAACTTGGATCCCCGCCTGCGCGGGGATGACGATCAGACCTTCACCAGCAACGCAGTCGCCTGCGCCGCCATCCCCTCTTCGCGCCCGAGGAAGCCCAGCTTCTCGTTGGTCTTGGCCTTGATGTTCACCTGCTGCGGCGAGACGCCCAGGTCCTCCGCGATCCGCGACACCATCTGCGGAATATGCGGCGCCATCTTCGGTTGCTGGGCGATGATGGTGGCGTCGATGTTGCCGATGGTGTAGCCGGTGGCGATCACGCGCGAGGCGACTTCGCGCAGCAGGGTGCGCGAGTCGGCGCCGGCGAACATCGGGTCGGTATCCGGAAAGTGCTTGCCGATGTCGCCCAGCGCGGCGGCGCCCAGCAGGGAGTCGATGATGGCGTGCAACAGCACGTCGGCATCCGAGTGGCCCAGCAGGCCGAGGCGGTGCGGGATGGTGACGCCGCCGACGATCAGCTTGCGGCCCTCGACCAGGGCGTGGCAGTCATAGCCGGTCCCGATGCGGAACGGCGGAGTGGGGTTATACGATGCAAGAGCCATGGTGTTCACACGAGTTCAGGTTGGGACACTGCCAGGTACAGCTCGGCGATCCGGATATCTTCCGGCAGCGTCACTTTCAGGTTGCGGGGATGCCCTTCGACCAACTTGGGGGTCAATCCGAGGGCTTCAACCGCACTGGCGTCATCGGTAATCGTATTCGGGTCCGTCGCCGCCGTCAGGGCTTCGCGCAGCAATTGATAGCGGAACATTTGCGGGGTTTGCGCCAGCCACAGGCCGTTGCGCGGAATGGTGCCGCAGGCCTCGCCTTCGATGCAGCGCTTGACGGTGTCGACCACCGGCAGGCCCAGCAGGCCGCCGACCGGGTGTTCGGCGGTCGCGGTGATCAGCTTCTCGATCAGCCCGGCGGTGAGGCCGGGACGGGCGGCGTCATGCACCAGCACCCAGTCCGTGGGCGCGAGCGTATTCGCCAGCACGGCCAGGCCGTTGCGCACCGATTCCATGCGGCTGTCGCCGCCGCAGCGCAGCACGGTCACCCCATGGTGCGGGGCGACGCTGTCGATGTAGGGGTCGTCGGGGCTCACGACCACGAAGGTGTGGGCGATCAGGTCGCTGGACTGGAAGGCGTCGAGGGTGTGGCGCAGCATCGGCTTGCCGCCGAGTTTGAGGTACTGCTTGGGACTGCCAGCACCCATGCGGGCGCCGACGCCGGCGGCGGGAATTAAGGCAAAGTAACGTGGTGCTTGGTTCATTTATGAGCTTGTTGTTGAAGGTTCGCGTCTTGTCGATCCAATAAGAGACTGTACCTCACCTTGGCAAACTTTGCTGAGACGCGCGTACTCGCCGGGACTGTCGATGCCCGATTGCAGGGCCTTGGCCTTGCCCATCTCGCGCTTGATGAAGGGCATCCAGCGACCGTCCAGTTCCGCCTGCACGCGCGCCAGCGCCTGGCCGCGTGCAGCATACACTGGACGGGCGTCGAAACGCCGTCCCAATGTTTCCCGCACCCTGCTTTCCACTTTCGGCAGGTAGTCGATGTAGGCCTTGAGATGGCGCATCTCATGCGCAAGTATCTCGCGATACGCACAGCGGCCCGGCGCGAACTCGCTCCCCACATGGATAACGATCGGAAGGTAGGAAAGGCTGACGCCAAGCTGCGGCAGCATGCATTCTTCCCCCGTGTCGGGGTTGCTGACGATGGCGCCTTCGAGGCTGATCGCCACGCGCGACTCGGCGCGCGTCAGGCCCAGCACGAAGTCGCCCGCGCGGCCGCGCTTGATGCGGGTGAGACTGCGCCAGGACAGGCTGTTGTCGACGCGGTAGCCGCTGTCGTGCGATTCGACCCTGACCCAGGTCGGGCGGCTGTCGGTATCGAGTCCCAGCTGGCGCGCCTCGCAGCGCGCCTGGAAAGGCGTGCGCGCCGCCGCTTCATCCGCCGCCGTCAGCAGCATCAGCGCAAGCAGCGGCGCAGGTAGCCGCATCTCAGCCGGGGGTCCAGGTGCCGGCGGCGTATTTTTCCAGCCAGAAGCTGCCGATGATGGTCTTGACGTCGGTGATCTGCCCGGTGCGCACCATCTCCAGCAGTTCCGGTACGGTGGCGCTGAAGAGTTCGAGGAACTCGCCTTCGTCGAGCTTCGCTTCGCCCTTGGTCAGGTCGCGCGCCAGGAAGATGTCCAGGTGCTCGTCCGAGTAGGCGATGGCGTTGTGGATGGTGCAGACGAAGTTCCATTCCTTCGCCGTGTAGCCGGTTTCTTCTTCCAGCTCGCGTTTGGCGGTGGCCAGGGCTTCCTCGCCCGGATCGATTTTGCCGGCCGGGAATTCGATGAAGACGCGGTCGTTCGGGTAGCGGAACTGGCGCTCCAGCAGCACGCGGCCGTCCGGCAGCAGCGGCAGGATCACGACGGCGCCCGGATGGCGGATGAACTCGCGCTGGGTCTCTTTGCCGTCGGGCAGCTTGATGCGGTCGCGGGTGACTTTGAGGAAATGGCCATCGTAGGCCAGCTCGCCGTCGATGCGCGTTTCTTTCAGGTGGGAATCTTGGGAATCCATGGTAGCTCCGGTGATGCGTTGATTATTCGACAGCACCGGCGCCATGGACGAGGGTGCTCAATGCCGGCGCTTGCGGAGATATTTGAATACGAAACCGGGAAAGGCCAGCACGACGAACATACAGCCCGAAATTGCGTAGAACTCCCAGGTTTGCGGAAACGTGTTTCCGATCCGGGATTCCAGCAAATAGGCGAGTGCGCCGACGAGAAAGTATAAAACAAACAACTCGAGAAGGCGCACGACGAAGAACTTCGTGTGCGCCCTGCCCTGCGCTGGCTTCAGGGGAATGAAGCCGAGCACGCTCTCGTTCAGGAAAGGCAGGTTGGCGAACGCGACCGCGACCGCGATCACCAACCAGGTAGCCAGGGACAGGTCCACAGGCAGGTCTTACGAACCCAGGGTCTGGGTCATGGCGCTCAGGCAGGCTGCCAGCAGCGAGCCCGGCATCACACCCAGCAGCACCACCAGGATGCCGTTCAGCGACAGGGCCACGCGCATGTCCATCGGGGTCTTGATCGGCGAGACATCCACCGCTTCATCGAACCAGATGGTCTTCACGACGCGCAGGTAATAGAAGGCGCCGATCAGCGAGAACAGCACGGCGACCACGGCCAGCCAGTACTGGCCGGTTGCGACCACCGCCTGCAGGACCGCCCACTTGGCCATGAAGCCCATCATCGGCGGCACGCCGGCCAGCGAGAACATCAGCACGGTCATGACCAGGGCGTACCACGGGCTGCGCTTGGCCAGGCCCTTGAAGTCGGCGATTTCTTCCGCTTCGAAGCCCGAGCGCGCCAGCATCATGATCAGGCCGAAGCTGCCCAGGGTGGTCAGCACGTAGGTGATCGTGTAGTACATGGCGGCGCTGTAGGCCGGGGCCGCGCTGGCGGCGTTCATCGCATCGCGCGGACCGGTGGTGCCGGCCATCATGCCGAGCAGGACGAAGCCGAGCTGGGCGATGGTCGAGTAGGCCAGCATACGCTTGATGTTGGTCTGCGAGATCGCGGTCAGGTTACCGACGGCCAGCGACAGCACGGCCAGGGCCAGCAGCATCTGCTGCCAGTCGAAGGCCATCGGCAGCAGGCCTTCGACCAGGATGCGGATCATCATCGCGAACGAAGCCAGCTTCGGCGCGGCGCCCAGCAGCAGGGTCACGCCGGTCGGCGCACCCTGGTAGACGTCCGGCACCCACATGTGGAAGGGCACGGCGCCCAGCTTGAAGGCCATGCCGGCGACGACGAACACCAGGCCGAACACCAGGATGGTGTGATTGGCGGCGTTGGCGGCGCTCAGCTTGGCGATGGTGCCGATGTCCAGCGAACCGGTGGCGCCGTAGATCATCGACATGCCGTACAGCAGGAAGCCCGAGGCCAGCGAACCCAGGATGAAGTACTTCATCGCGGCTTCGGTCGAGATTGCATGGTCACGGCGCATGGCCACCAGCGCGTACAGCGACAGCGACATCAGTTCCAGGCCCAGGTAGATCGGCAGCATGTTGTTGCCGGAGATCATAATCATCTGGCCCAGCATGGTGAACAGGGCCAGCACGTAGATCTCGCCGCCCATGTTACCGGACATCATGCCGCGGTCGCTCGAGTACTGGCGCGAATACACCAGGGTGATGCCGACCGCCAGGTAGGTGAACAGCTTCAGCAGGTTGGCCATCGGGTCCGACACGAACATGTTGAAGAACGTGTAGGTCGTGGTGCCGGCCTTGAAATCGCCATAGGTGATCACTGCGCAGCCGACCAGGGTCAGCAGCGACAGGACGTAGGTGATGTTCCGCTTCCCTTCCTTCAGGAACATGTCGATCAGGAGAATCGCGCAGGACGCGACCACCAGGAAGATTTCCGCGGACAACGGCGCCATGTTGATGGACGCCGCCGAAAGAGTCGTATTAATCATCGGATTCATATCTTTTTAGTTTCCTGCTTAGTGCATCGGCAGCTTGCTGACCGACACGTGCTGCAGCAGGTCGGCCACCGACACTTGCAGCGAGTCGGTGAACGGCGCCGGATACAGGCCCATGTAGATGGTCAGGATCGCCAGCACGCCCAGCATGAAGAACTCGCGGCCGTTCAGGTCGGTTAGTTCGGCCACGTGCTTGTTGCCGATCTTGCCGAAGATGACGCGCTTGACCATCCACAGCGAGTAGGCCGCGCCCAGGATCAGGGCGGTGGCGGCCAGCAGGCCGGTCCAGAAGTTGAACTGGACGGCGCCCAGGATGACCATGAACTCGCCCACGAAGCCCGAGGTCGCCGGCAGGCCGCAGTTGGCCATCGCGAACAGGACCGAGAAAGCGGCGAACTTCGGCATGCGGTTCACGACGCCGCCGTAGTCGGCGATTTCGCGCGAGTGCATGCGGTCATACAGCACGCCGATGCACAGGAACATGGCGCCCGACACGAAGCCGTGCGAGATCATCTGGACGATACCGCCCTGCACGCCGATCTCGTTGAAGATGAAGAAGCCGAGGGTGACGAAGCCCATGTGGGCGATCGACGAGTAGGCGACCAGTTTCTTCATGTCCTTCTGGACCATCGCCACCAGGCCGATGTAGATCACGGCGATCAGCGACAGCACGATGATCAGCGGCGCCAGGTAGTGCGAGGCGTCCGGCGCGATCGGCAGCGAGAATCGCAGGAAACCGTAGCCGCCCAGCTTCAGCATGATCGCGGCCAGGACCACCGAACCGCCGGTCGGCGCTTCCACGTGGGCGTCCGGCAGCCAGGTGTGGACCGGGAACATCGGCACCTTGACGGCGAAGGCCATCAGGAAGGCGATGAAGATCAGGACCTGCTCGGTCATGTCCAGCTTTGCCGCGTGCCATGTCAGGATGTCGAAGGACCCGCCCGTCTTGTTGTACAGGTAGATGATCGCGATCAGGGTCAGCAGCGAACCCATGAAGGTGTACAGGAAGAACTTGAATGCCGCGTACACCCGGTTCGGGCCGCCGAACACGCCGATGATGATGAACATCGGGATCAGGGTGGCTTCGAAGAAGAAGTAGAACAGCAGGCCGTCCAGGGCGACGAAGACGCCGATCATCAGGCCCGACAGCATCAGGAAGGAGCCCATGTACTGGGCCACGCGTTCCTCGATCACCTGCCATGCGGAGATGACGACGATGATCGTGATGAAGGCGGTCAGCGGCACGAACCAGAGGCTCAGGCCGTCGATACCCAGGTAGTACTGGATGTTGAAGCGCTCGATCCAGGCCGCCTTTTCGACGAACTGGGGACCGTGGGCGGTATTGCTGAACTGGGTGAACAGCGGGATGGTCGGCAGGAAGCTGACCACCGCGCCGATCAGCGACAGCACGCGGGTGAAGCCCGCCTTGCTGTCACGGCCGACGGCCAGCACGATCACACCGAAGATGATCGGAAGCCAGACCGAAAGGCTCAGGTACGGGTAGGAGGAAATCGTGGACTGCATCTTGTTTTTCTCTCTGTTTAAGCGTGCCAGAACGGGAAGAAGTACAGCAGCGTACCCAGCACGCCCAGGATCATCACGAACGCATAGTGGTAGATATAACCAGTCTGGAACGTGCGGACGATGGTCGAGAACCAGCCCACCAGCTTGGCGGAACCGTTGACGACCAGACCGTCGATCAGCACGCGGTCACCCACCTGCCACAAGGCCTTGCCAACACCGCGTGCGCCGCCGGCGAACACGACTTCGTTGAACTTGTCCATGTAGTACTTGTTGTCCAGCAGGGTGTGGATCGGGCGCAGCTTGGCGTAGAACCAGGCCGGCACGCGCGGGTTGATCATGTAGCAGTAGTAGGCCGCGACCACGCCGGCCAGGGCCAGCCAGAACGGCACGCTGGTGAAGGCGTGCACGCCCATCGCGGCGGCACCGTGGAACTCGTGCGCCAGTTCTTCCATCGCCGGGTGGTTCTCGCCGACGGCGATGACACCCTTGAAGAAGTCGCCGAACAGCATCGGCTGGATCGCGAAGAAACCGATGACGACCGACGGGATCGCGAGCAGGATCAGCGGCAGGGTCACCACCAGCGGCGACTCGTGCGGCTTCTGGCCCGGGGCCAGGCCGTGGTGGCCGTGATCGTCCTCGTCTTCTTCGTGATGCGCGGTGGCTTCGTGCAGCGCGGTTGGGTCAATGCCTTCGTTACCCTGGTTGGTATCGGCGTGATGCGCGTGGTGATCGTCATGTGCATGCTCATGTGCGTGCGCCTTGCCGAAACGCTCTTCACCGTGGAACACCAGGAAGTACATGCGGAAGGAGTAGAAGGCAGTGATGAACACGCCCGCGGTCACCGCGAACGAAGCGAAGCCCGAACCCCACAGGTGGGACGCGTGCACGGCCTCGATGATCGAATCCTTCGAGTAGAAACCGGCGAAGAACGGGGTGCCGATCAGGGCCAGCGAACCGAGCAGCGAGGTGATCCAGGTGATCGGCATGTACTTGCGCAGGCCGCCCATGTTGCGCATGTCCTGGTCGTGGTGCATGCCGATGATGACCGAACCCGCGCCGAGGAACAGCAGGGCCTTGAAGAAGGCGTGGGTCATCAGGTGGAACACGGCGACGTTATACGCCGACACGCCCAGTGCGACCGTCATGTAGCCCAGCTGCGAAAGCGTGGAATAAGCAACGACGCGCTTGATGTCATTTTGAATGATGCCCAGGAAGCCCATGAACAGCGCGGTGATCGAGCCGATCACGATGATGAAGGACAGCGCGGTGTCCGACAGCTCGAACAGCGGCGACATGCGGGTCACCATGAAGATGCCTGCGGTCACCATGGTCGCGGCGTGGATCAGTGCCGAGATCGGGGTCGGGCCTTCCATCGAGTCCGGCAGCCAGACGTGCAGCGGGAACTGCGCCGACTTGCCCATCGCGCCGATGAACAGGCAGATGCAGGCGGCGGTCAGCAGCGGCCAGTTGGTGCCGGCGACCGTCAGCGTCGACAGGTGATCGGCTGCCTTGAAGGTTTCCTGATAGTCCATCGAGCCAGTGGCGGCCAGCAGCAGGCCGATGCCGAGGATGAAGCCGAAGTCGCCGACGCGGTTCACCAGGAAGGCCTTCATGTTCGCGAAGATGGCCGTCGGACGGGTGTACCAGAAGCCGATCAGCAGGTAGGAGACCAGGCCCACCGCTTCCCAGCCGAAGAACAGCTGCAGGAAGTTGTTGGACATGACCAGCATCAGCATCGAGAACGTGAACAGCGAGATGTACGAGAAGAAGCGGTTGTAGCCTTCATCCTCGGCCATGTAGCCGATCGTGTAGATGTGCACCATCAGCGACACCGAGGTCACCACGCACATCATCATCGCGGACAGCGCGTCGATCTGGAAGCCGACCGCCATCTTCATGCCGCCGATGGTCATCCAGGTGTAGACGTTCTGGTTGAAAGTCTCGCCGCCGAGCACGTCCATCAGGGTCATGATCGAGAGGACCATGGCGATGAACACGCCGGCGATGGTCGCGGTATGCGACACCTTGCGGCCGACCACGTTCCCGAAGAACTTGGTGCCGAGCAGGCCGGCGATTGCCGAACCCGCGAGCGGAGCGAGTGGCACCGCCAGCAAGATATTAGGGTTAATTGGCCCCGTCATTTTCTATAGCCTTATGTCTTGTTTATCGAGGAGTTCACAGAACAAACCGATTAGCCCTTCAGGCTGTCGAGGTCTTCCACGTTGATCGTGTCCAGGTTACGGAACAGGACCACCAGGATCGCCAGGCCGATCGCCGATTCGGCGGCCGCGACAGTCAGGATGAAGAACACGAAGATCTGCCCTGCTGCATCACCCAGATAGTGCGAGAAGGCGACGAAGTTCAGGTTCACTGCCAGCAGCATCAGTTCGATGGCCATCAGCAGGATGATGATGTTCTTCCGGTTCAGGAAAATACCGACCACCGAGATCGCGAACAGGATCGCGCCCAGGATCAGGTAGTGAGCGAGCGACAGAGTCATGGATTCTCCTTGTTGGCTGCCTCGGCCTTCGCGGCAACGGCTGCAACAGCCGCGGCGTCGATCGCCTTCTGGTCGATGGCCTGCATCTTGACGATGCGCAGGCGGTCGTTACGCTTGACGCTGACGGCCAGGGCCGGGTCGATGGCCTTGGTGTCCTTGCGCTTGCGCAGGGTCAGGGCGACGGCGGCGATGATCGCAACCAGCAGGATCAGGCCGGCGATTTCGAAGCCGTAGATGTACTGGGTATAGATCAGGCGGCCCAGTTCGCGGGTGCCGCCGATGTGGCCGACGGCTGCTTCAGCCGGGGCTTCGCCCTGGCCCAGGAAACCGCGCCACAGCACGGCGGCCATCTCGACCACCACCAGCGCGCCGATGCCGGAGGCGATCGGGAGGTAGCCCCAGAAGCCTTCGCGCATGCGGTCGACATTAATATCGAGCATCATCACGACGAACAGGAACAGCACCATCACGGCGCCGACATAGACCAGCACCAGCACGATGGCGAGGAACTCGGCCTTCAGCAGCATCCAGATGCCGGCGGCGTTGAAGAACGCGAGCACCAGGAACAGCGCGGCGTGAACCGGGTTCTTGGCGGTAATGACGCGCAACCCGGCGACGATCATGATCGCCGAGAACACGTAGAACAGAACAGTTGTGAATTCCATGACTTACGCAGGAGCCCTCTTGTTATTAGCGGGATTAACGATATTTGGCGTCGGCGTTGCGCGCCGCCGCAATATCATCTTCGTAGCGATCGCCCACGGCCAGGAGCATCTCCTTGGTGTAGTACAGGTCGCCGCGCTTTTCGCCGTGGTATTCCAGCACCTGGGTCTCGACGATCGAATCGACCGGGCAGGATTCTTCGCAGAAGCCGCAGAAGATGCACTTGGTCAGGTCGATGTCGTAGCGCGTGGTGCGGCGGGTGCCGTCTTCGCGCTGCGCCGATTCGATCGTGATCGCCATTGCCGGGCACACCGCTTCGCACAGCTTGCAGGCGATGCAGCGCTCTTCCCCGTTGGGGTAGCGGCGCAGCGCGTGCAGGCCGCGGAAACGCGGCGAGATCGGGGTCTTTTCTTCCGGGTACTGCACCGTGATCTTGCGCGAGAACGCGTATTTTCCGGTCAGCGCCAGGCCCTTGATCAGTTCGGACAGCATCAGGCTGCCGAAAAAGTCTTTTACTCGAGTCATTTCTTGCGCCTCTTTACTTCCAGGGGTTCCAGGACGTCTGCATGACGCCGGCGACCAGGACCAGATACACCAGGGTCAGCGGGATGAACACTTTCCAGCCCAGGCGCATGATCTGGTCATAGCGGTAGCGCGGGAAGGTGCCACGCACCCACACGAACAGCGACACGACCAGGAAGGCCTTCGCGAACAGCCAGAAGAAGCCGCCCAGCGCGCCGAACTCCAGGAAGGAGAACGGTGCCTGCCAGCCGCCCAGGAACATGATCGATGCCAGGGTCGCGACCAGGATCATGTTGGCGTATTCGGCCAGCATGAACATCGCGTAGGACATGCCCGAATACTCGACCATGTGGCCGGCCACGATTTCCGATTCGCCTTCCACCACGTCGAACGGGTGGCGGTTGCACTCGGCCAGGCCGGAGGTGATGTAGACGACGAACAGCGGCAGCAGCGGCAGCCAGTTCCACGACAGCAGGTTCACGCCCATGCCGGCGAAGTAGCCGCGGGTCTGCGCGCCGACGATGTCCGAGAAGTTCAGCGAACCGGACACCATCAGGATCACGACCATCACGAAGCCCATCGGGATTTCATACGAAATCATCTGGGCCGAGGCGCGCATCGCGCCCATGAACGAGTACTTCGAGTTCGAAGCCCAGCCGGCGATGATGATGCCGTAGACTTCCATCGAGGTGATCGCCAGCAGCAGCAGCAGGCCGGCGTTGACGTTGGCCAGCGCCGATTCCGGACCGAAGGGAATGACTGCCCATGCGGCCAGGGCCGGCATGATGGTCATGATCGGACCGATGATGAACAGGCTCGGGGTGGCTTTCGCCGGGACCACGATTTCCTTGAGCAGCAGCTTGAGCGCGTCGGCGATCGGCTGCAGCAGGCCCAGCGGGCCCACGCGGTTCGGACCCACGCGGATGTGGATCCAGCCGATCAGCTTGCGCTCCCACAGCACCAGATAGGCCACCAGGCCCATCAGCGGCAGCAGCACGCAGACGATTTTCAGCAGCGTCCACGCGAAGGTCCAGACGGTCGGACCCACCAGGGTTTCGCCGCCGGCATAAAAACTATTGAGTACGTCAGGCATCGACATTTTTATTAAGCCTTTTCAATCGAAATCGGACCGAACATGGCGCCCAGCGACGAGGTCAGCTGGTGAGCCGCGGCCACGCGCACGACGTTGGCCGGCAGGCGCACGTCGATGGCGGCGACCAGGGTCGCACTGCCCTCCCCTTGCTGCACGGTGACCATGTCGCCGGCCTGCACGCCCAGCACCTCGGCCAGCTTGTGCGAGATGGTCGCCAGCGGGGCCTGTGCGTCGGCGGTGCGCAGCAGCGGTTCCGAACGGCGCGCGATGGCGTCGGCGAAATAGATCGGCACGTCGGCCAGGCGCTCCAGTTTCAGGTCGGCTTCATTGCCGAACTTGGCCGAAACCAGGGCCTGCTTGGCGACGTTGTTCAGCCTGGACGACAGGTCGGTGACACCCTTGCCCAGCGCTTCGTCGCGGATCGATTCCGAATTCTCGTAATCGAAGCCCGACAGGCCCAGCAGGTTGCCCAGCACGCGCAGCACTTTCCAGGCGGGTCGCGTTTCGCCCAGCGGCTTGACGGTGCCGTTGAAGCTCTGTGCGCGGCCTTCGCAGTTGACGAAGGTGCCGGCGGTCTCGCTGAACGGCGAGATCGGCAGCAGCACGTCGGCGTAGTCCATGCCGTGCTTGAAGGCCGACATCGCGACGACCATCTCGGCGCCCTGCAGGGCCTTGATGGCTTGCTGCGGGTTGGCGGCGTCCAGTTCCGGCTCGGCGTTCAGCAGCACGTAGGCCTTCTTCGGCTGGGCGAACAGGTTCGCCGCATTCTTCGAAGTCGCGTTGACCAGGTAGCCGCCGACGGTGTTGGCGGCGTCGACGAAGTAGCCGAACTTGGCGCCGGTCTGCTCGGCGATCCACTGGGCGGCGGCGTGCAGCGCCGAGCCTTGCGGATGCTGCATGACGGCGTTACCCAGCAGGACGGCGCCCGGCAGGTCGCCGGCGTTTTCCACGACCAGGGTCGCGGCGATCGCCTTCGCCGCATCCGACGCCTCGATGCCTTCGAAGCCGTCCGGGGCTGCGATGCCCTTGGCGGCGGCGACAGCGACGACGATGCCGGACAGCGCAGCCAGCCATTCCGACGGCGACACGATCATGCGGCCGGCGGTCGGGATCAGGTTGTCCTCGTCCGAACCGTGGACGATGTTCAGCTTGGCGCCCGACTTGACGGCGGCGCGCAGGCGAGTCGCGGCCAGCGGGTGGTCCTTGCGCAGGAAGGAACCGACCACCAGCACGCGCTTGAGCGTCGACAGTTCGGCGATCGGCATGCCCAGGTGCGGGACGACGGCGCCGTCCAGCGCGAAGTCGCTCTGGCGCAGGCGGAAGTCGACGTTCTCGATGCCGAAGCCGCGCATGGCTTTTTGCAGCAGGAACAGTTCTTCGACGGTCGAGTGCGGGGTCGCGACGGCGGCGATGCTGTCGGCGCCGTGTTCGTGGCGGATGTTACGCAGGCCGTGGGCGACGTACTCGAGGGCGGTCTGCCACTCGGTCTCGATCCACTTGCCGTCCTGCTTGACCATCGGCTTGACCAGGCGGTCGGCGTTGTCCAGCGCTTCGTAGGCGAAGCGGTCCTTGTCCGAGATCCAGCACTCGTTGATGTTTTCGTTTTCCAGCGGCAGCACGCGCATCACCTTGCCGCCCTTGACCTGGACGATCAGGTTGGTGCCCAGCGAGTCGTGCGGCGAGACCGACTTGCGGCGCTGCAGTTCCCACGGACGTGCCGAGTAGCGGAAAGGCTTGCTGGTCAGCGCGCCGACCGGGCACAGGTCGATCATGTTGCCCGACACTTCCGAGTCGACGGTCTTGCCGACGAAGGTGGTGATCTCCGAGTGCTCGCCGCGGCCGACCATGCCGAATTCCATCACGCCGGCCACTTCCTGGCCGAAACGCACGCAGCGGGTGCACTGGATGCAGCGCGACATCTCTTCCATCGAGATCAGCGGGCCGGCTTCCTTCGGCGTCACCACGCGCTTTTCTTCTTCGTAGCGCGAGTTGCTCTTGCCGTAGCCGACAGCCAGATCCTGTAGCTGGCATTCGCCGCCCTGGTCGCAGATCGGGCAATCCAGCGGGTGGTTAATCAGCAGGAATTCCATGACCGACTTCTGTGCGGCCACGGCCTTGTCGCTGTGGGTGCGCACGATCATGCCCGGCGAGACCGGGGTCGCGCAGGCAGGCATCGGCTTCGGTGCTTTTTCCACTTCGACCAGGCACATGCGGCAGTTCGCTGCGATCGACAGTTTCTTGTGATAGCAGAAGTGCGGGACGTAGGTTCCCAGTTTATTCGCGGCGTCCATCACCATGGAACCTGGCGGGACTTCTACTTTCTTGCCGTCTAATTCAATTTCAACCATTTGATCGTTACCTGACCTGGTTTAAAGGTATGCGGGCACCAAGCATTGCTTGTGCTCGATGTGATGAATGAATTCCTCACGGAAGTTCTTGATCATGGCTTCCACAGGCATCGCGGCGGCTTCGCCGAGCGCGCAAATGGTACGGCCCTTGATGTTGAACGCGACATTGTTCAGCAGCTCGATGTCGTCCGGACGGCCCTGGCCGTTTTCGATACGGTGCACCATGCGGTACAGCCAGCCGGTGCCTTCGCGGCACGGCGTGCACTGGCCGCAGGATTCTTCGTAATAGAAGTAGGACAGGCGCAGCAGCGACTTGACCATGCAGCGGGTTTCGTCCATGACGATCACCGCGCCCGAACCGAGCATCGAACCGGCTTTCGCGATCGAGTCGTAGTCCATGTCGGTTTCCATCATGACTTCACCGCGGATCACCGGCGCCGACGAGCCGCCAGGAATCACGGCCTTGATCTTCTTGCCGCCGCGCATGCCGCCGGCGAGTTCCAGCAGCTTGGCGAACGGCGTGCCCAGCGGGATCTCGTAGTTGCCTGGACGCTCGACGTCGCCCGAGATCGAGAAGATCTTGGTGCCGCCGTTGTTCGGCTTGCCCATGCCCATGTAGTTCTCGGGGCCGACGTTCATGATGAACGGGACAGCTGCGAAGGTTTCGGTGTTGTTGATCGTGGTCGGCTTGCCGTACAGGCCGAACGAGGCCGGGAACGGCGGCTTGAAGCGCGGCTGTCCCTTCTTGCCTTCGAGCGATTCGAGCAGCGCGGTTTCTTCGCCGCAGATATAGGCGCCGTAACCGTGGGCCGCGTGCAACTGGAAGTTGAAGGTGCTGCCCATGATGCCATCGCCCAGGAAACCGGCGGCGCGCGCCTCTTCCAGCGCTTCTTCGAAACGCAGGTATTCCTGGAAGATCTCGCCGTGGATGTAGTTGTAGCCCACGGTGATGCCCATCGCGTAGGCGCCGATGGCCATGCCTTCGATCAGCGCGTGCGGGTTGTAGCGGATGATGTCGCGGTCCTTGAAGGTGCCCGGCTCGCCTTCGTCGGTGTTGCAGACGAGGTATTTCTGGCCCGGGAACTGGCGCGGCATGAAGCTCCACTTCAGGCCGGTCGGGAAACCGGCGCCGCCGCGGCCGCGCAGGCCCGAGGCCTTCAGGTCGGCAATGACCTGTTCCGGCGTGACGCCGCCTTCGAGGATACGGCGCAGGGCCGAATAGCCGCCGCGCTTGACGTAGTCGGCCAGGTGCCAGTTTTCGCCGTCCAGGTCTTTCAGGATCAGCGGGTTGATGTGGCGGTTGTGCAGGCTGGTCATTTGTTCAGTTCCTCCAGCAGGGCGTCGATTTTCTCGTCGCTCATGAACGAGCACATCTGGTGATTGTTCAGCAGCATCACGGGTGCGTCGCCGCAGGCGCCCATGCACTCGCCTTCGAGCAGGGTGAACTTCCCGTCTTCGGTGGTGCCGCGGAAATCGATGCCGAGCGCGTCCTTGATGCGCTGGGCGGCGCGTTCGCCGCCCGACAGTGCGCACGGCAGGTTGGTGCACACGGTGATCTTGTGCTTGCCGACCGGCTTCAGGTTGTACATGTTGTAGAAGGTGGCCACTTCCTGGACGGCGATCGCCGGCATGCCGATGTAGTCGGCAATTTCCTGCATCGTTTCCGGCGCCAGCCATCCCTTTTCGACCTGGGCGTGGGCCAGCGCGGCCATCACGGCCGACTGGCGCTGGTCAGCCGGGTACTTGGCCAGCTCGCGGTCGATTTTTTTTAAGCACTGCTCAGATAACATTTTTCTCTTCCTTACGTCGCTTATCGACCGGTTTAGCGGTCGATCGAACCGAACACGATGTCCTGCGTACCGATGATGGTCACGGCGTCGGCGATCATGTGGCCGCGCGCCATTTCATCCAGGCTCTGCAGGTGCACGTAGTCCGGGGTGCGGATCTTCAGGCGGTAGGGCTTGTTGGCGCCGTCCGACACGATATAGATGCCGAACTCGCCCTTCGGGTGCTCGATGCCGGTGTAGACCTCGCCCGGCGGCACGTGGAAGCCTTCGGTGAACAGCTTGAAGTGGTGGATCAGCGATTCCATGTTCGACTTCATGTCGACGCGCGACGGCGGCGCGATCTTGTGATTGTCGATCATGACCGGACCCGGGTTCGCACGCAGCCAGGCGATGCACTGCTTGATGATGCGGTTCGACTGGCGCAGCTCTTCGATACGGACCAGGTAGCGGTCGTAGGAGTCGCCATTGGTGCCGACCGGGATGTCGAAGTCCATCTTGTCGTAGACCGCGTACGGCTGGGTCTTGCGCAGGTCCCAGGCGATGCCCGAGCCGCGCAGCATCGGACCGCTGAAGCCCATGCCCTTCGCGTCTTCCGGGCTCACCACGCCGATGCCGACGGTACGCTGTTTCCAGATCCGGTTGTCGGTCAGCAGGGTCTCGTACTCGTCCACGTAGCCGTCGAAACGCTTGGTGAAACCATCGATGAAGTCGAGCACCGAACCCTGGCGGATTTCGTTCAGCTCATCTACAGCGCGCTGGCTGCGCACCAGCGACGGCTTGTGCTGCGGCATGACGTCCGGCAAATCGCGGTACACGCCGCCCGGGCGGTAGTAGGCTGCGTGCATGCGCGCGCCCGACACCGCTTCATAGACGTCGAACAGGTCTTCACGGTCGCGGAAGGCGTACAGGAAAGGACCCATGGCGCCGATGTCCAGCGCGTGCGCGCCCAGCCACATCAGGTGGTTCAGGATGCGGGTGATCTCGTCGAACATCACGCGGATGTACTGCGCGCGGACCGGGGCTTCGATGCCCAGCAGCTTCTCGATCGCCAGCACGTAGCCGTGCTCGTTGCACATCATCGACACGTAGTCGAGGCGGTCCATGTAAGGCACGGACTGCAGGTAGGTGCGGGTCTCGGCCAGCTTCTCGGTGCCGCGGTGCAGCAGGCCGATGTGCGGGTCGGCGCGCTGGATGACCTCGCCGTCCAGCTCCAGCACGAGGCGCAGCACGCCGTGCGCTGCCGGGTGCTGCGGACCAAAGTTCAGGGTGTAATTCTTAAGCTCAGCCATTATTTCATCCCGTAGGTTTCTTCGCGGATCACGCGCGGAATGTTTTCACGCGGTTCGATCGTGACCGGTTGGTAGATCACGCGCTTCTGCTCGGGGTCGTAGCGCATCTCGACATAGCCCGAAATCGGGAAGTCCTTGCGGAACGGGTGGCCGATGAAGCCATAGTCGGTCAGGATGCGGCGCAGGTCGCCGTGGCCTTCGAACAGGATGCCGAACAGGTCGAACGCTTCGCGCTCGAACCAGTTGGCGTTGCGCCAGATGCCGGTGATCGACTGGACCAGGGGCATCTCGTCGTCCGGGCAGAACACGCGGACGCGCACGCGCCAGTTGTGCTCGATCGACAGCAGGTGGGTCACCACCGCGAAGCGCAGGCCGTCCCAGCTACCTTCGCCGTAGTTCAGGTAGTCGACGCCGCACAGGTCGATCATTTCTTCGAAAGCGAGCGACTTGTCGTCGCGCAGGGTCTGCATCGCTGCAAGATAGTCGGCGGCCTTGACTACCACGGTTACTTCGCCGAGCGCCGACGAAATGGCAGCGCGCTCGCCGAGCGCATTCTTCAGGGCGAGCTCAAGGACTTCGAGTTTTGTCGTCATGGTGTTAGCTGCTTGGTTTTATCGCGCGATGGTGTTGGTGCGCTTGATCTTGTTCTGGAGCTGGATGATGCCGTACAGCAGAGCTTCAGCGGTCGGCGGGCAGCCCGGGACGTAGACGTCGACCGGCACGATGCGGTCGCAGCCGCGCACGACGGAGTACGAGTAGTGGTAGTAGCCGCCGCCGTTGGCGCAGGAACCCATCGAGATCACCCAGCGCGGCTCGGCCATCTGGTCGTAGACCTTGCGCAGCGCCGGCGCCATCTTGTTGCACAGGGTGCCGGCGACGATCATCACGTCGGACTGGCGCGGCGACGGACGGAACACGACGCCGAAGCGGTCCAGGTCGTAGCGGGCCGCGCCGGCGTGCATCATCTCGACCGCGCAGCAGGCCAGACCGAACGTCATCGGCCACATCGAACCGGTGCGGGCCCAGTTGATCAGCTTATCGGCTGTGGTGGTAACAAAACCTTCGTTTAAAACGCCTTCAATAGCCATGGCTTATTCCCAATCAAGGGCACCTTTCTTCCAGATGTACCAGAAACCGACGACGAATTCGGCGATGAACACCATCATCGTGACGAACGCAGGCCAGCCCAGGTCGCGCATCGAGACGCCCCAAGGGAAGAAGAATGCCGTTTCCAGATCAAACAAAATAAACAGGATCGCGACCAGGTAGTACCGGACGTCGAATTTCATGCGCGCATCTTCGAATGCTTCGAAACCGCATTCGTACGGCGACAGCTTGGCGGCGTCGGGACGGTGCGGCGCAATGATGCGGCCAAGGACTTGCGGAGCGACGCCAACGCCGATGCCGACAAGAAGGAACAAAAGGACGGGGAAGTAATTCTCGAGGTTCACAGCAGAGAAGCCTTATTGAACGATCGGTTGATAAAACACTGCAGGGGTGCAGCACCGCATCGAACAATCCTGGCTTTGGGCCTACCACCAGGATCGTACGACCGGAGGCCCAGGCAAACCCACTGCGCGCTGCGGCAGGCTTTCCAGGACCCCCAGAGATCCTCGTAAAAAAAGCCAGCTAAGGCAAGGAGCGGAGCTCATGCGCCCTAGCTGGCTTCTGTATCTTGGTGCCGACGGCGAGACTCGAACTCGCACAGCTTGCGCCACTACCCCCTCAAGATAGCGTGTCTACCAATTTCACCACGTCGGCTGGAGACCAGTATTCTACCCTGCCTTAGCACTATTTTTCAATGCTCAAATTGCGCTAGCACAAGGATTTCACTGTTTTTCTCTACTTTGTTTTCGCTGTATTCACAGCCTGGCGGGTCGAGAAGCCGCCAGGGCTTGCTGGCGGAGAGAACCCGCCGATACTACACCACCCCGCGCAAGCCTGCACGGAGGGGCCCGCTTTTGCCGTGCGGATCGGAAGCTTGCCTTACTTGGCCGGAGCCGGAGCCGGAGCCGGAGCCGGAGCCGGGGCGGCCGGAACCGCGGCAGCCGGCGCCGACGGCACATCCTGGGTCGCAGCCGGCGCGGCGGCCGGCGCTGCCGCTGCCGGCGCCGTGTTCGGAACGGCATTGCCCGCGTTGTTCGCCGGCGCGGTGGCAGGCGCCGGAGCACGCTCCATCACGCCGCCGCCCACACTGGCCGCCGGACGGTTGGTGCCGAAGTAGGCCAGCGCCAGGGTCGAGGCGAAGAAGATCGCTGCGGCAACGGCGGTGGACTTCGACAGGAAGTTCGAAGAACCGCTGGCGCCGAACAGGCTGCCGGAAGCGCCGGAACCGAAAGCGGCGCCCATGTCGGCACCCTTACCGTGCTGGACGAGCACCAGGCCGATGATGGCCAGTGCGGACAGGACCTGCAGGACAACGATCAGATTGAACAACACGTTCATTATTATTCCATTCCAAGGTTAACTACGTTGCAAATTCTTTATTCATGCGGCATTCCGGTGGCGTGAATGATAGCGAGAAAATCCTGCGCCTTCAACGCCGCCCCACCGATCAGCCCGCCATCGATATCGGGCTGCGCCAGCAGTTCGCGCGCATTGTCCGGCTTCATGCTGCCGCCGTAGAGGATGGCCACGCCATCCGCCGCCTCGCCATTGCGCGCCTTCAGTTGCGCGCGCAGGCGGGCATGGACTTCCTGCGCCATCTCCGGCGTCGCCGTCTTGCCGGTACCGATCGCCCACACGGGTTCGTAGGCGACCACGATCTTTGCTACCGCGTCCAGCGGCAGCAGCTCGAGCACCGTGCCGAGCTGGTCGCCGACCACGTCGAAGGTCTGCCCCGCTTCGCGCTCTTCGAGCGTTTCGCCGACGCAGATAATCGGGGTCATGCCTTCCTTCAGCACCGCAAGCGTCTTGCGTGCCACCAGCCCGCTGCTTTCCAGATGGTAGGCGCGGCGTTCCGAGTGACCGACGATCACGTAGCGGCAGGCGAAGTCGGACAGCATCTTCGCACACACCTCACCGGTGTAGGCGCCGCCTTCATACGCGGACACATCCTGCGCGCCCCAGGCGATCGGGCTGCCTTTCAGCGCCTCTTCGCACTGCTGCAGATACGGCGCCGGCACGCACACGGCGCATTCCGCCCTGGCGCCATCCAGTCCCGCCACGATGCCCTCGAGCAGCGCGGCATTGGCTGCGCGGCTGCCGTTCATCTTCCAGTTGCCTACGATGAGCTTGGGCCGCATCAGAACCTCACGGTCAAATAACCCGCTATTTTAGCGGTCGTAGCCGGGACGGTCAAACGATGCTTGACCAGGTGCATGTTATTCATGGTTGCTTCCAGAGTAGTGGGTATTCTTTGTCAGGCTGAGGCGACGTCGAGCATGATCTTGCCGACGTGGGTGCTGCTCTCCATCAGCGCGTGGGCTTCGGCCGCCTGGTCCAGCGGGAACACGCGGTGGATCACCGGCCTGATTTTGCCGGCCTCGACCAGCGGCCAGACGCGTTCGCGCAATTCGCGTGCGATCCGGGCCTTGAAGGCGACCGGGCGCGGGCGCAGAGTCGAGCCGGTGACCGTCAGGCGGCGGCGCAGCACCTGCCCGAGGTCGACCTCGGCGCGGGCGCCGCCCAGCAGGGCGATCAGGTTGAGCCGGCCGTCATCGGCCAGGCAGGCGATCTCGCGCTTGACGTAGTCGCCGCCGACCATGTCGAGGATGACGTCGACGCCCTTCCCGCCCGTCAGTTCCTTGACGATGCTTGAGAAATCCTCGGTCCTGTAATTGATGGCGCGCTCGGCGCCCAGCTGCTCGCAGGCACGGCATTTGTCTTCGCTGCCGGCGGTGGCGAACACACGGTGGCCCATGGCCGCGGCGAGCTGGATCGCGGTCACGCCGATGCCCGAGCTGCCGCCCTGCACCAGCAGGGTCTCGCCCGGCTGCAGGGCCGAGCGCTGGAACACATTGCTCCACACGGTAAAGAAGGTCTCGGGCAGCGAAGCCGCCTCGATCGGGCTCAGGCCCCTGGGCGCCGGCAGGCATTGTTCGAGCGGCGCCGCGCAGTACTCGGCATAGCCGCCGCCCTGCACCAATGCGCAGACCAGGTCGCCCTTTTCGAACCCGCTGTCCTGCAGGTCGCCGTCGACGATCTCGCCGGCCACTTCGAGGCCCGGCAGGTCGGAGGCGCCCGGCGGCACCGGGTACTGGCCGAGGCGCTGGAACACGTCCGGGCGGTTGACGCCGGCGGCCAGCACGCGAATCAATACTTCGCCGGACTTCAGGACGGGCAGCGGACGCTCGCAGGGCTGCAAGACTTCGGGACCGCCGGACTGGGTGATTTCGATGGCGCGCATGGCTGGGCTCTCGACGTGGAAACGCTTGTTGAACAAGTGGCAATTGTACGCCACCGCCAACCCGCCACCAAGCGAACAGCCGCGCGAAGATTGCTGATAACGCTATCATTGCGCAACTTAATGCCGAGTTGAATCCAAAATGCGACGCGGGTTAGCGCCAGCTCAACAAAAGGGTTTTGCCGCCTTGTCGTCACAGTCGAGACTGCTAGATTGGCTCAGCGGGCTCATGCATATTGCATTGCCCATCACTAAGGAGCCAGACATGAAGTTGAGCTTTCCTGCCCTGCTGGACGCCGGGCGCCGCACCTTCCTCGTCGCCGGCCTGGCGCTGGCGGCCACCCTTGCCATCGCCCCCACCGGCGCGCAGGCCCAGAACTGGCCGAATGAGCGCTGGGTCGGCACCTGGGGCGCGGGTCCAGGCGGTCCGCCGCTGCCGGCCAACACCCAGACCTTCACCGACCAGACCCTGCGCCTGATCGTGCACTCCAGTATCGGAGGGAATCGGGTCCGGATTCGTATCGAACGAGATGGGCAGCACGCCGCTGCGTATCGGTTCCGCTCACATCGCCTTGCGCGCCGGGGGAGCGGCGAATGGCGCAGATACGCAGGCCGGCACCGACCGGCCGCTGACCTTCAGCGGCAACACGGCGATCACGATCCCGCCCGGCGCGCCGGCACTGTCCGAGCCGGTCGACCTGAACGTGCCGGCGCTGTCCGACCTGGCGGTCAGCATCTACCTGCCGGGCACGGTGGGCGCGACCACCATCCACGGCACCGCCAGCCAGACGAATTACGTCTCGCTGCCGGGCGACTTCACGGGCGCCGCCTCGTTGCCGACCCAGCGCACCATCCTGTCCTGGCCCTTCCTGACCGAAGTGGACGTCGACGGCGGCCAGGCCGCGGGCGGCGCCGCCATCGTCGCCCTGGGCGACTCGATCACCGACGGCACCCGCAGCACGCCCGATACCAACAACCGCTGGCCCGACTGGCTGGCGCGGCGCCTGCAGACCGTGCGCGACCCGATCCTGGGCATCAACACCCGCCTGGGCGTGGTCAACCGCGGCATCAGCGGCAACCGCCTGCTGTCGAATCCGCCGGAAGGCTCGCTGGCCGGCCGCAGCATCCAGGAACGCTTCGACCGCGACGTGCTGGCCGCGGCGGGCGTGCGCTACATGACCCTGATGATCGGCATTAACGACATCGGCAACAGCTCGGCCGCCAATCCGGTGTCCGCCGACGACCTGATCGCCGGCTACCGCCAGGTGATCGCGCGCGCGCACGCCAAGGGCATCGCCGTGTACGGCGCGACCCTGACGCCGTTCGAGGGCGCCGGTTATTACTCGCCGGAGAAGGATGTGGTGCGCCAGGCCGTCAACAACTGGATCCGCTCGAGCGACGAGTTCGACGGCGTGATCGACTTCGACCGCGTGACCCGCGACCCGGCCCACCCGACGCGCTTCCTGCCGGCCTACGACAGCGGGGATCACCTGCATCCGAACGACCTGGGGTATCAGGCGATGGGGGGTGCGGTGCCGCTGGAGTTGTTCAGGTCGGTGGGTGCGGGGTATCTGAAGGCGCCTGAGGCGAAGTAAAACTGACCGTCGTTCCCGCGATCCAAAAACGTCGTCCCCGCGCAGGCGGGGACCCAAGTTTGCCAGCGTTTCGATAGCTCATGCAGAACTTGGGTCCCCGCCTTCGCGGGGACGACGGATGGGCGCGGGGACGACGGACCAATCAGGAGCTGGCGCCCCCGGTCTTCGACTGGGTCGGCAGCGCCGTGCCCGGCTTCCAGTTGCGCGACAGCGACTGCGCTTCCTCGATCTGTTCCTGGGTCATCTGGCGCGCGATGATGGCGCGCTGCTCGGTCGCGCTGCGGTGGCCGTTGGCGGCCGCGAGGTTCCACAGCATGTAGGCGATCACCATATCCTGCGGCATGCCGGCGACGTGGTAGCGGTACATCAGGCCGAGCGCGTGCTGGGCATCCGGGTGGCCCTGCTCGGCCGCCTTGCGGAACCAGGTCACGGCCAGCTTCTGGTCCTGCGGCACCGCGTTGCCGGTGTAGTACATGGCGCCGATCACGTACTGGGCGTCGGCCTTGCCCTGCGCCGCCGCCTTGTAGTGCCAGGCGAAGGCCTGCTTGTAGTCGCGCTGCACGCCGCGGCCCATGTAGTACATCAGGCCCAGCAAATGCTGCGCATCCGCGTTGCCGGCCTTGGCAAGCGGCGTGATCTCCTTCAGCGCCAGCGCGTAATTGCGGGCGTTGTAGGCATTGGCGCCTTCCGTGAAGCCTGCCATCGCACTGCTGTGCAGCCCCAGGGCCAGCAGGATGGCAACGATGTGTTTTCTCATTGTCTCGTTCGGAACGGGTCTTCTTATTGTTGTTCTGTGTGTTGTCGGTGTCTTACTTCCAGCTGACCTTGCCCAGCCCGTCGACCGCCACCTTGCGGTTCAGGGGCTTGCCGTACACCGTCACCGAGCCCATGCCGGACAGGTTCAGGCTGGCGTTCTGGTGCGCCGTGACGCTGGCGTTGCCCAGGCCGGACAGGTCGACGTTGACGCTGTCGGTGACGAACTCCTTCGCATCCAGGCTGCCCAGGCCGCCGAGGTCGGCTTTCAGCCATTTGGCGCGCCCGCTGATGTTCACGAAGCCGGCGCCGCGCAGGTTCAGGTCCACGCCCTCGCCATTCAGGCTCTGCAGGTGCATGCTGCCGATGCCGCCCAGGCTGGCCGACACCAGCTTGTAATTACAGGATATCCGCATCGAGCCGGCGCCATCCAGGCTCAGTTCGAGCTCGTCGCCGGAGAAGCCGGAGACGTCGGTCGAGCCCACGCTTTCCGAGCTCACCTCGCGCAGCGCGGGCAGGGTCAGCTCGGCATGCAGGGAACCCAGGCGCACGCGGCCGTGGATGTCGGTATCGATGTTCAGCGTATCGCCGCTCTGCACGGTGACGGTCTTGGCCAGCCAGCGCGGATCGCCGCTCAGGGTCAGCGTGGCGGTGCTGCCCTGCCGGATCCGCAAATCGACTGCGCCGTCCAGCTTGACGCGCACCACGCGCGCATCGATGGGCCGTGTCTCGGTGGCGACCTCGGGCGCTGCCTGCGCCAGTCCGAAGCCGGCCCAGAAAATGGCGGCCGCCGTGCCGAGAGTGAAAACCTTGTTCATCCAAATCTCCGATTCATGTTCTTGTAAAGCAAGCTTAGCATTTACACATGGTCAGGGTAATCCCCCCGCTCGTCCATGCCCACGGGATTGCGACGAACTGCAGAAATCGCGGTCCCAGCGACGCATAGCCTGGATCGGCATGCAGATGAATAAACAGCGAAACCGATAATTATGCATATAAGTTACTGATAAAACTGTACTTTTTTGTCGCAAAAGTTACTTATTTGCATGACATTGCGCTAATATAAACTGCTGCCTGGATACGATCCGGACAGATGAACGCAGTTTCGAACCAGCCTAAAATCAGAGGTTATCAATGCGCATGCGCCTATTACCCGCCCTGCTGGCCGGAGTATCGCTGTCGATGTCCGCGTACGCCGCGAACAGCGACCAGTGGACCCTGCCGGTCAACGTCAAGAAGCTCGACAACGGCCTGACGGTCATTGTCTCCGAAGACCATACTTCGCCCACCGTCGGCGTCTCGGTCGTCTACCACGTCGGCATGCGCCTCGAGCCGCGCAACCGCACCGGCTTCGCCCACCTGTTCGAACACCTGATGTTCCAGGGCACCCCGAATGCGCCGAAGGGCGTGTTCGACCGCACCATCACCGGCGGCGGCGGCCAGAACAACGGCTCGACCCGTCCCGACTTCACCAACTACATCGAGACCGCGCCGGTGTCCTCGCTCGAGCCCATCCTGTGGCTGGAAGCGGACCGCATGAAGACCCTCGACTTCAATCCGGCCACGCTGAAGAACCAGCAGGACGTGGTGAAGGAAGAGATCCGCGTGAACGTGAAGAACCAGCCTTACGGCGGTTTCAACTGGATCGACATCAGCAAGCTGGCCTTCAACAAGTGGGAGAACAACCACGACGGCTACGGCAGCTTCGAAGACCTCGAAGGCGCCAGCCTGGACGACGTGCGCGGCTTCCACCGCGATTACTACGGCCCGAACAACGCGGTGCTGGCGATCGCCGGCGACGTGACCCCGGCCCAGGGCTTTGCGCTGGCCCAGAAATACTTCGGCGGCATCGCCAGGCGCGCAACCCCGAAGGCCACCGATTTCACCGAAGGCCCGAACACCCAGGAAAAACGCATCGAGCAGAGCGACGCCCTGGCCCAGGTGCCGGCCGTGGCCGCCGCCTGGAAAGTGCCGGCCCGCGGTTCGGCCGACCAGGCCCCGATGGCCGTGCTGTCCGAACTGCTGGCAGGCAGCGACGCCTCCCTGTTCTACCAGGGCATGGTGAAAGGCCGCGAGATCGCGCTGAACATCTCCGGCGGTTTCGGCCTGACCGGCCCGTTCGAATACGATGGCCCGACCCTGTTCACGGTCACCGGCCTGTACAAGCCGAACAGCAGCGCCGATGCGATGCTGGCCGCGATGGACGAAGAGATCGCCAAGGTCGCGAAGGACGGCGTCGACGACGCCACGCTGAAGCGCGTCAAGACCAGCATGGTCGCCGACTGGAACAACAGCCTCGAAAACATCCTGCGCCGCGCCGATACCCTGGCCAAGCTGCAGACCCTGTGGGGCGACGCCAATGTCGTCAACAAGGTGCCGGGCTGGATCGAAGGCGTGACGTCGAAGGATATCCAGCGCGTCGCCGCGACCTACCTGGTGAAGACCAACCGTACCGTGATCGACCGTAAGCCGGTGGCGAAACCCGCGCCGGCGGCCGCGCCGCAGCCGGCCAACAAGGCCGTCACCACCCCGGCCCCAACTGAAAAGAAATAAGGAGCCGCATCATGAAAAAACTGATGCTCATCGCCGCCATCTCGGCGGCCTTCACGACGTCGGCCTTCGCCGCCGAAGCCGCCGCCCCGGCCAAGCCGGCCGGCATGCCCGCCTATGGCAAGGACAAGCCCCTGCCCTCCCCGCACATCGCCAAGAAGACCCTGGCCAACGGCCTGCAGGTCTGGGTCGTGCCGCGCAACGGCGTGCCGCGGGTCGACATGGTGCTGGCCGTGCGCAACGCCGGCTACATCGCCGACGACGCCGCCCATCCGGGCTTCGCCAACATGATGGCAGGCCTGCTGAACGAAGGCACCGCCAGGCATGACTCGCGCGCCATCGCCGAACTGGCCCAGGGCCTGGGCGGCTCGGTGGGCGGCGGCGCGGGCGCCGACGGCATCACCGTCAGCGCCAACGCCCTGGCTTCGCAGGCCGGTCCGATGATGCAGCTGCTGGCCGAAGTCGCGCGCACGCCGGTCTTCCCGGCCAAGGAAGTGGCGCTGGCCAAGGCCAATGCGCTGCAGGCCCTGCGCGTGCAGGAAACCCAGCCGCGCTTCCGCGCCGAGCGCGCCCTCAACCGCGCCGTGTTTGGCGAGCACCCCTATGGCCACACCACGCCGACCGTCGAAGGCATCAATTCGGTCGACGAAGCGCTGCTGAAGGCGGAACACGCCAAGCGCTTCCGTCCGGACCAGGCGCTGCTGGTGATCGCCGGCCGCATCAAGGAAGCCGACGCCATGAAACTGGCCCAGCAAGCCTTCGGCGACTGGAAGGCCGAAGGCGCCGCGCCGGCAGCGGGCGCGAAGGCGCCAGCCGCCGCCAAGCCGGTCCATGTCCTGCTGGAGCGTCCGGGCAGCGTGCAGTCGACCATCCGCCTGGGCGGTTCGGGCATCGCCGCCACCGCCGACGACCAGGTGCCGCTGCGCCTGGCCAGCACCATCCTGGGCGGCGGCTTCTCGAGCCGCGTCAACATCAAGCTGCGCGAAGAAAAGGGCTACACCTACGGCGCCTCGGCCGGCGCGCGCATGATGCGCGAAGGTGGCAGCATCGTCGGCGGCGCCGACGTGCGCAACGAAGTCACCGGCGCGGCCCTGACCGAGTACTTCAACGAGTACAAGCGCATCGGCGGCGAACTGATCTCGCCGCAGGAAATGGAGATGCACAAGCGCTACGTGGCCGGCGGCTACGTGCTGGCCAACCAGATGCAACGCGCGGTGGCGGCGACCCTGGCGTCGAACTGGCTGGTCGGCCTGCCGCCCGAGTACCTGTCGCAGTACGTGCCGCTGATCCAGAAGGTCACGCCGGAACAGGTGCGCGACGTGTCGAAGAAGTACTTCAACCCCGAGAACCAGTCCATCGTGGTGGTCGGCGACAGCAAGTCCGTCGGCGAGCAGCTGAAGGCCTTCGGCGACTTCACCGTCACCGACAAGTAATCGAGCGCGCCTTGCGGGCGTGACCGAGCCTCCCGGGTGCGAGCCCGGGAGGCTTTTTATATTGACGACTTACTTTTTGGCGGACTGCTTGTTGCCGCTGTGCGAAGACTGCTTGGTCTCGCCATGCTCGGCGCGCTGCTTGTTGACGACGCGCGCCGCGACCTCTTCCTCGCGGCCGGGATAGCGGTGTTCCTTCTTGAACTCGGTCTCGAGCTTCTTGAATTCGCGCTCGCGCTTCGGGCTGGCTCCCTTGGGCATGTTGGCCTCCGTCTGGTGGGTTGGTGCCGCCAGATTAGACCCGTCGCGGGCGCCGGTTCGGTGCGTTGACGCACGCAATGCACGTGGGCACAGGGTGCCCACTCTACGATCAGCTGTAGGGTGGGCTCCCCGAGCCCACGTAGCATTCAATCAGCCCTGCAGCGCCTTCTCCAGGTCGTCCAGCTCCGCCGGCTTCACCAGGTGCGCATCGAAGCCTGCCTCCTGCGCCTTGCGGCGGTCTTCCGGCGAGCCGTAGCCGGTATGCGCCACCAGGCGGATGGACTGCAGCGCCGGATGGCGCTTGATCATGCGCGCGACCTCGTAGCCGTCGACGTTCGGCAGGCCGATGTCGAGCACGATCACGTCGGGCTGCTGCGCCAGCGCCAGCTCGACGATGTCGGCGGCGTCGGCGGTGGTGTGGGCCTCGTAGCCCATCTCGGCCAGCAGGAAGGCCATCATCTCCATGGCATCGACGTTGTCGTCGACCAGCAGCACGCGGCGGCCTTTCTGCTCCGCCTGGCCGGCATCGGCGTTGCCGGCGGGCGCCGGATCCTGTGGCGCCGAGGTGCGCAGCACCGGCAGCTCGACCGTGAAGGTGCTGCCCATGCCGATCCCGGGGCTGCTCGCCGTCAGGTGGCCGCCGTGCATCTCGAGCAGGCGCGAGACCAGCGACAGGCCGATGCCCAGGCCTTCCGGCGCGCGGTCCGGCGGCACCGCGGCCTGCGTGAACATGCCGAAGATGCGCGGCAGGTTGTCCTCGGCGATGCCGATGCCGTTGTCCCGGACCGCAATCCGGACCAGATCGCCGTCCAGCTTCACTTCGACCCGGATATGGCCGCCCTTCGGCGTGAACTTGGCGGCGTTGTGCAGCAGGTTGCCCATCGACTGGGCCAGCCGCACCGGGTCGCCCGAGACCCAGATCTGGCGCTCCGGCTGGATCACTTCGAGGTGGTGCGCACGCGCCGCGATCAGCGGGCCGGCGGTCTCGATCGCCTGCGCGATCACGCCGTTCATGTCGACCTCCTCCTTGCGCAGCGCGATCTTGCCTTCCGAGATGCGCGCCACGTCCAGGAGGTCGTCCACCAGGTGCGCCAGGTGGTCGACCTGGCGCGTGATGACTTCGCGCGCGCGCGCCTGGTGCTCGGCCGCGCCGGCGCCGCTCGCGCCCAGCAGCGCGGCCGCATTGCGGATCGGCGACAGTGGATTGCGCAGCTCGTGCGCCAGCGTCGCCAGGAACTCGTTCTTGTTGCTGTCGGCCGCGCGCAGCAGGCTTTCCATCTCCTTGCGCCGGGTGATGTCGCTGGTCACGCGCGCCACCCGGTAGACCTCGTCGCGCGCGTCGCGCACCGGAAACAGGCGGTCGCGTACCCAGCGCGTCGAACCGTCGTCCAGGACGATGCGGAACTCGGCTTCGTAGTGCGGATGCTCCTGCAGGCCGCGCCACATGCCCTCGACCCAGGCGCGGTCTTCGGGATGCACGGCGTCCAGCCAGCTGCCCGGCTCGCGTTCCAGCGACTCGGCGCTGCGGCCCCAGTTCCTGGCATAGGCCGGGCTGACGTATTCGAGCGCACGCGCCGGCACCGAGAACATCCAGAACACGTCTTCGATGTTCTCGGTCAGCTGGCGGAAGCGTTCCTCGCTGTCGCGCAGCGCGTTCTGGGTCTGGCGCATGCGCAGCAGCGCGTTGACGTTGGCGATCAGCTCGTCGGCTTCGATCGGCGCCGCCAGGTAGTTGTCGGCGCCGCCTTCCAGGCCGCGGATCTTGTCGGCGCGGCCGGTCAGCGCGGCGGAAGTCTGCAGCACCAGCACCAGCGCGCTGTCGGGGTCGGCCTTGATGCGGCGGCAGACCTCGATGCCGTTGATGTCCGGGAGCTTGACGTCCAGCAGGACCAGCGCGATGGCACGGCGCTTGACGGCCACGAGCGCATCGGTGCCGTTGGTGGCTTCCATGACCTCGAACCCGGCGCTCTGCAGGATCCGGGTCTTGGCGTAGCGGGCGCCATCGTTGTCGTCGACGTTGAGGATCAGGGTTGGGGTAGTCATCTTCTATCCATCGATGTGCGGAAAACTGCGCGGCAGGATCAGGCTGAAGGTGGAGCCGGCGCCGACCTGGCTCTCGACCTCGACCCGCCCGCCGAGCAGTTCGGCCAGCTTGCGGCACAGCGGCAGGCCGAGTCCCGTGCCCTTACTGCGGCGTTGCAGCGGGTGCTCGATCTGGCTGAATTCTTCGAAAATCAGTTGCAGGTTGTCCGGGCCGATGCCGATCCCGGTGTCGCTCACCGCAAAGGTAATGGTATCGCGCTCGCGGTCCAGGTGGGCGCGCACGCGGACCGCGCCCTGCTCGGTGAACTTCAGCGCGTTCGAGATGAAGTTGCGCAGCACCTGGGCGATCTTGCCCTCGTCCGACTCGAAGGCTTCCTCGAAGTCCGGGGTCTCGAACACCAGCTCGACCCGGGCCTCGTCCACCAGCGGGCGCAGCATGCCCTTGAGCGCGCGGAACAGGTTCTCGGGCACCACCGGCGCCAGCTGCAATTCGACCTTGCCGGCCTCGATCTTGGCCAGGTCGAGCAGGTCGTTGACCAGTTCCGACAGGTCGTTGGCGGCCTTCTCGATGAACTTCACCTGGCGCTCCTGCTCCTCGGTCAGGTCGCCGTCCAGGCGGGCCAGCAGCAGCCCCGCCAGCGCGCGGATCGAGGACAGCGGCGTGCGCAGCTCGTGGCTGGTGTTCGACAGGAAGCGCGACTTCATCTCGTCGGCCTTGCGCAGGCGCTCGGCCTTGTCTTCGATCTCGGCGTACAGCGCGACGATGCCGCGGTTGGTGTCCTCCAGTTCGCGCGTCAGCCCGAGCAGGTCTTCCTGGCGTTCGCGCAGCTCGGCCAGGGTGGCCACCAGTTCCTGGTTCTGCTGGTGCACCTCCAGGTAGCTGTTGGCGACCGGGCTGTCCTTGGCCAGCTGGGCGCTCAGCGCGGCCAGGCGCGGCCCGTCGATCCAGGCCTGGAGCGGCAGGAGCTTGCACATCGTGACCGTCGGCGCGCCATGCGTGTCAAACCCGATGTCGCACTCGTCCATCAGGCGGTGCGCCGTCACCACGGCGTCGTCCGGCAGGGTCTTGCCGGCCGCGGCGGCGCCGGCGGTGATCGTCATCTCCAGGCACTGGCGGGTGGCGCTATGGTCGCGCAACTGGAACAGCGCGCGCCCGCCGAAGCCCAGCTGGCAGGCGCCGCGCGCGACTTCCGACACCGCGGTGGCGATGCGCACCTGCTCCTGCTGCGAAAAGCCGAGCAGCTTCGATACCTGGCGCGCGCGCTGGCGCACCAGCACCACGTCCTGCTCGCCCGACAGGCGGACGTTGAGAATCCGCTGCGCGTTCATGCGTGCTCCTCATGGCGCCGGCCGACCAGCACCAGCGCATCGTCGCGGCCGCGGATGAAATCGCGCATCAGGATGCCGGCCACCAGCAGCGGTGCGCGCCCATGCAGGCCGGGATAGTCGTTCAGGTCCCACTGGGTCTGCACGCCGTCGGAATGCAGGATGACCAGCGCGCCCGGCGGGCAGTCGGCGGTGAATTCCTGCACCTTGCGCATGTTGGCGCCGACGATGCCATTGTGCGAGACCAGCGCGCGGCGCGCGGCGCCGTCGTGGACCACGCAGCTGACGTTGCCGATGCCGGCAAAGCGCACCTCGTTGCCCGAGTAGTCGATGCGCGCCACCGACAGCGCCGCGCCGCGCGTGATGCGCAGCGCCTCGTGCGCGGTGTGCAGCACTTCGGATGGGCTTGAAGCCGGCCGGCGCTCGAGCGCGTGGACGGCCGCGCGCGCGGCCTTGGCCGCTTCCGGGCCGTGGCCCAGGCCGTCGACGCCGAGCAGCGTGGCGCCGTCGAGATCGCAGCTGGCGGCCCAGCCGTCGCCACAGGCTTCTTCGCCGGCCAGCGGCACGAACAGCGCCCCGACCTCGATCCCGCAGGGAACCGGCGGCGGACTGCCGCGCCACAGGCGCATGAAGAAGGCCGCGCCCTTGCCGGGCAGGGACCAGACGTCGAATTCGTCGGACTGGCGCTGCAGCGCGCCGAGGCCGTTGCCGGCGGTGCCGGCGGTCGAGACGCCGTCGCGCAGGCTGGCTTCGAAGTCCAGGATGCCGGGCCCCTTGTCGATCGCCAGCACGTCGATGCCCGCCATCGCCGCGCCGGATTGCGCGCGCATGACGTAGAGCGTGCCCTCGCCGGCATGCTTGAGGATATTGGTGCCGGCCTCGGTGATCACGATCGCCAGGCGGCCCGCCTGGACGTCGTCGAAGCCCAGTTCGTCGGCCAGCTTCTGGCCGGCGCGCCGGGCGGCGGCGATGTCACTGGCGTGATTGATCGGGAAGACGAGTTGCGGGTGCAGAGAACTGATCAGCGTTTCCATTTGACGATAGACACTGCCGTGCCCTCTCCCGGCCGGGAATCGATCTCGAACTCGTCCGCCAGGCGCTTGGAGCCGCTCAGGCCGAGGCCCAGGCCGCCGCCGGTCGTGTAGCCATCGCGCAGGGCCAGCTCGAGGTCGGGAATGCCCGGCCCATTATCCACGAAGATCAGGCCGACCCCGCGTTTGAATCCATCTTCCAGCGCGTCGAGGTGAACCTCGCCGCCGCCGCCGTACTTGATCGTGTTGCGCCCGAGTTCGCTGGCGGCGGTCACCAGCTTGGTCTGGTCGACCAGCGACAGCCCGATCGCCACCGCGCGCTCGCGCACGTGCTTGCGCAGCCCGACCACGTCCTCGTCGGAACGCAGGGGCAGCGTCAAGCGCGCAGTGCGAAGCCGGGCATGCAGCTCGAGCAGCGCGGTATCGAAAGTCACAGTGGAACTGAGAGCTGCGCTCATCAAAAATGGGTCTTTCCTAACAGGGCCATGCCTTTTTCGACGTTCAGCGCCGTCTTCACGCCATGCAGGGTCAGGCCCAGCTCCACCAGCGTGATCGCGACCGCCGGCTGCATGCCGACCACCACGGTCTGGGCGTCCAGCACGCGCGCCATCGCGGCGGTGTTGCTGATCATACGCCCGATGAAGGAGTCGACCAGGTCCAGCGCCGAGATGTCGATCAGCACGCCCTTGGCGTTGTCGCGCACGATGCGCTCGGTCAGGTCGTCCTGCAGGGTCATGGCCAGGCGGTCATGCATGTCGACCTGGATCGTCACCAGCAGCAGGTCGCCCATGCGGAGAATCGGGATGCGTTCCATGCGGATCTCAGCCCTTCTTCACGATCGCGGTGCCGGTGCGCTCGAGCGCGACCACGAAGGCGTCGGCCAGGCTGGCCTTGGTGGTCACGTCTTCCAGGTTGACGCCGAGGTGGACGATGGTCTGGGCGATCTGCGGGCGGATGCCGCTGATGATGCAGTCCGCGCCCATCAGGCGGGCGGCGGCGATGGTCTTCATCAGGTGCTGGGCGACCAGGGTGTCCACGGTCGGCACGCCGGTGATGTCGATGATCGCGATGGCCGCGCCGGTGTCGACGATCTTCTGCAGGATGTTTTCCATCACCACCTGGGTACGCGCCGAGTCCAGGGTGCCGATCAGCGGCAGCGCCAGGATGCCGTTCCACAGCTTCACGACCGGGGTCGACAGCTCCAGCAGTTCCTGCTGCTGGCGCACGATGATCTGGTCGCGCGCGCGCTGGAACACTTCGATGGTGTACAGGCCGAACTTGTCGAGCAGCGAGCTGATGGCCCAGGAAGCGTTGGCCAGCACCGCCGGCTCGCCGGCGAAGCCCGCGTTCAGATGCTTGAACAGCGGCTGCTTGAGCGAGAACACGAAGGTCGCGGTTTCGCTCGGCGTCGAGCCGCCCTTGGCGCGCGAGGACGAGATTTCGGACAGGATGTCGCGCGCTTCGTCCCACGAGCGGTGCTCGATGTTCTGCAGCTCGCCGCCGCGGGTACCCTTGGCGAAGGCGGCCAGGAATTGCTGGCAGTGCCTGCGCAGCTGCTCCTTCGAGACCACGTTCGAGCGGACCGTCAGCGCTTCCAGCTGCGCCACCCATTCGGCGCCGATGTCGGCCTCATGTTCCTGAATGATCTGGCTGATGCTGGCCGCGTAGTCCTGAGTGGTCATCTTGCTTTCCTTTGTCTTGGAAGGTGGTTAAGGCCCTTTCAATATTGCAACTAGGGCCATTCTGTTAAATGGCCCACTATACCATTCATTTCCTGGATGCTACGGCACGTTTGCAGGCGCGTGCCGGCGCCGTGCTGCGTTGAACGCGAGCACGCAAAAGGAATTGGTGGAAGTGAGCGTGATGAATCGGTTTTGCCGGCGCACAGGGATCGGGTGGCCGGGATTTGAGGAATTTGATTTTACTGAGATTTTCCGATTTGGGCAGCAATAATTTGTATGCACGTTGCACAATTTGCTAAGCAGCGAACCAAGCGCGCCGCCCGGCAGTGTTACAGTCGGGCACGCCATACCACTCAACCGGATAACATAGATGAGCCTACAAAATCTGCTGGAGATCGGCAGCCTCGACGAAGCCAGGCCGGACCGCGCCGATATCCAGCGCTTGCTGGCGGCAGCCGAACGCAACCTGGATGATGCCGGCGTGACCGCCATCAGCAACGAAAACCGCTTCGACGCCGCCTACAAGTGTGTCATGCAATGCGCGATTGCCGGACTGCTCGCGAATGGCTATCGCACTTCCACCAGCAAACCCGGACATCACCAGACCGCAATCCAGTCACTGCCGGTTTCGATCGGCCTGGACAAGAGCACCGTGGTGCAACTCGACGATTTGCGGGAGCTTCGGAACTGCGACGATTATGAAGGCGTGCCGGTCAGCGCCGCCGCGCTCGAGGACGCGCAGAAGCAGGCGGGCGCGCTGCTCGACCACTTCAGGAGCTGGCTCAGGGAGCATCATCCGGAGCTCGCTTGACGCGTGAAAAAATCGCCAACGGGCCCGGCAAACTCAACTTTACTTGTCCTGCACCGGTGGCACCAGAATAACTTCACGAACTTTTCCGCTATTTTTGTCCGTCATGAAGACCCACAGATAGCTGCTGCCGTACTCAGTCCTCACCGTGCCCGGCCCAACGAGATAGGCCGGATATTCGTCGTAGTCGTAATAGCCTGTCGAAGGCCCAAGCAAATCCTTCACTTGTTTGCCGGTAAGCTCGGTAACGACATGTTTGCCAAGGAAGGACGCGATCATTTGACCGCGCTCTTCCTGCGTCCCGCCCCTCCATGCCTGCGCGGTGAATTCTCGTGTACCCAGCTTTTTCGCCTGCTTCTCGATGGATTCACCTGAACATCCAGAGAGCACAGCAATCGATAGCACTGCCGCAGACAGGAAACGCATCTTCACCCTCATTCGTCGAGCACCTTGAGTTGTCCTGAGTTCAAGGCGAAGTCCGATCCTTTGCTCCGGCGAATCTTGAGCCCGATCGAATTGTTATGCATCTCCATTACCTTCTCGGCTGGATCATTTGTCGGCGATGATTCGTGCGCTGTCGTGAACCTTAGCGCACCCGCGTATCCGATATCACGCGACAGCAATGCGGACTAAAAACAATGGCGAAATGCATCCGAGCGGTCATTGTGTCCATTTCTTCCAAAGCGCCGCCGGGTTTCCGCGTATGCCGTGTCTTTTGATGTCTTGATAGCAGCCGCATGTTCCGGATACATGAAAATATAAACCTTCTCATCCCTTGTCAGCTGAAGAAACTGTTGGATGGCAGATGAAGACGCCATGTGGACTCCTGAGGTCGATTGGACCTGACAAGTCTTCCCTTACTTCGCCGCACCGTATTGCCGCTTCTCAACGACATCCCCATCCGATCGCTTCCTTCATGGGCTTCACCGTCGACTGCTTGTGATCTGGTCGAAAATAAAAAAACCACCAGGCTCACGCACTGGCGGTTTTTTTATAGATAGCCGCCGAAGCGGCCAAAGCAGGCAGAATTACTGCGCAGCACCCGCCGCGGCATCATCCGCGGCAGCAGCCTTCATCGACAGCTTCAGGCGGCCGCGCTCGTCGGTCTCGAGGACCTTCACGCGCACTTGCTGGCCTTCCTTCAGGTAATCGGCCACGGCGTTGACGCGCTCGTTGGCGATCTGCGAGATGTGCAGCAGGCCATCCTTGCCCGGCATGACTTGCACGATGGCGCCGAAGTCCAGCAGCTTCAGCACGGTGCCGTCGTAGGTCTTGCCCACTTCGACCGATGCGGTCAGCTCTTCGATACGGCGCTTGGCTTCCTGGCCGGCGGCGGCGTCGACCGACGCGATGGTCACGATGCCTTCGTCGGTGATGTCGATCTGGGTGCCGGTTTCTTCGGTCAGCGCGCGGATGACGGCGCCGCCCTTGCCGATCACGTCACGGATCTTTTCCGGGTTGATCTTGATGGTGATCAGGCGCGGTGCGAAGTCCGACAGCTCGGTCTTCACGGTCGGCATGGCCTTCTGCATTTCGCCCAGGATGTGCTGGCGGGCTTCCTTGGCCTGGGCCAGTGCCACCTGCATGATTTCCTTGGTGATGCCCTGGATCTTGATGTCCATCTGCAGGGCGGTGATGCCCGAGGTGGTGCCGGCGACCTTGAAGTCCATGTCGCCCAGGTGGTCTTCATCGCCCAGGATGTCGGTCAGGACCGCGAACTTGCCGCCTTCCTTGATCAGGCCCATGGCGATGCCGGCCACGTGCGCCTTCATCGGCACGCCCGCGTCCATCAGCGCCAGGCAGCCGCCGCAGACGGAGGCCATCGACGAGGAACCGTTCGACTCGGTGATTTCCGAGACCAGGCGCACCGAGTAGCTGAAATCTTCCGGGTTGGGCAGCGCAGCGACCAGCGCGCGCTTGGCCAGGCGGCCGTGGCCGATTTCGCGGCGCTTCGGGGTGCCCACGCGGCCGGTTTCGCCGGTGGCGAACGGCGGCATGTTGTAGTGCATCATGAAGTCGTCGGTGTACTCGCCCATCAGCGCGTCGATCTTCTGACTGTCGCGGCCGGTACCGAGGGTGGCGATGACCAGCGCCTGGGTTTCGCCGCGGGTGAACAGGGCCGAGCCGTGGGTACGCGGCAGGACGCTGGTGCGGATCTCGATCGGACGCACGGTGCGGGTGTCGCGGCCGTCGATGCGCGGCTCGCCTTCCAGGATCTGCGAACGCACGACCTTGGCTTCCATGTCGAACAGGATGTTGCCGACTTCGGCGCTGTCCGCGGCAATTCCCTGCTCCTGCAGGCCGGCCATGACTTCGCCCGACAGCGACTTCAGCTTCTGCTGGCGCGCCGCCTTTTCGCGGGTCTGGTAAGCGTCACGGACCTTGGCTTCCGCCAGTTGCGCGACTTGCGCGATCAGGGTTTCGTTCTTCGGCGCCGGGCTCCACTCGACTTCCGGCTTGCCGCCTTCTTCGACCAGGGCGTGGATCGCGTCGATCACGGCCTTCATCTGCTCGTGGCCGTAGACGACCGCGCCCAGCATGACTTCTTCAGACAGTTGCTGCGCTTCCGATTCGACCATCAGCACGGCGTGCTCGGTACCGGCGACGACCAGGTCCATCTGCGAGGTCTTGAGCTGGGTGGTGGTCGGGTTCAGGATGTACTGGCCGTTGGCGTAGCCGACGCGGGCGGCGCCGATCGGGCCGCTGAACGGGATGCCGGCCACGCACAGGGCGGCCGAGGCGCCGATCATCGCAGGGATGTCCGGATCGATTTCAGGGTTCACGGACAGGACGTGGATGATGACCTGGACTTCGTTCAGGTAACCTTCCGGGAACAGCGGGCGGATCGGACGGTCGATCAGGCGCGAGGTCAGGGTCTCCTTCTCCGACGGACGGCCTTCGCGCTTGAAGAAGCCACCCGGGATCTTGCCGGCGGCGTAGCTCTTCTCGATGTAGTCGACGGTCAGCGGGAAGAAGTCCTGGCCCGGCTTGGCGTCTTTCTTCGCCACCACGGTTGCCAGGACAACGGTGTCCTCGACCGACACGACGACAGCGCCGCTGGCCTGGCGAGCGATTTCGCCGGTCTCCAGGGTCACGGTGTGATCGCCGTACTGGAAGGTTTTCGTAACTTTGTTAAACATGGGTAATCCCTTTCTATTTGCCGACAGATTTTCAGGCGCTGTCGTTCACCTCACCGCGGGCTATCCGGTTTCGATAGCCTTTACTGCAAGTCAGTTGGCGCCTTTCGGGGTCAGAGCCCACCCGTATGAACCGGGCTCTGACCCCGAAAGGCGCCAAGAAAAACAAAAATGCCTGCGGCAGTCTGACTGACGCAGGCATTTCGATTCAAGCTTGACGCTCGAAGCGCAACAATTACTTACGCAGACCGAGCTTGGCGATCAGATCGCGGTAACGGTTCAGGTCCTTGTTCTTCAGGTAAGCCAGCAGGCTCTTACGACGGTTGACCATCATGATCAGGCCGCGGCGCGAGTGGTGGTCTTTCTTGTGTTCCTTGAAGTGGCCGTTCAGTTCGTTGATGCGTGCGGTCAGCAGTGCAACCTGGACTTCCGGGGAGCCGGTGTCTTTGTCGCCACGTGCGTTGTCGGCGATGATGGCTGCTTTGTTGATGTGTTCTACGGACATGATGTTACCTTTCACATGCGGTGCAAGAGTCGGAACCCAGCGCACCGTGAGTTATTAAAAACCTGGCCTCGAAAGCCAAGACCGGGAAGTATAGGCGAAAACCTCGGGTGAGGCCAGCGTTTCCTGGACTTCGCTACAATGCATTGCATCTCCATTGTTTTTTTGATACTCATGAACACATCCAGATACGCCCTCGCCCTGGCCATTGGCATGGCCCTCTCCGCCTGCGGCCATTTGATGCCCAAGCCCCCTGCCGCCGGCACGCCCCTGGCCGAGGTCACGGCCAGGCTCGGCAAGCCGAGCGCCGTGTATCCGGAACCGGACGGCGGCCAGGTGCTCGAATACCGCGGCCAGCCCATGGGCCAGTTCCAGCACATGGCGCGCTTCAAGGCCGATGGCACGCTGCTATCCTACGAACAGGTGCTGACCACCGAAAATTTCGCCCGGATCGAGCCGAATCGCTGGACCCGCGACGAGGTGCTGCGCAACTTCGGCCGCCCGGCCGAGGTCGTGCGCTCGCGCCGCGAGGACGGCGAAATCTGGTCCTACCGCTACAAGGAAAAAGGCGTGTGGGATTCGCTGATGAACGTGGACTTCAATGCCCGCGGCACGGTGCTGCGCGTCTTCAACAGCGCCGACCCGCTGCTCGACGACCGTTTCAAGGGACTGTGAGGATGCGATGTCTTGCCTGATCCGAAACTGCGCGCTGGCGGCGCTCGCGCTGTCGCTGTCCGCCTGCGCGCCGCTGTTCCGCCAGCCGCCGCCCGTCGGCGCTTCGGTGGGCGAAGTCTCGGCGGCGCTGGGCCAGCCGGCCGCCAGCTATCCGATGCCGGACGGCGGCCAGGTGCTCGAATACCGCGGCCAGCCGATGGGCCAGTTCCAGCACATGGCGCGCATCGGTGCCGACGGCCGCCTGCTCTCCTTCGAGCAGGTGCTGACCAGCGAGAATTTCGCCAAGGTGAAGGTCGGCCAGTGGACCAGGGACGACATCCTGCGCAACTATGGCCGCCCGGCCGAGATCTCGCGCGTGGCCTTTCACGACTACGAAGTCTGGTCCTACCGCTACAAGGAAGCGGGGGTGTGGAATTCGATGATGAGCGTGCACTTCGACCAGAACGGCGTGGTGCAGCAGATGCTCAACGGCCCGGACCCGATGTACGACGACCGTTTCCGGCATCGCTGAGCGCACCATTGCGGCCGCCATCGCTGCGCACGAAGGCATCGACCGCATCCAGGGTCGGCGCCAGGCGCTGCAAGGAGGCCGACAGCGATGCCACCAGGGTCGCATGGCCCACGCCGTCATAATAGATTTCACGCACGGGCACGCCGGCGCCGCGCAGCCTGGCCGCGAGGCCGCCGGTATTGCGGACCGGGTTGACCAGCTTGTCCTCCTTCGCGGCGACCAGCAGGGCCGGCGGCGCCGACGCGCCGACATGCTCGACCGGCTGCGAGTCCGCCGGCGTATCCGGGAAATGAAAGACCGGCCGCGCGGTCGGGTTCTGCACCGGCAGGAAGTCGTAGGGACCGGCCAGGCCGATCCAGCCGCGCAACGAATCCGGCCGCAGGCCCTGGCGGCCCAGCCAGCGCCCGTCCAGCGCCAGCATGGCGGCATTGTAGGCGCCGGCGCTATGCCCCATCAGGAAGACCTGGCGCGGGTTGCCGCCATAAGCCCCGATGCTGCGCTCGGTCCAGGCGACGGCCTGCGCCGCATCGTCCAGGAAGTCCGGATAGCTGACCTTCGGATACAGCCGGTAGTCCGGCACGACCACCACGTAGCCACGCGCGGCCAGGGCGCGGCCGACGAAGGCGTAGTCTTTCCGGTCGCCGCTGACCCAGTTGCCGCCGTAGAAGAACACGATGACCGGGGCCAGTCCCGCCTCCCCTTTCGGCCGATAGACGTCGAGCAGGTGGCGCTCGCCGGCGCCGTAGCGGATGCCTTCGGCCAGCTGCGCGGCGCCGTTCGGCGACACCGCATTCACCACAGCCAGCGGCGAACACGCCGCCAGCGTCAGGGCAAGCAGCAGGCTTGCGGCGATATAGAAAACGGTTTTGGTCATCGGCTTCCACGGCAGAGATCGGAAACCCAGTATAGGGACGAGCGGCGGATCGGCGCGCGCGTTTTAAGGCGCGGCTAAGGCGACGGTGAGGATGTGTGACAAAGCCGCTCTCCGGGACGGCTATACTCTTTCCGCATGGACCGCGCCTACCACACATCCGTCTCCGATCGCCGCTATGGACTGCTGCTGACCGTTCTCGTGCACGTGGCGCTGGTGATCGGCTGGCAGGCCGTTCGTACCTTGCCGGCGCCGGCGACGCAGCCGGACGGATCCCGCACCCGCCTGCTGTGGATTCCGCTGCAGTTGCCGAAGCTGAAGCGGCGCGAGCCGGAGCCCGACCCGCAGCCGGCCGCGCCGCGCAAGGAGGCCACGGCGCCGGGCCTGCATTCGCGCCCTGCCCTTTCACTCCCGCCCTTGCCTGTCGTAACGCCCTCAGCTGCGCCAGCCGACAGTGCCGCAACGGCACCGGCGGCGCCCACCGCAAAAGCGGATGCATTGCCGCAAGCTGCCTCGCAGAAGCCCAGCGCCGAACAGATCCTGCAGCAGGCCAGGCGCGACATCGGCAGCATCGCCAAGACCCTGCGCAAGGAAAACAATCCGTATATCGCGGCGCCGCTGGACAGCCCCGTGATCCGCATGCAGCGCGGCATGGAGCAGGCCCACGCGCTGGCGGCGCCGCGCCTGTGGGAAGCGCCAAAGGTGGAGGAACTGGTGAACAACACCGGCGATGGCGCGCGGCGCTCGCGCGTCATCACCGGCAACGGCACCTATTGCCTGACCGAGCGCGCCACCAATACCGACGTCGAGATGATCGAGCACCACGGCAAGCTGCGCATCACCAACTGCCCGGCGCACGAAGAGCCGGCCAAGCAGCAGACCTGGCGCACCCTGCGCGATTAAAAAAGATCAGCGCCGCTCGCTCGGATCGAGCGGCTCTTCCTCGGTCTGCACGATGCTGACCGGCTTGCCCTTGGCCAGGCGCCACAGGTAGACCGCATAGCCAGACAGGCCGTACAGCACGAACAGCGGCCACAGTACCTTCGGCGGGTCGATCGCCAGCAGCGCCAGTCCCAGGGCGACAAGGAACACGACGATGAAGGGCACCGACTTGCGGAAATTGACGTCCTTGAAGCTGTAGAAGGGCACGTTGGTCACCATGGTGATGCCGGCGAACAGCGCAATGCTCCACGAGATCCAGTCGGCCTGGCGGGGACTGATGTTGATCTCGGGATCGGTCATCATCATCACAAAGCCGACCACCAGCGCCGCCGCGGCCGGGCTGGGCAAGCCCTGGAAGAAGCGCTTGTCGACGACTTCGATGTTGGTGTTGAAGCGGGCCAGGCGCAGCGCGGCGCCGGCGCAGTAGACGAAAGCGGCGATCCAGCCGAGCTTGCCCAAGCCGCGCAGCGACCATTCGTAGATCACCAGCGCCGGTGCGGCGCCGAAGGAGACCATGTCGGACAACGAGTCGTACTGGGCGCCGAACTCCGACTGCGTGTTGGTCAGGCGCGCGACGCGGCCATCCAGGCCGTCGAGCACCATGGCGATGAACACGGCCCAGCAGGCGTGGTCGAAGCGCTGGTTCATTGCCATCACGATGGCGTAGAAGCCGCCGAACAGCGCGGCGGTGGTGAAGGCATTCGGCAACAGGTAGATGCCGCGGCGCGGGCGGGTTCCTGCATCCGTCTTGCGCGGAGCACGGCTGAAGCGGCTGAAGCGGCCGAAGCGGCCCGTCTTGGGCGCGGCGTTTTTTCTGCGGCGTGGGAATGTTGGCATAAGTATTGTTATTCGGAAACTGCGCACGCGGGCGCGGATGACGCCATTATATGGCCGCGCCCTGCAGTTAGCGAACCGATACTGTTACCGGAATTTCACCTTCCCGACGACACGCATTTCCAGGCGCGTTACACCGGGCTCGAAACTGGGTTCCGGGGTCTCGCCGGATTCGGCGAAGCGCTTGCCGCGCATCATCGCCATCGGCGCCGCGGCGGCGTCGGCCTGCCCGCCCACGTAATTCCCGCTGCCTTCGAAATCGACGGTATCGATCACGGCCTCATTGACATTGCGGCCCATCGCGCGCGCGATCGAGGCGATGCGTTCGTTCAGATTGCGGTAAGTGGCGGCGATACGCTGGTCGTCCATCTGCTTCGTCAGCTCCGGACTGAGATGGTAGTCGATGCCGGTGATGCCCAGCACCTTCTGTGCCGCGGCGGCGGTCTTCGGCAGGTTCTCGAGATTGCGCGTCTTCAGTTCCAGGTACTGGCCGACGCGCCAGCCGATCGGGACGCGGCGCGCGGCCTGGGTGGCCAGCGGGCGCTGCGGATTGTCCGGCACCTCCGGATACACCGGGTAGCTGTAGTAGTTGACGGTCTTGAGCTCGGCGCGCGGATCTTCGCGGCGCACGATGTCGGTGCCCTGCTTCATCTTCTGGTTCACGCGCGCCTGCGCGGCGGCGCGGTCCTTGTCCTGCTCTTCGACCGAGAAGGTGACGGTGGCTTCGTCATTGGCATGTTTTACTTCACCGTAGGCGGGGACGATGACCAAGGTGCCGCTGGTGGTGGCTGCGGCTGCTGCCGGCGCGGTCTGGGCGTGGGCGTTCAGGGCCAGGGCGAGGCTGGCGGCGAGGATCAGGCGGGAGGGGCGCATTGTTGTTCTCCTGTTGGGTTGCAGGGGGAACGATAGCGCCTTTTGGCGAGGTGGGGGATGGATGTAATGGAAAGTTGCAATCGGTTGCAAACGAATGCAATTGTTTGCTGCAAAACCGTCGTCCCCGCGTAGGCGGGGATCCAAGTTGCACGCGCTATCGAAATGCACGCAGAACTTGGATTCCCGCCTGCGCGGGAATGACGGCTTTTAAGTTGGTGGCAGAACTTAGTTCTTCGACTGATCCACCAGCTTGTTCTTGGCAATCCACGGCATCATCGCACGCAGCTTGCCGCCCACTTGCTCGATCTGGTGCTCGGCATTCAGGCGGCGGCGCGAGATCAGGGTCGGGGCGCCGGCTTTATTTTCCAAGATGAACGACTTGGCGTATTCGCCGGTCTGGATGTCCTTCAGGCACTGGCGCATCGCGTTCTTGGTGTCTTCGGTCACGATGCGCGGGCCGGTCACGTACTCGCCGTATTCCGCGTTGTTCGAGATCGAGTAGTTCATGTTGGCGATGCCGCCTTCGTAGATCAGGTCGACGATCAGCTTCAGCTCGTGCAGGCACTCGAAGTAGGCCATTTCCGGCGCGTAGCCCGCTTCGGTCAGGGTCTCGAAGCCGGCCTTGATCAGCTCGACGGCGCCGCCGCACAGCACGGCCTGCTCGCCGAACAGGTCGGTCTCGGTCTCTTCGCGGAAGTTGGTTTCGATGATGCCGGCGCGGCCGCCGCCGTTGGCCATCGCATACGACAGCGCGATGTCGCGCGCGGCGCCCGACTTGTCCTGGTAGACGGCTACCAGGTGCGGCACGCCGCCGCCCTGCTTGTAGGTGTTGCGCACGGTGTGGCCCGGGGCCTTCGGCGCGATCATGATGACGTCGAGGTCGGCGCGCGGCACCACCTGCCCATAATGCACGTTGAAGCCGTGGGCGAAGGCCAGCACCGCGCCCTGCTTGATGTTCGGCTCGACGTTTTCCTTGTAGACCTGGGCGATGTTCTCGTCGGGCAGCAGGATCATCACGACGTCCGCGGCCTGCACTGCCTCGTTGACTTCGGCAACCTTGATGCCGGCCTGCTCGACCTTGTTCCAGGACGCGCCGCCGCGGCGCAGGCCGACGGTGACGTTGACGCCCGATTCGCTCAGGTTCTGGGCGTGGGCGTGGCCTTGCGAGCCGTAGCCGATGATGGCGACGTTCTTGCCTTTGATGAGGGAGAGGTCGCAGTCTTTGTCGTAGAAAACTTTCATTTTATATCCTGTGTTTTGGTGTATTCAGTTCAAACTTTTAAAATGCGTTCGCCGCGGCCGATACCGCTGCCGCCGGTACGCACCGTCTCGAGAATCGAAGCCCGGTCGATCGCATCGATGAAGGCATCCAGCTTGCTCTTGGCGCCGGTCAGCTCGATCGTGTAGGTCTTCTCGGTCACGTCGATGACGCGGCCGCGGAAGATGTCGGCGGTGCGCTTCATTTCTTCGCGCTCCTTGCCGACCGCCCTCACCTTGATCAGCATGAGCTCGCGCTCGATGTGCTGGCCTTCGGTCAGATCGACCACCTTCACGACTTCGATCAGCCGGTTGAGGTGCTTGGTGATCTGCTCGATGATGTCGTCGGAACCGGTGGTGACGATGGTCATGCGCGACAGCGTCGGGTCCTCGGTCGGCGCCACCGTCAGCGTCTCGATGTTGTAGCCGCGCGCGGAGAACAGCCCGACCACGCGCGACAGGGCGCCCGCTTCGTTCTCGAGCAGGACAGAGATAATGTGGCGCATTACAGGTCCTCCGAGCTCAGCAGCATCTCCGACAAGCCCTTGCCCGTCTTGACCATCGGCCAGACGTTCTCGCTGCGGTCGGTGATGAAGTTCATGAACACCAGGCGGTCCTTCATGGCGAAGGCATCGCGCAGCGCGCCCTCGACGTCGCCCGGCTTTTCGATCCGCATGCCGACGTGGCCGTAGGCCTCGGCCAGCTTCTCGAAATCGGGCAGCGCATCCATGTAGGACTCGGCATAGCGCGAGTTGTAATCGAGCTCCTGCCACTGGCGCACCATGCCCAGGAAGCGGTTGTTCAGGAGGATGATCTTCGGCGTCAGGTGGTACTGCTTGCAGGTCGCCAGCTCCTGGATGTTCATCTGGATCGAGCCCTCGCCGGTGACGCAGGCCACCGTCGCGCCGGGATTCGCCATCTGCACGCCCATCGCGTACGGCAGGCCCACGCCCATCGTGCCGAGGCCGCCCGAATTGATCCAGCGGCGCGGCTGGTTGAACGGGTAGTACTGCGCGGCCCACATCTGGTGCTGGCCGACGTCGGAGGTGACGAAGGCGTCGCCGCCGGTCACCTGCCACAGGCTCTCGACCACCGATTGCGGCTTGATGACATCAATGGACGGCGCATATTTCAGGCATTCGCGGCCGCGCCATTCGCCGATCTGGCCCCACCACTTCTGCAGCGCCTGCTCATTCGGCTTTTGTTCGGCCGCGTCCAGCTGGGACAGCAGCTCGACCAGCACGTCCTTGACGTTGCCGACGATCGGGATGTCGACCTTCACCCGCTTCGAGATCGACGAGGGGTCGATGTCGATGTGGATGATCTTGCGCGGGTTGCTGGCGAAGTGTTTCGGGTTGCCGATCACGCGGTCGTCGAAGCGGGCGCCGATCGCGACCAGGACGTCGCAATGCTGCATCGCCATGTTCGCTTCGTAGGTGCCGTGCATGCCCGGCATGCCGACGAAATGGCCGCTCGAGGCGCGGTAGGCGCCCAGGCCCATCAGCGTGTTGGTGACCGGGTAGCCGAGCTTGTCGACCAGGCGGTTCAGCTCGTTCGAGGCGTTCGCCAGGATCACGCCGCCGCCGGTGTAGATCATCGGGCGCTCGGCGGCCAGCAGCAGCTGCACGGCCTTGCGGATCTGGCCCGCATGGCCCTTGTCGACCGGCTTGTACGAGCGCATCTCGATCTCGCGCGGGTAGTCGTACAGGGCCTTCTGCATGCTGATGTCCTTCGGGATATCGACCAGCACCGGGCCCGGACGGCCGGTACGGGCGATATAGAAGGCCTTCTTGATCGTCGCGGCGACGTCGCGCACGTCCTTGACCAGGAAGTTGTGCTTGACCACTGGTCGGGTGATGCCGACCGTGTCGCATTCCTGGAAGGCGTCCTGGCCGATCGCGTGGGTCGGCACCTGGCCCGAGATCACCACCATCGGAATCGAATCCATGTAGGCGGTGGAAAGGCCGGTGACGGCATTGGTGACGCCCGGACCGGAAGTGACGAGGGCCACGCCGACCTGGTTCGAGCTGCGCGAATAGGCGTCGGCCGCGTGGATGGCCGCCTGCTCGTGGCGCACCAGGATGTGCTGGAATTTGTCCTGCTTGAAGATGGCGTCGTAGATATACAGGACGGCGCCGCCGGGATAGCCGAAGACGTGTTTCACGCCCTCCTCGGCCAGGCAACGGACCAGTATTTCAGCGCCCGTGATGGGAACTGCCGTGTCGTGACTCATTACGTTTTCCTTTCAAGACCCATAGGGAGATTGATCGGATGCTCGTTCCTGACGAGATACGTGTCACGCGACAGCGCTCATGCTTCCCTTCTTTCTGCGGTCACGTCGATCTTTCGGCTGCCGGCAGGCAGCGTACGAACCGGCGCTGGGCGCAAACTCGTTTGGCGTGAGTTTCTGTCTGCGGAATGCGTGTCTCTCGCGCTTTTGGCGCGGGTTGGAGCAAACTGCCTACATGTGAAAGCGCGTCATTCCTGGAACAGCGGGATATGCCGTTCCGGACGACCTTGGGCTTCGGGGTTGCAAAGCGTTCCATACCTTACTGCGTTGCACCATTCAGGTCAAGAACAAATATGGAAATAGCCAAATTGGTGCGGAAAGCAACTCAGGCGCTGCCGTTCAGGCAGAATTCGCGGCAAGCTGGACGCAGGCGCAGCAATTCGGCATAGGCGCGCAGTGCCGGATAATCGGGACGTTCGATTGGCGTACTCAGCCAGCGGTTGAGCGACAGGCCGAGCACCACGTCGGCCAGCGAGAAAGCCGCGCCGGCGGCATACGCGCCGGTCTTGCCGAGCTGGCCTTCGAGGATGCCCATGGCGCGGTTCCACTGCGCGATGCCTTGCGCTATTTGGGCCGGATCGCCATGCGCCGGGCTGTTGCGCACCAGGGCCATGAAGGCGTAGCGCCAGGCATTGTTGAGCTCAGTGGCCTGCCAGTTCATCCACTGCTCCACCCTGGCGCGCGCCGCCGGATCGGCCGGCAGCAAGGCGCCGCCGCCGTAACGCCCTGCCAGATAGCGGCAGATCGTGTTCGACTCCCACAGCACGACGTCAGCGTCGACGAGCACCGGCACCATGGCGTTCGGGTTCAAGGCCAGGAATTCCGGCTGCCAGGTCGACTGGAAGCCCGAGCCCCAGTCTTCCCTGGCGAAAGGCAGGCCAAGTTCGGCGCAGGTCCACAAGACCTTGCGGACATTGATCGAACTTGCCTTGCCCAGGATGCGCAACATGGACGTCCTTTCCTATGATTGATCGAATAATCATAGTCGAGCCGCGCGCGGCACGCCTGTTTTCAGTGCGCTCAGCCATAATTTTTGCTAGGATTCGGGGGTTTTGCTACCCTTCATCGCATGGCCACTGACAAAGAACTAAACGACTTCCTCGAGAGTGTGGAACGGCGCGCCTTCAAGCAGGCTGCGTACGCCGTCCGCAAGGACGAGGCAGCGCTGGACATCGTTCAGGACGCCATGATCAAGCTGGCCGAGAAATACGGCGACAAGCCGCTGGCCGAACTGCCGATGCTGTTCCAGCGCATCCTGCAGAACACCATCCTCGATTATTTCCGGCGCGAGAAGGTTCGCAATACCTGGGTCAGCCTCTTCGGAAGCCTGGGCCGGCGCGGCGAAGACGACGACGAGGACTTTGATATACTCAATTCCTACGAGGCCGAGGAAGGAACGGCCGCCGCCGAATCCAGCGCAGATCAGGTCGAACGCGCCGAAACGCTGCGATTGATCGATGACGAGATACAAAAGCTCCCGGCGCGTCAACGGGAAGCCTTCCTCATGCGTTACTGGCAGGACATGGACGTGGCCGAAACGGCCCAAGCGATGGGATGCTCCGAGGGCAGTGTGAAAACGCATTGCTCGCGCGCTACGCATTCCCTGCAAAAAGCCCTGGAGGCCAAGGGAATTAAATTATGAATACCGACGACATCAACCTGGCGTACAAGGTCCGCCACGCCCTGAACGAGAACCTCGAGAACCTGCCGGCCTCGACCACCGACCGGCTGGCCGCCGCGCGCGCGCTTGCCCTGTCGCGCAAAAAGGCCGACGCGCCCCAGTCGCGCAAGCAGGCGCGCTTCGATGTGGCTTCGCTGCTCGGCATGCAGTGGGTGCGCGGCCTTGCCGTGGCGGCGCCGCTGCTGGCGATGGTCATCGGCCTGGCCGGCGTCTATCAGAACCAACACGAGCAACGCGCGGCCGAGCTGGCCGACCTGGACGCCGCCGTGCTGTCCGACGACCTGCCGCTTACCGCTTACACCGACCACGGCTTCAACGCCTACCTGGCCGAGCAACAGCAGCAAGCCCCGCAACGCGCTCAGTAAGGCCCAGCTTTGATGACGGCAAACAAGGGTAAAGTCGCTGCCGCCGGCGCCGCAGTCGTATTCGCCGGCGTCCTGCTGGTGTTCAGCCAGCGGCACGACCGCATCGCCATGCCGGATGGCGGCAACGGCGCGCCCGCCGCCAACGCCGCGGATACCGCACCCCAGGCCGGCAAGCCCGGCGCACCCGCTGCGCACAAGACCGGCGACAAGCCGCTGTGGCGCGCCCTGACGCCGCCCCAGCAGCTGGTCCTGCATCCGCTGCAAGGCGAGTGGGACCAGATGGACGGCGTGCGCAAGCAGAAATGGCTGCAGCTGGCGAACCGCTTCGCCAGCATGAAGCCGGAAGAACAGCAGCGCGTGCAGGAGCGCATGCGCGAATGGGCCAGGCTGACCCCGGCCCAGCGCGAGCTGGCGCGCGAGACCTATGCGCGTGCGCGCAAGATCGCGCCCGAGCAGAAGACCGCGAGCTGGGCCAGCTACCAGCAGCTGCCGGAAGAACAGAAGAAGAAACTGGCCGCCTCCGCGGCTGGCCGCAAGAACACCGCCGTGGTGCCGAGCCAGGCCAACGGCAAGGTCGTGGCGCCGCTCGGCCAGGGCGCGACCTCCTGCCCCGCCGGCACCATGAAGAACAGCGTCTCCGCCACGCCGGCCTGCGTGGCCGTCCCGGGTACGCCGCAGCAACCGTCGCCGGCCGTACCGGCGCAGCAACCCGCCCCGCCCGCCCAGCCGAAACCGCCCGAACAGGAAAAACCGGTGCCGGCCAACTGGGGCATCAGTCCGAACAACGCCTGAGTCCTTGAGTTCATCCATGAGCGATACACCCAGCATCAAACGCCGCCTGACCATCATGGTCTACGAGACCTTTCTTCTCCTGGCGGTCGAGATGCTGTCGGTGGCACTCTACCTGCTGGTCACGCAAAACAGCCACGCGCCGCTGGCCGGCCATGGCCTGAAAATCTTCCTGTTCCTCGTCACCGGCGCCTACTTCGTCTGGTGCTGGACCGACAGCGGCCACACGCTGGCGATGAAGACCTGGCGCGTGCGCCTCATCGGTCCCGGCCAGGGCCGCGTCTCCTTGCAGACCGCGGCGCTGCGCTACCTGCTGGCCTGGGGCTGGTTCCTGCCGGCGCTGGTCGCCTGCGGCCTGCTCGGCCTGAAGGGCAAGGCGGAAGTGTCGATCGCCGTCGCCATCGGCATCGCCGCCTGGGCTCTCACCGCCTTCCTCGACAAGGACCGCCAGTTCCTGCACGACCGCCTGGCCGGCACCCGCCTGGTGCAGCTGCCGAAGGCGGCCGCTGCGACTGCGCCGGCCGCCAGGGCCTGAGCGCCGTCTTCAGAACTTCTCGATCTCGCGCAGGTAGCGCCACTGCCCTGCCGGCAGGCCGCTCAGCGCGACCCGGCCGATGCGCAGGCGGCGCAGGCCGGTCACTTGCAGCCCGACCCTGGCGCACAGGGCCTCGATCTGGCCGGGCGCGATGCCCTTGCCGGCGAAGCGCAGCCGCGCCTCGCTCTGCCAGCTGGCCTTGATCGGGGCCTTGGGCGTGCCGCCCGCGTTCAGGCGCGCCAGGCCGTCCTCGGCGATCGCGCCCGTGACTTCGGCCACGTACTCCTGCTCGATGCGGTCGCTGTCCTGCGTGAGCTTGCGCACCACGCGCCAGTCCTGGCTGAACACCAGCAGGCCGCTGGCCATGACTTCCAGCGGCATCGCCGGCGTCAGCTTCGTGAGATGGCGCTTCAGGAAGCGCGGACCCATCTCCGCCTGGAACAGCGTGTCGGGCTGCAGGGAATCGAGCGCCGCCTTGCCGTGCAGGCCGGCCGGCTTGTGCAGCAGGATGGTGACCGGCTGCGGTTCCTCGGCCGTCGCGCCGGGGAGCAGCGCGACCTGCTGTGCCGGCAGCACGCGCGTGGCCGGCTCGTCGACGACTTCGCCGTCGACGCTGACCCAGCCGCCGGCGATGTAGCGCTCGGCGTCGGCGCGCGAACACGCCACCAGTTCGGCCACGCGCTTGGCCAGGCGAATACCGTCGTCGCTCACTTGAAGAATTCCTTGAAGGCGTTGATGGTCTTTTGCACGTCCTGCTTGCTCACGTCCAGGTGGGTTACCAGTCGGGTATGCGTACCGATCGAGGCGCGGATGCCTTGACGTGTCAGATGCTCGCGCAGGCCGGCGACGGCCGCTTCCGGAATCTCGACATAAAAAATGTTGGTTTGCGGCGTGGTCACGCGCAGCTGCTCGATCTGCGCCAGGCCGGCCGACAGATCGGCCGCATTTTGATGGTCTTCCGCCAGGCGCTCGACATTGTTCTCCAGCGCGTACTGGCCCGCCGCGGCGATCACGCCGGCCTGGCGCATGCCGCCGCCCAGCATCTTGCGCCAGCGCTTGCCCTGCTCGATGAAAGCCTTGGGGCCCAGCAGCACGGAGCCGACCGGCGCGCCCAGGCCTTTCGACAGGCAGACCGAGACGGTGTCGAAACCTTCGACCGCCGCGCGCAGGCTGATGCCGTTCTTGACGGCGGCGTTGCAGACGCGCGCGCCGTCGAGGTGGGTCGCCAGGCCCTTGCCGTGCGCCAGCCTGGTGGCGGCGAGCACGTAATCCTGCGGCAGCACGCGGCCGCCGATGGTGTTCTCGAGCGCCAGCAGGCGCGTGCGCGCGAAATGCATGTCGTCCGGCTTGATGTAGGCCGCGATGTCCGCCAAAGCGATGCTGCCGTCGGCCTGGTTGGCGATCGGCTGCGGCTGGATGCTGCCCAGCACCGCGGCGCCGCCGCCTTCGTACTTGTAGGTGTGCGCTTCCTGGCCGACCAGGTATTCGTCGCCGCGGCCGCAGTGGCCCAACAGCGCGATCAGGTTGGTCTGGGTGCCCGAAGGCGCGAACAGGCCGGCCTCGAAACCGAACAGCTCGGCCGCGTAGTCCTGCAGGCGATTGACGGTCGGATCGTCGGCATACACGTCGTCGCCGACCGGGGCCGCGGCCATGGCGGCGCGCATCGCGCTGGAGGGTTGGGTGACGGTGTCGCTGCGCAGGTCGATCCAGTGTTCGTGTTGTTCGCTCATGGTCTCACTCGTTATACGTAAAAGCGCTCGGCCATCTCTTCGAGGCCGACTTCCGCCAGCACCTGCTGCAGGCGTTCGGCGGGCCGCTTGCGCGGCAGGTTTTTCCAGGTGGCGACGATCAGCTCGTTCTTCATCGAGTGCTCCCAGCCCACCAGTTCCGTCACCGTCACCTGGTAGCCGTGCGCCTCCAGCTGCAGGCAGCGCAGCACGTTGGTGATCTGGCTGCCGAATTCGCGGGTGTGGATCGGGTGGCGCCAGATTTCCGTCAGCGCGCTGCGGCCCAGGTCCTTGCCCTTGTTCTTGCGCAGCACCGAGGCGACTTCGGCCTGGCAGCAGGGCACCAGCACGATGTGCTTGGCCTTTTTCTTCAGCGCGAAGTCGATCGCGTCGTCGGTCGCGGTATTACAGGCGTGCAGCGCGGTGACCACGTCGATGGATGCCGGCAGCTTGCCCGAATCGGTGGACTCGGCCACCGACAAGTTCAGGAAGGACATGCCCTCGAAACCCAGGCGCGCCGCCAGCTCGGTCGATTTCCGCACCAGCTCTTCGCGGGTCTCGATGCCGTAGATGTGGCCGCCCTCGCCCGCAGGCTTTCCTTTGAACAGCAGGTCGTAGAGGATGAAGCCGAGATAGGACTTGCCGGCGCCGTGGTCGACCAGGCTCACGCCCTGCTTGTCGCTGGACTGCGCTCCCTGCTGCTCGAGGACGTCCTTGACCAGGGGTTCGATGAACTGCACCAGGTGGTAGACCTGCTTCAGCTTGCGCCGGCTGTCCTGATTGAGCTTGCCCTCGCGGGTGAGGATGTGCAGCTCCTTGAGCAGTTCGATCGACTGCCCGGGCTTCACTTCCGGGAGCAGTTCGTACACAGTGGGTTTAACTTGCTTCATCTATCCAGGCCGTTTGTATGGCTTCCAGCACGCGCTCGCCGCCGCGTGTACGGTCGTCGTCGAAGCCATCGAGCTCGACGACCCAGTTATGCAGGTCCACGAAGCGCACCGCGGTCGGGTCGACATCCGGGTGCTTTTCATACAAGGCCTCGGCGATGGCGGTGACGTCGGTCCACTTCATGGCTCACACTCCGTGATCAGTGATTCTCGGCTGCGTGGTTGATCGTGTATTTCGGGATCTCGACCACCAGGTCTTCATCGGCGATGATGGCCTGGCAGGACAGGCGCGAGTTCGGCTCCAGGCCCCAGGCCTTGTCCAGCATGTCCTCTTCCTTTTCTTCCTGCTCGTTCAGCGAATCGAAGCCTTCGCGCACGATCACGTGGCAGGTGGTGCAGGCGCACACGCGGTCGCAGGCGTGCTCGATCTCGATGTCGTTTTCCAGCAGGGTGTCGCAGATCGACTTGCCGGTCTGGCCATCGAGCACGGCGCCTTCGGGGCAGAAGACGGGATGGGGGAGGATGACGATTTGTGGCACTTCTTTACCTCGTTTATATTGTTTACTCTTGCTTCGTCGTTCCCGCGCAGGCGGGAATCCAAGTTTGCCAGCGTTTCGTTTGCTCAAGCAGAACTTGGGTTCCCGCCTTCGCGGGAACGACGTGCTGCTGTTCGCGGTCCTTACACCTGATCCAGCGACTTCCCGGCCAACACCTTGCGCACGCTCTTGTCCATGCGCCGCGCCGCGAATTCCTCGGTGCCATGCGCCAGCGCCTGCACCGCGTCGTGCAGCTTGTTCTGGCGCTCGTCGACGCCGACCGATTCATCGTTCGAGCGGGCCAGCGCGTCGCGCACGCCCTGCTGCAGCGTGGCGACCGCCGCGCGTTCTTCATCGCTCAGCAGTTCGGCGTCGGTGTCCAGCGCCGACTGCGTGGCCAGCAGGATGCGCTCGGCCTCGACCTGTTCTTCGCGCAGCGCCCTGGCGACCATGTCGACTTGCGCCGAGTTGTACGAGTCCTGCAGCATGCGCGCCACTTCGTCGTCGCCCAGGCCGTAGGACGGCTTGACCGTGATGTGCGCCTCGACGCCCGAACGCGCCTCGCGCGCCGACACCGCCAGCAGGCCGTCCGCATCGACCTGGTAGGTCACGCGGATGCGCGCCGCGCCGGCCGCCATCGGCGGGATGCCGCGCAGCTCGAAGCGCGCCAGCGAACGGCAGTCGGACACCAGCTCGCGCTCGCCCTGCACCACGTGTACGGCAAGGGCAGTCTGGCCATCCTTGAAGGTCGTGAACTCCTGCGCGCGGGCGCACGGGATGGTCGAGTTGCGCGGAATGATCTTCTCGACCAGGCCGCCCATGGTCTCGATGCCCAGCGACAGCGGGGTCACGTCCAGCAGCAGCCAGTCGTCGCCGGCCGCGCGGTTACCGGCCAGCAGGTTCGCCTGGATCGCGGCGCCCAGCGCCACCACCTTGTCCGGGTCGATGTTCGCATGCGGGATGGTCTTGAAATAGTCGCCCACCGCGCGGCGGATGTTCGGCATGCGCGTGGCGCCGCCGACCAGCACCACGCCGTCGACGTCCTCGACCGACACGTCGGCGTCGCGCATGGCCTTGCGGACCGCGTTCATGGTCTTGGCGACCAGCGGCTGCGTGATCTCGGTGAAGGTCTTTGCCTGAATCGTCACCTGCACGATCTCGCCCGACTTCAGGATCGCCTCGACCGTCGTTTCTTCGTTGGTCGACAGCAGTTCCTTGGCCTGGCGCGCCTTGACCATCAGGGTCGCGGTGTCTTCGTCCGACAGCGGCGCGAGGCCGGCCTGCTGGGTGATGTGGCAGAACAGGCGCTGGTCGAAGTCGTCACCGCCCAGGGCCGAGTCGCCGCCGGTAGCCAGCACTTCGAACACGCCCTTGGACAGCTTCAGGATCGAGATGTCGAAGGTGCCGCCGCCCAGATCGTACACCGCGAACACACCCTCTTTACCATGGTCGAGGCCATAGGCGATGGCCGCCGCGGTCGGCTCCGACAGCAGGCGCAGCACGTTCAGGCCGGCCAGCTGGGCCGCGTCCTTGGTCGCCTGGCGCTGGGCGTCGTCGAAGTAGGCCGGCACCGTGATCACGGCGCCGACCAGTTCGTCGCCGAGCGCGTCTTCGGCGGTCTGGCGCAGGGTCGCGAGGATCTGGGCCGAGACCTCGACCGGGCTTTTCACGCCGGCGACGGTCTTGACCTGCACCATACCGGGAGCGTCGACAAAGTCATACGGCATGTTCTCGGCGTGCGCGATGTCCTTCAGGCCGCGGCCCATGAAGCGCTTGACGGAGACGATGGTGTTCTTCGGATCGGTGGTGCGGTGGGCTTGCGCCTTGTAGCCGATGTTGGCGTGGCCGTTCGGCAGGTAGCGCACGATCGATGGCAGCAGCGCGCGGCCGTCTTCGTCGCTCAGCACTTCGGGAATGCTGGAGCGGACGGTCGCGACGAGGGAATTGGTGGTGCCCAGGTCGATGCCCACCGCCAGCCGGTGCTGGTGCGGCGCGGTCGACATGCCGGGTTCGGAAATCTGCAGTAGTGCCATGGTCGTGTTACCTGGTTGTTTTTATTGTCGCGTGGGCACGGGGTGCCCACCCTACGGGAAACGCCGCAGTTCGTAGGGTGGGCACACCGTGCCCACGTTACGTTTCGAGCGCTTCGAATGCGTAATGTAATTCGTCGCTGAACTTATCGAGGAACATCAGCGCCCGCACGCCCTGCGCCGCCTGGGTGTAATCGCCGGCGTCGAGCAGCTTGCCGACCTGCGCCAGCCGGCTCTTCTTCTCGCCGCGCACCTGGGCGTCCAGCTCGTCGAGCGCCTCGGCGTCCTTGGACGCGCGCGCATCGGCCAGCAGCTCGCGCAGTTCCATCTGCTGCATCAGGAAGTCCATCGGCATCGCCGTGTTGGACTCGGTCTGCAGGTCGACGCCATTCAGCTCGCACAGGTAGCGCGCGCGCAGCATCGGGTTGCGCAGGGTCTGGTAAGCCTCGTTGGCGCGGGTCGCCCACTGCATCGCAACGCGCTTCTCGGCGTCGCTGGCGTTGACGAAGCGGTCCGGGTGCACGCGCCCCTGGACTTCGCGATAGGCCGCGTCCAGCGCGTCCTGGTCGACGTCGAATTTGGCGGGGAGCTGGAACAGCTCGAAGTGATTCTGCATCGTGCCGGCTTTACTGAGCGTTAGATGCGGAAGGATTCGCCGCAGCCGCAGTTGTCCTTGACGTTCGGATTATTGAAGCGGAAACCCTCGTTCAGGCCTTCGCGCGCGAAGTCGAGTTCGGTGCCGTCGATGTAGGCCAGGCTCTTCGGGTCGACGAAGACCTTCACGCCATGCGACTCGAAGATGTTGTCCTCGGCCGCCGGCTCGTCGACATACTCCAGCTTGTAGGCCAGGCCGGAGCAGCCGGTCGTGCGCACACCGAAACGCAAGCCGACACCCTTGCCCCGGCGTTCGAGGTAACGGGTGATGTGACGCGCGGCTTTTTCGGTCAGGGTGATTGCCATTCGTATTTCTCCAGCTTGATTCGTTGCTACGGTTTGCTGCTGTACGCGCGTGGGCTCGGGGAGCCCACCCTACCTTTTGCATCGTAGGGTGGGCACACCGTGCCCACGCCACACATCAGGCGGCTTTTTCTTCCGCTGCGTGCTTGTGCTTGTAATCGGCCACGGCGGCCTTGATCGCATCCTCTGCCAGGATCGAGCAGTGGATCTTCACCGGCGGCAGCGCCAGTTCTTCGGCGATCTGGGTGTTCTTGATGGACAGCGCTTCGTCCAGCGACTTGCCCTTCACCCATTCGGTCACCAGCGAGCTCGAAGCGATCGCCGAGCCGCAGCCGTAGGTCTTGAATTTCGCGTCTTCGATCACGCCGGCTTCGTTCACCTTGATCTGCAGCTTCATCACGTCGCCGCAAGCCGGGGCGCCGACCATGCCGGTGCCGACGTCGTCGGAATTCTTGTCGAACGAGCCGACGTTGCGCGGGTTTTCGTAGTGGTCGAGGACTTTGTCGGAATATGCCATGGTGGTTCTCCTAGAATTCGTAGATTAGTGTGCGGCCCATTGGATCGAATTCAGGTCGATCCCGTCCTTGTGCATTTCCCACAGCGGCGACAGTTCGCGCAGCTTGCCGACTTTCGATTTCAACAGGTCGATCGCGAAGTCGATGTCTTCCTCGGTGGTGAAGCGGCCGATGGTGAAACGGATCGAGCTGTGCGCCAGTTCGTCGCTGCGGCCCAGCGCGCGCAGCACGTAGGACGGCTCCAGCGAGGCCGAGGTGCAGGCCGAGCCCGACGACACCGCCAGGTCCTTGACCGCCATGATCAGCGATTCGCCTTCGACGAAGTTGAAGGACACGTTCAGGTTGTGCGGCACGCGGTGTTCCATGTCGCCGTTGATGTAGACCTCTTCGATCTCCATCAGGCCCTTGGCCAGGCGGTCGCGCAGCGCCTTCACTTTGGCGATCTCGGCGTCCATCTCTTCCTTGGCGATGCGGAAGGCTTCGCCCATGCCCACGATCTGGTGGGTCGGCAGCGTGCCCGAACGCAGGCCACGCTCGTGGCCGCCGCCATGCATCTGCGCTTCCAGGCGCACGCGCGGCTTGCGGCGCACGTACAGGGCGCCGACGCCTTTCGGGCCATAGGTCTTGTGGGCGGTGAAGGTCATCAGGTCGACCTTCAGCGCTTCCAGGTTGATGTGGACCTTGCCGGTGGCCTGGGCGGCGTCGCAGTGGAAGATCACGCCCTTCTTGCGGCACAGCTCACCGATTTCCGCGATTGGCTGGATCACGCCGATCTCGTTATTCACCAGCATGACGGAGACCAGGATGGTGTCCGGGCGGATCGCCGCTTCCAGCTGCGCCAGCGAGACCAGGCCGTTGTCCTGCGGCTCGAGGTAGGTCGCCTCGAAACCGACGCGCTCCAGTTCGCGCACGGTGTCGAGCACCGACTTGTGCTCGGTCTTCACGGTGATGATGTGCTTGCCCTTCGTTTTATAGAAGTTGGCGGCGCCCTTCAGGGCCAGGTTGTTCGATTCGGTCGCGCCCGAGGTCCAGATGATCTCGCGCGGATCGGCGCCGACCAGGGCGGCGACATTGGCGCGCGCTTCCTCGACCGCCGCCTCGGCGCTCCAGCCGTAGGCGTGGCTGCGCGAGGCCGGATTGCCGAACTGCTCGCGCAGGAAGGGAATCATCGCATCGGCGACGCGCGGATCGATCGGCGTGGTGGCCGAATAGTCCATGTAGATCGGGAAGTGCGGTGCAGTCTGGAAGCTCTGCTCGATTTTTTTGTCCAGGGGCGCGTTCATCAGTTCACTCCATTCAATATGCTGTGCGTTGCTTCGGTATTCTCGGCCGGCGCGTGGCGGTGCATCACCACCACGTTCTGTTCCTTCTGCTCTTTCTGTTTCTGCTGCTCGACCAGGTCATGCAGGGTGACCGAATCGAGGTAATCGACCATCTTCGCGTTCAGCGTGGCCCACAGCTCGTGGGTCATGCAGCGCGTGCCGCTGGCGGCATCGGCGCCGTGGCAGTTTTCCTTGCCGCCGCATTGGGTGGCGTCGAGCGGCTCATCGACGGCGATGATGATGTCGGCGACAGTCACCTTGTCGGCGCCGCGCGCCAGGCTGTAACCGCCGCCCGGGCCGCGCACGGATTCGACGATCTCGTGCCGGCGCAGCTTGCCGAACAGTTGCTCCAGATAGGACAGCGAAATGGCCTGGCGCTGGCTGATGCCCGACAGCGTGACGGGACCCTTGCCCTGGCGCAGGGCAAGATCGATCATCGCAGTAACAGCAAAACGGCCTTTGGTGGTCAGACGCATCACAACCCCGGGTTGGTATCCAGACAGTGGTAAAATCTTGCTTCTCTTCAACGTCATCAAGTGCATTTCCTGCATGAGCAAGAATAGAAACCTGATTAGTTGATTGAATTAGTCAAGTATAGCGCATCCCGCGGGCTTTGTCTTGGAGGCCCCAATTCCTGATTTGCCACAAACCGGGGTCAGACCCCGAATTTTGGCAAGGTCCTAGAAGCACTTTCCAAAAATCGGGGTCTGACCCCGGTTTGATCTTCATCAGTCAGTTTGGACGTAGGAGTTGCATCGGGCCGAAGAGTTTGTGCATGCCTTCGTGGCCGATGAAACTGAGGTTGTAGGGGTGCTCGGCGTGGATCTGGGGCAAGCCTTCGGTTTCCGGGACTTTTTTCAGTTGCTCTGCGATTTTGCCCCACAGGACCAGGGTCGGCTTTTCCCTGCATTTCCCCAGGGCCGCGAAGACGGCGCGCTGGAATGGCAGCCAGGCGCGGGCGTCGACGACCGGAGCAACGTGCTTGCGGAATACCAGCGAAGCATTCAATAACAGGAAGCCTTGCGCGGTCAGCTTGTCCTGCAGCGCGGGCAGGGTCTGGATGAATGCGCCTTCGCGCGCCGCCCGGGCGATTGGCGCCATGGCCGCGCCGCCGGTGTCGCCGACGTTCAATTGGCCGTCGGCCACCAGCAGCATCTTCATGAAGTTGCGAAGCGAGGTCGCGCGGTTGACCGGCTTCGACAGGCCCGTGTCCGACCACAACTCCCCCACCGCGCCATCCATGAAGCACACGCCGGTTGCGCTTTCCGGACGCGGATACGGCCCCTCCCCCACCAGCACGTAGCGGACATGTTGCAGCGGCAAGGAAAACGCCGCGAACAGGCGCCCGCCGGTCGGCAGGAAGTCGTCGCCGGCCAGCGCCGGCAGGTAGGCCGGATCGGCATCCATCATGGCGCGCAGGCCGGCTTCCAGGTGCGGGCGCCACGACGGGTCGGCCAGGCCCAGGGCGTCGAGGATGGGCGCGGGAATCGAGGAATTCGGCATGGCTGGAATGGCAAGCTGAAAGGGAGGCAGATTGTAGCCGAGCCGGCCATCCGCAAGCCCGCGCGCCGGCTTTTTTTACGGACTGTTCCGTGCGTCAACCCGGCGTCCGCATTTCCGAAATTGCTGCATCATGGGCAACTACCAGCCACCGCCAACCCACAGGAGAGCCTCATGCAAACGATCCAGGATGTGATGACCCGCGACGTGCAAAGTATTTCGCCGCAGGAAACGATACAGCGCGCCGCCCAGATGATGGACGAATTGAACGTCGGCTCTATCCCCGTGCTCGACGGCCGGAAGCTGGTCGGCATGATCACCGACCGCGACATCACCGTGCGCGCCACCGCCGCCGGCCAGGCGCCGGGCAGCACCCGCGTCGGCGACGTGATGAGCACCGACGTCCGCACCTGCTCGCCAAACCAGAGCGTGGACGAGGTGCTGGGCCAGATGGGCGACGTGCAGATCCGCCGCGTGCCGGTCGTCGACGCGCAGTCGCAGGAAGTGGTCGGCATCGTCTCGATGGGCGACATGGCGACCAAGCACTCGGGCGGCATCGAGCGCGCACTGGAAGAAGTGTCCTCACCCTCGAAACCGGACCGCTCGGCGCCGGAATCGCAGACCCGGCACTGACCGGGCGCCAAGCGGGCATTTCACCCGGCACGGCCGCGGATTACTCGGCGTCCGGCTGGTTCGAAGGATGCGCCGCGACGAAGGCCGGCATCGCGATGCAGGCCGCGTTGATGCGCGCAATCGCCGGATAGGCGGCGATATCGATGCCATTGCGCTGCGCATTGAAAACCTGCGGCACCAGGCAGCAGTCGGCGATGGTCGGCGTGTCGCCGTGGCAGAACGCGCCGCCGGCGAGGTCGCGCGCCAGGTGATTCTCCAGCGCCTCCAGGCCGCCGACCAGCCAGTGGCGGTACCACTCGGTCTTCTGCTCTTCCGACAGGCCCAGGTCCCGCACCAGGTAGCGCAGCACGCGCAGGTTGTTCACCGGGTGGATGTCGCAGGCGATGATCTGCGCCAGTTCGCGCACGCGGGCGCGCCCGATGGCGTCCGCCGGCATGATCGGCGTTTGCGGATACGCTTCCTCCAGGTACTCGAGGATGGCGATCGACTGCGTCAGCGTCATGCCGCCGTCCTCGAAGCTCGGGACCAGGCCGCTCGGATTGATCGCGCGGTAGGATTCCTGCAACTGCTCGCCGCCGCCGCGCAGCAGGTGCACGGGAATGGCGTCGTAGCTTAAACCCTTCAGGTTCAGCGCGATGCGGACGCGGTAGGCGGCCGAGCTGCGGAAATAGGTGTAGAGCTTCATTTCTGCGCCCCGTGATAGTGGACCACTTCCTGGTCGATGGCGCCGAAGATGCTCGCGCCGCTCCCATCCAGCATCTCGATGCGGACCGTGTCGCCATAGCGCAGGAAGGATGTCTGCGGCGCGCCCTGCTCGATGGTCTCGTACATGCGCACTTCGGCCAGGCAGCAGTAGCCGACGCCGCCGTTGGCGATGCTCGATCCGTGCAGGCCGCCCTGCTTGTTCGACACCGTGCCCGAACCGATGATGCTGCCCGCGGCGAGCTCGCGCGTCATGGCGGCGTGCGCGACCAGTTGGGCGAAGCTGAAGCTCATGTCGTCGCCGGCGTTGGGGCGGCCGAAAGGGGCGTCGTTGAGCGTGACCTGCAGCGGCAGGCATAGCTTGCTGTCGCGCCAGGCATCGCCCAGTTCGTCGGGCGTCACCGCCACCGGCGAGAAGGCGCTGGCCGGCTTCGACTGGAAGAAGCCGAAGCCCTTTTCCAGCTCTTTCGGGATCAGGTTGCGCAGCGAGACGTCGTTCACCAGCATCACCAGGCGGATCGCCTGCGCCGCCTGCTCGGGGCTCGCGCCCATGGGCACGTCGCCGGTGACGACCGCCACTTCCGCTTCGAGGTCGACGCCCCAGTCCTCGGACAGGACCGCGATCGGGTCGCGCGGGCCGACGAAGGAATCCGAGCCGCCCTGGTACATCAGCGGATCCTGGTAGAAAGACGGCGGCACCTGGGCGCCGCGCGCTTTACGGACCAGTTCGACGTGGTTGATGTAGGCCGAACCGTCGGCCCACTGATAGGCGCGCGGCAGCGGCGATGCGCACTCCTCATCCAGGAAGGACACCGCATCTGCGGCCATCCCCTGGTTCAGCAATTCATAGATCTGCTGCAGCTGCGGGGCGATGCTGTCCCAGTCGTCCAGCGCGGCCTGCAGGGTGCGCGCGATATTGGGTACGGCCTGGCAGGTGACGAGATCGCGGCTGACGACGACCAAAGTGCCGTCGCGGCCGCCGGCTTTCAGGGTGGCGAGTTTCATGGATTCCTCAGCGATTGAATGATGTCCCAATTAAAAATGAAAACGGACTATCATACAAACAGTTTTTTTCGCCCTATTTATCGGATTATCTGATGAATCCAACCCTGCGCCAGATGCGCGCCTTCATCGCCGTGGCCAAGACCGGTAACTTTACGCTTGCGGCGCAGTTCCTGCACGTCACACAGTCCGCCTTGTCCGGTTTGATCAAGGAGCTTGAGCAAACGCTGGGCGCCCGCGTGATCGATCGCAGTACGCGCCGGATTGCCCTGACGGAAATGGGCAACGAGCTCTATCCCTTGTTCAACCAGATGATCGACGATCTCGACCGCGCGCTGGCCAACGTCGCCGATCATGCGCAGCTGCGGAAGGGCATCGTGCGGGTCGCGGCGCCCCAGTTGATGGCCTGCACCCTGCTGCCGCAGGCAATTGCCGCCTGGCGCGAACGCCACCCGGACGTCAAGGTCAGCCTGGCCGACAGCGGCGTCGAGAACGTCACCGCACGGGTGCTGTCCGGCGAGGTCGACTGCGGCATCGCCCCCGAGCGCGACGAGACGCCGGAGCTCGAGGCGCGCCTGTTACTGGATATGCCCTTCGAGGCCGTGGTCCCGCCAGGCCATCCGCTGGCCGGCCGCGACCAGCTGGCCTGGGGCGACCTGGCCGGCTTTCCCTTCATCTCGCTGCGCGGCCAGTTCACCGAGCGCCTGCTGGCCGACATGGGCGACGCCCCGCGCGAAGCCACCTTGAAACCCGAGCACGAAGTCAATTTCATGAGCACCGCGCTGGCGATGGTGGCGGCCGGCCTCGGCGTCACGGTCAGCATGCCCTACGCGGCGGCGCTGGTGCAGCGCCATGGGCTGCTGACCCGGCCGCTGACGGATCCGGTCCTGACGCGCCGTTTCTTCATCTACACGCGCGGCCAGCGTTCGCTGTCGCCCGCGGCCGAGGCTTTTATTGCCTTTTTGGCCGAGTACGTCGGCAGCGGGCTGCCGCGCCAGCCGCTAGAATAAGGACATGTCCCATAACACCATCGCCATCAATCGGGCCATGGACCGCTTCGACAGCCACGCCAGCGTCTGGCTGTTCGGCTACGGCTCCCTGATCTTCAAGGCAGACTTCCCCTTCCTCGAACGCCGCCCGGCCCACATCGGCGGCTGGAGCCGGCGCTTCTGGCAAGGCTCGCACGACCACCGCGGCACCGAGACCGCGCCCGGCCGCGTCGTGACCCTGGTCCCGGAAGCCGGCGCCATCTGCCACGGCATGGCCTACCTGGTCACGCCCGAAGAATTCGCCCACCTCGACTACCGCGAAAAGAACGGCTACCTGCGCCTGGCGACAAGCATCCATTTCGAGGACGGCAGCGCGGCCGAGGGCTTGGTCTACATTGCCACCCACGAGAACGCGGCCTACCTGGGCCCGGCCAGCGAGCGCGACATTGCGCGCCAGATCGCTGCCGCCTGCGGCCCGAGCGGACCGAACAGCGAATACCTGCTGGAACTGGCCAAGGCCCTGCGCGAACTGGGCAAGTTCGACGCGCACGTGTTCGAGATCGAGCGCCATCTGGCGGCGTTTCTACGCTGATCCGGCTCCGCTAAGCAGCTGCCCGGGCGATCGGCGCGGGGCAGATGCGGTCGCGCCCGCCCTGCTTGGCTTCGTAGAGCATGGCGTCGGCGCGCAGGAACAGCGCATTCTCCGTCTGGCAGGCCGGATAGGCGGCCATGCCGCCGCTGAAGGAAAAGCGCCGCACGTCGCCGGCGCGGACTTCGAAGGGCAAGGCGCCGAAGGCACGGCGCATCGCATCCAGCCGGGCCCAGCCCTCCTCCACCGTGCAATCCCAGAACACGAGCACGAATTCCTCGCCGCCAAAGCGGCTGAGCAGGTCGCGCTCGCCCAGGTGGGAAGCCAGGCAGACGGCCAGGCGCTTCAGCACGATATCGCCAAAATAATGGCCCCAGGTATCGTTGATGGTCTTGAACTTGTCGATGTCGATCACACCGTAGGCCAGCAGCCGCTCCTCGCGCGCCGCCTGGCGGATCAGTTCCTGGGCCTTTTGCTGCAGGCCGACCTTGTTGAGCAGGCCGGTGGCGCGGTCTTTCGAAATCAAATCCTTGCTGACGCGGATCTTGCTGGCCCGGTTGACCAGCTGGGCGCACAGCAGCCCGGCGTCGCCGGCCGGCAGCACGGCGTCGAAGCCGTTCGCCAGCGCGCGCTGCATCAGGGCCGCATCGGGCTGGCGCTGCAGGAGCACGATCTCGCGCACCGGATCGGCTTCGATGTTCTTCTTGAGCACCCACGCCAGCGACTCGGTGCGCGCGAACTCGGCATCGCTGACCAGCACCAGGTCGGGCTGCAGCTCGCGCACCCGCAGGTGCAGGGTCTGGGCCTGGTCATGTTCGACCAGTTCGATCCGCGCCTTGTGCAGGCAGGCCTCGTCCATGCCGCTCATGTCGCCCAGGTGCATCAGGCGCACCAGGTCGCCGCGCTTCTGCTGGACGAAGAGCTTGAACAGCTTGTCGACCAGCACGTCGTTGGCGATCGGCTTTTCGGCATAGGCCAGGCAGTGGCAATCAACCAGCTTCTGCTGCAGCAGGTAGCGGCCGCCCTGGCGGCTGCTCTGCAGGTAGACGTATTCCTTCCCGGCCGGCAGGCGCTGCAGCAGCTCGCCCAGCATCAGGGTCTTGCGGCTGTCCAGCATGTCCGACTGCATGTTGTGCAGGGCGTCCAGGTCGATCACGAACAGGCCGTTGCCGGTATCGCCCTCCACCGCCGCCACGAACTGGCTGACTTCGCTGAAGAAAGCCATGTCGAAGTCGTATTTGTGGGCGTGCAGGCGCAGCTCGGCCGCGTTGTCTTTGATAAAGAAACTCTGTGACAGGAGCAGCGCGCGATATTTATAAAGCGGGACAGGGCTAGGCATCTTGCAGGGTCCGTCGATGCAAAAAGTTGCACGGCTAACATACAAGGATATTGCCCTGAAAGGTATAAAAAATGGAAACTTTTTTTACTGCCATGTGTTGACATAGCACAACAACAACACTCGGACTGTCCGGCGCGGGTCGGCGCGCCCCAGCCTACACGACGCCCTCGATCACGCGCCGTACCTGCAGCGCGCGCTCCTCGACGCTGCCGCTGACCAGGGTGTAAGGAATGCCGCGCGCCTCCAGGTCCTTCAGCACCAGTTGGTGAATGCGGCCGCGCCAGGCTTCGTTTTCGCGCGCCGATTGTTCTTCGTAGGGAATGTCATCCGCGCAGACGAAGGTATGGGCGTAGCGCTCGCGGCACTCGTCGGCGCAGCGCAGCAGCTCGGCCGGCGCCGGTTCGGTGACCTGGCCGAATTCCAGGCCCAGCAGCAGCGTGGTCAGCGCATTCGTGTCGACGAACAGGTAGCGCCGGACATAGGGCATCTGCTCGTCTTCGGCCTCGCGGTGGCGCAGGGCGATGTCGACGTAGTCCTCGGCATTCAGCTGGCCCTGCTTGTCCTCCCAGATATAGCGGCCGATCTCGGGCACGGCGACGCTGCCGTACTGGCGCGCGAGGTATTCGCACAAGGTCGACTTGCCGGTCGATTCCGCGCCGACGAAGACGACCCGCTTGACCTGCCCTGCTGTGCTGCTGCCCTGCTCTTCCATATGCATCCCGTGATCGAAAAACTGCCATCCAGAAAGATGAGAGCGCCATCCTAGCCGACGACGGCGCCTGCCACAAGACGCCGCCTGCTCAGAACAAGTCCAGCTGCGGGCTCGCCTTGGTCGTCTTGCTCGCCGGCTTGCCGCCACCCTCGACCGCCGGCGCGCCGCCGAACAGGTCGAGCTGGGTCACGTCCTCGTCCCGGCGCCGGCAGGCGGCCGCCGAAGGCACGACCAGCGGCCGGCGGAACTGCGCGCCGTCCATCTTGCTGAAGCGGCCATTGAAGCCGTCCATGCCGAGCCGCTTGACCGCCTTCGTGAAGCGCTGGCGGATCAGGTCGGCCCATACGCCTTCGCCGCTCATGCGCTTGCCGAAGTCGCTGTCGTATTCCTTGCCGGCATGCATATCCTTCATGCGGTTCAGTACGCGTTGCGCACGGTCTGGAAAATGAGCGTACAACCATTGATGGAACAAGGGGTTGACTTCCCACGGCATGCGCAACACCGTGTAATGCGCGCCGACCGCGCCGGCATCCCTGGCGGCTTCGAGAATGCGCTCGATTTCCGGTTCCGTGATGAAGGGAATGATGGGCGCCACGCTGACGCTGACCGGGATGCCGGCCTCGGTCAGGGTGCGGATCGCGCGCAGGCGGCGTGCGGGCGCCGCCGCGCGCGGTTCGAGCGTGCGCGCGATCTCGCCGTCCAGGGTCGTGAGCGTGATGGCGGCCGCCGCCAGGCCCTTTTCCGCCATCGGCGCGATCAGGTCGATGTCGCGCTCGATCAGCGCCGACTTGGTGATCAGGCCATAGGGGTGATTGCACTCGCCCAGCACTTGCAGCACTTCGCGCGTGATGCCGCGCTCGCGCTCGCACGGCTGGTAGGCGTCCGTGTTCACGCCGATGGCAATGCTCTCGGGCACGTAGCCGGGCTTGGCCAGCTCGCGGCGCAGCAGGTCGGCCGCGTTGACCTTGGCGAACAGGCGGCTTTCGAAGTCCAGCCCCGGCGACAGGCCGAGGTAGCTGTGCGAAGGCCGGGCGAAGCAGTAGATGCAGCCGTGCTCACAGCCCCGGTAGGGGTTCAGGGAGACATGGAAGGGAATGTCCGGCGACGCATTGCGCGTCAGGATAGTTTTGGCGAACTCATCCGTGACGATGGTCTTCGGCGGCGCCGCTTCATCGGTCTTCAGTCCCGGGACCGTCCAGCCGTCGTCGAAACGCTCGCGGCCGTGGACTTCGTAACGGCCCTGGAGGTTGGACACGGCGCCACGGCCCTTGTGCGGCGTCAGCGGCCGCGGGGGGATCATGACCTGCCCTTGCAATTCCACGTCTTCAGCCCAAGCTTGTTGGCGATTCACTATGGCGCTCCCGAGTACTGTATGGATATACAGTATCGTACACCCGCTTTACTGGCGGTTCAAGCGCAAAATCGCCGGGATTGTTGTTCCACAAAGCCGGCGAAGCTGACAAACAACGGTGCGTAGTGTTCAGGCCGGTTTTCGAGTTGCGAAAGTGCGTGGGCGGCCGCTTCCAGCGAGGACAACTGGTCCGGCGCGTGGGCCTTGCGAATCCGATAAGCCGAGGGTGGCAAGTCCTGCAGGCCCAGGCGCGGCAAGGCTGGCAGCAAGGAATTCAAGTAGAGCATCTTGCGGCTCTTGCGCCAGGTGGCGTCCAGCAGCACCAGGCGCAGCCTGGCCGGCGCGGCCAGCAGCGCCGGATCGAGCACGGGCGGCAAAGGCAAGCCCAGCGAAGCCTCGCCCACCGTCCGCGGATACAGCAGCAGCGGCGTGCGCCCATCCGCGTACAAGGCCGTCTCCAGTTCCGCCGCGGGAAAAATCTCGCCCACCAGCAGCCGGCTGGACGGCAGGCACAGGTGCAGCAGCCGCGCGCTGTTCTTGGCGTTGTGCACCTCGAGCGGATGTTGCAGGACCAGCAGCTCGACCTGGCTGTCCAGCGGAGTCACGAAGCGGCAGATGCAGGCGCTCTGCGCGCGCAGGCAGGCGGCGCAGGTCGCGCGGCGGGGTTCGGTCGATGTCATGGGCGCCGATTGTACCCGCGCGCGCTCGAGCCCGAAAACCGAAGCTCAGTAGCTGCCGCCCACCCGCTCCCCGCGCGGCGGCATGTTGTCCGGCACCGGAACCGGCGGATCGTCCTTGCGCAGCGGCTTCAGGGCGCCGGCCCACTGCACCACCTGGTCGAGCATGATCTCGACCGAACGCTCGTGGTGCTCGGCCGGGTTGAAGGCCGTGAAATTCTCGAAGTCGGTGAACAGCGACAGCATGACCTGGGCGCGCACGTCGGCCACCATCAGCTCGCCCATCACCAGGCGCAGGTTCTCGATCGCGCGCGAGCCGCCCGCGCTGCCGTAGCCGACGAAGCCGGCCGCCTTGTTGTTCCACTCCTTGTACAGGTAATCGATGGCGTTCTTCAGCGCGCCCGAGGTGGCGTGGTTGTATTCCGGCGTGACGAACACGAAGCCGTCGAACTCGGCGATCTTCGCCGCCCACGCCCTGGTGTGCGGCTGCGAATACTGGCCCATCGAGGGCGGCACCGGCTCGTCCAGCAGCGGCAGCTGGAAATCCTGGATGTCGACCAGTTCGAAGGCGGCGTCGCCGCGCGTGCCCGCGCACTCCATCACCCAGCGCGCCACGTCCAGCGCCTTGCGTCCGGGGCGGGTGCTGCCCACGATGATTGCGATGTTGATCATGCCTGTCTCCCGGTCTGCGAAATAATTAATACCGTTTAGTGTATTCCAGGCCAACCGCCGCCCAGCGCCCTGTATAAATCCACGTGCGCCGCCAGCCAGCTCGCCCGCAGCTGCAGCACGTTGGTCTCGGCACTGAAGGCGTTGCGCTGCGCATCCAGCTCTTCCAGATAGGACGAATAGCCGTTGCGGTAGCGGTTGTGGGCGATGCGCAGCACCTCGGCGGTGGCGACCCGGCGCGCCTCGGCCTGTTCCAGCTGCTCGCGCAGGCGCTGCACCGCCGACAAGCCGTTCTCGGTCTCGGCGAAGGCGTTGCGCACCACGGATTCGTAGGCGAACACGGCGCGGTCGCGCAGCGAAGCCGAGATCTCGGCCTGGGCGCGCAGGCGGCCGGCGTCGAAGACCGGCGCCAGCACGCTGCCGCCGACGCTCCACAGCATGCTGCCGGCGCCCAGCAGGTCCGGCAGATTGTGCGCATAGCCGCCCACCGAGGCGGTCAGGCGCAGCGAAGGCAGCATCTGGTCGCGCGCGGCGGCCAGGCTGGCGTCCGCGGCGGCGACGCCGCGCTCGGCCTGGGCGATGTCGGGGCGGCGGCGCAGCAGTTCGGACGGCAGGCCGGGGGCGATGCCGGGCGGGCGCAGCGCGCTCAAGCCGGCGCCGCGCGCGACCGGCCCCGGACTGGCGCCCACCAGCAGGTTCAGCGCATTTTCCTGCTGGGTGATGGCACGCTCCAGCTGGGGCACGACGGCCGCCGTGTTGCGGTATTCGGCCTCGGCCTGCGACAGTTCCAGGCGCGAGCTATAGCCGACTTCGAACTGGCGCCGCGCCAGCGCCAGCGACTGCTCGCGCGATTGCAGGGTCTGGCGGGCCAGCGCCAGCTGGGCATCCAGCCCGCGCAGGTTCAGGTAGCCGGACGCGGTGCTGGCCGCCACCGACAGCGCCACCGCATCCGCCGCCGCCTGCTGGGCCGCATAGTCGAAGCGCGCAGCCTGCGTCGCTGCCGCCAGCCTGCCCCAGGGATCGAATTCATACGCCGCCTGCACATTCCCCGTGATCGCGGTCGATTCGACCGGCGTGCCCAGCGGCCCGATGGCGCGCGCCCGGGCCGGTCCCGCGCTCACCGACACGCTGGGCTCCTGGGCCGAGCGGGCCACGCGGATGCGCGCCTGGTATTCCTGCAGCCTGGCGCGCGCCGTGCGCAGGTCGCCGTTGTGCGCCAGCGCCTGCGCCACCAGGCCGTCCAGCACCGGGTCGCCGAAGGCCCGCCACCATGCCTGCTCGACGGCGGCGGTGGGCCCGATTTGCAGCGGCGCGCGCCAGCTGGCGGGCACCTCGAGCGTGGACGCCGGGCGCTCCTGCACCGGAATGCGGCAGCCGGCCAGCAGCAGCGCAGCCGCGGCAGCGGCCAGCGATAAGCGGAACGCCTTGCTCATCGCGCCTGCCCTTTCGTTGCGGCGGCCGGCGCTCCGGTATCGATACTGGCCACCACCGACATGCCCGGCCGCAGGCGCGCCGCCAGTTCCTGGTTCGGGTCGATGCTGATGCGCACCGGGATGCGCTGGGCGATCTTGACGAAGTTGCCGGTCGCGTTGTCCGGCGTGATCACCGAGAACTCGGAACCGGTGGCCGGCGCGATCTGCTCGACATGGCCGCGCATCTTCGCGTGGTTCAGCGCGTCGACGGTGAAGCTGACCGGCTGGCCGAGCCGCACCCCGGCCATCTGGGTTTCCTTCATGTTCGCCACCACCCACATGGCCTGCGGCACCAGCGCGGTCAGCTGGGCGCCGGCGTTGACGAAGGCGCCCAGGCGTACCGTGACCTGTCCCAGCTGGCCGTCGCGCGGCGCATTGATGCGCGTGTTCGCAAGGTCGATTTCCGCCAGCTTCACCGCTGCTTCGGCATTCGAAACAGCCGCCTCCAGCGAGGCGCGGTTGACGTCCACCGTGCGCAGGTTCTGGCGCGAGATCTCCAGCGCGGCGCGCGATTGCGCGGTCTGCGCCACCGCCTGCGCATGCGCGGCGCGTGCGGCGTCCCGTTCGCGCGCGGACAGCGAACCGTCGGCCGCCAGCTCCTCGACCCGGCGCAGGTCGGCCTGGGCGCGCTGGGCCTGGGCGCCGGCGTTCGCCACCGCCGCCTGGTTCTGGGCGATGGTGGCGGCGGCGCTCTTCTGGCTCTGGGCGAAATTGGCGAGCGCCGCGCGCTGGGCCGCCAGCTGGGCGCGCGCCTGCGCCAGGCGCTGCTGGTAGATGCGGTCGTCGATGCGCATCAGCAGCTGGCCCTGTTTCACGTTCTGGAAATCCTGGACGTCGACTTCGACCACATAGCCGGACAGCTGCGGACTGATGATGGTCACCTGCCCGCGCACGGTCGCGTTCTCGGTGCTCTCGACCGTGCTGCGGAAGGGCGGCAGGTCCCACGCATACAGCACGATCAGGACGCCGATCAGCGCGATGAGCGCGAACAGGGCGCCGCTGACGACGACGTGGCGGTTCGATTTTTGCTGGGCGGCGGTGCTGGTGGTCTCGGCCATGGCGGTGTCGTTTCAATAGATCATGTTGGGCGGGTCGTGCCGTCGACGGTCGGCTCGGGCGCCTCCCCGGCGGCGTTGGCGATCGGCGAATCGGTGACGGTTTCGGGCGCCGTCACCGCGGCGGGTGGCGGCGCGGCGTGCGGCGGCGGCGCCACGTATTTGAGCCACAGCGCGCGTCCGAAAATCCAGGCGGCCAGCGCGGTGGCGAGGACGGAAATCGCCAGGAACACGTCGTTGTAGGCGAGGATGTTGGCTTCGCGGGTGGCGGTCTGGCTCAGTATCGAGATGCCCTGGCGCGTGCGCGAAGACGGATCGGCCAGCACGCGCCCGTAGGCCGCCGCGCCCTGCTGGATGCGGGCCGCCACCAGCGGATCGAGGCTGCTGAGCTGGTCGGCCAGGTTCGAGGAATGGAATTTCTCGCGCATCACCTGCCACGTGCCCAGCAGCGCGGAGCCGAGCAGGCCGCCCAGGTTCTGGGTCAGGCCGAACAGCACCGAGAAGGTAATCAGGTTGGCCGGGTTGGTGATCACGGTGCCCAGCAGCGTCAAGAGCAGCGGGCCGAGGAAGAACACGCCGCCGAAGGCCAGCAGGGCCTGGCTGAGGTACATCTCTTCGGGGCGTGTCAGGCTGGTGGCGTGCGAATCGATCCATGCGCCCAGCGCCATGATCAGCAAGGCGATCACCTGGGGCGCCATCAGGTGCGGCGGATTGAAGGTCAAGGCCGACATGACGATGCCGAGGATGGTCGCCAGCAGCACCACCAGGAACAGGGTCTGCAGCTGGTCGTTGTTCAGCCCCACCATGCGCAGGAAGCCGACCGCGCCCACGCTCTGCTCGGACAGCACCACGCGCACCAGGATCATGGCGATGAACAGGCGCGCGATCATGCCATTGGTGAGCCAGCGCAGGTTCAGCAGCGGGTTCTTGCGATTGTGCTCGACCGCGACCGCCGCCAGGATCAGGATGATCGACACCGCCAGCGCCACGCCGATCCAGGGTTCCTGGGTCCACCACAGCACGCGGCCGAAGCTCAGGGCCGCGCACAGCAGCGCCATGCCGGGCGCGAACAGGGCGAAGGTGACGAAGTCGGTCGGGCGGAAGGCCTTGAAGCGGTCGCCCGGCGGCAGCTTGAGCCATAGCACGGCGCCCAGCGTGACCAGGGTCAGGCCCAGCTCGAAAACATACAGCCCGCGCCATTCGGCCAGTTGCAGCAGCCGCGTCGAAAACAGATAGGCGATCGGCTGCGCCAGCTGCGAGATGCCGGTCGAGATGATGATCCCGCGCGGCCGCCAGGCCTTGGTGAAGGATTGCAGCGTGTAGTACAGCCCCAGCGTGGACAGCGCCGCGCCGACCATGCCGTGCGCCGCGCGCACCGCGATCGCCGAGCCCAGGTCGTTGACGAACAGGTGGCCGAAGGTCACCAGCGCGTACAGCACGAGGAAGAACTCGGTGAAGGCGCGCAGCCCGAACTGCTGGCGGAACTTCACCAGCAGCAGGTTCATCGAGATGTTGGCCATGACGTAGGCGGTCGGCAGCCAGGTGGTCTCGGCGGCAAAGGCGCCCAGCGTGCCCTGCAAGTTGACCAGGTTGACCGTCACCAGCGCATTGCCGAGGCCGCCCGTGATCGTGACCAGGGTCCCGACCAGGAAAAAGGCAATGCGGCGCGGCGTGGAGTGGGCGGGAAAGGATGGGCCGCCCGGCATGGTGGGCCGCTCGTCGGGGTGCCATTCGCGCGGGGCGTACTTGTCGCTCATGCGCTCTCCAGCACCTGCTGCAGCTGCTCCAGCACGCCGACCGCCAGCGCGACCTCGCCCGGGTCCAGGCGCGCCAGCGCTTCGCGCCGCAGCGCGTCGGCCTGCACCCTCACCTTTTCCTCGAGCTCGCGGCCCTCTTGGGTCAGCACCACCAGCTTGACACGGCGGTCGCGCTGGCTGGGGATCCGTTCGATCAGCCTTGCCGCGGTCAGGCGGTCGATGGTGGCGACCAGGGTTGCGCCGTCCACGCCCAGTTGCTGGGCCAGCGCGGTCTGCGACGGCGGATGCGGATCCTTGGCGCCGGCGCGTTGCATGTCCGCCAGTGCGGCGATGGCGCTCCAGCCGGCCGCGGTCAGGCCGCAAGGCTTGAGCTGGCGCTCGAGCGCCTTCTGCCACGCCCGCCCGCCGGCCTGCAAGGCCTGGGTGAATCGTTCACTGAGGTGCTCGTTCAGACCTTCCTCGAGAGTAAGCATGGGCCACCTAATCGTTGGACATACAAATTATCTGCCTGTTCTGGCAAATGTGGCCACACACGAAGATTTAATGCGCGAATTGGTTAAACGGATATTGCTCTCGGAAATTACCGTGCTTAGAATCAACTCATTCCGCTAAGCAATTGGTTTCTTACGGACACATCCGTGAGGCCGCTGTCGAAGAGTTTTCCATGTTTAGAGCACCCGCATCTGTTCGCAAACTTACGTCCGCAGCGATTGTCGTCCTCGCCATGCTGCCCGGCTTCTCGGTCGAACAGGAGTTGCAGCTCGACTACCGGATCAACGAGCACATCGTGCTGATCCCGGCCGGCCGCAACCACCAGGCACGTCTCGAGACGACGGTGTTCCAGCCGAACGGGCCGGGGCCGTTCCCGTTGATTATCATTAATCACGGCAAGGATCCGGGCCACCCGAACCTGCAGCCGCGCGACCGCTTCTATCACATGGCCCATGCCTTCGTGGCGCGCGGCTACGCGGTGATGGTGCCGATGCGCCAGGGCTTCGCCAACTCGACCGGCCGCTACCGCGACCACGGCTGCGACATGACCGCCAACGGCTATATCCAGGCCGAAGACATCCGCGCCACCCTCGAATACGCCCGCGGACAGAAATGGATCGACGCCGACCGCATCGTGGTCGCCGGCCAGTCCTACGGCGGCCTGGCGACAATGGCGCTCGGCACCGAGGAACTGCCGGGCGTGCGCGGCCTGATCAACTTTGCCGGCGGCCTGCGCGACGACAGCAACGGCTGCGGCTGGCGCTCGGCGCTGGTCTCGGCCTTCGCCGAATACGGTTCGCAGAACAAGATCCCGAGCCTGTGGATGTACGGCCAGAACGATTCGCTGTTCGGCCCGGAACTGGTGGCGCGCATGCACGACGCCTTCGAACAGGCCGGCGGCAAGGCGAAGCTGGTCGAATACGCGGCCTTCAAGCGCGATTCGCACGGCATGCTGGCCAGCCGCGACGGCGAAAAGGTGTGGCTGGCCGACACCATGCAGTTCCTCGAGCGTGTCGGCATGCCGACCAAGGTGCTCTACAAGGTGCCCGAGCCGCCGCTGCCGCAGCCGACCAATTTCGCCACCGTCGACGACGTCGATGCCGTGCCCTTCCTGAGCGAAAACGGCAAGCGCGCCTACGCCGACTATCTCACCAAGATGACCCCGCGCGCCTTCGCGGTGTCAAGCAGCGGCGCCTGGTGCTGGGCCGAAGAAGGCGAAGACCCCGAAGCCCGCGCCCTCGCAACCTGCTCGGCCAAGAGCGACAAGCCTTGCCGTTTGTACTCGGTGGACGAGCATGTGGTGTGGAACCCGGACCTGGCCGAGAAAGCGGCGGTGACGGCATCGAACACGCCGGCGCCGGTGCCAGCGCAGGATGCGACGGGGACTGCGCAGATGGGTAGTACGGCGGCTGTTACCAACTAAGGATGAACCTCATTCCCGCGCAGGCGGGAATCCAAGTTGCAGGCAAATCCCCAAACTTGGGCGAATAGTGCTGGGGGCACTATTCCGCCTGCGCGGGGAGTCGTTTCGGACAGTGCCCGGAACGACGGTTTCAGGCTGCAGGCCGAGGTTTGGGGCCGCTCAAGCCTCTCATCCAATACCAATTCGACAATGTAGAGCCCGCCACCCGAAATGGGAGAGCCACATGTCGCCCACCAAAACCCTCGGCGCCCGAGCGCTGCTGGCCCTGGCCTGCCTGCTGAACGCCGCGCCGGCCGGGGCCGCCAATAACGACCCGATCGTGCTGGTCCACGGCTTCCTCGGCTTCGGGCCGGACACTGATCCCGGCAACGCTTTCCTGTACTGGGGCGGCTACCACGACATCGCCGCGCGCATGCAGCTCTACAAGGGTCCGCACGCGGTGTACACGGCCGGCGTCGGCGCGATCAGCTCCAACTGGGACCGCGCCGCCGAGCTGTACGCCCAGATCAAGGGCGGCTGCGTCGATTACGGCGCCGCACACGTCGCCCGCTACGGCTATCCCGGCCAGCCGCGCCGGCCCGCCGGCAAATGCTGGGCCGCCGATCCGGCCAACAATCCGCACGGCTATCCCCTCGCCTTCCACCCGCAATGGGATGCGGCGCATCCGCTCCACCTGGTCGGCCACAGCCAGGGCGGCACCACGATCCGCGCGCTGATCCAGCTGCTGGAACACGGTTCGCCGGACGGCGACGAAGGCGGCGGCGAACTTTACCGCGGCGGCAAGACCGGCTGGGTGAAGAGCGTGGTGACGATCTCGGCGCCGCACAACGGGACCACCTTGCGGGACGCGGTGCTGGACGTGATGCCGAATCCACGCAGCCCGCTGCGCGACATCCTCGACCAGCGCCTGGCGCACTGGGAGATGGCGCCGGACGGCGCGCGCGAATTCAACCGCTGGGCGCTGACCTCGCCCTCGGTCTATTATTTTTCGCTGGGGACGCAGGCCACGGTGGCCGGCGCCTGGTGCTGCAACGGCAGCGACCGCGTGATCGCGCCGGTCCAGAGCAGCCAGTTCCAGTACCCGCGCGAGGACATGATCCCCTACTTCAAACTATTCGCCGGAGAGCTGATCGTCGGCTCGCTGGCGCAGCCGGGCATGGGTTCCTATACGCAGTCGGCGCCGGGCCGGGTGCGCATCGACAGCAGCTGGTTCGCCAGCGACGGCGTGGTCAACACGGTCAGCATGCGCGCGCCCGCCGGCCATCCTGTGCGCGACTACGATGGCCGCGCCGTGAAAGGGTCCTGGAATTACCTCGGCACTTACGAGGGCTACGACCACTTCGATATTTTGAACTGGACGAATCCGGGGCCGTCGGCGGATGCGGTGTACGACCGCATCTGCGACATTATTTTTGGATTGTGATGCGTGGGCACAGGGTGCCCGCCCTGCGCATCACATCGTCGAACGCAGCGTCCGCGCCAGATCGGCCAGCCGATAAGGCTTGTTGACGAAGGCGAAATCGTTCAAGTCCTGGCCGTGGCGCTGCTTGAGGGCCGGCAGCGGATAGCCGGAGGCCAGCATGATCTTGGTGTCCGGATAATGGGTGCGCGTGTAGGTGGCCAGCTGCAGGCCGTCCATCCCGTTCGGCATGACGACGTCGGTGAACAGGATGTCGACGTCGCGCTGCTCCAGCATGTCCATCGCCTCGCGGCCGCTCGCGGCGGTCAGCACGTCGTAGCCCATGCTGGCGAACAGCGAGGCCGCCACGTCCATCAGGTCCGGCTCGTCCTCGACGATCAGCACGCGCTCGACCTGCGCGCGGCGGTCTTCCTGGGCCTCGGACACCACCGCCGGCAGGTAGATCGCGATGGTGCAGCCTTCGCCCGGCCGGCTCTCGATCACCACGTCGCCGTCCGACTGCTTGATGAAACCGTAGACCTGGGACAGGCCCAGGCCCGTGCCCTTGCCCACTTCCTTGGTGGTGAAGAAGGGTTCGAAGGCGCGCGCCACCACGTCGGGCGGCATGCCGGTGCCGGTATCGCTGACCGACACGCGCACGTAATCGCCGGCCGGCAGGCTGCCGGCTTCGTGGTGGCCGAGCGTGAGGTTGCGCGTGGCGATGACGATGCGGCCGCCGTCCGGCATGGCGTCGCGCGCGTTCACCACCAGGTTCAGCAGCGCCGATTCGAAGCGCGCGCTGTCGATCACGGCGCTGTGCGCCTTGCGGTCGAGGTCCACTTCGAACTCGATGTCGGCATTGCCGGCGCGCCGCAGCACCGGCTCGAAGGAGGTGATGATGCGGTTCAGGCTGCGGGTTTCGGCCTGCAGCGGCTGCTGGCGCGCGAACGCGAGCAGCTGCTGGGTCAAACGCGCGCCGCGGTCGACCGCGCGCCGCATGCTGTCGAGGGTGCGGCTGTCGCCGCCCTGGCCGCCGCGCTGCAGGGCCAGCACCTCCAGGCCGCTCGACAGCACCGACAGCAGGTTGTTGAAGTCGTGCGCGATGCCGCCGGTGAGCTGGCCGATCGACTCCATCTTCTGCGCCTGGTAGAGCGCGGCGTTGGCCGCCTCCAGCGCCTCGGCGGTGCGCTTCTTCTCGGTCAGGTCGCGGGTGATCTTGGCAAAGCCGACCAGCTTGCCCTCGTCGTCGTGGATGGCGTCGATGATGACGTGGGCCCAGAAGCGGGTGCCGTCCTTGCGCACGCGGCAGCCTTCGGCCTCGAAACGCCCGGCCGTGGCGGCGGTCGACAGCGCACGCTGGGGCACGCCGGCGGCCAGGTCCTCGGCGGTGTAGAAGCGCGAGAAATGGCTGCCGACGATCTCGTCGTGGGTATAGCCCTTGATGCGCTCGGCGCCCGAGTTCCAGTTGGTGACGATGCCTTCCGGCGACAGCATGTAGATCGCGTAGTCGGTCACGCCCTGCACCAGCAGGCGGAAGCGCTCCTCGCTCTCGCGCAGCTTGTCCTCGGCCCGTTTGCGCTCGGTGACGTCGCGCGTGACCTTGGCAAAGCCGAGCAGCGCGCCTTCCTCGTTGTAGATCGGGTCGATAACCACGTGGGCCCAGAAGCGGGTGCCGTCCTTGCGCACGCGCCAGCCTTCGGCTTCGAACTTGCCCTGCTCGAGCGCGGTTTTCAGGGCGCGCGCCGGCAGGCCCGAGGCGCGGTCTTCGTCGGTGTAGAAACGCGAGAAGTGCTCGCCCAGGATTTCCTGCGCCACGTAACCCTTGAAGCGGTTGGCGCCCGCATTCCAGCTGCTCACGTGCCCCTGCGGGTCGAGCATGTAGATCGCGTAGTCGTTGATGCCGGAAATCAGGTACTGGTAGCGCCGGTCATCCGACAAGACTTTCTGTTGCGGCATGTGTTCGCTCATGGCTTAACGTTCGTGTCGAGATGCATTAATGCATTGAATCAAATCTAATCAATCATACACGCTGCAACTGACCCTGTCCGCGCAGCTCGTACCGGATTTCACGTCTTAGCATGCCAGAAATGTTGCAAGATCGCCGCGTCGTCAATATCGACAAATTGACCGATACAAGAGCACTTTCGTTTCATTGTAAAATGACGGATCTGCAATTGACGATCTTCCACGCCAAACCTACATGAATCCGGCTCCACCCGTCCCCGAACTCGACCTGTCCGCCTGCGACCGGGAGCCGATTCGCACGCCCGGCAGCATCCAGCCGCACGGCTTCCTGCTGACCCTGTCCGCCGGCATGGAGGTGCTGCAGGCCAGCGCCAATCTTGGCGACTGGACCGGCACCACTGCGCAGGCCGCGGTCGGCCGCCCCCTCGCCGACGTGATCGGCGAAGGCGCCGCCCTGCGCCTGGCGCCGGAGCTGGCGACCAAGCTGGGCTTGCGCCCCTATTACGTGGGCACGGTCACCACCGGGAACAACCGCCGCTTCGACGTGCTCGGCCACCAGTGGGACGGCGTCACCATTCTCGAGTTCGAGCCGACCGAGCGCGCCGCCACGGCCGACTTCCGCCACTTGTACTCGCTGATCGGCGACTTCCTTCAGAAGGTCAACGGCGCCGAAAGCATCGAGTCGCTGGCCCAGCTGGCCTGCCACCACGTGCGTTCGGTGACGGGTTTCGGCCGCGTGCTGGTGTACCAGTTCGACCGCGACGGCCACGGCCACGTGATGGCGGAAGCGAAGCAGGACGACTATGCCTCCTACATGGGCCAGCACTTCCCGGCCTCGGACATCCCGGCCCAGGCGCGCCAGCTGTATGCGCTGTCGCCGATCCGCCTGATCCAGGACGCCAACTACACGCCGGCGCCGCTGGTCCCGGCCACCAACCCGGCGACGGGCAAGCCGAACGACCTGTCGTTCGCGGTGCTGCGCAGCGTCTCGCCGGTGCACCTGCAGTACATGCGCAACATGAACACGCTGGCCTCGATGTCGGTGTCGCTGATGGTCAAGGGCCAGCTGTGGGGCATCATCTCCTGCCACAACGAAGGCCCGTCGCCGGTGCCCTTCGAGCAGCGCACGGCCTGCGAGCAGCTGGGCCAGTTGCTGGCGCTGTGTATCGAATCGCGCGAAGACGCCCAGGAGCTGCAGTTCCGCCTCGAGGTGCGCCGCATCATGGTGGCCATGCTGGCCGGCCTGACCCAGGGCAGCGACTTCGTCGAGAACCTGGCCAGCGTTTTTCCCGAGCTGCTGCGCTTTGCGCGCGCCACCGGCGTTGCCGTGGTGGTCGACGAGCGCGTGCTGAGCTTCGGCGACGCGCCCGAACAGGACCACATCCTCGAGCTGGTCGACTGGCTGGCGCTGCACGACCATGGCGAGGTCTACCACACCGACAAGCTGTCCGCCGAGTGGCCTGAAGCCCAAAAAATGATCCGCAACGCCAGCGGCCTGCTGGCGATGCCGATCTCGCGCATCCACAAGCATTACCTGCTGTGGTTCCGTCCCGAGTTCGTGCACACCATCGAATGGGCCGGCAACCCGCACGACAAGCTGGTGCAGGCCGCGGTGGACGGCCGGCCGCTGCAGCTGTCGCCGCGCACCAGTTTCGCCGCCTGGCGCGAGACCATCCACGGCGCCAGCGTGCCCTGGCACGGCGCCGAGATCGAGCTGGCGGTGGAATTCCGCAGCGCCCTGCTGGGCATCGTCCTCGAACGCGCCGAGCAGATGGCCGAACTGGCCGGGGAGCTGACCCGCTCGAACAAGGAACTCGAAGCCTTCTCGTATTCGGTGTCGCACGACCTGCGCGCCCCGCTGCGCCACATCGTCGGCTTTGCCGACCTGCTGATCGAGGCCAGCGGCAGCGAGGACGGTGAGCAGCGCCAGCGCTTCCTGAAGAACATCAAGGAAGCCGCGCGCCTGGCCGGCAAGCTGGTCGACGACCTGCTGTCCTTCTCGCAGATGGGCCGCGCCTCGCTGCGCCCGACCGACGTCGACATGGGCGACCTGGTGGCCGCCTGCATCGACAAGCTGGCGCTGGAAACGCGCGGCCGCAACATCGAGTGGGACATCGCCCCGCTGCCGCTGGTCCACGCCGATCCGGCCTTCCTGCACCTGGCGATGTTCAACCTGCTGTCGAACGCCGTGAAGTTCACCGGGAAGCGGGACCCGGCCGTCATCCGCATCAGCGCCGACGACGCGCCGAATGAAACCATCATCCATGTGGCCGACAATGGCGCCGGCTTCAACATGGACTACGTACACAAGCTGTTTGGCGTATTCCAGCGCCTGCACCGCATGGAAGATTTCCAGGGAACCGGCATCGGCCTGGCCAACGTCCGCCGCATCATCGAGCGGCACAATGGCAGGGTCTGGGCCGATTCGGTGCAGGGCGAGGGCGCGACCTTCTCTATCGCACTTCCAAAACATGTATCGAACGACTGATCCGACCCCGAAAGAATCCATGCTCAAGCCCATCCTGCTTGTCGAAGACAACCCGAACGACCTGGAACTCACGCTGATCGCGCTGTCGAAGAGCCAGCTCGCGAACCAGGTCATCGTCGTCCGTGACGGCGCCGAGGCGCTCGACTACCTGCACCGCCGCGGCGAACATGCGCAGCGCCCGGCCGGCAATCCGGCCGTGGTGCTGCTCGACCTCAAGCTGCCGAAGGTCGACGGCCTCGAAGTACTGAAGGAAATCCGCACCACCGACGGCCTGAAGCCGCTGCCGGTCGTGATGCTGACCTCGTCGCGCGAAGAACAGGACCTGGTCCGCAGCTACGAACTGGGCGTGAACGCCTATGTGGTCAAGCCGGTGGACTTCACGGAATTCGTGCGCGCGATCTCCGACCTGGGGATCTTCTGGGCCGTGCTGAACGAACCGCCGCCGGGTTCGCAGAAGTTCGTGCGTCCAGCGAAGTAAGGTAGGGTGGGCACCCCGTGCCCACGCGGATGCCGCCAACACGCAAACGTCATGCGTGGGCTCGGAGAGTGTTCAGCACAGGGACATAGGTAACACTTGTCTAGAGACATAGGTAACACCTTTTATGATCATTGCAC
>NZ_JBHSMZ010000006.1:0-655251 GCF_042656905.1 Massilia aerilata
TAAAATGACGACCAGGTAGTGTTACCCATGTCTCTAGACATGTGTTACCTATGTCTCTGTGCTATACAATACCGACATCCACGAGAAAAAACTGGCCGAGGATGCGCTGCAGGACGCCAACCGGCGCAAGGACGAGTTCCTGGCGATGCTGGCCCACGAACTGCGCAATCCGCTGGCGCCGATCAGCGCCGCCGCCCAGGTGCTGCGCATCGCCCCCGGCGACGCCGCCAAGGTGCGCAGCTTCGCCGAAGTGATCGGGCGCCAGGTCAACCATATGACTTCGCTGGTGAACGACCTGCTGGACGTGTCGCGGGTCACGCGCGGCATGGTGCAGTACGAGAAGGCGGAAATCGACCTGCGCGGCGCGATTCTGAGCGCGGCCGAGCAGGTGCATCCGCTGGTCGAGGCGCGCCGCCACCTGCTGTCATTGACGCTGGGGCCCGATGAAACCAAGGTGCAGGTGCTGGGCGACCGCGCGCGCCTGATCCAGGTGTTCGCGAATCTGCTGACGAATGCCGCCAAGTACACGGCCGCGGGCGGGCGCATCGGCGTGGCGCTGGAACTGGACGACGCGCACGCGCGCGTGACCGTCAGCGACAACGGCAGCGGCATCGACGCCGCCCTGCTGCCGCATGTGTTCGACCTGTTCACCCAGGGCGCACGCACGCCGGACCGGGCCCAGGGCGGCCTCGGGCTGGGCCTGGCGCTGGCCCGCACCATCGTGCTCGCGCATGGCGGCCGGATCCAGGCCCTGAGCGAAGGCGCCGGCCGCGGCAGCCGCTTCGCGGTCGAACTGCCGCTGGCCGCAAGCGCCGCCGCGGACGAGGATGGCGGGCCGGATGGCGCGGGCGCGGCGCCGGGCAGCCCGCTGTCGCTGATGCTGGTCGACGACAACATCGACGCCGTCACCATGCTGGCCGCGCTGCTGGCCGCCGCCGGCCACAGGGTCGAAAGCTTCAGCGATCCGCGCAGCGCGCTGGCCGCGGCGCCGGCGGCCGCGCCGGATGTTTTCATCCTCGACATCGGCATGCCCGGCATGGACGGCTACGAGCTGGCGCGCCGCCTGCGCGCCCAGCCGGCCTGCCGCGGCGCCCTGTTCATCGCCCTGACCGGCTATGGCCAGCAGGGCGACCGCGAACTGACGCGCCAGGCCGGCTTCGACCACCATTTCGTGAAACCGGTGGATGCGGGGCAGCTGCTGGCGGCGCTGCGCCGGCGGGCGCCGCGCCGGCGCTGAGGATCAGGCCGGGCCGCGCGCGACGGCGCGCACCTGCCTGGTGCGCGGCAGCAGGGCCCGCTCTATATGTTCGAGGGCCAGCTGCGGAAGCGCGGCGCCGCACATGAAGATGTCGACGGCGGCGAAGCCGGCTTCCGGCCAGGTGTGGATCGAGATATGCGATTCGGCCAGCAGCAGCACCCCGGTCACGCCCTGCTCCGGGCCGAAGGCGTGGAAGTGACCGTGCAGGATGCGCGCGCCGGCCGCCCCGGCGGCGCCGCGCAACAGGGCTTCGATGCCGGCGGCGTCCTGCAGCGGGCCCGCCGGGATGCCGTGCAGGTCGGCCAGCAGATGGGTCCCCGCGGCCTGGAAAACGCCGCTCATTTGTGCCCGCCGCCGCCGGAATACCCGCCGCCATAGCTGCCGTAGCCGCCATGCGAGCCCGAACTCCAGCTGCTGCCGCCGCGGCCCGAGCCGCTGGCGGTATTGATCATGCTGACCCAGCAGGCGAAGGTGGTGACAAGGGTCACGAACAGCGCATAGAGAAAGTACTTATTCATTCTTGATGAACCGGGGCGGCAGCACGAGGGCCAGCAGGCCGATGAGGAGCCAGGGAGCGGCGCCGCTGAAGTCGACGACCAGCGGCACGATGTTCAGGCAGCACAGCCAGATCAGGAATTTGCCGGATTGCGCGCCCACCGTGGCGCCGGCGCCGGCCGGCGCCAGCGGCGACGGGACCGCCCTGGCGTCGAGCCCGAACCAGGCCCGCACCTGGTCGGCGCTGACGCGCGTCGAGCGCGACCAGGTGAATTCCTCGGCGCTCAGTTCGGCCGCCAGCCGGGTCTGGCCCTGCTGGTATTCCGAAACGCGCACGCTGTCGCCGGCCGCCACCTTCCAGTTGAAGGCGCCGAGCGCCAGCTCGACCCTCGCCGTGTAGTCGTACAAATGGGTGTAGGCGGCGCCGTCCAGGCGCACCGACGACGAACCGGCCGCCGCCGGCCAGTCGTCCATCACGTCGGCGCGCCACCAGCCCTCATCCGTCTCGACCAGCCAGGAGAAGCCGGCGCGCGGATTGAACAGCAGGTATTCGCTCCATTGGTTGCCTTCGTCGTCGGCGCGCAGCATGGCGCCCAGCACCTGGACCTGGCGGCCGACGATGGTGGCGCCGCTGCCGAGCGGGATGGTGAAGCGGTGCCGGGCGGCGGCGGCGTCGCCCGCCTTCAGCACCTGCACGGCGGGCGTGGCGGCGTCCAGCTCCGAACGGCAGTTCTGGCAGATCACGTTGGCGGTGACGCCGGGAACGTAGTTGATCGAGGTGCCGCACTGGGGACAAGACAGCGACGATGCCTTGCCGCGGTACTTGCCGGCGCTGGCCATGATCGCCTCGTCGTCGCGCAGCAGCTGGCAGCCCATCTGCTCGAGGGTGACGGCACTGCCGCCATACAGCACGGGCTTGTCGCCGTCCGAATAATCGAGGGTGACGAAGGCGCGGCCCTGGCGCAGGTCGGCGACCCGCGCTTCCCAGCCTTCGCCGACCCGGAACGGCAGCTCGCCCTGGCCGCCGATGCAGCGCGCGATGCGCTTCTCGGCGGCGGTGAAGCTGCCTGCCTCCAGCTCGACTTCGCGGCCGGGCCGGATCATCTCGAAGCCGGGATAAGACCCTTCCAGCGGCCGCTCGGTGGTGATCACGTACAGCCCCGACGAATCGCCCAGCCAGCCGTTGGAACCGTCGTCGAACAGCAGGAACCATTCGTTCCAGATACCGCTTGCGTAGCGCAGCTGGATCCGGCCGACCACCGTGAACGTGCGGCCGCCGGCGCTGCCCGACGTGCCGATCTGGATCGGCGAATAGTCTTCCAGCACCTCGGACATCTTGCCCAGGTCGCGCACCGAGCCGGCATCCTTGACCACGGTGGCGCGGCAGAACTCGCACACCGCCATCACGGAGGCGTGCGACCTGAAGGCGAGCGGCGCGCCGCAGCTGGGACAGGCGATGGTCTGCAAAGCGGTTTGCATGCGTCCTGGCTTAGCCGATCAGCTTTTTCAGCAGTTCGGCCTTGGTGCCGTCGTAGTCGGCCTGCGAGATCAGGCCCTTGTCGAGCAGGCCCTTGAGCTTGCCGAGGCGGTCCTCGATCGACTCGCCGGCCGGCGCGGCCGGCGCGGCCGGCGGTGCGAACGCCCCGCTCAGCCCCTGGGCCATGGCCTGGCCGACCGCCATCCCGGCGCCCACGCCGGCGCCGATGCCGGCCACGCCGCCCTCGTTCTGCGCCGCCAGCGGAATGCTGCTGGCCACCTGGAACTGGGTGTAGGCGCCCATCTGGCCTTGCGACAGGGTGCTCTTCATGCCGGCCGAGATCCGCTCGTCCAGCGCGGCCTGCAGTTCTTCCGGCAGGCTGACGCTGGCGACGTTGAACTCGTCCAGCTCGATGCCGTAGCGCGCGAAGGCATTACTCAGGTCGCCGCGCACCTGCTGCGCCATCAGCGCCTGGTTGGCGGCCATGTCGAGGAAGGCCACCTGCGAAGAACCCAGCGAGGTCGCCATCGTCGCCAGCATGATGCCGCGCAGCTGGTCCTCGACCTGCTCGCGGGTATAGGCCTCGCGCGTGCCGCTGATCTCGGTGAAGAAGCGGCGCGGGTCCTGGACCCGGTAGGAGAACATGCCGAAGGCGCGCACACGGACCATGTCGAAGTCCTTGTCGCGGATCGTGATCGGCTGCGGCGTGCCCCACTTGCGCCCGGTCTGCACGCGGGTGCTGAAGAAGTAGACGTCCGACTTGAACGGGGAATCGAACAGCTTGTCCCAGTTCATCAGGTTGGTAAGAACCGGCAGCGTGCGGGTGTTCAGGGTAAAGGTGCCGGGCGTGAAGACGTCGGCGATCCGGCCTTCGTTGACGAACACCGCCACCTGCGACTCGCGCACCACCAGCTGGGCGCCGTTCTGGATTTCGAAATCCTGCATCGGGAAGCGCCAGGCGAGCACGCCCTCGCTGTCCTCGTTCCACTGGATGACGTCAATAAACTGCTTCTTGATGAATGAGCCGAGAGACATGACAACTTCCTCCTTAGGATATGCAACCCGCATTCACGATACCGATCGACAGCGAGATCGCGCCCAGCAAACCGCCGAAGGCGCAGTTGTTCGCTTCGATCTGGTCCTTGGCCATGCGCAGCAGGCGGGTGGCGATGACATACACGAGCAGCTGCACGACCAGGGCGCCGAAGGCCCAGCCCGCGAACTGGTAATAATCCATGGTGTGCACCAGGCTGGAGGCGATGGTCGCCGAAAAGCCCAGCAGGCTGCCGCCCAGCGACAGCGCGGCCGCCGCATTGCCCTGGCGGACCAGCAGCACTTCGTCATACGGCGTGACGCGCGTGTACACCACAAAAAATGCCAAAACCAGTGCGACAGCCGTAAAAAGATGCAGCAGATAGTTTAGGATGGCGGGCAAACTATTCTCCCAAGAAATAGTCAAAGAGACAAAAAGCATCTTAGCGCAAAGAGCGGTAATGACCAAAAAAATTCTGATCCTGTCGGTATTCGTTGTCGCTTCCTGCGGCCTGGCCTACGAACTGATCGCCGGCGCCCTGTCCAGCTACCTGCTGGGCGACTCCATCCTCCAGTTTTCGACCATTATCGGCTGCTATCTGTTCGCGATGGGCGTCGGCGCCCACTTCTCGAAGTACGTGAAGGACGAGGCCGTGCTGGAACGCTTCATCGACATCGAACTGGCCGTCGGCCTGATCGGCGGCGTGTCGGCGGCCATGCTGTTCATGACTTTCTCGTGGATGGCCGCACCCTTCCGCACCCTGCTCTACGTGCTGGTGTTCCTGATCGGGATGCTGGTCGGGATGGAAGTGCCGCTGGTGATGCGGGCCCTGAACGCGCGCCAGACCGAGTTCTCGGAACTGGTGAGCCGGGTGCTGACCTTCGACTACCTGGGCGCGCTGGCGGTGTCGCTGTTGTTCCCGCTGGTGCTGGCGCCGCAACTGGGCCTGGTACGCACCGGCTTCCTGTTCGGGATGCTGAATATCGGCGTGGCCTGCTGGACCCTGCACACCTTCCGCAGGGAGCTGACGAATGTGCTGGGCCGCGCGCTGCGCGCCGGCGCCGTGCTGTTCGTGCTGGCGCTGGGCTTCGGCCTGTCCGAGCGCATGGTGGCCTGGGGCGAGCACGGCCTGTTCGGCGACGAAGTCGTCTACTCGACCAGCACGCCCTACCAGCGCCTGGTGATCACGCGCTGGAAGGACGACCTGCGCCTCTACATCAACGGCAACCTGCAGTTCTCCTCGCGCGACGAATACCGCTACCACGAGGCGCTGGTGCACCCGGCTCTCGCCAGCCTGCCGTGGGCGCGCAGCGTGCTGGTGCTGGGCGGCGGCGACGGCCTGGCCCTGCGCGAGATCCTGCGCTACCCGAACATCCGGCAGGTCACCCTGGTCGACCTCGACCCCGCGATGACGCGCGCCTTCACCACCCGCCCGGAACTGGCGGCGCTGAACAAGCATTCCTTCTCCGACCCGCGCGTCAAGGTCGTCAATGCCGACGCCGCGATCTGGCTGCAGCAAAGCGGGGGCATGTTCGACGCCGCCATCGTCGACTTCCCGGACCCGTCCAGCTTCGCCCTCGGCAAGCTGTATTCGGTGCCCTTCTACGGCATGCTGAAGAAGCACGTGGCGGAGAACGGCCTGATCGTCGTGCAGTCGACCTCCCCCTTCTTCGCCCCGCACGCCTACTGGACCATCGACGCCACCCTGCGCGAAGTCGGCCTGCACACCCAGCCCTACCACGCCTACGTCCCTTCGTTCGGCGAATGGGGCTTCATCCTTGCGTCGCCGCGCGAGGGCTACACGCCGCCGGCCGGCTACGGCCTGCCGATGCGCTTCCTCAACGCGGACACCACGCGCGAGATGTTCGCCTTCCCGCCCGACATGCAGCGCCAGAGCATGGCGCCGAACCGCCTGAATACCCAGTCGCTGGTGCGCGAGTTCGAGCACGACTGGCGCAACGTGATCCGCTGATGGACCGCCGCAGCTTCATCCGCACCGCCGGCGCCGCCGGGCTGGCCGCCGGCGCCGGCGCCCTCGGCTTCGCGCGCTGGCAGGAGATCCCCTCGACCCTCGACTACGTCGGCCGCGCCGAGGGCCACTACCTGCGCGACCGCCATGCGGTGCCGCCGCCTTCGCGCATCATCGACACCGACGTCGCCATCCTCGGCTCCGGCATCGCCGGCCTGTCCGCGGCCTGGAAGCTGGCGCGCGCCGGCCACAAGGATTTCCTGATGGTCGACGGGCCGCAACCGGACGGCAACGCGGCGGGCGGCCGCTTTCATACCGATGCCGGCGAGCTGGCCTACCCGACCGGCGCCCACTACCTGCCGCTGCCCTCGCCCGAATCGACCCATGTGCGCGAGATCCTGGCCGACCTCGGCATCATCCAGCGCGATCCGTTTGCCGAGCAGCCAACCTACGACGAGCGCTTCATCCTGCACGGGCCGGAAGAGCGGCTGCTGTTCAATGGCGCCTGGCAGGACGGCTTCCTGCCCACCGATGGCGTGGCGGCCTGGGAGCTGGCCGAGCACAAGCGCTTCTTCGCCGAAGTCGAGCGCCTGCGCGCCTTGCGCGGCGCGGACGGGCGGCGCATCTTCGTGTTCCCGACCGCGATGTCGTCCGAGGACCCGGCATGGCAGCGGCTCGACGGCATCACCCTGAAGCAATGGCTGGACCGCGAAGGCTACCGCGCGCCGACCCTGCACTGGTACCTGAACTACTGCTGCCGCGACGACTACGGCACCCGCTACGACAAGGTCTCGGCCTGGGCCGGCCTGCACTACTACTGCAGCCGCTGGGGCAAGGCCGCGAATGCCGGCAACGGCGCCTGGCTGACCTGGCCGGGCGGGCTGGCGCCGCTGGCGCGGGCGATGGCCACGCGCTCGGGCGTGAAGCGCCATGCCGGCACCGTGGTGAAGGTCAAGCGCAACGGGAACAAGGTCGAGGCGCTGTGCTTCACGCTGGAGAACGGCGTGGCGCGCAGCTACCTGGTGCGGGCGCGCAAGGCCATCGTCGCGATGCCGCTCTACGTCGCCTCACGCGTCGTCGAGGACATGGCCGGCTACGGCTTCGACGCGCGCCGCGATACGCCCGCCTACGCACCCTGGATCGTCGCCAACTTCCTGATGAAGGATTTCCCGCGCGAGCTGCCGCATGCGCCGCTGTCCTGGGACAACGTGGTCTACCAGGAACCCGGCCTGGGCTATGTGGTGTCGACCCACCAGGACATCCGCGTCGCGCCGCCCGCGAAGACCGTGTTCTCGGCCTACCTGGCGCTGTCCGACCGCACGCCGGCTGATGCGCGCAAATGGATGATGCGGGCAAGCCCGGACGAACTGGTGGAAGCCGCCGGACGCGACCTGAAGACGGCCTACGGCTGGACCTTCGCGCCCTGCGTCGAACGGGTCGAGATCACCCTGCGCGGCCATGCGATGGCGGCGCCGATGCCGGGCTTTCGCAGCAATGCCGGCGCACGCGCCCTGCGCGAGGCCGATGGACCCATCCTGTTCGCGCATGCCGACCTGTCGGGCTTCTCGGTGTTCGAGGAAGCCGCCTGGTGGGGCATCCTGGCGGCCGGGCGGGCGCTGGCCTGAACCAGCCTAGCTGCGGTCGACGATCTTCGTGATCCCGCCCGCGCCGAAACTGAACTCGGAGCGGCCGTTCATTTCGAGCAGCGTCCCCGCCGGCGGGCCGTCCGGGACGCCGGCCGCCAGCTTGCCGCGCCAGGCGATGTCCGCGACCACGGTCTCGCCGTCCAGCGCCAGTCCGGTCACCCGCTGCTCGCGTTCCGAAAACATGGCCTTCGACTGCTCGGCCAGCGCGCGGAAGGCGTCGATGCCGCTGGTCTCCGCGGTCAATTGGCCTCCCGCGAAGTTCTCGAAGCGGACCGCCGGGTCGAGCTGGGCCAGCATGGCCTCGATCTCGAACGCGTTGTAGGCCGCCAGGTAGCGGGCGATCAGGTCCTTCTGCCACTGTTCGATCATGGGTCCTCCCGATTAGAACTGCCACATCACGGCCGAGGCGTCGTCGGCCTGCTTGACGGCCAGGCCGGCGCCGCCGGACGCCTGCTCGTGCGCCCGTAATTCGGCCAGCAGGGCAGCCGGTCCGCGCTCCGCGCAAGCCCGCAGCAGGCTGGCGTCGGTGTACAGGCCATAGGCATCCACCAGCCGGTAAAAACCATCGGTCATCACCAGCAGCGTCGCGCCCTGTTCGGCACGCGCCGCGTAACGGCGCGCGCCGAACGGACCGGCCGGCGCCAGGCACAGGCTTTGCGGCGGCACGGCCGTGTTCTGTTCCTCGCGGCGGCGCCTGAGCATGGGCAACAGGCGTTCGCGCCGCGCCGCCGGATCGTCCACGCCTTCGCGAACCAGCGCGGCGATGGCGTCCTGCACCACGGCTTCCTGCGGATTGGTCCACGGGTCCAGGTCCTGCACGCTGCCATCGGGGCGCCGCAGCAGCGCCTTGCAGTCGCCGAGACAGTAGACGATCAGCTCCGACGCGGCGCCCAGCGGCATGATGCGCACCCAGGTCATGGCCGCGATCGGCCAGGCATGCACCGGCACGGCCAGGCCGCCGGTGCGGTCCTCGAATTCGGCGCGCACCGCGTCCACCGCACCGCGCACCGCCTGCTCCTGCGATGCACGCGCCGCCAGCGAGCTGCCGAAGGCGGCGATGAAACGCCGCACGAACCAGGCGACGTCGCCGCCCTCGCTGCCGATGTAGTCCCGCTGCGCCACCGAACTGGCGCCGTCCAGCACCACGATGTCCGCCAGGCCACCCCGCTCGAATACCACGGCATGATCCTCGTTGGTATGCCCTGCGGCGCCAGAGGATACGGATGTCCAACTCATTCCTTGCACTCCCAAATCATTGCCTTAACTATAAAGCAATTTCCACTTGGAATGTTAAAGGATGGTGAGGACTAGCCGGCGCCGGTGCGGCGCGGTGCCGTGCTCCCACAGGCAGATGCCCAGCCCCGGACCCTGCGACCGCCTCGGCGGCGGCGGGCGTGATGTCCGTGGTGCCGCGCCCGGCGGTCGCGAATGCGAGGATGGTCTGGCAAGTCATGGCGTCTCAGCTTATCATCGGCGCGTCGACGCCGCCAACGCGGCCTTCACCGCCCGGAGCCTTGCCATGCACATGCACATGACGCTGACGCAGTCGCTGTTCGCCGCCGCCCTGCTGGCCGGTCCGGCATCCACGCCCGCCGGGCCGGCGCCCGCCGCCGTGGTGGCGATCCGCTACGATCTCGACGAGATCTCGGCCGAACGCATCCAGGAAGCCGTGGCCGAGCCGCTGGCACGCAGCCTGCGCGACGTCGCGCGCATGAAAAACATGGTCACCACGGCGACCCATCGGCTGGCCGAAGCGGAACTGGTCTTCGAGGACGGGGCCACCGAGGCCGATCTCGCCGATATCGTCTACCGGCTCGACCGCCTGCGCCTCGACGCCGGCATCGCCATCGAGCGCCGCTCGGTCGCGCTCAAGCCTTGTCGACTTTCATGCTCAGACGGAAGCCGCGCACCGTGAGATAGCTGCCGTCGGCCTGCTTTTCGTTACGGCCGATGGCCAGCGTCATGGACTCCCCCAGTTTCGCCAGCATGCGCGGCGACGCCGCCGGCTTGCCGTCGCAGACCAGCTGCATCTGCACGCTGACGGTGGCGCCCGCGCCTTCCGTCAGCGCCAGATCGGCTTCGCAGTCGTGCCCCTCGCCGTCGCGCAGGCCGGCCAGGCGCTGCGTGCCCGCGGTCAGGACTTCCTGGTGCCGCGCCGGGCCGCCGTCGATGCTGAGGTCCATCGCCAGCCGGTACTGGCCGCTGCCGGCAACCGTTGCCGCCTTGCCGGTGGCCGCCCAGGCCAGGCTCGCGCCGGCCACGGTGAGGCCGGCCAGCGCCGCGGCGACGGCGATGCGCGCGCGGCGCGGGGAAACGTGGTCCTGCAAATGCATGATGCGCTCCTTGATGGGTGAGATGGCCTGCATGGTGCAGCCGACCGGCAGGCTGGCGGTCGCGATCGTCTTGAGTAAAGCATTCGCGTAGGCGCGCGGCGCATGCAGGCCGCTGCCCAGCACCGCGCTGTCGCAGGCCAGCTCCTGGTCCGCCAGGAAGCGCCGGCGCGCGGGGCCGGCCAGCGGATGGAACCAGAACAGGCAGGACAGGAGCGCCGCCAGCGCGTTCCACCACAGGTCGCCGCGGCGCGCGTGGACACGCTCGTGGGCCAGCACCGCGGCCTGCTCGGCGGCGTCGTAGCGCCGTGCGAAATCGGCTGGCAGCACGATGCGCGCACCGAACAGGCCAACCAGCAGCGGCCCCGCGTCCGGGCGCATGCTCAGCCAGGCGCCGCCCGGGCCGGGCCGCAGCGGGCCGAGGGCGCGCAGCAAGGCGCGCTGGCGCAGCATCTGCGCGGCGGCGCCGCCGATGGCGCCGGCCAGCCAGACGAGCAGGACGGCAGGGACGCAGGCGGTGCGGGCCGCCGGCAACGCCGCGGCCACGGTCAAGGCATCGTTCGCGGCCGGCGCCATGACGAGGGCCGTCGCCGGCGCCGCCACTTCGTGCGGCGGCCAGCAGCACAGCGCCAGCCCTAGCGGCAGCGCCAGCCACAGCGCGTAGACGGCGCCGGCGCCGAGCCGCGCGCGCAGGAATCGCCGCAGCGCCATCGGCAGCCCGGCCAGCAGCGTGAACACGAGGGTGGCCACGCCCAGGCGCAGCACCAGGCCGGCAAGGACGTCGGGACTCATTGTTCGAGTCCGTCGATCAGCTTGCGCAGCTCGGCCAGGTCTTCCTTGCTCAGTGCATGGCGTGCGCTGAAGTGGGCGACCAGGGGCGCGACCCGCCCGCCGAACAGGCGCTCCAGCACCGAGCGGCTCTGGGCGTCGACCCAGTCGGCGCGCTGCAGCACCGGCGAGTACAGATAACGCCGGCCCTCGTACTCCGCGCGGATCACGCCCTTTTTCAGCAGCCGGCTCAGGAAGGTCTTGATGGTCGCCTCCTGCCACTGGGCGCTGCCGGCCAGCGCGGCGACGATCTCCTCGGCGCTGCGCGGCGCGGCGGCCCACAGGACTTCCATCACGAGGGATTCGGCGTCGGTGATCGGCGGCTGCTGCGGCATGCTTGCTCCGTTTACGTTTGTAATCGAAATTGATGATTACACGCGTAATCGCCGTTGTCAAGCAGGCCGGGACGCCCCGCTCAGTCGCGCTGCAGCTGTGCCAGCAGTCCGCGCGCCTGCTCGGCCTGTGCGAAGCGCATGTCGCCGGCCGCCAGGGCTTCCAGTTCCTTGCGCGCGCCGGCGCGGTCGCCGGTTTTCGCCATCGCCGCCGCCAGGTGATAGCGGATGTCGCGCGCCTTGGGCGCCAGCGCATTGGCCTTCTGCAGCAGCATCAGTCCGCGCGCGCCGTCCGCCTTGGCGGCGCCCTTCTCGACCAGGATCCAGGCCAGGGTGTCCATCACGTCCGGCTGATCGCCGGCTTGTTCGTAGGCGGCTTCCGCGGTCGCCTGCGCGCGCGCGTCGCCCAGCTCCTGGTAGGCCAGCGCCAGGTTATTGAGCGCAACGGCATTGCCTGGCTGCCGCTTCAGCAACGCTTCGAGGCGCGCCGCCGCCTGCCTGAAGTCGCCCTCGGCCATGCAGGTCTGGGCCTTGTAGGCCTGGGCGCGGACGTCGTCCGGATGCGCCGCCAGCCAGCGATCGAAGCGCTGCACCGCCTCAATGCGGCGGCCGGCCTGGCGCAGCGCGTCGTCGATCTTGATCGCCAGCTCGTTGACGGGGCTGAGCTTGAAGGCGCGCTCGTACAGCGCCAGCGCCTGTGCCGCCTGGCGCTTGGACATCAGGATGTCGCCCTGCAGCTGGTAGCCGGCCGCCGCTTCCGGGTGCTTGCGCTGCAGCTGCTCGGCCACGATCAAGGCGATATCGCGCGAGCCTTTGCGCACATAGAGTTCGGCCAGCGCCACCTGGGCGGCGGGGAAGTCGGGCTGGATCGCCAGCGCGCCCTTCAGCGACTCCTCGGCCTGCACCGGCTGGTTCAGCAGCAGCGACAGCGCCGCCACCTGCATCTGCGCCTGCGCCGAGCGCGGCAGCGCGAAGGACAGCTTGCGGTAGGTCTCCAGCGCCTCGGCGCGTTCGCCGTTCGCCAGCTGGCTCTTGCCCAGCAGGTCGAGCAGGTCCGGATTGTCCGGGTGCCCCACCTGCAGGGTGCGCGCCAGCTTGAGGGCCTTTTCCGGCTCGCTCACGCGCAGGTACTGGCCGATCAGGTTGACGGCGGGGCCGACCGCGTTCGGATCGACGGCCGCGGCCTGCTCCAGCCAGCGCGTGGCTTCCTCGGGCTTGCGGGCGGCGTCGGCCAGCGAGGCCAGCATCGTCAGCGCCGGCACGCTGGCCTTGTTCGTCGCCAGGAAGTCGAGCATCTGCCGGCGCGCCTGCTCCGGCTGTTTTTCGTCCAGCGCCAGCTGGGCCAGGTCGGCCGCCGCCGCAAAATACGTCGGGTCGATCGCCAGCGCCTGCCGCAGCGCCGCGCGCGCCTTGTCCGGCTCGCGGCGCGCGATCGCCACCAGGCCTTTCAGTTCGTGGGCCACCGCGTTTTCCGGCTGCACGCGCTCGAGCGCCTGCACCGCCTGGCCGGCGGCGTCGAAGTGCCGCAGGCGCAGCTCGGTGCGGATCAGCGCCACCGCCGCTTCCGCCGAATCGCGGTCCAGCGAGATCGCCGCCTGCAGTTCACGGATTGCGCGCGCGGTGTCGCCATTTTCCAGGCGCGACAGGCCGAGCGAGGTGCGCAGGCTGCTCGAGCCGGGATCGAGGGCGCTGGCCTTTTCGAACAGCTCGGTGGCCTGGTTGAAGTCACGCGAGCGCATCGACGATTCGCCAGCCAGCGCCAGCAGCTGCGCATCCTTGTAGCCGCTGGCCTCGGGGTTGATCAGCATCGGCTCGAGCGCTTCGCGCGCTTCGCGGCTGTGGCCACTGCCCAGCAGGCTGGCGGCCAGCATCTTGCGCGCGTACAGGTTGCCGGGCGTGCGTTCGAGGTAATGGCGGAAATGGTGTTCGGCCAGGTACCAGGAGCCGAGCCGCATGTTGACCACGCCCGCCAGCAGCACGCTGGGCATGTGTTCGGGCGCCACCCGCAGCACCTTCAGCAGCGAGTCGTGCGCCTCCTGCACGCGGCCGCGCGAAAAGTCGAGCAGCGCCTGGGTATAGATCACCAGCACGCTCCCCGGCGCCAGCTTGAGCGCGGAATCCAGCTCGGCCTGGGCCATCTGGAAGCGCTCCAGGCCGATCGCCGTGTAGGCCTTCTCGACGTGGGCCGAACGGTGCTGGGGCTGCAGCGCCAGCACCTTGTCATAGATGTCGAAGGCCTGCGCGCCCTTGCTTTCCGCACGCAGCAGCTCGGCTTCGAACATCAGCGCATCGATCTGCTCCGGATCGTGCGCCAGGATGCGCGCGGGCCAGGCGTGCGCCGCCGCCGGGTCGCCGTTCAGGAACGCGACGCGGCCCATGCCGATCATCGCCGCGCTGTCGTTCGGGCGCAGCTGCAAGGCCTTTTCGTACAGGGCGCGCGCGCGGTCCTGCTTGTCGAGGGCCAGCCAGGCGTCGGCGCGCGGCGCCAGCAGCGCGCCGCGGGCGTCCTCGTCGGCGCCGGTCTGGTCCAGCGCCTTCTGGTATTCGGCCTGCAGGTTCAGCGACCTGGCCAGCAGCGCCAGCGCGGCTTCCTTCGGATAGCCTTGCTGCAGCGCCAGGCGCGCTTCCTTCTCCGCGCTCAGGCCGTCGCCCAGTTCATGGTAGGTGGCGGCCAGCAGATAGCGGGTCTCGGCGTTGCGCGGCTCCTTTTCGAGTGCGTTCTTCAGCGTGATCACGGCGCTGTGCTGGTCGCCGCGCTGGCGGAAGGTCTCGGCCCTGGCGCGCAGCTCGGCGCCGGATTCGCCCTGGCAGGCGGACAGCAGCACCGGCAACAGCAAGGCGGCCAGCAAGGCGGGCATCGAAGCAAGGCGTCGGGATGGTTTGACGGAAGCAGGCATGGCCGATAAGCGCCGCGATTGGCGCTCGAAATCAAAAGCGTATTGTCGGGGCGGCATCCTCGGGCAGGCAAGCAAAATTTCCGGGATGAATCTGCGTAACCACGGATGGGGAACCGCGTCCGGTGACGGAAAACTTTACAGTTGCGTACATCGGACAACTTAACCGTCGGCCAAGTGCCTGATTTACAAGTAAAGTTAATCTGTGGCATGATTAATGCTTGAGTAAAGATAAACACCAGGTTAACGGGGGATCCGTGAAAAAAACACTCAAGTTTGTCCTTGGCGCCATCGCGCTGTTCGCTGCCATGAGCGCCCGTGCGGGCGGCATCAGCGACACGGGCGTCAATGCCTACTGGGGCTCGGATAGCCACGGCTATGGCGACGTGATCGGCGGCAGCACCTATGACATCCAGGGCGCCACCATCACCCGCGTCGGCAACGTGCTGACCATCGCGATCGCCACCAGCTTCGCCGGCCACGCCGGCATGGACGCGAATATCACGCAGAACGGCATCGGCTACGGCGACCTGTTCCTGGCCCAGACCTGGAACCCCTTCGGCACCGACGCCAACCACGTCAACGACAATGACAACAACGGCACCCTGTGGTCCTACGGCTTCGCGCTGGACAACCGCTACAGCAATACCGGCGGCAGCTTCACGCTGTACCAGTTGAACGGCAAGACCAACGACGCCAACGTCATCGATTCCGAAAAGTTCATGAGTTGCAGCCTGGGCAGCGCCTGCTACTACCGCAACGGCCAGGCCACCGCGGTCAACACCAGCAAGTACAACACGAACGTGAAGAATACCGGCATGACCGGCAACTGGACCGTCACCGCGAACAAGGAAATCAAGTTCACGCTCACCCTGGCCTCCACCTCCGACCTGCTGAAATACAGCTCGCTGGCCATGCACTGGGGCGAGACCTGCCAGAACGACGTGATCGAGGGCCAGGTCAGCCTGGTTCCGGTGCCGGGCGTCCTGCCGCTGACCGGCCTCGGGCTCGTGATGCTCGGCCTGTCGCGCCGCCGCCGCCGCGTGCAAGCCGCTTAAATCCTCCTCTTACGCGGGGCCGCCGACGATGCGGTCCCTGCCGCCGTGCTTCGCCTCGTACAGGCGCCGGTCCACCGTCTCGATGAAAGCGCGCACATTGTCGTGCACGCCGGGGACGACCGTGCCCACGCCCATGCTGCAGCTCACCCACTCCGACACCGCTGATCCGCCATGCGGGATCGCGGCCTGCGCCAGCAGCTTGCGGCAGCGCCGCGCCACTTCTTGCGCCGCCAGCACGCCGGTGGCCGGCAGCAGCAGCGCGAACTCTTCCCCGCCCAGGCGCGCGCACAGGTCGCGCGTGCGCGAGGCCGATGCGTCGAGCACCCTGGCCACCTGGCGCAGGCAGGCGTCGCCCTGCGGGTGGCCGTGGCGGTCGTTGTAGGCCTTGAAGAAGTCGATGTCGAGCAGCACCAGCGACAGCGGCTGGGCCGTGACGCGGGCCTTGGTCCATTCCATCTCGAGGATGGTGTCGAACATGCGGCGGTTGGCCACCATGGTCAGGGCGTCCTGGTAGGACAGCGCTTCCAGCTCCTTCTGCAGCTGCAGGATCTTGTCCTCGGCCTTCTTGCGCTCGCTGATGTCGAACATGAAGCCGACCAGCGCCTGCGGGCTGCCGTCGGGATTGCGGACCACGTGCACGACGTCGCGGATCCAGACCATCTCGCCGTCGGCCGTCAGCGCGCGGTAGTCGGCTTCGTGGTCGGCGCCCTGCATCGACTGGGCCACGCAGAAATCCACCGTCTTCTGGCGGTCTTCCTCGTGGATGCGCGAAGCCCAGTCGCCGACCGTCTTCCAGCTGTCCTGGCGCCAGCCCAGCACCTGCTCGATCTGCGGGCCGATGTAGGCGAACTCCATCGTCGCCCACTCGATCTTCCAGGGGATCGCCCTGGTGGATTCGAGAAGGGTGCGGTAGACGTCCGGATCGTTGGAAAAGGCGTTCATGCCGCCGCCTCTTTCAGGGCGCCGGCGTCCAGTTCGGCCAGCGAGGTCGCCAGCGGCGGCAGCTTGTACACCTGGTACTGCTGCATGTACAGATTGCCGGCGCGGACCAGGTTGGCGTCGGCCAGCACATCGGTGAAGTTCGGCATTGTCGGCTCACAAACGAATCGGAGCCGACGATGTTACCGGAATTGCATTGACGAAAGTTAAATGGCGTAAAGATGTATCCGAACCACAACGTTCAATATCTCAGGGCCGCAGACCGTAGCGCTCGATGAAAACCTTGACGCCGTCCGGATGGGCGGCCAGCCAGCGCTCGTACTCGGGCCGGTAGGCTTCCTTGTAGAGCAGGATGAAGATGGCCGGCTCGAGCTCGCCGTCGCGCGCCATTCCCTGCATGGTCAGCAGGGCCGGGTCGGTCATCGGCGCCGCGCCGTTCGCGACGGTCTCGTCGGCGACCGTCATCGCCAGCCGCCAGGCCTGGCGCTCGATCTCGAAAGGACTGGCTCTGGCGCCGTCCTTGGGCTTGCGCGCATTGACTTCCGCCATCGCCAGCGCCAGGCGGATCGCATTGTCCGCCGTGCCCGAGGCTTTCTGCAGATCGCCGTCGATGCTGATGGTGGCCTTGCCGTCGGCGCCGATGCCGACGCTGGCGCCGCGCCGCAGCGCCAAGGGCTTCAGCGGCTTGCCGGCACGGGCGCGCAGGGCGGCCAGCTTGTTCCAGCTCGGCAGCTGGGCGGGATCGGCGGCGATGCCGTTCAGCAGCGCGCCTTCCGCGGCGGCCTGCTTGCCCTGTTCGTACAGCGCGTCGGACAGGAAACGCCAGGCCTGGCCATTGCGCGCTTCGATCTCGGTGGCGCGCACGAACATGGCTTCCGCCCTGGCCCAGTCGTGCTGCATGTACCAGCAATCGCCCGCGCCCACCCAGGAACCCGAGTACAGCGGATCCAGCTTCATGGCCTGCTCGTATTTCTCCAGCGCCGCCGCGAATTTGCGCTGGGCGAACAGCTGCTCGGCCTCGCCCAGCGGCGCAGCCGCCGCCTGGTTCGGCAAACGCAGCGGCGACGGCGTCGCATCGGCCAGCATGCGCAGCACTTCCAGCGCCAACGGATCGTCGGCGGCAAGCTGTAGCGCGGCGCGCGCCAGGCCCTCGGCCTGCTTGCGTATGGCCGGCGCCTGCTCGGGCTTGACCGCATCGACGATCAGCAGGTAGGCATGGGCAGCGGAGGACAGGGGCGCCGAGGCCTTGGGCGCCGCCGCGGACGCGGCCTTGAACTTGGCCATGGCTTCCTGCAGCTTTCCTTGCACGGCCAGCGCACGGCCCTCGCCGACCAGGCTGGCGCAGGCGCCGCTGCAGGCGGCGTCGGCTTCGGCGTGGGCGAGCGGCAGGGCCAGCGCGATCGCGGCCGCCATCAGGATCTTGCGTAGCATGGTGCGGGGGCTTACTGTTGCAGGCGCGGTCCGGAAACCTTGCGGAAATCCGCCAGGTGCGAGGAAGGAATGAGGTTGATCTCGGCCGAATGAAAATGCTCGCACAGCGGACGCAGGGCGCCGGCTTCCGGTTTCCAGCAGGCGGCCTGCTCGCCGTCTTCGTAGATGTCGACGGTCCAGCCGGCGCCGCCGATGGTTTGCACGATGCCGCTGACCCCGCCCTCGAAAGAAGCCGGCAGGTCGAAGGCGACCCGCAGCACGGTCGCATCCGGCAGGCGCGGATACGGCGTCGTATAAAAATCGTAGAGCTCGGCCATCGGCCAGAACAGCGCCAGCACCTGCTTCAGGACGGCCTGGCTGTTGGCGGCGCCCCGCCCGGTGACGACGATGCGCACGCCGAGGCGCAGCCATTCGTCGCTTGCCGTTTCAAAGCGCTCCAGGGTTTCGACGTTCAGCATGGCAGTGCACTCCGGTAGATTGACGCTCGTCATACTACCCGGAGTGCAAGCCCAGATGCTCACAAAAAATCACAAGCCGGCGATTCTCTTGCCGCCGGTTGTAGCTACGCCACGGAAGGCAATTTTGGCAACAGCTTGTCGAGTGTGACCGGATAGTCACGAACGCGCACGCCGGTGGCGTTGTAGATCGCGTTGGCGACCGCCGCGCCGACGCCGCAGATCCCCAGTTCGCCCACGCCCTTGGCCTTCATCGGCGAGGAGATCGGGTCGGTCTCGTCGAGGAAGACCACCTCCTGGTGCGGGATGTCCGCATGCACCGGCACCTCGTACATGGCCAGGTCGTGGTTGATGAAACAACCGATGCGCTTGTCGACCACCAGTTCTTCCATCAGGGCCGCGCCCACCCCCATGGTCATCGCGCCGATCACCTGGCTGCGCGCCGACTTCGGGTTCAGGATGCGGCCGGCCGCGCACACCGCCAGCATGCGCCGCACGCGGGTTTCGCCGGTGACGGCATCGACCCCAACCTCGACGAAGTGGGCGCCGAAGGTCGATTGCTGGTATTTTTTATCGAGGTCGCCGTATTCCATCTTGTCCTCGGCATTCAGCTCGCCGCCTTCGGCCGCCTGGCGCAAGGGAAGCGAGCGACCGCCGCCCGTCACCATGCCGTTCGCGAAGTCCGCACTGGCCGGGTCCAGGCCCAGCTTCGTGGCCACCATTTCGCGCAGCTTGACGCAGGCCGCGTACACGCCGGCGGTCGAGCTGTTGCCGCCCCACTGGCCGCCCGAACCGGCGGACACCGGATAGTTCGAATCGCCGAGGCGCACCACGACCTGCTCGAGCGGCAGCCCCATCATCTCGGCCGCGGTCTGGGCGATGATGGTGTAGGTGCCGGTGCCGATATCGGTCATGTCGGTTTCGACGCTCACCCGGCCGTCGCGCTCCAGGCGCACCCGCGCCGCCGACTTCATCACGAGATTGTTGCGGAAGGCCGCCGCCATGCCGTAGCCGATCAGCCAGCGTCCTTCGCGCATCTGGCCGGGTACCGGATTGCGCTTGTTCCAGCCGAAGCGCTCGGCGCCCTGGCGCAGGCAGTCGACCAGGCGTCGCTGCGAGAATTTGCGCTCGCGCTTTTCCGGGTCGACGCTGGTGTCGTTCACGATGCGGAACATCACCGGGTCCATCTTGAGCTTCTCCGCCATCTCGTCGATCGCGATCTCGAGCGCCATCAAGCCCGGCGCCTCGCCCGGCGCGCGCATCGCGTTCCCTTCCGGCAGGTCGAGTTTCGCCAGGCGCAGCGCGGTATAGCGGTTCGGCCCCGCGTACAGCAGGCGGGTCTGCTGCACCGCGGTTTCCGGCTTGCCGTCCGGGAGGTCGCCGGACCAGCTTTCGTGGGCGATGGCCTCGATCCGCCCTTCGCGCGTGCAGCCGATGCGGATGCGCTGGATGGTGGCCGGGCGGTGCGTCGTATTGTTGAACATCAGGGCCCGCTGCAGCGCCACCTTGACCGGCCGTTTGGCCTGGCGTGCACCCAGCGCCGCCAGCAGCGCCTCGGAACGGAGGAACAGCTTGCCGCCGAAGCCGCCGCCGATGTAGGGCGAGAGCAGATGCACGTTCTCCTCGGGGATGCCGAGGGTCTTCGCCATGTCCTTCTTCCCCCAGTTGATCATCTGGTTGGCGGTGAAGATGGTCAGCTTATCGCCTTCCCACTTCGCGATCGAGGCATGCGGCTCCATCATCGCGTGCGACTGGTCGGGCGTGCTGTAGACGGCGTCGAGCTTGACCGGCGCCGAGGCCCAGGCAGGTTCGAACCTGCCGATTTTCGACTCCGGCTTCTCTTCCTTCTTCGCGATCGGCGCGCCGTCCTTGGCTTTCGCCAGGTCGTATTCCCCTTTGGCTTTCGCGTATTCGACCTTGACCAGGCCGGCCGCGGCGCGCGCCTGCTCGAAGGTTTCGGCCACCACCAGCGCCACGGCCTGGTGGTAGTGCTCGATTTCGGGCCCGCCCAACAAGACGGCGGTATTCATCTTGCCCTTGCCCAGCTTGCCCGCCGTCTCCGCGGTGACGATGGTGATCACGCCGGGCGCGCGTCTGGCGGCGGACAAATCCATGGACACGATGCGGCCCTTGGCGATCGCGCTGCCGACCACCCAGCCGTAGGCCGCGTGCGGGATCGCCTCGTTCTGTTCGTAGGCATAGGGTGCGGTGCCGGTGGTCTTCAGCGGGCCGTCGATGCGGTCGGTGGGGCGGCCGACGACCTTCAGCTGGTCGATCGGATTGGCGCCGGCGGGGGTGGTGAATTTCATCCTCAAGCCCTCCTGGCTTCGAGCAGCAGGCTGTCCAGCGTGCGCTGCACGAGCGTTGTCTTGAATGCGTTGTCGTGGTTGACGCGGGCGTTCGCCAGCAGCTGGTCGGTCACGGCCTTGCCGCCGCGCGGCAGCAGCTGCTCGGCGGCCGGCACGCGCCAGGGCTTGTGGGCGACCCCGCCCAGCGCCACGCGCCCGCCGCCATCGGGCTGGATCACCGCGGCCACCGACACCAGCGCAAAGGCATACGAGGAACGGTCGCGCACCTTCTGGTAGAAGTGCCGTCCGCCCAGCGGCTTCGGCAGGGTCACGGCGGTGATCAGTTCGCCCGGCGCCAGCGCGTGCTCGATGTGCGGCGTGTCGCCCGGCAGGCGGTGGAAATCGGCGATCGGGATCACGCGCCGGCTGCCGTCGGCCTTGACGGTTTCGACCTGCGCGTCCAGCACCCGCATCGCGACCGCCATGTCGCTGGGGTGGGTGGCGATGCAGGCCTCGCTGGTGCCGACGATCGCGTGATGGCGGTTGAAGCCGCCGATGGCCGAGCAGCCGCTGCCCGGCGCGCGCTTGTTGCAGGCCAGGTTCGTGTCGTAGAAGTAGGGGCAGCGGGTGCGCTGCAGCAGGTTGCCGGCGGTGGTGGCCTTGTTGCGCAACTGCGGCGAGGCGCCCGCCAGCAGGGCCCGCGACAGCACGGCGTAGTCGCGCCGCACGCGCGGATCGGCCGCCAGGTCGGTGTTGCGCACCAGCGCGCCCACGCGCAGGCCGCCATCCTCCGCCGGTTCGATCCGGTCCATGCCGATGCCGTTCACGTCGACCAGGTGCGGCGGCGTTTCGATCTCCAGCTTCATCAGGTCGAGCAGGTTGGTGCCGCCGGCGATGAAGCGCGCGTGCGGCGTGGCGATGGCCGCGGCCGCCGCTTCGGCCGGCGTCTTCACGCGCTGGTAGGTAAAGGCTTTCATGCCTTGCCCCCTTCCGCGCCGGCGATGCCGGCGACGTCGGCAATCGCTTCGATGATGTTCGAGTAAGCGCCGCAGCGGCAGATATTCCCGCTCATGCGCTCGCGCATCTCCATCGGCGAGAGCAGCGGACGCGCGTTCAGGTCGCCCGTCACGTGGCTGGGAATGCCGCGCCGGACCTCGTCCAGCATCGCCGTCGCCGAGCAGATCTGGCCCGGCGTGCAATAGCCGCACTGGTAGCCGTCGTGCTTCACGAAGGCGGCCTGCAGGGGATGCAGCTTGTCCGGCGTGCCGAGCCCTTCGATGGTCGTGATGTCGGCGCCCTCGTGCATCAGCGCCAGGCTGAGGCAGGAATTGATGCGCCGGCCGTCGGCGATCACGGTGCAGGCCCCGCACTGGCCCTGGTCGCAGCCCTTCTTGGTGCCGGTCAGGTGCAGGTGCTCGCGCAAGAGGTCGAGCAGCGTGGTGCGGGTGTCGACTTCCTTGTCGTAGCGCTGGCCGTTGACGCGCAGCGCCACCCGCGACAGCACCGGCGCCGGCGTCCTTGCGTCCTTCGGCGCGCCGCCAGGGGTCTGGGCGCCGGCCGCGCCGGGCAAGGCCGCCGCCGTTGCCGACAAGGCGCCCGCGATCAGCAGATCGCGCCGCGCCGCATTGATATCTGGATGGTCGTCCATGGTTTTGCTTCCTTTCCTCTTGGGTCGCGCCGCCATCTTAAGACGATTTGACGAATTTGCCGCACACGGTTCAGAAACTGCCGCCTCGCTGCACCAGCGGTGCGCAAAGACCTGCGTCATTTCCGGTAGAATTGCTCGTTTGACCACGACCGGACGCCCATCACGATGACCCACCGCGACGCTTTCCTCGCCAACGGCGGCGACGCCGGCGCACGCACGCTTGCGCAGGACTGGCGCGCCCACCCGCTCGGCCCCGTGCAGGACTGGCCGGCCGCGCTGCGCATGTCGCTCGGCATGGTGCTCGGCTCGTCCTTCCCCTCCTTCATTGCCTGGGGCGAAGAGCTGTTCGTCTTTTACAACGACGCCTACGCGCCCATGCTGGGCAACAAGGAGGGCGCGATCGGCCGTCCCCTGCCCCAGCTATGGTCCGAGGTCTGGGACACCATGGCGCCGCTGGCGCGCCGCGTGCTGGACGGCGAGGCCCTGTTCTTCGAGAACTTCCAGCTCACGGTCGAGCGCAAGGGCTTCCCGTAACAGGCCTGGTTCACCTTCTCGTACAGCCCTCTGCGCGACGAAACCGGCGCGGTGCTCGGCCTGCTGTGCACCGTGATCGAAGCGACCGACAAGGTGCTGGCCCTGGCGCGCCACAAGGAAGCCGAGGAGCGCTACGCCCTCAGTCTGGAAGCGTCCGGCAATATCGGCACCTGGGCCTATGAGCTCGACACCGGCGCCACTTTCGTCGACGAACAGTTCGCGCGCCTGTTCCAGGTCGACGCCGCGCTGGCCCGCGCCGGCACCGACCTGGCGCGCTTCACCGGCATGATCCACCCGGACGACCGGCCGCGCGTGGTGGCGGCGATCGAGCGGGCCATCGTCACCGACACCCTGTACGACATCGAATACCGGATCCCCCAGCTGTCGCGCGAGGACATCTGGGTCAACGCGCGCGGCAAGGTGTTCCGCGACGTCGCCAGCGGCAGGCGCCGCTTTGCCGGGGTGGCGGTCGACATCACGGAGCGCAAGAATAACGAGCTGGCGCGCCAGGAGAGCGAACGGATCGCCTCCGAGGCGCTGCTGCGCGAACTCGAGAACCGCCGCCGCCTGGACGTGCTGCTGGACGCGGCACCGGTCGGCATCGTCTACGTCGATGCGAAAGGCAATCTGCTGCTGGCGAACCAGACCAATCGCAGCATCTGGGGCGACCACCCCGCCCCCGGCAAAACCTTGGGCTACGACGAGTGGAAAGGCTGGTGGCCGGCCGGCACGCCAAAGGCCGGCCAGCCGATCGGCGCGGCCGACTGGCCGATCTCGCGCGTGCTGCTCGGCGAAGACGTCGGCGGCGGCGTCGCCGAGATCGAACCCTTCGGCGCGCCCGGGACCCGGCGCACGATCCTGATCCGCACCGCCGCGATCCGGAACGGAGACGGCGTGATCGTCGGCGCGGTCGCCGCCAACCTGGACATCAGCGCCCAGGTGGCGGCCGAGCGCGCGATGAAGGACAGCGAGGCCAGGTTCCGCTCGGTCGCCAACGTGATTCCGCAGATGGTATGGTCGGCGCCCGCCAGCGGCGGCAACGACTACCTCAACACGCGCTGGCCGGAATTCACCGGTCTGCCGCTGGAACGCTTCGCCGGCTACGGCTGGAAGGAATACATCCACCCGGATGATCTGCCGGCGCTGGTGACTGCCTGGCAGCGCAGCAGCGACGGCGGCGCCCCCTTCGAAGTCGAGCATCGCCTGATCCACCACTCCGGCCAGTACCGCTGGGTGCTGAACCGCGCCGAACCCATGGCTGGCGACGACGGCGCCGTGGTGCGCTGGATGGGCACCCTGACCGACATCCACGACAAGAAGCGCAGCGAGGAAGAGCTGAAGGCGGCGGCGCGCCGCAAGGACGAGTTCCTGGCGATGCTGGCGCACGAGCTGCGCAATCCGCTGGCGCCGATCAGCAGCGCGGCCCAGCTGCTGGGCCACGTGGCCGCCGACGAGAACAAGGTGCGCCAGGCCAGCGACATCATCCTGCGCCAGGTGCGTCACCTGACCGGCCTGGTGGACGACCTGCTGGACGTCTCGCGCGTGACCCGCGGCCTGGTGGAGCTGCAGCGCGAGCGGGTCGACCTGAAGGCGGTGATGGCCAGCGCGGTCGAGCAGGCGCGCCCGCTGGTGGAGGCGCGCCGCCACCACCTGGACCTGGCGCTGGATGCCGCCCCGGCCTGGGTCGACGGCGACCGCATCCGCCTGGTGCAGGTGGTCGCCAACCTGCTCAACAACGCCGCCAAGTACACCCCGCAGGGCGGCGCGCTCGCGCTGTCGCTGGAAGTGGCCGGCGGCCAGGCAAGCATCGCGGTGCGCGACAACGGCATCGGCATCGGTCCCGAACTGCTGCCCCAGGTGTTCGAGCTGTTCACCCAGGCCGAGCGCACCCCGGACCGCGCCCAGGGCGGACTGGGACTGGGCCTGGCGCTGGTGAAATCCCTGGTTGGCCTGCATGGCGGCAGCGTGCAGGCGGAGAGCGGCGGGCCGGGCATGGGCAGCACCTTCCGCATCCGGCTGCCGCTGGCGCAGGCGGGGCGCGCGGCCGCGGCCGGCGATGGCGCCGCGGAAGCGCTGTACGCGCAGCACGAACGCAGCATCCTGATCGTCGACGACAATGCCGACGCCGCCGAGTCGCTGGCCGAGATCCTGCGCGCCCTCGGCAACCAGGTCGCGGTGGCCCATGATCCGCGCCAGGCGCTGGCCTTGGCGGAACACGACTGGCCCGAGGTCTTCATCCTCGACATCGGCCTGCCGGACATCGACGGCTACGCGCTGGCGCGCCGGCTGCGCGCAATGGCCGAAGGACAGCCCGCCCGGCGGCCGGCCCTGTACCTGGCCCTGACCGGCTACGGCCAGGCGCACGACAAGGTGTTGTCGAAGGCGGCCGGCTTCGACCGCCACTTCGTCAAGCCGGTGGACCTGGAGGCGCTGCTGGCGGCGCTGTCGGAAGCGCCGGGCCGGTAGGGTGGGCACGGGGTGCCCGCCCTACTACTAAAAATTCAGCGCGGACGGCCGAGCGCCTGCAGGACCTTCAGCACATCCCCGTGCGCCGCCGCCCAGCCGCTCTGCGCCAGCAGCGGCGCGCACTGCGCGCAGGGCTCGAAGGGATTGCAGGCGTGGTCGATCTCGACATAGCGCGCGCCCGTCACCAGCTTGGCGGCGCGCGCGTCGGTGCGGCCGGAGGCCGGCTCGCCATCCTTGGACAGCCAGCGCTCGAAGGGCTCGAGCGCGACCCCGTTGGGCACGTACCAGCGCTTGCGGGTGGGATTCCAGCGAGCGCCGAGCTCGCGGGCCTGGTCTTTTTCCGCGTACGGAACATTCAGAAACGTCATGCCGCCATCATACCATCCAGGCGCGCCAGGACGGCCTCGAGGTCTTCCAGCCTGTAGGGCTTGGCGACGATCCAGAACGGGAAACCGATGGCGTCGCGGTCCGGGGCGCCGTAGCCGGAGGCGAAGGCCACCCGCAGCGCCGGCTGCGCCTCGACCGCCAGCTGCGCCAGGTCGACGCCGGACTTGCCGGCCAGGTCGATGTCGGTGAACAGCAGGTCGAAGCGGCATTCCTGCAGCAGGCCGGCGGCGGCGTCGAGGGTCGTGGCGCCGCTCACCTCGTGGCCCAGGGCTTCGAACAGGCTGCAGGTCATCTTCATCAGGTCCGGATTGTCTTCCGCCACCAGGATGCGGCGCCGGACCGGTCCGGGCTTCACCGCGCCCGCGGGCGGGGCGGCCGGGATGCCGCGGTTGGCCAGCAGGTGCCGCACCTTGCGCGCCAGCTGGTCGCGGCCGTAGGGCTTGGACAGCAGCTCGACGCCCGGATCGAGGCGGCCGCCGTGCACGATCGCGTTCTGCGTGTAGCCCGAGGTGAACAGCACCGCCAGCCCCGGCAGGTGGGCCTTGGCCTGGCGCGCCAGTTCCGGACTGCGCAGCGGTCCCGGCATCACGACGTCGGTGAACAGCAGGTCGATCGGCATGCCGCTCTGGACGATCACCAGGGCCGCGGTGGCATTGTCCGCCTTCAGCACGCGGTAGCCCAGGCTGCCCAGCATCTCGACCACGGTGCGCTGCACGGCCGGGTCGTCCTCGACCACCAGCACCGTCTCGATGCCGCCTTCGGCCGGGCCGCCGGTCAGGCGGGTCACGCTGGTTTCAAGCTCGAAGCTGCGCGGGAAGTAGAGCTTGACGGTGGTGCCGTGGCCGACTTCGGAGTAGATGCGGAAGTGGCCGCCGGTCTGCTTGACGAAGCCGTAGGCCATCGACAGGCCCAGGCCCGTGCCCACGCCTTCCGGCTTGGTCGTGAAGAAGGGTTCGCAGGCGCGCTCCAGCACCTCTTTGCTCATGCCGCTGCCGGTGTCCGACACCGCGATCAGCACGTACTGGCCGGGCGTGATGTCCGGCTCGGCCGCCACGTAGGAATCGTCGAGCAGCGCATTGCCGATCTCGATGGTCAGGCGGCCGCCGCCCGGCATCGCGTCGCGCGCATTGATGGCCAGGTTCAGGATCACGTTTTCGAGCTGGTTGGGGTCGACCACGGTATTCCACAGGCCGCCGCCGCGCACGGTCTCGATCTGGATGGTCTCGCCCAGCGCGCGCCGCAGCAGGTCGTCCATGTCGCTGACGATGCGGCCCGGGTTCACCACCACCGGCTGCAGCGGCTGGCGCCGCGCGAAGGCCAGCAGCTGCGAGGACAGCTTGCCGCCGCGCTCGACCGCCTGCAGGGCCGTCTCCAGCAGCTGGCGGCTGTCGGCGCCGGAGGTCCGGCGCTGCAGCAGCTCGAGGTTGCCGCCGACCACCTGCAGGATGTTGTTGAAATCGTGCGCCACGCCGCCGGTCAGCTTGCCGATCGCTTCCAGCTTCTGCGAGCGCTGCAGCGCATGCTGGGCCGCCGACAGCTCTTCCGTGCGGGCGCTGACCAGCGACTCCAGTTCCAGCTGGTGCCGCGCCAGCTCGTCCTGGGCCTGTTTCTGTTCCGTCACGTCGCTGCCCTGCACGAAGATGCCGATCACCGCGCCCATCGGATCCAGCACCGGCTGGTAGATGAAGTCCAGGTGACGGGTGGCCGTGGCGCCGTCCGGGCCGCTGCGCAGCTCGACCGGCACGGCGCGCCCGATGAAGGCTTTGCCGGTGCGGTAGACCTCATCCAGCAGGGCCGGGAAACCCTGCGCCTCCACTTCGGGCAAGGCGATGCGGATCGGCTTGCCGATCAGTTCGCGGCCGCCGGTCAGGGTGCGGTAGGCGGCATTCGCCAGCTCGAACACGTGATCGGGGCTGCGCATCACGCAAATGAAGCCGGGCGCCTGTTCGAACAGGCGCTGCAGGTGCATCTTGTCGCCCTGCAGTTCGTTGGCCAGCTTGAGGGCCGAATGCGCTTCGGCCAGGGCCGCGGTGCGCTGCTCGACCATGCGCTCGAGCTCTTCCTGCTTGCGGCGCAGGCTTTCGGCCGCCAGCACGCGCTCGGTGACGTCGTTCCCCTGCGAGAAGATGCCGACCACGGCCCCGCTTTCGTCGACGATGGGCTGGTAGACGAAGTCGATGTAGCGCAGCACCGCCTCGCCGCCGCTGGCCGGGATCACCCCCAGCGGCAGGGCGGTGCCGACGAAGGCCTGGCCGCTGGCGAACACCTGGTCGAGCAGCTCGAAGAACTGCTGGCCTTCCAGCTCCGGCAGCGCCTCGCGCACCGGCTTGCCGATGATGTCCTTGAAGCCGGCCAGGCGGTGGTGGGCGTGGTTCTGCAGCTCGTAGACGTGCTGCGGCCCACGGAAAAAACAGACAAAGCCCGGCGCCTGTTCGAACAGGCGCAGCAGCTCCCGGTAGGGGCGGCTGATCTTTGCCTGTTCGAGGGCGGATTCGGTGGCCAGGGTCGGGGAATGCGGGGCAGTCGGGAGAGGGCTCATGTGAACTGCAAAATGGATAGACCCTCAATGTTACCTTTTTGCAGTCCCCCTCACAACCAGCTGTCGTACTCGCAACACACTCAGCGCTGCATGCCCCAGCGCCGCACCGTCAGGCGTTCGAGCGCGTCGAACACGATGTGCTCGAACAGCAGGCCGATCACGATCACCGTCGCCAGCCCGGCAAAGACCTTGTCGGTGAACAGCTCGTTACGGCTCTGGAAGATGTACCAGCCCAGGCCGCCCTTGCCCGAGGTCGTGCCGAACACCAGCTCGGCCGCGATCAGGGTGCGCCAGGCGAAGGCCCAGCCGATCTTCAGGCCGGACAGGATGGCCGGCAGCGCGGCCGGCACCAGGATCCGGGTGACCATGCGCAGGCCGCCCAGGCCGTAGTTGCGGCCGGCCATGCGCAAGGTGTCCGGCACCGCGCGGAAGCCCGTATAGGCGTTCAGCGCCAGCGGCCACATCACCGAATGCACCAGCACGAACACCAGGCTGCCCTTGCCCAGCCCGAACCACAGCAGGGCCACCGGCAGCAGCGCGATCGCCGGCAGCGGATTGAACATGGCGGTGAGCGTCTCCAGCAGGTCGCGCCCGAGGCGGCTGGACATCGCCAGGGTCGTCAGCAGGAAGGCGCCGAGCACCCCGGCCAGGTAGCCCTGCAGCAGCATGCCCAGCGACACGCCCACGTAGCGCGGCAGCTCGCCGGACGCGATGCCCCCGCCGAAAGCCCTGGCGGTCTGCAGGAAGCCCGGCAGCAGCAGCTCGTTGTCGGCCGCCCGCGCCGCCCACTCCCACAGCGCCGCCAGCGCCAGCAGCAGCAAGCCTTTGCGCAGCCAGCCGGCCTGCAGCAGATGCGCCGGCAGTCCGGCGCCGGCGCTGACGGGCCGCAGCGCGGGGACCGGCAAATGGCGCTGCGGCGGCAGCTCGTATTCGGCGCGGACCACGGGATCGAGCCGCGCGCTCATGAGTGCACCGCCACGGCTGTGCCCGCCCCGGCGTCGCAAGCGCTGCGCTGCAATTCCTCGCCGAACAGCAGGCCATGGATGCGCTGCGCCGCGGCCTGGAACTCCGCGCTGCCGCTGCTTGCGAGGCCGAACTGGTGGCTGTTGACCTCCGCCCGCACGCGGCCTGGATGCGGCGACAGCAGCAGGATGCGGTTGCCGACCACCAGCGCTTCCTCGATCGAGTGCGTCACGAACAGCATCGTGAAGCCGGCCTCCTCCCACAGCGCCTGCAGTTCTTCCTGCATGCGCCGGCGCGTCAGCGCGTCCAGCGCGGCGAAGGGTTCGTCCATCAGCAGGATGTCGGGCTGCATCGCCAGCGCGCGGGCAATCGCGACCCGCGCCTTCATGCCGCCGGACAGGGTGTGCGGATAAGCATCGGCAAAGCGTGACAAGCCGACCTTGTCCAGCCAGTGCAGCGCGCGCGCGCCCGCTTCCTTGCGCTTCGCGCCGCCGGCCAGCAGCGGGAACATCACGTTCTGCTGCACGGTCTTCCACGGCGGCAGCTGGTCGAATTCCTGGAACACGACGATGCGGTCCGGCCCCGGCTTGACGATGCGGCGCCCGCGCAGCAGCAGGCCGCCGGATGCGGGCTGGACGAAGCCGCCGACCGCCTTCAACAGCGTCGACTTGCCGCAGCCCGAAGGCCCGAGCAGGACGAAACGGTCGCCCGCATAGACGTCGAAGCTGACCTGGTGGGTGGCGCGCACGATGCCGGCGCCGGAGGCGTAATCGATGCTGAGGTCCTGGACGCGCAGCAGCGGCGCCGGCAAGGGTTGCTCCTGCGCCGGTGCCTGGAAGGGATAGACGTTCATGCGGCGCCCTCCCCTCAGCTGCCGGCGGCCAGCGCCGGGTGCTCGAAGAAATAGTCGCGCCAGGAGGCGGCTCGGGTCTTGATCGCGCCCGCCTGGTGCAGGAACTGCGCGAGTCCCAGCGTGTTCTGCGGCGCGACCTTGAACTCGATCTGCGGATTCCGGATCACCTTCAGCAGGAAGGCGCGGTCCGTTTTGGCCCTGGTCACGCGCAGGTAGGCGTCGGTCGCCAGCTCCGGGTCCGCCGCGATCAGCTGCGCCGCCTCGTTCAGCGCGTCGACGAAGGCGCGGTAGGTTTTGGGGTTCTCCTTGACCCACTTCTCGGTGGCGTACAGCACGGTCGAGGAACTCGGGCCGCCCAGCACGTCGTAGGAATTGAGGACGATGTGGGCCTTCGGATTCCCCGCCAGTTCCTGGTCCTGGAAAGGCGGGTTGCCGAAGTGGCTGTTCAGCTCCGTCTGGCCGGCGATCACGGCGGCGGTGGCGTCCGGATGCGGCACCGATTGCGTCAGGCGGTCCAGGCGCGTGTACTGCGCCGTGCCCCATTTTTTTGCAGCGGCCATCTGCAGGATGCGCGCCTGCACCGACACCGTCACCGCCGGCAGCGCGATGCGGTCGGCGTCGCTGAAGTCGGCGATGGTCCTGACCTTCGGGTTGGTGCTGACCAGGTAGTAGGGGAAGTTGCCGAGCGAGGCGATGCCCCTGACGTTCTGGCGCCCGCGGGTGCGGTCCCAGATGGTGAGCAAGGGCCCGACGCCGGCGCCGGCCACGTCGATGGCGCCGGACAGCAGCGCGTCGTTGACGGCGTTCCCGCCGGACAGCTGCACGACATCGACCTTGACCGGCACGCCCTGGAGTTTGGCGTGCTTCTCGATCAGCTTCTGGTCTTCGGCCACATTCAATAACAGGTAGACCAGGCCGAATTGCTGGGCGATGCGCAGCTGGCCCTCGGCGCGAGCCGGGGCGGCGAAGGCGGTGGCGGTGGCGAGGGCCAGCGCGGACAGGCCGGCGGCGAATTTCTGGAACGGGATGCGCATGGTGGTCTTCTTCTCTTCAAGGTGTTCAGAACGGGACGTCGCCTTCGATCGTGGTGCGGTACAGCTTGCGGCGCTGGTCTTCGGGACAGCCGGCCGCCAGGTGCATCAGCGAGCGGTTATCCCAGAACACCATGTCCTGCGGCTGCCATCGGTGCCGGTAGATGTGCTCCGGGCGGGTGCTGTGCGCGAACAGCGCGTCGAGCAGCGCGCGGCTTTCATCTGCCGGCAGGCCGACGATGCGGGTCGTGAAGTGCTCGCTGACGAACAGCGCCTTGCGTCCGGTCTCCGGGTGGGTGCGCACCACCGGATGCACGACCGGTTTGACTTCGCCGATCTGGGCCTGGGTCAGGGCCGGACGCCAGGGATAACGCTTGCGGAGGTCTTCGTAGCGGGCCAGGTAGCTGTGCTCGGCCTTCAGGCCTGCGACGGCGCGCCGCAGCTCCGCGGGCAGCTGCTCCCAGGCCGTGTGCTGGTTGGCGAACAGGGTGTCGCCGCCTTCCGCCGGCAGTTCCTGGGCATGCAGCATGGAGCCGAGGCTGGGGGTCGCTTTGTACGAGAGGTCGGAATGCCAGAAGTGGCCGGCGTCGCCCAGCCCGATCGGCTGGCCGTTCTCGCGGATGTTCGAGATGACCAGCACTTCCGGGTCGGAGGCCAGCTGGAACTGGCGCAGCACGTGTATCTGCAAGGGCCCGAAGCGGCGGCTGAAGGCCACCTGCTGGCCGGGCGTGATGTTCTGGTCGCGGAATACCAGCACGTGGTAATCCAGGTGGGCACGGTGCAGGCGCGCGAAGTCCTCGTCAAGCAAGGGCTGGGACAGGTCGAGCCCCAGCACTTCCGCGCCCAGCGGGGCGTCGAAGGGCTTGATGGCGAAGTGCTGGCGGGTCTGTACGAGTTGTTCGAGGACGGCGGACATGGGATCTTCCGGATGAGTCGAGATGCGTCCAGCTTATGCCCGCACCGCTGGATCGCCAACGAAGCATTTCGAGGAAGCTCATGCGGATTCCGCCGCCAGTCATGCGACATCCTGTTCAGTATTTTGCTAAGGTGACAAGCGCCTACCGCGTCCGCGTATGGACGCTCACACTAGAAAGGAAGCATCATGCATGCGCAAAACCACCCATCCCGATTCAGCATCACATCGGCGATATTCGATGTGCTCGACCCGATACCGTTTGGTTTCTTCGTCGGCGCGCTCATCTTCGACATCCTGTACTCGAACACCTTCACCGTGCTGTGGGTGAAGGCCGCGGCCTGGCTGATCAGCATCGGACTGGTGTTCGCCATCATTCCCCAGCTTATCAACCTCGGCCGCACCTGGTTCGGCAAGGCGCGCGTACGTACGCGCAACCTGGCCCTGAACTTCTGGCTCCAGGTGATCGCGATCGTGGCGGCCCTGTTCAACGCCTTCGTGCACAGCCGCGACGCCTACGCCACCATGCCCGCCGGCGTGTGGCTGTCCATCGTCACGGTGCTGGCGATGGTGATCGGCAGGATCGTCCTGGCCGCGGACACCGTTACTTACAAGGAGGTCCGCCATGGACAAGCGTAATCGCAAACTGCCGCTGGCGCTGGGCGTGGCGGCCGCACTGTCGCTGCTTCTTTCCGCCTGCGGCGAAAAGGCCCAGATGAACATCTCCCAGCAGGTCGGCGGCAATCCGTCCATGCCCAAGCCGCAGGACTTCCTGGTGCCGCCGATGCAGGTGCCCGATGGCGTCGGCTGGAAGGGCGACGCCAGGCCGCAGGTGGTCGCCGGCCTGCAGATCGAAAAGATCGCGTCCGGCCTCAAGCACCCGCGCCAGCTGCTGGTGCTGCCGAACGGGGACGTGCTGGTGGTGGAAGCCAACGGCCCCGGCGAGGAAGCCGTCACGACGCCGAAGCAGGTGATCGCCGGGAAGGTCAAGAACCAGTCCGGCAAGGGCGGCAAGGGCGGCAACAGCGTGACTCTGCTGCGCAGGAAGCCCGGCGGCAGCGGCGAGTGGGACAAGTACGTGTATATCGAAAAGCTGCACTCCCCGTTCGGCATCCAGCTTGTCGGCGACACCCTGTACATCGCGAACACCGGCAACATCATGAAATACCGCTACACGCCGGGTGAAACCAAGATGTCCGACCCCGGCGTCGAGCTGGGCGACCTGCCGAGCACCGTCAACCACCACTGGACCAAGGCGCTGCTGGCCAGCCCCGACGGCAAGCACCTGTATGTGGGCAGCGGCTCGAACAGCAACATCACGGAAAACGGCATGGAAGTGGAATACCGCCGCGCCGCCGTGCTCGAGGTCGACGCCGCGACCGGCGCCAGCCGCGTCTTCGCTTCGGGCATCCGCAATCCGACCGGCCTGGGATGGGAGCCGCAGTCCGGCAAGCTGTGGGCCATCGCCAACGAACGCGACGAGATCGGCGCCGACCTGGTCCCGGACTATCTGACCTCGGTGCAGGAAAAAGGCTTCTATGGCTGGCCTTACAGCTATTACGGCCAGCACGTCGACCGCCGCGTCCAGCCGCAGCGCCCGGACCTGGTGGCGAAGGCCATCAAGCCGGATTACGCTCTCGGCTCCCACGTCGCCGCGCTGGGCCTGCTGTTCTACACCGGGAACGGCCTGCCGCAGTACAAGGGCGGCGCCTTCGTCGCCGAGCATGGCAGCTGGGACCGCACGCCGCTCTCGGGCTACCAGGTGGTCTACGTGCCCTTCGCCAACGGCATGCCCAGCGGCCCCGCCCAGCCGGTCGTGACCGGCTTCCACTCGGCCGACGAGAAGCAGCTGTTCGGCGCGCCGGTCGGCATGGCGCAGGATGCGGATGGGGCGCTGCTGATTGCCGACGACGTGGGCAATGTGGTCTGGCGCGTCACCAGGAAGTAAGCTAGGGTGGGGTGATTGATGCCGGGGGCATCAATCACCTGCCCACGCATCAGGTTCGCGTCACATGGGCGCCGCACGCGGGCACGGTGTGCCCGCCCTACCGTTTCGCGAGCTTCACCACATCGCCATCGGCCAGCCCGTCCGGCGGGCTGTCGATGATGCGGTCGGCCTTGGTGACGCCCTCTCCCAGCTCGATCACGTTGCCGAAGTCGCGCGCGATCGTCACCTTCCTGATCCGCACCTTGTTGGCGGCATCCAGCACCGCCACCTGGGCGCCGTTGCGGCCCATGATCAGCGCGCCGGGCGGGATCGCCACCGCATTGCCTGCGCTCGCCGCCTGCTCGAAAGCGACGGTGGCGAAGGCGCCCGGCACCAGCTCGGCCTTGGGATTCTCGACCGCCAGCTGGACCAGCATGGTGCCCGATCCCGCATTGATGGCCTGGGCCAGCGACTGCACCCTGGCCTGGTAAGTCACGCCCGGGCGCTCCGGCACCGACACGCGGGCCAGGCTGCCCGGATGGATCTGCGCCACCTGGCGCTGCGGCACCTGCACGTAGACGCGCAGGCGGCGCAGGTCGGACACCACGAACAATTCGCTGCCGGCGGCGCCGCCGGAACCCGCGTTGACCAGCGCACCGACGTCGGTGTTGCGCGCCGTGACGACGCCGTCGAAAGGCGCGCTCAGCTGGGTATAGCGTTTCAGCGCCTGCTGGCGCTCGACGCTGGCCTGCAGCGCCGCCACGCTGGACTGCTTGGCGATGTAGTCGCCCTGCTTCTCGTCCGCTTCCTGTTTCGACACCGCGTTCTGCGCCACCAGCGACTGCCAGCGCCTGGCCGTACTCTCGGCCAGCGCCAGGTTGCTGCGCGCGACCGCCAGCTGGGCCTGGGCCTGGCGCAGGTCCTGGTCCAGGTCCGGGGTCTCGATCGTGGCCAGCACCTGCCCGGCTTTCACGGGCGCGCCGATGTCGACGCGCCAGGACTTCAGGTAACCGGACACGCGCGCATAGATCGGCGCGCGCGACCAGGCTTCGATGCGGGCCGGCAGTTCCATCGGCGCGCCCGCCATGTCCTTCATGGCGACCAGGCTCACCGTCGGCACCGCCCGTTCCGCGGCCGCTTCCTTGAGCTGCTGGGCCTGGAAATGGCGGGTGGCGAGGCCGCCGATCACCACGGCGGCGGCCACCGCCAGCGCGATCGCGCCGATCACCAGCGGACGTTTGTTCGTAGATTTAGCTTGCATGAGCGGGAACTCCGGATTGGGGTGGCAGGCCTGCATCCGGCGCGCGCAGCTTGCGGCGGCCGTGGACCAGGCTGAAAACGACGGGAACGAAGACCAGGGTGGCGATGGTCGAGAACACCAGGCCGCCGATCACGGCGCGGCCCAGCGGCGCGTTCTGCTCGCCGCCCTCGCCCAGGCCCAGGGCCATCGGCAGCATGCCGATCACCATGGCCAGGGCGGTCATCAGCACCGGGCGGAAGCGCACGAAGCCCGCCTCCAGCGCGGCCGCCGCGGCGTCGCCCAGTTCTTCGAGACGCTCGCGCGCGAAGCTGATCACCAGCACGCTGTTGGCGGTGGCCACGCCCATGCACATGATGGCGCCGGTCAGCGCCGGCACCGACAAGCTGGTGTGGGTCGCGAACAGCATCCAGACGATGCCGGCCAGCGCCGCCGGCAGCGCCGAGACGATCACCGCCGGGTCGGTCCAGGACTGGAAATTGACCACGATGAGCAGGTAGATCAGGCCGACCGCGCCCAGCAGGCCGAACAGCAGGCCCGAGAAGGCACGCTCCATGGTGCGCACCTGGCCCAGCATCTCGACCGTCGCGCCCTTGGGCAGGTCGGCCTTCGTTTCGTCGAGCACCTTCCGGATGTCGGCGGCGACGGCGCCGAGGTCGCGGTCCTGGGTGGTGGCGTGGATCTGCACCATGGGCGTGACGTCGTACTGGCTCACCAGGGCGCTGCCGTTGCCGCGTTCGAAGCGCGCGATCCCGCCCAGGGTGGCGGCGTTGGCGTTGGCGCCGTTGCCCACCGGGAGATTCGCCAGCGCCGACAGCGAGTCGAGCTGCACCTCGGGCGTCTGCATCACGATCGGATAAGTGACGCCGGTGGCCGGGTTCAGCCAGTAGGTCGGCGCCACCTGGCTGGAACCGGCCAGGTTCACCACCATGCTGTTGGTGACGTCGCGCGTGGTCAGGCCGAGCAGCTGGGCCTGGGTACGGTCGACCTCGACCTTGAACAGCGGCGCGCGGTTCGACTGCTGGATGCGGGCGTCGGCCACGCCGGGAATCGCGCGGATGCGCTTCAGGAGCTGGTTGGCGTAGCCGAAATTGGCGTCGATGTTCCGGCCGCGCACCTGCACGTCGATCGGCGCCGGCGAGCCGAAATTCAGGATCTGGCTGACGATGTCGGCCGGCGGGAAGGAAAAGGCGGTGTCCGGGAATTCGCGCGGCAGCACCTCGCGCAGCTTGCGCACGTAGTCGGCGGTCGGCGCGTGGTCCTCTTTCAATGCGATCTGGAAGTCGCCGTCCTGGGTGCCGATGGTGCCGGTGTTGTTGTAGGTGAGGTTGATGCTGGACGCGGGCTTGCCGATGTTGTCCACCATCGTCACGATTTCCTTGCCCGGGATGACGCGGCGGATCGCCTCTTCGATCTTCGCGAAGCGCTTGGCCGTCTCTTCGACGCGGGTGCCGATCGGAGCCCGGGCATGCAGCAGCACCTGGCCCGAATCGACGGCCGGGAAGAAGTTACTGCCCAGGAAAGGCAGCAGCAGGAAGGACAGCGCCACCACCGCGATGAAGCCGGTCAGGAAGGGTCGGCGGCGCCGGATCGCATGCTGCAGGATGCCGTGGTAGCGGTGGCGCAGGCCTTCGAAGCGGGACTCGAAGCCGCGCTGGAAGCGCTGGAATGCGTTGGTCGGCTTGTGCGCGTGCTCCTCGCGTGGGTCGTGGGCGCGGAGCAGCCAGTTGGCCATGGTCGGCACCAGGGTGCGCGACAGGATGAAGGAGCAGACCAGCGCGAAGATCACCGCCTTCGCCATCGGCACGAACAGGAAGCGCGCCACGCCATCGAGGAAGAACATCGGGATGAACACGATGCAGATGCACAGCAGCGACACCAGCGCCGGCGCCACGATCTGCTGGGCGCCGTCCAGGATCGCCGGCTCCACCGCCTTGCCCTGCTCCAGGTGCCAGTTGATGTTCTCGATGGTGACGGTGGCGTCGTCGACCAGGATGCCGACCGCCAGCGCCAGGCCGCCCAGGGTCATCAGGTTCAGCGTTTCGCCGCTCGCGGCCAGCGCGATGATGGAGCCGAGGATGGACAGCGGGATCGAGACCGCGATGATCACGGTCGAGCGCCAGCTCCCCAGGAACAGCAGGATCATGACGCTGGTGAGGGCCGCCGCGATGGCGCCCTCGGTGGCCACGCCCTTGATCGCGGCGCGCACGAACACCGACTGGTCGTTGATCGGCACCACCTTCAGCGCGTCCGGCAGGCTGGGCGCCAGCTGCCGCAGCTTGGCGCGCACGCCGTCGACGATCGCCAGCGTGGACGCCGAGCCGTTCTTCAGGATCGACATCAGCACCGAACGGCCGCCGTCGACGTGGACGATGTTGGTCTGGGGGGCATTGCCGTCGTGGACGTCGGCGACGTCGCCCAGGTAAATGGTGGCGCCGCCGGCGACCTTGACCGGCAGGCGCGCCAGGTCCTCGATCGCGGACGGCGCGTTGTTCAGCTGGATCGTGTATTCGAGCGCGTCGATCTTCTGGCTGCCGACCGGGGTCAGCACGTTCTGCGCCGCCAGCGCGTTGGCGATGTCCTGGGCCGACAGGCCGCGCGCCTGCAGGGCGTCGGGCTTGACGTCGACCTGCACCTGGCGCTGCTTGCCGCCGTAAGGGAGCGGGATCGCGGCGCCCGGCACCGTCACCAGCGGCGTGCGGATGGTGTTCAGGCCGAGGTCGAACAGCTGCTGCTCCGACAGCCCCTTGCCGGACAGGGCCAGCTGCAGGATGGGCACGGTGGCCGCGTTGTAGTTGATGATCAGCGGCGGCGTGATCCCGGCTGGCATCTGGCGCGCGGCCGATTGCGAGATCGCCGTCACCTGGGCGTTGGCCACCGCGATGTCGACGCCCGGCTGGAAAAAGATCTTCACGACGCTGATGCCGGCGTAGGTGTTGGCCTCGATGTGCTCGATGTCGTTGACGGTGGTGGTCAGCGAGCGCTGGAACAGGGTCGAGACCCGTCCCGCCATCTGGTCCGGCGGCAGGCCCGTGTACTGCCAGGCGACCGCGATCACGGGCATTTTGATGTCGGGGAAGATGTCGGTGGGCGTGCGCATCGCGGCCAGCGGGCCGATGATGAGCAGGGTGAGCGCCAGCACGACGAAGGTGTAGGGTCGGCGCAGCGCGACGCGGACAAGGCCAAGCAGCATTGAATACTCCGGACAAGGGCAAACCAGCGGGCCAGACGGGCGCCAAACAGCCGCCATCTTCCTGTAATGACAGCCCAACTGCCGTGAAGCCGTGGTGCAAACCCGATAATATGCGCGAAAACCAGAGGGCTGGCTAGGGCTGCGGGCCACAAACGCCAATGAATTCCACGCATGAATACGCTGCGGGGCGCCTTTGTCAATACGATGCCCCGGCGATGCCGTCGCGCGCCGCGCCGCCGCGTCACAATCGTATTGAAAGTCTGGCGGAACGGGGTGTCTGCGCGGCTGTGCTATCGTCCCCTGCATCGTATTCGCCAGGAGGAAGACAGGATGAACCGATTCAGGGATAAGACCGTACTCGTCACGGGCGCCGCTTCCGGCATCGGCCTGGCAAGCGCCCGCCGCTTCCTCGACGAAGGCGCCCGTGTCGTCATGCTCGACATCGATGAAGCCAGCCTCGAAAAAGCCGCCGCCGGACTGCCGCAGGACCGCGTGCTGGTGCAAATCGGCGATACCGCCGACAAGCAAACGGCAGATGCAGCCGTCAAGGCGGCCGTCGACCGCTTCGGCGGCCTGCATGTCCTGATCAACAATGCCGGCGTCGCCACCGAGGGCGACATCATGCAGACCAGCGAAGAAGACTTCGCGCACGTCATGGCCGTCAACGTGGGCGGCTACTTCCACATGGCCAAGGCGGCGATGCCCGAACTGGTGAAAGTCCGGGGTTGCATCGTCATGACCTCATCCGTCTCGGGACTCGGCGGCGACTGGAATACCTTCGCCTACAACACCTCGAAGGGCGCGGTCAGCAACATGGTGCGCGCGATGGCGCTGGACGCGGGCAAGGACGGCGTGCGGGTGAATGCGGTCAATCCCAGCTTCACGAAAACCGGCATGACCGAGGACATGCTGAAGGATAAGGAGCTGGTCGCCAAGTTCAAGGAACGCATGCCGCTCTGCTCGCCCGAGGATCCCGAAGGCGTCGCCGCGGCGATCGCATTCCTCGCGAGCGAGGATGCGCGCCTGATCACCGGCGTGAATTTGCCCGTGGATGCGGGTGTGACGGCCTCGAACGGGCAGCCGCCGATGTGAGACCCCGGCGGCTCATCGATGAAGCCTCTTCAAGCCTCGCCGTCGACGATCACCCGGTCCCGCCCGCCGCGCTTGGCCGCATACAAAGCCTTGTCGGCGGCTTCGATCAGGGTCTTCGCCTCCTCCAGCCGCCCCTTCTCCATGCTGGCCACGCCGATGCTGAGCGTCACGTACGGACGCACGGCGGTCGGCGCATGCGGCAGGTTCAGCGAAGCCACGTAATCGCGGATGCTTTCCGCCAGCTGGCGGGCCTGGGCCGCGTCGGTGTCCGGCAGGATCGCGGCGAACTCCTCCCCGCCGTAGCGCGCGGCGACGTCGGCCGGGCGCTTCAGGCGCGAAGCCAGCGCCTGCGCCACCGAGGACAGGCAGCTGTCGCCGGCCTGGTGGCCGAAGTGGTCGTTATAGGCCTTGAAGGAGTCGATGTCGGTCAGCAGCAGCGACAGCGAACCGCCGAGGCGCTGGGCGCGCCGCAGCTCGCGGTCGAGGGCGACGTCAAAGTAGCGGCGGTTGGCGATGCCGGTCAGGCCATCGACGTAGGAACGGGCGCGCAGCGATTCCGCATGGTCGAGCAGGCGCTTCTCGCGCTCGACGGTATTGCTCACGTCGCGGATCTCGACCAGGCAATAGGTCTCGCCGTCCTCGCGGAAGGGCGAGACCGTCACCGCCTGCTCGATCAAGGGGCCGTCGAAGCTGCCGGCGGCGCGCAGCGGGAATGGGCTGCGCTGCTCGGACTGGGGGATCGCGGTCGTGATGTCTTCCGCCAGTGCGGCCAGGACCGCCGCCTCCACGCGCGAGCCGCGCAGCTCGGGAAAGACCTCGAACAGCGGCCGTCCCATGACGCGGGCGGCGGCGCGGCCGCAGCGCGGCGTCAGCCAGCTGTTCCACAAGACGATGTGCCGGCCGGCGTCGAGCACGATGACGCCGCCATTGACGAGGTTCAGGACGCGCGAGGCAATGGCCTCTTGATTGGAAGTGATCACTTGGCAGTTCGGTAAGGAATCGACTGCCGGATCATACCGGAACTCAGCCGTGCAGAACAGCTCGCAGGGTACGTGAAAGATCCTCGGCCGAATACTTGGCGACGTAGGCGTCGGCGCCGACTTTCTTGACGTGCTCTTCATTGGTCGTGCCCGACAGCGAAGAGTGGATCACCACCGGCAGGCTGGCGAAACGCTGGTGCGTCTTGATCTTGCGGGTCAGCGTGAAACCGTCCATCTCCGGCATCTCGAGGTCGGTCAGCACCGCGGCGATGCGGTCCTGCACGGTCTTGCCCTCGGCTTCGGCGGCGGCGGCGATGGCGTTCAGCTGTTCCCAGCATTCCTTGCCGCTCTTGGTCATGATGAAAGGCAGGCCCATGGCGTCCAGGCCCTGCTCGATCAGGGCGCGCGCCACCACCGAATCGTCGGCCGCCAGCACCACGGAGCCGGGCTTGACGACGATCCTGCTGCCGACCGCCTGCTGCACCGCGCGCGCGTCCTTTTCGTCGGGCGGGCTGAGGTCGCGCAGGATGGTTTCCACGTCCAGCACCTGGGCCAGGCGGGCCGGCTGGCCTTCGCTCGGCTCGAGGCGGGCGATACTGGTCACCATGCCGCTGCCGGCGCTATGCTCCGACGACATCACCTGGCTCCAGTCCAGGCGCACGATCTCCTCCACGCTCTCGACCGCGAAGGCCTGGGTGGTGCGGGCGAATTCCGTGACCAGCATGATGTTCAGGCCGGTGACCGGCTTGACGCCGGCGATGCCAGGCAGGTCCAGCACCTGGATGATCTGGCCGCGCAGGTTGACCACGCCCAGCACGTGCTTCGGCGAGCCGGCGATCGCGGTGATCTCCGGCATCGCCACGATCTCGCGGATCTTGAACACGTTGATGCCGAACAGCTCGCTATGCTGGCCCTTGTCGTCGCCGCCGAGGCGGAAAAGCAAAAGCTCGAATTTATTGGTGCCGGTAAGGTTGCTGCGCTCGTCGACTTCCTGCTGAACCGATTTCATGTCTCATCCCGAAAAGTAGTGATTCCCCCGGGAAACGATTCTAGTGGCGAAGCTGCCGCCTGTGTCAGTACATGGCAAACTCTTGCTCAATTTCATCAGTTCCTGTTCCAAAAAACCACGGATTCTCACAAACATCCGGCCTGCCGCGCGCTCCCGTCGTTCCCGCGCAGGCGGGAACCCAAGTTTGTGCGCGTTATCGAGGTGCGGGCAAAACTTGGATCCCCGCCTTCGCGGGGATGACGGTTAAACATCGGCGGCGGCGAACGTCATTGGCCAATCGACAAGGCCAGGGTTTCTTTTACTTCTTCCATCACCACATACGACTTGGACTGCGCCGAATCCGCCAGATGCAGGATCTCTCCCAGCAGGCGCCGGTATTCGGACATCTCGGGAATCCGCGCCTTGATCAGGTAGTCGAAATCGCCCGACACCAGGTGGCATTCCATCACCTCGGGAATGCCGAGCATGGCGCGGCGGAAGCGCTCGAAGGCTTTTTCGGACTTCTGCAGCAGGGTGATCTCGACGAAGACCAGGATCTGCAGCCCCATCGCCTGCGGATTGACCCGCGCATAGTAGCCGGCGATCACGCCGTCGCGCTCCATGCGCTTGACGCGTTCGATGCAGGGCGTCAGCGACAGGCCGACCCGCTCGGCCAGGTCCTTCATCACGATGCGGCCGTCGCCTTGCAGGATGGACAAGATGTGGAGGTCGATCTTGTCGAGCACCCGGTTCGATTCTTTTTGAACGCGCATGAAGTTTCACCAAATCTGGAAGTAAATATAGGAACTAATTTGCCTATATCAGATATACGATAGCAATCTTTTCCGATTCATCCAATCTATTTTTCGAGAGCATTATGCGAGTCATCGTACTGGGAAGCGGTGTGGTCGGCGTGTCGACCGCGTATTACCTGGCCAAGGCCGGCCACGAAGTCACCGTGATCGACCGCCAGCCGGGCGCGGCGCTGGAAACCAGCTTCGCCAACGCCGGCCAGATCTCCCCCGGCTACGCCTCGCCCTGGGCCGCACCCGGCATCCCGATGAAGGCCTTCAAGTGGCTGTTCCAGCGCCACGCGCCACTGGCGATCCGCCCGGACGGCTCGCTGTTCCAGCTGCAGTGGATGTGGGAGATGTTCAAAAACTGCGACGCCGGCCGCTATGCGGTCAACAAGGAACGCATGGTGCGCCTGGCCGAGTATAGCCGCGACTGCATCCGTGAACTGCGCAGCGAGACCGGCATCGACTACGAAGGCCGCCAGCAAGGCACCCTGCAGTTGTTCCGCACCCAGGCCCAGTTCGACGGCGCCGCCAAGGACATCGAGATCCTGCGCCAGGCCGGCGTGCCCTTCGAAGTGCTGAACCGCGAGCAGCTGGCCGGCGCCGAGCCGGCCCTCGCCAATGTGCGCGACAAGCTGGTCGGCGGCCTGCGCCTGCCGAACGACGAAACCGGCGACTGCCAGATGTTCACCACTAGGCTGGCCGCGATGGCAGCAAGCATCGGCGTGCGCTTCGAATATGGCGTCGACATCCGCGCCATCGAATCGCAGGGCGACCAGATCACCGGTGTCCGCACCGACAAGGGGGTCTTCACCGCCGACCGCTACGTGGTGGCGCTGGGCAGCTACTCGCGCCTGCTGATGAGGCAGTTCTTCCGCGTCCCGGTGTACCCGCTGAAGGGCTACTCGATCACGGTGCCGATCACCGACGCCGCCCAGGCCCCGGTCTCGACCATCCTCGACGAGACCTACAAGATCGCCATCACCCGCTTCGAAAACCGCATCCGCGTCGGCGGCATGGCGGAAATCGCCGGCTACAGCAAGGCGCTCAACCCGCGCCGCCGCGAGACCCTGGAGATGGTCGTGACCGACCTGTTCCCGGGCGGCGGCGACGTGTCGAAGGCCAGCTTCTGGACCGGCCTGCGCCCGATGACGCCGGACTCGACCCCGATCGTCGGCGCGACCCCGCTGCGCAACCTGTTCCTGAATACCGGTCACGGCACCCTTGGCTGGACCATGGCCTGCGGTTCGGCCAGCGTGATCGCGGATCTGGTGAGCGGCAAGGTCCCGGCCATCCACACCGACGACCTGGCGATCTTCCGCTACGCCGGCCAGCGCCCGTCCGCACCGCGCGCCGAATTCGCGAAGGCCTGATGGTGGCGGATGTCTTTGGAGTCGATGCGGCCCGCGCCGGGTCGCTGCTGACGGTCGACCTGGACGCGGTGCGTTCGAACTGGCGCCTGCTGCGCGACACCGGCGCGGGCGCCGCCTGCGCCGCCGTGATGAAGGCCGACGCCTATGGTCTCGGCATGTCCGTGGTGGCGCCGGCGCTGGCCAGCGAAGGCTGCCGCGTGTTCTTCACCGCCCACCTGGACGAAGGCATGCGCCTGCGGCCGATGCTGCCCGAGGATGCGGCCATCTACGTGCTGCATGGCCCGCCGCCCGGCGGCGCCGCCGATTTCGTCGAACACGGGCTGCTTCCCGTCCTGAACGATCCTTCCCAGATTGCCGAGTGGCGCGCCTTGTGCCGCAAGCTGCAGCGCCGCCTGCCGGCCGCGCTGCAGTTCGATACCGGCATGTCGCGCATGGGCCTGGCCCCGGCCGACGCCGAGCGGCTGCTGGCCGATCCGGCCTGGAAAGACGAGCTGCAGCCGGTGCTGGTGATGAGCCACCTGGCCTGCGCCGACGAGCCCGCGCACGCGATGAACCAGGTTCAGCGCGAGCGCTTCGCCGCCCTGCGCGCGCGCCTTGCCGGCATCCCGGGCAGCCTGGCGAATTCCTCGGCGGTGTTCCTGGGCCCGGGCTTCCACCACGATCTGCTGCGTCCCGGCGCCGCGCTGTACGGCATCAATCCGCAGCCGGGTTCACCGAACCCGCTGCGCCAGGCGGTCGGCCTGCGGGCGCGCATCGTGCAATCGCGGCAGGTGGCGACCGGCGACATCGTCGGCTATGGGGCGCACTTCGTGGCCGACGGGCCGCGTCGGATCGCGACCATCGGAATCGGCTATGCGGATGGGTGGCTGCGCTCGCTGTCCGGGCGTGGCCATGCTTTCATCGATGGGCAGCGCGTGCCGTTTGCCGGAAATGTGTCGATGGATAGCATCACGCTGGATGTGACCGGAATTCCCGAAACGCGGGTGCAGCCGGGTTGCGAAGTGGAGCTGCTGGGGGCACACCAGACCGTTGATGATGTGGCGCGCGAGGCGGGGACGATCGGGTATGAGGTGTTGACGCGGCTGGGCAGCCGTTTCCACCGCGAGTACCGCTAAGCTCAAAACCGTCATCCCCGCGCAGGCGGGGATCCAAGTGCTGTCGGCGTCCCGTCAACGCATACAAACTTGGGGGGCTAATGCCGGGGGCCCTAGCCCGCCTTCGCGGGAACGACGTCAGAAGAGGTCTCCCTGCGGACTGGTCAAACGCGCAAAACTGTCATCCACGAACGGCAAAATCGCATCCGCCACCGGTTCCAGCTGCTTGCTCAAATAGTGCTCATAGTCGATGGGCGAGCCGCTCCCGGCCTCGCGCACGTCGAGCGGTTCGGGGCCGGCAGTCGTCATGACATAGCGGATCCAGCCACGATTCCGGTATTGCGGCGGCCGGCCCTGCCGCACATGGTATTCGTCGGCAATGCGCGCCGCGCGCACATGCGGCGGCACGTTCTTTTCGTACTCGTCCAGCGCGCGCCGTAGCCGCTTGCGGTAGACCAGCTGCCCTTCCAGCTCTCCGTTCAGGGTGCGCGCCACATAGTCGCGCACATAGTCTTCGTAGGGCTGCTCCTTGAAGATGCGCTCGTACAGGCCCTGCTGGAATGCCTGGGCCAGCGGCGTCCAGTCGGTGCGCACCGTTTCCAGGCCCTTGTAGACCATCTCGTCGCCGCCGTCGGCGCCGGTGGCCATGCCGGCGTAGCGCTTCTTGCTGCCTTCGTCGGAGCCGCGCACCGTCGGCATCAGGAAGCGCCGGAAGTGCACGTCGTATTCCAGCTCCAGCGCGCTTTCTAGCCCCAGTTCGTCCCGCAGCGTCGTGCGCCACCAGGCGTTCACGTGGTCCACCAGTTCCCGGCCGATGCGGCGCGCGTCCTCGTCCGCATGCGGCTTGCCCAGCCAGACGAAGGTCGAGTCGGTGTCGCCGTAGATCACCTGGTAGCCGCGCTCCTCGATCAGCTCGCGCGTGCGGTGCATGATGCGGTGGCCGCGCATCGTGATCGACGAGGCCAGGCGCGGGTCGAAGAAGCGGCAGGCCGGCGTGCCGAGCACCCCGTAGAAGGCGTTCATGATGATCTTCAGCGCCTGCGACAGCGGCGCGTTCTTCTCGCGCTTGGCCGCTTCCCTGCCCGCCCACACGCGCGTGACGATGCCGGGCAGGCAGTGTTTGCTGCGCGAGAAGCGGCCGCCGCGGAAGCCCGGCACCGTGTCTTCCTCGGGCTCGGCCAGGCCCGCCACCAGGCCGACCGGGTCGATCAGGAAGGTGCGGATAATCGACGGGTACAGGCTTTTGTAGTCGAGCACCAGCACCGAATCGTAGAGGCCGGAGCGCGAATCCATGACGAAGCCGCCGGGGCTGTCCTCGGCCGCGACGTCGCCGATATTCGGCGCGACGAAGCCCTGGCGGTGCATCAGCGGGATGTACGAATGCTCGAAGGCCGCCACCGAACCCCCGCTGCGGTCGGCCGAGAGGCCCGTCACGCTGGCGCGCTCCAGCAGGAAGGCCATCAGGTTGGTCTTCTCGAAGATGCGCGTGACCAGCTCGCAATCCTTCAGGTTGTAACGGGCCAGCATCGGCTTGTCCTCGGCGAACATGCGGTCGATCTCGGCCATGCGGTCGTAGGGATTGCCGATCTCCTTGCCCTCGCCCAGCAGGGTCTGCGACACCGACTCCAGGCTGAACGAGGGGAAGCTCCAGGTGGCCGAGCGCAGCGCCTCGATGCCGTCGATGACCAGGCGGCCGGCGATGCCGCCGAAATAGAACTCGCCGCCGGCGCGCTCGCGCCACTCCATCGGACTGCCGTCGCGGCCCAGGCGCAGCGGGCGCCCCATCTGCTCGGCGTGCTTCTGCAGCACGCGCAGGTCGAAGCCGATCACGCTCCAGCCGATGATGGCGTCCGGGTCGTGGCGCACGAACCATTCTTCGATCCGGTCCAGCAGCGCCAAGCGGGTGTCGCAGTATTCGTAGTCGAAATCGACGATGCCGGCGTCGCCGTTCGGCGGCCCCAGCATGTAGACCTGGCGCTGGCCGCAGCCTTCCAGCGCGATCGAACGCAGCTCGCCCTGGAAGGTGGTCTCGATGTCCAGCGAGACCGTGCGGATGGCCGGACGGTAGTCGCCGTCGGGTTTCAGCTGGCCGTCCAGCAGCAGCTGCGTATCCCTGGCGTCCGGCGTTCCCGCAAACAGCACAGGCGCGGTGATGAAGCGCTCCATCAGGTAGCGCTCGGGCGGGCGCACGTCGGCCTCGTAGACGTCCACGCCCTGCTGGCGCAGCTTCTTCTCGAGCGCCAGCAGCTTGCGGTACTGGCGGCAGTACAGGCCCAGCACCGGGCGATGCTGGAAATCGGACAGGCCCAGTTCGCGCAATTCGGCGCCCTTCTCGCCGCGCAGCACGAATTCCACGGCTTCGCGCTGTTCAGCCGGAATGAAGGCCACCGCACTCTGGCCGCCCACGCGCACGCGGCGCGGACCGTGTTCGGTGGCGAGCCAGAACTCCAGCTCGACGCCGGTATCGAGATCGCGCCAATGGCGGGTCAGCAGGAAGCCGCGCGGATGAACGTCGGGGTCGGCCAGCTCGCTCATGGCGCGAAGGAGACGCTGTCGCCGCGGTAGCGCGCCAGTTCGGCCTCGCTGAAACCGGCGCGGCGGCGCGCTTCCAGGTTGAACGGGCCTTTCAGGACCGGCGCCTTGTAGTGCAGCGCCAACGCCTCATAGGTGGCGATCGGCTCCAGGCCGCGTTCCCGGCACAGGCCCAGGTACCAGCGGTTGCCGATCTCGACGTGGCCGACTTCGTCGCGCAGGATGATGTCGAGGATTTCCGCCGCCGCCAGGTCGCCGGCCTGGGCCAGCTTGGCGCGCAGCGGCGGGATCGCATCCAGCCCGCGCGCCTCCAGCGTGCGCGGCACCAGAGCCATGCGCGCGAGGATGTCGCCGCGGGTTTTTTCGACCATCTCCCACAGGCTGTCGTGGCCGGCAAAATCGCCGTAGGCGTGGCCCAGCGTGCCCAGATGCGCGTCCAGCAGCGAGAAGTGATACGCCTCTTCCTTCGCCACCCGCAGCCAGTCCGCGTAGTAGGCCGGCGGCATGCCGGGGAAGCGCCAGACGGCGTCCAGCGCCAGGTTGATGGCGTTGAATTCGATATGGGCCAGGGCGTGGACCAGCATCGCGCGGCCCTCGGGCGTGGCCATGGAGCGGCGCCCGACCAGGCGCGGCGGCACCAGTTCGGGCTTGCCGGGGCGGCCGGGGATGGCGCCGGCGGGTTCGAAGCTGGCGGCGGGATCGGCGGCCAGGCTGCCGTCGGCATGCGCCCGCGCCAGGGCCGCGACGCCCTCGCATTTTGTGTGCGGGTCCGTTTGCAGCAGGTGGATCAGTGCGCCTGCGCGCAGCTCGAGCGGAGCGGACATCGTGAATGAGGTGGTGCGTAAAAGGCGCAGTGTACCAAATCCAGACTACCGGCCGCTCGGAGGCCTGCAATCAGCGCACGGCCTCGGGCTGGGGAAGAACGGCCTGCGCGGCGGCTTCGGGCGGCTGGACCGCGCGCGCTTCCTTGCGCTTGAGCGCATAGCGGTTCAGGCCCGCCATGTGCACCCGGCACAGGTAGTCTTCCCAGTCGATTGCACGGGCGTCGACCGGGTACAGCGCGCGCGACGCATCATCGAAGCGCCGGGCCAGCGCCAGCAGCCCATCGTTATGGAAGCGGTAGCGCGGCCGGGCGTAGAAGGAAAAGGTGATCGCCAGCAGGCGCGTGGTGCGCAGCTTTTCCATGGCGGGCGTCTCGCCCGGCCGGCCCGCCAGGCGGCGCAGGCCGCTCCAGGCCATCGCCCCCAGCGCCACGCCGGCCATCGCCAGCCGGAAGCGGACATTGCCGACCACGCGGAAGCGGTGCTTCGGCTCCTTGTGGAACAGCTTGTCGTACTGCCGCCAGTTTCGCTGCGCCTCGCCCTGCAGCAGGCGGATCAGTTCTCCGACCAGGATCGGCTGGCTCGAACCGCTGCAGCTCTGGTAGATGCGGTGCCCGGCCGGCGCCTGGATCGCTTCGGCGGCCGCCATCAGGATGCCGTTGGCGACCAGGTCGGCCGGGATCACGTCGATGATGCCTTCCGGCCGCGCCGGGAAGAAGCTGGTGCGGCCGCGCGCATAGGCCAGGATCACCGCGTCGGCCACCTTCACGCCTTCGAGCCAGCCGGGCACGGGGCCCTGCAGCGTGCTTTCGATGATGGCCGGGCGCACGATGCTCATGGCGCGGCCCTGCATGCCCTGCACGGCCAGTTGCTCGCCCATCCACTTGGTAAAGGTATAGGTGTCGTTCCAGCCGTGGCGGTTGGCTTCGCGGATGCCGAGCGCGGTCAGGGCCGCCTCCAGCCGCTCGCGGTCGCGGGTCCGCTCGCGCACGCGGGCGATGCGGCGCTGCAGGCCTGCGACCAGCGCCTCGATATCGTACTGGCCGTTCTTGCGGCGCGGGATGGCCGTGCGGCCGGCCGGTTCGGCCAGTCGCTCGAAGATGTCGCCGCGCCGGTAGCCGTGCACGTAGCAGGTCGAAACCTGCACCAGCGGCGCACTGGCCGCGCGCGCCAGCGCCGTCAGGTGGTGCAGGCTGAGGGTGTTGATGGCCAGGGCCTGGTCGAGCGGCTCGCGGAAGTTGACGCTGGCCGCCGCATTGATCACCAGGTCGGTGCGCGCCGCCAGTGCATGGAAGCCGCCGGGGTCCAGGCCGAAATGCGGCTCGGTCACTTCGCCCGTCACGCATTCGACGCGCTCGGCGAAAAAGCGCTCCAGCCAGGGGCCGCGCTCGGCGCGCAGCGTGTCGAAGATGGAAGACGTGGCGACCTGGCGCCGGAAGCGTTCATGGGCGTCGCCGTCCCTTCCGCCGCGGACCAGCAGGATCACCGCTTCGATGTCGGGCACGCTGCGGACCAGTTTTTCGAGCACGACCTTGGCCAGGAAGCCGGTGGCGCCGGTCAGCAGGATACGCTTGCCGGACAGGGCGGCCGTGACGCTCAGTTGAGTAGTCATGATTGCTCAGATGATTCGAGTAAGGCGGAACATGGCCGTCATCGCCAGCGCCGGCATGGCGCTGCGGTGGCAGCAATAGGTCTTTTCGATGCGGCCCTGGAAGCGCGACTTGGCGAATTCCAGGCCCTTGAAGTTGTACAGGAAATCCATGCGCTCGCGGATCACCGACATGGTGGCGCGCAGCAGCCGCGACTCCTGTGGCTCGACCCCGCCATCCGTCTGCAGCGGCACCAGGCCGAGATCGACGTAGGGCACGCCCTCTTCCCTGAACACGTCCAGCGCATGCGCCATCAGCGCGTACCACAGGCCCTGGCGGAAGTTGGCGGAGGAACGCGAGATGTTCGGCACATAGCCCGCCAGGCGGCCGTCTTTATAAATGGGGTCGAAGAAGATGAAGCCGACCGCTGCGCCCTTGCAGTTGAATGCATAGAAGTAGCGCGTGCCTTCCCGATAGTCGATCAGCATCGGCCGGATCAGGAAACGGATCTCGTTGTTCTTGCAGCGCCGGGTGCGGATCCAGGCCTCCGAGATGCGCTTGACGTCGTGGTCGAAGCCGCCCTCGCGGATTTCGATGCCCTGGGCGCGGGCGCCATTGACGGCGGTGCGGATGATCTGCTTGCGCGCGCCGCGCAGGCTCCAGTCGGCCAGCCCGATCTTGGCCTCGCTGCCGAACTGGGTGCCGTAGTAGCCGTGGCGGCCGTGCAGGTGATCCACCACCGCCTTGCCGACCTGGACGAACAGGGCGCGCGGGAAGCGCTCGAGGAAGCGGTCCAGCATTTCCTCGCGCTGCCCGGGCGCGCACACCGGATCGCCCAGTGCGAACTGCATGCCCCAATGCTGGGCGTAGGCGATGTAGCCGATGCCGGGCAGCTCGAAATAGGCCATGTCCGGCTGCATGGTCGAAAAGGACATCGGATGGCTGCCGTACTGTTTCAGCCAGGCGACGCGGCGTGCGAGGTCGGCGTGGGCAAGCGCGTCGGCCTGCGTGGCGGCCGGCCGCGCGAGTGCGATGGCGGTGTCGGTCATGAAGTCTCCGCTAGGGTTGCAAGCGGCCTGCCGTCCGGCCGCGGCTTGCGGCGGGTCGGCGGGCCTTCAGGCTCGGGAATACTCGGAAAAGCCGGCCTCAGGCCGGTTTCTCGCCCAGCACGGACCAGTAACAGTTCAGCAGCAGCAGCTTGTAGTGCTTCTGCTCGTGGATGCGCAGTCCCAGCTTTTTCATCCACTCCGGGTAGTTGTAGATGTTGTGGAAGGCGTTCCCGGCGAACAGCCAGAAGAAGCCGACCGCGCCATACCAGTACAGGGTCTTCACCAGGCGGCTCAGGACGTTCCCGGTCGGGAAGGAGAAATCGCCGACCACCACCCGGGCGCCCGGCTTGCCGAGGCGGATCAGGTGCTGCAGCACCCTGACCATCATGTCTTCATGGAAGACGTTGAGGAAGAAGTTGGCGACGACCATGTCGTAGCGTTCTTCCTCCTCCACCTTCATGATGTCGCTGTGGACCTGGCGGATGTTCAGCGCCACGCCCTCCTTCACCAGGTTGGCCTGGAATTTCTTCAGCATGGTCTCGGACAGGTCGACCACCGTCACCTCGGCGCCGCGCTGGGCGGCATACACGGCATCCCGGCCGTGCCCGACGCCGGCGAACAGCACCTTGTCGCCGGGCTGCAGGCGGTCGAGCATGGCGATCTTGCACTTGTGAATGGACTTGCCGCTGTAGAAGGCGCTCAGCCAGTCGTAGATCGGCCCTACCAGCTTGTATTTGTCTCTCACGCTATGCCTCCCTTATATTTTTCATAAGAGTAAGCGAAAGCGTCAAACCTCCACGGTTTAGTCGCTGGCTTTACGAGCCAACATTCTGGCTTTCTGAGTCAGCCTCCTCAGTGCACCCGGCGCCGGCGCACCGTGGAAGTCCAGTTCTCGAGGTCGACCTCCTCGCGCATGTCGGCGCAGGCGGCCAGCAGTTTGGCGATCTCGCCTTTCGTCAGGCCGGCGTTCAGGGTCAGGCGCACCAGCGCGCGGTTCTTGGGCGTGGCCGGGGCGCAGAACACGGCGCCCTGGATGCCGCGGTTCTCCAGCGCCTTGCGCAGCACCAGGGTCCTGGGCTCGGTGCCGACCTCCAGCGCGATGATCTGCTCGCTGCCCTCGTCGACGCAATAACCGAGCCGTCCGAGGCCGGTGCGCACCTCCCCGGTGATGCGGCGTAGCGCGGCGCGGCGGGCGTCGGCGCGCTCGACGAAATCGATGGCGGCGTCGAACCAGGCCAGTTCATGATTCAGCATGCACGAACTGAAGATGGCCGGGCGCGACTCCGACAGGAAGTAGGGTTTGAAGCGGCTCGAACAAGTGATGATGCCGGCGCGGCCGGCGAAGGCCTTGGCCAGCGAGGCGGTGCGGAAGTGCACGCGCTCCTCGAGCCCGGCCGCGATCACCAGGCCGGCGCCGCGCGGCCCATGGGTGCCCAGCGAATGGGATTCGTCGACCACCAGCACGCTGCCGGTCTTTTCGGCCAGCGCCACCACGGCGTGCAGGGGCGCCAGGCTGCCGTCGGTGCTGTACAGGGCGTCGACCACGATCACGCCGGCGCCATGCTTGTTCAGCTGCCGCTCCAGGTGCTCCATATTGTTATGCAGGAAGGGCACCGCCTTGCCGCCGCCCAGCGTCACGCCATCCCACAGCGAGGCATGCGCCATGATGTCGAGGTAGACCGGCACGCCCGGCTCCGAAATGCTTTGCAAGAGGCCGACGTTGGCCGCCCAGCCCGATTGGGCCAGGATGGTCTCCTGGGCGCCCAGGAAGTCGGCGAATTTTTCTTCCAGCCGGTGCTGCTGGCTGCCTGACTGCAGGTAGACGGCGGACATCAGCGACTGCCCGCCATCGCCGGTCAGGACGCGGGCCTGGGCGTCGAGCAGCGCGGGTTCGTTCGCCAGGCAGAGGTAGTCGTTGCCAGCAAGCATCACGGCGCCTGGCCCCTGGCGCTTCCAGACATGGACATGCTCGCCCCCCATCAACTGTTCGATGCGGGTCACATGGTGGGCGTCCATGCGCCGCGTGACGAAGGCCGGCATCTGCAGGCTGGCGGTGGGACGAGGCTTGATCTGGATGGTGTTAATGGTGGACATGTTTTCCTCCGGGAAAAATTTTATTGTGTCCCTGCACAAGGCTTCTTCGCGTCTCTCCGCCGCAGAATTGACCGAGATCAATCTGGACTGAGCGTTTTCCGTCAAGCTCACCCAAGGGTTGAGTGAGATCAATTTCGAATTTACAAGTATTGAAAACAAACGGTCTACGACCGGGAGCTACCGAGTGAAGAGCCTGCTGTACAGGAGTGTCGCGAGCATGAGCGCGCCGATCGTGGCGCGTTATCGCCTGAGCCGGCCCGCCCTGCTCGCGTGGCTGCTGCGCCAGGAGCAGCAGCAGGCGTATTCCGTCATGCGTCTGCACTTCCTGGCCTGGCTGGGGTGCATCGGCATGCCCTTGTACTACCTCATCTGGACAACCTGGTTCCCCCAAAAGTTCGAGAGCCTGGACCTGCGTGTGATCGGTTTTGTGCTGTGTCTGCCTGCACTGTTGGCGCCCCGCAAAATCAAGGGGAATTGGCTGCGGGTTTACGAATTCGTCAGCGTGACCTATGTGATGCCCTTCTTCTTCAGCTTCATGTTCCTGATGAACCACGGCTCCGCGGTCTGGGGCGAATCGCTGCTGGTGGCGCTGATCGCACTGTTCCACTTCGACTGGCTGTTCGCGCTGGCCTCCTGCGCGCTCGGGGCGCTGGCCGCCTGCGTGCTGTACGTGGCGGTCGGCGACCCGGACGCCATGCGCTCCGGGTTGAGCGCCTTCCCGCTGGCGCTGGAACAGATGCCGATCTACGTCTTCACGATCGTGATCGTGTCGGTGACCAAGGTCGGGCGCCGCGTGCTCGCGCGCGAGAAGCTGTCCGGCATGTCGCAGGCGCTGGCGATGGTGTCGCACGAGCTGCGCACACCGCTGATCAGCATCGCCGCCAACGTGCGCGGTATCGGGCGGGCGCAGGCCGGCCAGGAAGCCGGCGTGCCGGAAGCGCTGGGGCGCATCCAGTTCGAGGTACGCCACATGAACCAGATGATCGACCTGTTCCTGTTGTCGGCGTCGGCCATGAGCCAGCAGCTGGCGCCGTCCGAGCGGCTGTCGATGTCGGAAATGGTCGAGGCGGTGATCCTGCGCTATCCCTTCGCCAACGAAGAGCAGCGGCGCCTGGTGGACGTGGTGGTGCGCAAGGACTTCGCCTTCCTCGGCCGCGAGGAGTTGGGCGCCGTGGTGCTGCTCAACCTCCTGCGCAATGCCCTCAAGGCGGTGGCGCGCGCCGGCAAGGGCAAGGTGCGCATCATCGTCGACGGCGCCCGGAAGCGCCCGCGCCTGCTGCTGATGGACAGCGGCTGCGGCATCGCGGCCAGGCAGCTGCCCTACATCTTCGAGCGCTTTTACTCCTGGCCGCCGAACACCGGCTCGGGCATCGGCCTGGCCCTGTGCAAGGACATCGTGCACGCCTGGCACGGCAAGATCCGCTGCCGCTCGCGCGAGAAGATCTATACCGTCTTCGCGCTCGAGTTCCCGCCGGAGCGCCGCGCGACGATGCGCAACGCGGGTCCGCCATCCGCACTGGCTTCCTCACCGCGCCCCTGACGACCGAGGCTTACATGACTATTCCGATCTACCAGCACCCGACCATGACCGTCCTCGTCGACGACAGCCCCAGCTTCATCCATAGCCTGCGCTACCAGCTCGGCCCCGGATTTCCCAGCATCGGCTTTTCCGACACCGGCGCCGCGATCGCCTGGCTGCGCGAGCACGGCGCCGCGCCGGCAGCGCTGGCCAGCCTGCTCTCGCCCAGCGTCGACACCTACACCTTCTCGCCCCAGCCCTACAACATCGCCCTGCACGTCGAGCAGGTCTGCGGCATCCGCAACCAGGCGCAGCGCTTCATGACGCCCTCGGTGCTGGTGGTCGATTACTCGATGCCGGGCATGAACGGGATCGAGTTCTGCGAGGCGGTGCGCGAGCTGCCGTGCCGGAAGATCCTGCTGACCGGGGTCGCCGACGAACGGGTCGCCATCGAAGCCTTCAATCGCGGCCTGATCGACCGCTACCTGCGCAAGAGCGACGCCCATGCCCTCGACCGCCTGGAGGCCGAACTCACCCAGCTGCAGGAGGGCTACTTCCTGGCCCAGTCGGAAGCCTTGCGCATGCTGCTCGCGCTGCACGACTACAGCTTCGTCAACGACCCCGCCATCTGCGGCCTGGTGCGCGAACTGGGCGCGCGCCACAAGATCGTCGAGCACTACCTGTTCAAGACCCCGCCCGGCTTCCTGATGTACGACCGCGACGCCCGCCCCTGGCTGCTGGCCGTCGAGACCGAGCAAGGCATGCAGGCCCACTACGAGATCGCCCTCGACGGCGGCGCGCCGCCTTCGCTGCTGGAGGCGCTCGAGCAGCGCCGCGTGGTGCCGAACTTCAGCGACGGCGACGGCATGTACTCGCCGGTGCGGCACAAGGAATGGCACCGTTTCTCCTCGCCGGCCCTGACCTGCCACGGCCGCGAACTCTATTACTGGGCCATGTTCGCGCTCGATCCCGATGTGCTCGGGGGGCACGTGGACTCGTTTGCCGAGTTCTTGCGGCGCTATCCGGGGACGGCCTGATCGGTGCCAGGGTGGCGGCGATTGTGGACCAGACGCGACCGTCGCTCTGGTGGCTGGGGTGCAGGGTTGGCGTGAAGCCCCGCGTCGGTTAGTTGCAAATTAATGGGCGGACAGACGCCGAAAAAGCCGCTCATCCCTTGCGCGCGGCGCGGCTGCCGAGCACCAGCCCGATCCCGCCCAGGATCGCCAGCGCCGCCACGCCCAGCCGCAAGGTGAACGCCTCGTCCAGCAGGACCACGCCGCCGAACGCGGCAATCAGCGGCACCGACAACTGCACCACGGCCGCCCGCAGCGAAGTCAGGTGGCGCAGCGCCGCATACCACAGCACATAGCCCAGCCCGGACGTCAGCGCTCCCGAGGCCACGGCCAGCCCCAGCCCACGCGCGTCCGCATGCGCGCGCCCCGCGAACACCAGCGCCAGCAGGACGCCGAGCGGCGCCGCGCGGATGAAGCTGGCGGCGGTGGCGGCCAGCGGGTCCCTGGCGCCGCGTCCGCGCAGCGAGTAGCCGCCCCAGGCCATGCCGGCGCCCGCCATCAGCACCGCCCCCGCCGGCGAAGGCGCGGCGGCGCCCGGCAGCAGCAGCACTCCGAGACCGGCGGCCGAGATGGCCAGGCCCAGCCAGCCCGGCGGCGCGAAGCGTTCGCCGCCCAGCAGCCCTGCCCCCAGCATGGTCAGCTGCACCGCGCCGAACAGGATCAGCGCCCCGGTCCCGGCGGGCAGCGACACATAGGCAAAGGAGAACAGCGCGACATAGGCGAACAGCTGGACGGCGGCGCGCCAGTCCGCGCCGCCTGCAAGAGACTGGCGGCGCAGGCGCATGACGAGGACCAGCACCAGCGCGCCGGCCGCCAGCCGCACCGCGCCGAAGGAAGCCGGGTCGATCCGGTCCTGCTGCAGCGCCAGCCGGCACAGCAGCGAGTTGGCGGCGAACGCCAGCATCGCCGCCGCGGTCAGGCCGGCGGCGGCGAAGGCGGGCCGCGGCTCAGGGGCGGCGCGGCGCGGCATCGCGGATCTCCATCGTGTGATACGGCATCTGCGTCCCTTTGCCGGCTAGCTGCCCATTCCCTAAATCGCGTCCAGATTGTAAGCTATGCAATCAACAATGCAAGACATGCGCGCCGCCGTCCAAAAGCCGCCAGTGCAAGCGCATCCGCTGTCCTTCTGCTACCGTATCGGGGTTGCCGGCCCAGCGCCTACTTCAACTTTTAGACTGAACACGACATGACCCTCTCGACAGAACCGGATACCGGCCTTCCCCTCGACATGACCATTTTCGGCGGCATGGGCGATCTTGCGATGCGCAAGCTCCTGCCGGCCCTGTACATGGCCTACCTGCACGGCAATCTGCCAGGCTCGACCCGCATCATCTCGACCGGCCGCCAGGACTACGACCGCCAGGCCTACCTGGCCTACGTGCAGGAGCACTCGCGCGACTTCATCGCGCTTGATAACTTCAACGAGAAGACCTGGGACGGCTTCCTGCAACTGCTCGAATACGTGCGCCTCGACGTCCAGGCCGCGCCCGACTTCGGCGCCCTGGCCCAGGCTTCGCGCGCCGGCGCCCAGCGCGTGTTCTACCTGTCGACCGCGCCCTCGCTGTTCACCACCATCTGCGAGAAGCTGGCCGCGGCCGGCCTGGTCGACGCCAAGGCCCGCGTGGTGCTGGAAAAGCCGCTCGGCACCGACCTCGCGACCGCCATCGAGATCAACGAGGCGGTCGGCAAGCACTTCGAGGAATCGCAGATCTACCGCATCGACCACTACCTCGGCAAGGAGACCGTGCAGAACCTGATGGTGCTGCGCTTCGGGAACTCGATCCTGGAACCGCTGTGGCGCGCGCCGAACATCTCGAGCGTGCAGATCACGGTGGCCGAGGAAGTCGGCGTCGGCAGCCGCGCCGGCTTCTACGATGGCGCCGGCGCGATGCGCGACATGGTGCAGAACCACCTGCTGCAGCTGCTCTGCATCGTCGCGATGGAACCGCCGACGTCCCTGAACGCCGACGCCGTGCGCGACGAAAAGCTGAAGGTGCTGCGCTCGCTGCGCCGCTTCAGCCTGGCCGACATCGCGCGCGACACCGTGCGCGGCCAGTACACGCGCGGCGCCAGCGGCAACCAGGAAGTGCCCGGCTACCACGAAGAGAAGAACGTCCCGGCCGACAGCAAGACCGAGACCTTCGTGGCCCTGCGCACCTTCATCGATACCTGGCGCTGGTCCAAGGTGCCCTTCTACCTGCGCACCGGCAAGCGCATGACGCGCCGCTCCTCGAAGATCGTGGTCGAGTTCACCAATCCGCCCTTCCCCTTGTTTCCGGATGCGCCGGGCGGGGTCGCGAACCGCCTGGTGATCGAACTGCAGCCGGAAGAAGCGATCAAGCTGCAGCTGATGGCCAAGCAGCCGGGCAGCGGCATGCAGATGCAGCAGGTCGCCCTCAACCTGGACCTGCAGTCGGCCTTCCAGCAGCGCCGCGCCGAAGCCTATGAGCGCCTGCTGATCGACGTCGTGCGCGGCCGCCTGACCCACTTCATGCGCCGCGACGAGCTGGAAGCGGCCTGGGAATGGGCCGATCCGATCATCGAAGGCTGGGGCACGCTGGGCGAAAAGCCGCACGCCTATGCGGCCGGTTCCTGGGGGCCGGCGGAGTCGTTCGCGCTGCTGGCGCGGGATGGCTTCCACTGGGTCGAATAAGCCTGAACCGGCCGGAGGTGGCCATGCCGCACGCATCATTGGTTAGTCCACTTGCAACATTAACAGTTGCCAACTAAGATGCGCATCTGGCATTTGCCACCAACTTTCCTGGACGACCACCGCAATGAAGAGAGCAACCGCGCCGAACGAGCTCATGTCGACTGAGCCGCGACTGTACCGGGTCGTGTCCGCGCGCATCGAGGAGCTGATCCGGGAAGAGAACATCCAGCCGGGCGAACGCCTGCCGGCCGAGCGCGACCTCGCGACCAAGCTGGGCGTGAGCCGCACCTCGCTGCGCGAGGCCTTGATCGCCCTCGAACTGGGCGGCGTGGTCGAGGTGCGCGGCGGTTCCGGGGTCTACGTGAGCGAGCAGGCGACGCCCAAGGGCGAAGGCGCAGCCGCCGGTCCCGGCCCCTTCGAAGTGCTGGCGGCGCGCCGCCTGATCGAAGTCGAGGTGGCCGGCCTGGCCGCGAAGAACGCCACCGCCGCCCACATCGACGCGATCCTGGTCGCGGTCGAGCAGATGGAACAGCACCACGAGCACAGCAGCGACAGCGAATCCGCCGACCGCAACTTCCACCTCGCAATCGCCCGCGCGGCCGGCAACAGCGCGCTGACCGGCGTGGTGGAATACCTGTGGAACCAGCGCGGCACCCTGTGGCACAAGCTGAAGGAGCACTTCCAGACCGAAGAGCTGCGCCAGCAGACTTTGCCGGATCACCGGGACATCCTCACCGCGATCGCTTCGCACGATGTGGCGGGGGCGAAGGCGGCGATGCGGAATCACCTGGACCGGGTGACGCGGACCTTCTCGCGGGGCTGAGCAGCCCCCTACGCACACAGGGCCAGGTGCGCGTCAAGGCCGCGGCCGCGCAGGCGGGGGCCCGCGTTGCTTATCTCAGGTACGCATCCAGAAAAGCCACCGTCGCCTCCACCGTCGGCCCTATCCAGGGCTCGAACAACCAGAAGCTATGCGGCGTCTCGGGCAGCAGCACTACCCGGCTCGGCACACCCACCTCACGCATCCGCGCCACCATCTCTTCGCGCCCTGAAGAAAACCGTGGCTGTGCACTGCCGATGAACAGCACCGGCGGCGTCTTCGCATTCACGTAGAACAGCGGCGAAGCCTCGCGCCACAGAGCAGGCATCGCAGCATAGCGCCCGCCAAACCAGGCTCCCGCCGATGAGGGCTGCCTGGCGGGATCGTCCTCGTACCGGCGCGCGGCTTCCGACGTGAAATCCGACAGCCCGTCGATGTTGACGATCGCCTGCACCGCGCTGGAGACCGTCCCCGGCCCGCCGTCCGGATCGAAGCGCGCCGCGTCCCCGCTCACGCCGGCCAGCGCCGCGATGTGCCCGCCGGCCGAGCCGCCGCCGATCGCGATCTTCGAGGGGTCGATGCCATATTCGGCCGCATGCGTGCGCATCCAGCGCACCGCGACCCGCGCATCCTGCACCGCGGCAGGATACAGGGCCTCGGGCGACAGACGGTAGCTGATGGCCGCCGCCGCATAGCCCCGCTCCGCCATCCGGATCGCCATCGGCGCGAAATTCGCGCGCACGCCCGCGCGCCAGCCGCCGCCGTGCACGAACACGATGCCGGGGACCGGACCCGCTTTCGGCTGCGCCGGCAGGTACAAGTCCAGCTGCAGCGCGTGGCCGCCGCGCTGGACATAAGTGATGCCGGTGAGCGCGCGCACCGAGGCCGGCGCTTCGCTGCCGGCAATGCGGATGAAGGGATAGGCCGGCGCCAGCTTTTTATAGGTCGTCGCCGCCGTGTAGCTCTCCGGCGCGGGCGGCTGCGCGGCCGTTCCCGCGGACACGAGCAGCAGCACCGCCGCCAGGCCCGCGTAAGTACGCCTCATCTTCATCCCGTCTCCATCCATATCGGTCGCCCGAGTATGCCACGGCGCAGCAATCCGCGGCTAGTCCACCTTGCGCAAGTGGCCCGACCACCTTAGAATGGTCCGACCAGAAAAAAGCGGCCACGAAGACAAAAACCCGGCACCAGCCGGCGGGCCGCACCAACATCATGGAGACAAGGGTGACCCCACCGAACCCATCACGCGCCGCGCGGCTGCTGTCCGCGCTGGCGGCCCTGGCCGTCCTCGGCGCCCCGGCGCATGCAGGCAACCCGGCCGGCGGCCCCTACCGCAATCCCGACAACAAGAGCAGGACCGATCCGGCCGAAGGCAGCTATCCCGTACCCTACAAGAAGCCGGTGGTGGCCGAGATCGAAGCCAGCCTGCAGCGCATCCGAAGCTTCCTCGATGCGCAGACTCCGACCCGCGTGGTGCACAAGGGCAGCGGCGCCGAGATCACCGATTTCAGCACGCCGGCGCAGGACGCCGTCGTCCCGACCACGGCGATGGACTTCGGCCTGCAGGTCTACGAAATGGGCGTGGTCCACGCCGGCATGCTGAAGGCGGCCCAGGTCACCGGCGACCAGCGCTTCAGCGAGCTCACCGCGCGCCACTTCCAGTTCTTCGCCGATCGCCTGCCCTACTTCCGCGCCCAGCAAGCGCGCTTCCACCTCGACGGCGCCAACAGCTTCGCGCGCTTCCTCGATCCGCGTTCGCTCGACGACGCGGGCGCCATGTGCGCGGCCATGATGCGTGCGCGCCGCGCCCACGTCGGCCCCGACCTCGGCGCCCAGATCAAGGTCTGCGGCGACTGGGTCGCGAAGCGCCAGTTCCGCCTGCCCGACGGCACCCTGGCGCGCGAGCGCCCGCAAGCGGTATCGCTGTGGGCCGACGACATGTACATGGGCATACCGGCGCTGGCGGAACTGGGCCGCATGACCGGCGAGCGCGCTTACTACGACGACGCGGTCAGGAACGTGCTGCAGATGACGGGCTATTTGTACAACCCGCAGACGGGCCTGTATACCCACGGCTGGAACGCCAACAATCCGGACGCGCCGCAGTTCTACTGGGCGCGCGCCAACGGCTGGGCGGTGCTGTCCATGGCCGACCTGCTCGACGTGCTGCCGAAGGACCACCCCGGCTATCCGCAGGTGCTGGCGCAGTTGAAGAAAAGCCTGCGCGGGATCGCCCAGCTGCAGTCGGGCAGCGGCCTGTGGCACCAGATGCTGGACCGGAACGACGCCTATCTCGAGACCTCGGCCAGCGCCATCTTCGTCTACGTGCTGGCGCACGCGGTCAACGAAGGCTGGATCAGCCCCGTCACCTATGGCTCGGTCGCCCAGGCCGGATGGGCGGGCCTCTCGACCCGTATCGGGGAGCAGGGCCAGGTCGAAGGCACTTGCGTCGGCACCACCTTCGCCGGCGACCAGGTCTATTACTACAACCGGCCGGTCAGCGCGGCCGCCCTGCACGGCTACGGCCCGACCCTGCTGGCCGGCGCCGAGATGATCCGGCTGCTGAACAACCCGGCCATCGACATCCAGTACCGCGTGCGCACCTACCACTACGTCCCGAGGAAACCATGAGCAAACCGATTCGTCTCCTTCTCCTGGCCGCATTGATCGCGCCTGTCGCCGCCGGCGCCGCCGAGCGCCTCGCCATCACGGCCAGCCACGACCTCGACGCCGCCCGGCCCTCCGAAACGATTGCGATTCCCTGGGCCGAAGTGAACCGCGCCCTGCCCAACGCGCTGGTCCAGCACATCGTGGTGAAGGATGCGGCCGGCCACGCGCTGCCCTACCAGGTGACGAACGTCGCGCCGCTGTCCAAGGACCCGAAGAATGTCGGCGTGGCCTACGGCGAGCTGCTGTTCCAGCACAGCTTCACCGCCGGCGAGAAGAGCGCCAGCTTCACCGTCGAGAAGACCGAGACGCTGGAGCCGGTGTTCCCGGTGAAGGCCTACGCGCGTTACGTGCAGGAGCGGCTCGACGACTTCGCCTGGGAGAACGACCGCATCGCCCACCGCATCTACGGCCCCGCGCTCGCGGCCCCGGCGGCGCCGGGCAGCGCCAAGGAAGTGCTGGAGACCAGCGGCATCGACATCTGGTTCAAGCGGGTCGAATACCCCATCGTCGACCGCTGGTACAACAAGGGTCACGACCACTACCACAAGGACGAGGGCGAAGGCCTGGACATGTACAACGTCAGCCAGACCCGCGGCGCCGGCGGCACCGGCGTCTGGTCCGGCGGCAAGCTCTACGTGAGCGGCAACTGGAAATCCTGGAAGGTTTTGGCCAACGGCCCGGTGCGCGCCGTGTTCGAGCTGACTTACGACGCTTGGGATGCGAACGGCGTCAAGGTGGCCGAGGTGAAGCGCTTCACGGTCGACGCCGGCCACCAGCTCGACCAGGTCGAGAGCAGCTTCGATTTCACCGGCGCGGACAGGCTGACGGTGGCCGTGGGCCTGAACAAGACCCCGGCCAACAAGAAGCACGAACCGCGGATCGCGGTCGCGCGCAGCCCCGCCATGGACTGGATGACGCAGTGGGTCGCGCTCAAGGCCAGCCCGAATGGCGCCTATGGCACCGCGGTCGTGCTGCCGGGCGGCGCGGGCTTCGCCGACGATGGCCTGAACGAACTGGCGCTGGCCAGCGTCGAGCCGGGCAAGCCGCTGCGCTACTGGATCGGCGCCGCCTGGGACAAGGCCGGGCAGATCGTCTCGCAGGATGCCTGGCAGGCCTATGTGGCCGCCGCCGCGGCCCGCGCAACGCATCCGCTGAAGCTTTCCACGAACGTGGTTAATTGACAACATTCACGAAAGTGGATTGTCCGATTGCTAAAAGTGGTCGAACCACTTTAGAATGGTCCAACCAAAACGAAATCGGCCCAACCAAAGAGATTCGTTTGGCAGCATCAAGAAGCACAGAGACGCCGCGGCAACGACGGCGTCCGACCGACACCGATAACAAATCTGGAGACAGCTTGATGAAATACCCGCGTACCACGCGCGCGACGCCGCGCACCCTCGTCCGTACCTTTGCCCATTCGTCGATCACCCTGGCCATCCTGGCCCTGAGCCAGCAGGCCGCGGCACAGTCCACGATGCAGCGCGTCGAAGTGACCGGCTCCAGCATCAAGCGCCTGGCCGCCGAAGAAGCGCTGCCGGTCACCACCATCAAGGCCGAGGAGCTCGAGAAGCAGGGCCTGACCACCCTGGCCGACGTGATGATGGCGCTGCCGCAGTCGGTCTCGCTGCAGCCTTCGAACGCCGGCTCCGGCACCAACATCAACCTGCGCGGCCTGGGCGTGAACCGCACCCTGGTGCTGCTGAACGGACGCCGCCTGGCCAACGAGGCCATCGCCGACGGCTACGCCAACCTCGACACCATCCCGATCAGCGCCCTGGCGCGCGTCGAGATCCTGCGCGACGGCGCGTCCTCGATCTACGGCTCCGACGCGATCGGCGGCGTGGTCAACTTCATCACCAAGCGCGAGGTGGAGGGCGGCACCGCCACCGTGCAGTACGTGCAGCCGGAACGCAGCGGCGGCGGCGACGAACAGCGCGTCACCCTCACCTTCGGCAAGGGCAACCTGGCGCGCGACGGCTGGAACATCTACGGCACCGCCGACTTCCACCAGCGTTCGCGCCTGCTGCTGTCCGACCGCGACGGCTTCATCCCGGGCGACGCCGAAATGGCGGCGATCGGCCTGCCGCGCAGCGCCGCCAGCGGCGGCTATGCCACCCCGGCCAACTTCACCAGCTCGATCAACAAGAGCGCCGCCAACCCGTATTACGCGAGCGGCTGCCTGCCGGGCGCCTCGATCCAGGGCGCGAAGAACACCTGCGTGCTGGACGACGACGTCTACGGCACCGCCCTGCACGCCAACAAGCAGCTGTCGGCCTACGTCAAGGCGACCAGGAAGATCAACGAAGACAACACCGTCGCGATCGAATACACCCGCGGCGAAGCGACCATCTTCGCGACCAAGAACCCGACCCAGGCCACCGCGGTCGGCAAGGTCACCGCGATCCTGCCCTCGACCAGCAAGTGGTACCCGGGCAAGAGCGGCGGCGTGCCGGCCTACCCCGGCCTGACCAACCAGCCGCTGACCGTGACCTGGGCGCCGGCCGACGGCGGCGCCGCCATCACCCGCGACCGACAGCTCAACCAGCGCCTGCTGCTGTCCGCGGACGGACGCGTCGGCACCTGGGACTACAAGGCCGGCCTGTCCTACGGCCTGTCGCAGCGCCGCGTCTACTTCGAATCCGGCTATTACAACGGCCTCGGCCTGCTGAACGGCCTGTCCAGCGGCGTGCTGAACCCCTTCGGCCTGCAGGATGCCGACGGCGCCGCCTACCTGCAGTCGATCTCCGCCGACGGCATGATGAACCGCACCGCCAAGTCGTCCTATTACGGCATCGACGGCACCATCAGCCGTCCGCTGCTGGCCCTGGCCGGCGGCGACATGGCGCTGGCCATCGGCGCCGACATCCACCGCGACACCAACGAAGACACCAAGCTGCCGGAAGGCGAAGCCATCACCTACGCCAAGATCGTTCCCGGCCATGGCGCGAGCGCGCGCACCATCGGCGGCCTGTTCGCCGAGATCGACGCGCCGGTCACCAGGACCCTGAACCTGGACGCTGCCGTCCGCGTCGACCATTACAGCGACGTCGGCAGCACCGTCACGCCGAAGATCAGCTTCCGCTGGCAGCCGGCCAAGGCCGTGCTGTTCCGCGGCTCGGCCAATACCGGCTTCCGCGCGCCGACCCTGTTCGACCGCAACGGCTACCGCACGCCGGGCGCGAATACCACCACCTCGGGCCGCTGGGACGATCCGGTCCTGTGCCCAAGCAAGACCCCGCTCATTCCGGGCACCGGCACCGCCATCGCCGGCTTCAACGCGGCCGACGTCTGCAACGCCAAGTTGAACAAGATGACCGGTTCGAACGCGGCCCTGGTCCCGGAAAAGTCGAAAGGCGGCACCCTGGGCGTCGTGTTCGAGCCGAGCAGCACCGCCACCCTGGCCTTCGACTACTGGCAGGTCAACATGAAGAACATGCTGGCCAACCTGCCGGAGTCGGTGTACTTCACCAACTACGCGCAGTACCAGAGCCTGTTCGTGCGTAACGCCGACGGCTCGCTGGCCTACATCGACAACCGCACCATGAACCTGGGCGGCCAGATCGCCGCCGGCGTCGACGTCACCGCCAGCTGGACCGCGCCGCGCACCAGCTTCGGCAGCTTCACGGTCGGCCTGGACGGCACCTACCTGACCCGCTTCGACAACCAGCTGGAAAAGGATGGCGCCTGGATGTCGAACGTCGGCCAGTTCGGCTGGGCCAGCAACGGCACCACCAGCAGCTACCCGATCATCTCGCCGCGCTGGAAGCACAACCTGCGCCTGTCGTGGACCGGCGGCGACTGGGGCGCCCAGCTGACCAACAACTACGCCAGCAAGTACCGCGACGCCAACACCGCCGTCACCCAGCAGTACTACCGCGACATCTCCTCGATCTCGCTGTGGAACCTGACCGCGTCCTGGTCCGGCATCAAGCAGGTGAAGATCACAGCCGGCGTCACCAACCTGCTCGACAAGGCCCCGCCGGTCACCAACAATACGGTGTACAGCAGCGGCTACCTGAGCAGCGCGGTGAACCCGACCGGCCGCGCGTACAACCTGCGCGTGTCTTACAGCTTCCTGTAAGCCCTGGTCCTGTCGTAGAAGACGCAGGCCGGCCGGACTTCCCTCGCCGGCCTGCGCCAGCATTCATATCAGCACCAGCGGCAAAGGAGTCTCATGAAGTTTCCACGTTTCGTCCCGGCCGCGCTGCTGTGCGCGGCTGTTCTTTCCCCCTCCATTCACGCCGCCGAGCGCCTCCCCATCCGCGTCATCCTGGTCGGCGATTCGACCATGCAGACCAACAGCGGCTACGGCGACGCCTTGTGCGCCCGCTTCCAGCCTGAGGTCAGCTGCATCAACCTGGCGAAGGGCGGGCGCAGCACGGCCAGCTTCCGCGCCGAAGGCCGCTGGGACGAGGTGCAGCGCCTGTTGAAGGATGGCGCCAACTTCAGCGCCACCTATGTGCTGGTGCAGTTCGGCCACAACGACCAGCCGGGCAAGCCCGGACGCTCCACCGATTTCGTCACCGAATTCCCCGCCAATATGGCGCGCTATGCGCAGGAGACCCGGCTGCTTGGCGGCTTGCCGGTGCTGGTGACGCCGCTCACGCGCCGCTCCTTCCATGGCGCCTGGCTGCACAACGACCTGGCGCCATGGGCCGGCGCGACGCGCAAGGCCGCAGCACGCGAACAGGCCGTGCTGCTGGACCTGAACGCCGACAGCTACGCCGCGGTGCAGGCGATGGGCCAGCAGGAAGCCGATACGCTCGCCATGGCGCCGCCACCATCGACGCAGGCTGCGACGCCCCAGGACCCGAACAAGCTCGAACCCCAGGGCGCGGCCAAGACCGCCTTCGACCGCACCCACGTCGGCGCCAAGGGTGCGGCACTGTTCGCCGCGATGGTCGAACGCGAGCTGGTGCAGGCGCTGCCGGCGACCCGTAGCTGGTTCAAGGACGGAGGCAAACCTTGAAAGCATGCCTGCTGCCACTCCTGCTCGCTGCAGGCCTGCCAGGCGTGGTCCACGCCCAGGACACGCGCACCGTCACCGAGCCGGCGCCGCCGCCCGCCTGCGCCATCCTGACCGGCGAGGCGTTCGCGCCCGAGCGCAACGACGGCCCGCGCATCCAGGCCGCCATCGACGCCTGCGCGCCCGGCCACGCCGTGGTGCTCGCGGCCAGCAATGCCAAACGCAGCTTCGTTTCCGGGCCGCTGCTGCTGAAGACCGGCGTGACCCTGGTCGTCGACGAAGGCGCCACTTTGTACGCCAGCAGCGATCCGAAGCTGTTCGACCGCGGTAGTGGTACTTGCGGCAGCAACGACCAGAACGGGCGCGGCTGCCGGCCGCTGATCACGGCCGAGAACACGCGCGGCAGCGGCATCATGGGGCGCGGCACGATCGACGGCCGCGGCGGCGAGAAGATCCTCGGCACGAATGAATCCTGGTGGCAGATCGCCCGCCGCGCGCAAAAGGAAAAGACGCGCCAGAACGTGCCGCGCCTGATCCAGGTAGACAAGTCGCAGGACTTCACGATGGCCGGCATCCTGCTGAAGAATTCGCCGAACTTCCACGTCACGCTGAACCAGGTCGACGGCTTCACCGCCTGGGGCGTGAAGATAGACACCCCGCACGACGCGCGCAACACCGACGGCATCGACCCGATCTCGTCGAAGAACATCACCATCGCCCACAGCTGGATCCGCACCGGCGACGACAACGTCGCCATCAAGGGCGGCAGCAACGGTCCGACGGAGAACGTCTCGATCCTGCACAACCATTTCTACAGCGGCCACGGCATGTCGATCGGCAGCGAGACCAATGGCGGCGTGCGGCGCGTGCTGGTCGAGGATCTGTCGATGGACGGCACCACCTCCGGCCTGCGCATCAAGAGTAATGATAAGCGCGGCGGCACCGTGTCCGACATTCTGTATCGCGACGTCTGCCTGCGCGGCACCAAAGCGCCGATCGACATCACCACCCATTACGAGCAGGCCGACAAGCCGGGCAGCCTGGTCCCCGACTACCGCGACGTGCGCATGGAGCGCGTCCACAGCCTCACGCCGGGCAAGATCAATCTGCAGGGCTACGACGATGCGCACCCGCTGCGCCTGCGCCTGGCCGACGTGGTTGTCGACGGCCAGCCGGTGGTCAAGACCGAGTTCGCCCAGGTGACCGGCGCCGCCAGCTTCCTCGGCGAGGCGGCGGCGCCAGTCGATTGCAGCGGGCGCTTCCCGGCCTTCCCGGCGGAGCCCGTGCGCAATCCGCGGCCCCAGCTCAGCGCCGAGCAGGCGAAAGCCTTCGAAGCGCGCGAAGTGCTGAAGTACGTGGGCACGGTCGGCGCCGAGCGCGTCGATCGCTGGGACCCGCTGGCCGATCCGCTCGCCACCGGCGCCCGGTTCATGGCCGATGACACGGTCGATGCGGGCGCCAGCGTGCAGGCCGCCGTGAACAAGGCCATCGCCGCCGGCGCGAAGGGCAAGCGCATCTACATCCGCATCCGGCCGGGCGTGTACCGCGAGCTGCTCTATGTGCCGGCCGGCGCCCCGCCCATCACGCTGTATTCCGAGGATCCGGACCCGCGCGCCGTGCGCATCGTCGCCGGCCTCGACGCCTCGACCACCGGCGCGGATTACCGCCGGCTGCACGGCGCCCAGTTCGACGGCGCCCCGCCCTCGGTGCGCGCGATGTACGAACAGCTGAAGGATCTGCCGGCCCTGTCGACCGGCGGCTCCGGGACCGCCTGGATCAGGGCCGACGGTTTCCAGGCGCGGAACATCACGATCGAGAACGCATTCAACCGCGGCGGCGCCAGGGCCCGCACCGAGTGCGTGGGCGACGGCTGCCCGGACAACACGGGCGGCAGCCGTGTCCACCACCAGGCCGTGGCCCTGCGCGTGGACGGCGCCGACCGCGTCCAGTTCGAGAACCTGCGCCTGCTGGGCCTGCAGGACACGCTGTTCCTGAATGCGCCGGACCAGAACAGCACGGTGCGCAGCTACTTCCACAAGTCTTATGTCGAGGGCGACGTCGACTTCATCTTCGGCGACAGCATCGCCTACTTCGACGATTGCGAGATCAAGTCCATAGCCGGGCGCGCCGCCTCGTATGCGCTGGCGCCGGATACCAGCCGCCGCGCAAAGTACGGCTTCGTGTTCAACGGTTGCCGCTTCACAGCCGACAAGCCGGCCGCCAGTGAAACCCGGTTCTACCTGGCCCGCCAATGGTTCCACAACCAGCGCTGCACGCCCTACGGCTGGATGGCCGTGGAGGGCTACCGCTGCCGCCTGGGCGACAGCGACGTCTACCGCGCGCCGGAAGGCACGATCCGCCTGCGCACACTGGAATCGGTCGGCAAGGCGGTAATCCTGAACTCGCGCATCGGCGCCCACATCGATCGCGACAACCCCTGGTCGGAATGGAACCGCATGGGCACCATGGCGCACCGCCCGGCACAATTCGACTCCTACGATTTCTGGGCCAACCTGGAAGCCGTCCACCCCACGGCCGGGCTGGACGTGAACAAGGTCCTGGGCGGCAAGCCGCGCCCGGCGCCGGCCGAGATCTACCTCGGCGAATACAACAACACGAACGAATGACGGAGACCGCAGCATGACATCAGCTTTCGACAGCCGCCGCAGCTTCCTGCGCAGCACTTCCCTGGCCGGCCTGGCGGGACTCGCGCTGACTCCCGGCGCCCAAGCCGCCGCCGCCGCCGCGCAAGCCGTCGGCAAGGCCGCCGCCGACCCGTGGCGCGAAGCCCAGGCCATCGCCAGCCGCCTGGCGATGCCGGTCAAGTTCCGCAAGAAGGATTACGTGGTGACGGGCTTCGGCGCGGAGCCGTGCAAGCTGGTCCCGGTAAAAGCCTGGGTCTCCTTCGAAGACCAGGAAACCCTGCACACCCCGGCCCCGGGCTCGAAAGACTGCTACCCGGCGATCCGCGACGCGATCGAGCGCTGCCACCGGGAAGGCGGCGGCCGCGTCGTGATCCCGAAAGGCGACTGGTTCTGCGCGGGCCCCATCGTCCTGCTGTCGAACGTGAACGTGCACCTGCAGGCCGGCGCCCACGTCTACTTCAGCAACGACCCGCGCGACTTCGCGAAGTACGGCGACCATGACTGCGGGGCGAACGGCAAGCTGGTCGTCTCGCGCTGGCAGAGCAACGACTGCCTGAATTTCTCGTCCATGGTCTACGCGCACAAGGCGAACAACATCGCCCTCACCGCCGACGACTGGACCGCCATCCTTGACGGCCAGGGCGGCGTGCCCTTCGAAGGCGGCAATGACTGCTGGTGGACCTGGAAGGGCAAGAACGCCACCATCAACTCGGTGGCCCAGGACAAGTCGCCGAACTACGTGCCGGGCAAGCTGGCGCAGAACCAGGTCAATCCGCTGAACCCGAAGTCCTTGGCGGAAATCGCGCCCGGCCTGTCCGAGGAAAAGCGCCTGCTGATCCAGGGCGAAGGCGACAAATGGCGCGCCGACGACGCCTACCTGCCGGCGCTGTCCGAGGCCGGCGTGCCGATCGAGCAGCGCGTGTTCGGCCTCGGCCACTACCTGCGCCCGCCGATGATCCACCTGGTCGAGTGCAGCGGCGTGCTGCTGGAAGGCTACCAGGTCACGCACACGCCCTTCTGGCAGCACCACCCCGTGGCCTGCCGCGACCTCACGATCCGCAGGGTCTACGCCAACAGCCTGGGGCCGAACAGCGACGGCTTCGACCCGGAAGCCTGCGACGGCGTGCTGGTGGACAGCTGCGAGTTCGACACCGGCGACGACTGCATCGCGATCAAGGCCGGCAAGAACCTCGACACCCAGCATGGCCCTTCGCAGAACATCGTGATCCAGAAGTGCAGGATGCACAGCGGGCACGGCGCCGTCACGCTGGGCAGCGAGATGGCCGGCGGCATCCAGAAGGTGTATGCGCAGGACCTGGTCTTCGAGAACAGGAACTGGGCGACCAACCCGCTGAACATCGCGATCCGCCTGAAGACCAACATGAACCGCGGCGGCTTCCTGCGCTACTTCTACGTGCGTAACGTCAGCATCCCGAACGGCGTGCAGACCAGCCCCTCGTTCTACGCCACCCTGCCCGGCTCGCCGATTCCGACCCGCACGGTGGCGGCGGCGGCCGGCGGCGTCATCACCTTCGACTGCGACTACACGCCGCGCGCCGACAACGTGCGCATCCGTCCGCCCGAGGTGCACGACGTGCACATCTCGAACATCCGGGTCGGCAATGTGAAGACGAAGGACGGGAGGCAGGCGTCCAGCTGGCAGGCCTTCGTGATCCTGGGGCCGGTGGCCTCGGACTACAACGGGCCGGCGCCGCGTCCGGCGGTGCTGCCGGTGCGCGACGTGAGCATCACCGATTGCGACTTCGGCACGCCGTCGAACGCGGACCAGCCCTGGTACCTGTACAACGTGAAGGGTCTGACGCTGAAGAACGTGACGATCGGCGGGAAAAAGCTCAACAGCGCACTCGAAGCCTGATTGCCAGGCTTCTCGAGCTTCGGCGCCGATTTGTGACTGCACGTCACAAATCGGCGCCCCTTTTCAAGCGTCTTTGACGTCCGCCACCGCCAGCGCCGTCATGTTGACGATCCGGCGCACGGTGGCGCTCGGGCTCAGGATGTGCACCGACTTGGCCGCGCCCAGCAGGATCGGCCCCACCGTCACACCCTTGCCCGACGAGACCTTCAGCACATTGAACAGGATGTTCGCCGAATCCAGCGACGGCATCACCAGCAGGTTGGCGCTGCCTTCGAAGTTGGGCTGGCCGTCCGGCAGGTAGATGGCGCGGATGTTCTCGTCCAGCGCGGCATCGCCGTGCACTTCGCCGATCACGTCAAGCCCCGGCGCCTCGCGCGCCAGGATCTCGCGCGCCTCGCGCACGCGCTGGGCGGACGGCCGCGAGGACGAGCCGAAGATCGAATGCGACAGCAGCGCCGCCTTCGGCTCGAGGCCGAACTGGCGCAGTTCTTCCGAGGCCATCCTGGCGATCGCCGCCAGTTCCTCGGCGCTGGGCTGGTCGTTGACATAGGTGTCGGTGATGAACAGCGTGCCCTTGTCCAGCACCAGCGCGTTCATCGCCGCCATCACCTGCGCGCCGGGCGCAAGACCGATGTCGCGCTGGACGTGGGCCAGGTGGCTGTCGTAGCTGCCCTGCATGCCGCAAATGAGGGCATCGACCTTACCGGAGGCCAGCAGCCTGGTGCCGCAGGCCGTGGTGTCGTCGCCGCATTCGACCAGCGTGTAGTCGGCGTCGCGCCGCATGCGCAGGCCGGCGTCGCGGATCGCCTGCTCGATGTCAGGACCGCGGCCGATCAGCACCGGCTGCGCCAGGCCCTCGTCGACCACGGTCTGCACCGCGCGCAGCACGCGCGCATCGAAGCCTTCGGCATAGGCCACGCGGCGCGGCTTGGCGCGCGCCTTGGCGAACACCGGGCGCATGAAGAAGCTGGTGTGGTAGATCATCGCCGCCAGCCGCTCGCGGTAGGCGTCCATGTCGGTGATCGGGCGCGCGGCCACGCCGGAGGCTTCGGCGGCGGCGGCCACGCTTGGGGCGATCGCCGCCATCAGGCGCGGATCGAAGGGCTTGGGGATGATGTAGTCGGGGCCGAAGCGCAGGTCCTGGCCGGCGTAGGCGGCGGCGACGGCGTCGTTGGCCTCGGCCTGGGTCAGCTCGGCGATGGCGCTGACGCAGGCCAGCTTCATCTCCTCGGTGATGCGGGTCGCGCCGCAATCGAGGGCGCCGCGGAAGATGTAGGGGAAGCACAGCACGTTGTTGACCTGGTTCGGGTAGTCAGAGCGGCCGGTGGCGACGATGCAGTCGGGCCGCGCGGCCTTCGCCACCTCCGGCCGGATCTCCGGCTCCGGATTGGCCAGCGCCAGGATCACCGGGCGGTCGGCCATGGTCTTGACCATTTCTCCGGTCAGGACACCGGCGGTCGAGCAGCCGAGGAAGACGTCGGCGTCCCTGACGATGTCGGCCAGCGTGCGCGCCTCCGTCTCCTGGGCGAAGCGCGCCTTGTTGGCTTCCATGCTGGCCTCGCGCCCGCGCCAGATCACGCCCTTCGAATCGGTCACGAAGATGTTCTCGCGCTTTACGCCCATGCTCACCATCATGTCGAGGCAGGCGATGGCCGCGGCGCCGGCGCCGGAGGCGGCCAGCTTCACGCTGCCGATGTCCTTGCCGACCACTTTCAGCGCGTTCAGCAGCGCCGCGCTGGAGATGATCGCGGTGCCGTGCTGGTCGTCGTGGAAGACCGGGATCTTCATGCGCTCGCTGAGCTTCTTCTCGATGTAGAAGCATTCCGGCGCCTTGATGTCTTCGAGGTTGATGCCGCCGACCGTCGGTTCGAGCATGGCGATGGCGTCGATGAGTTTATCCGGGTCGTTCTCGGCCAGCTCGAGGTCGAACACGTCGACCCCGGCGAATTTCTTGAACAGGCAGCCCTTGCCCTCCATGACCGGCTTGGAGGCCAGCGGCCCGATATTGCCCAGGCCGAGGACCGCGGTGCCGTTCGAGATCACCGCGACCAGGTTGCCGCGCGAGGTGTACTCGGCAGCCATGGCGGGATCGGCGGCGATCTCTTCGCAGGCGTAGGCCACGCCCGGCGAATAGGCGAGCGACAGGTCGCGCTGGTTCGACAGCGGCTTGGTGGCGACCACCTCGATCTTGCCGCGCGTGGGCGAGCGGTGGTAGTCGAGGGCGTCGGCGCGCAGCTGCGCGTCCTTGCCCGGTTCCTGGATGCCGCTATCGAGGCTGCTTTCGGTACTCATTGGTTTCTCCCTTGTTCGGTCGTCTGGCGATGGTCGCAGAAAAGCGCGGGCCGCTGCGCACGGCGCAGGCCGGTGCTCAGAAGGCCTCGAGCACGCTGCTCAGGTGGGTGACCTCGGGCGCGCCGTCGAAGCAGGGTCCGGCCAGGCGCCGCCATTCCTGGAAATCCTCGCTGCCGCGGAAGTGCACGGTATGGTCTTCCAGCGTGTCCCATTGCACCAGCAGGCGGTAGGCGCGCGGGTTCTCGATGCCGCGCAGCACACGCATGCCGGTGCAGCCACGCGCCCGCCTGAACAAGGGCGCCGCCTGCGCCACCGCGGCCTCGAAGGCCTCCTCCATGCCCGCCTTGACCAGGATCTCCGCACTTTCCAGAACCATATCTTGCCCCTACGCTGATTGAGTGATCGTTCAATTATGCCTCGGATACGGTATCGTTGCCGATCACCGCAAGGAGCACACATGAGCACAGCGTTTCACTTCTACGAGCCGCGCGCCGGCCACGGCCTGCCGCACGACCCTTTCAACGCCATCGTCGGCCCGCGCCCGATCGGCTGGATTTCCTCGCGCAGCAAATCGGGCATCCTCAACCTGGCGCCCTACAGCTTCTTCAACGCCTTCAACTACGTGCCGCCCATCGTCGGCTTTGCCAGCATCGGCTGGAAGGATTCGGTGCGCAACATCGAAGAGACGGGCGAATTCTGCTGGAACCTGGCGACCCGTCCGCTGGCCGGACAGATGAACCTGAGCTGCGCCGCGGTGCCGCCGGAAACCGACGAGTTCCAGCTGGCCGGCCTGAGGCCCGCGCCTTCGGCCGTGGTGAGCGTGCCGCGCGTGGCGGAAAGCCCGGTCTCCTTCGAATGCCGGCTGAGCCAGCTCATCCAGCTGCAGCGCACCGACGGCGAACAGGTGCCGACCTGGCTGGTGCTGGGCGAAGTCGTCGGCGTGCACATCGCCCGCCCGCTGCTGAAGGACGGGGTCTACGACACCGCCGCGGCCGAACCCATCCTGCGCGGCGGCGGGCCCGCCGATTACTTCACGATCGGCCACGAGCAGCTGTTCCGGATGTTCCGCCCGAAGTAGGAGCGCCAGGTTTTGACAGCCTCCGCATCCGGGCCTAAAGTGGAATCTGCGGTCCCACCTTGGGAGAAATCGACATGTACAAGACCATCGTCGTACACATCGACGGCGGCGCCCGCCAGGAAAGCCGGCTGCGCGCGGCCGCCCTGCTCGCCGTCAAGCACGCCGCCCACCTGGTCGGCAGCGGCGCCACCGGCATCTCGTGGCGGGACTACAGCCTGCTGAGCGGCTCGATGGCGGCGCCGGTCATTGGCGACGATTTCCAGGAACTGCGCAAGGCCGCCGCCGGCCACCTGGAAGCCTTCCGCCAGACCGCCGCCCACCTCGGCGTCGAAGCGCCTGAAACCCGCCTCATCGAAGACGAACCGCGCTACGCCCTGCTGCTGCAGTCGCGCTATGCCGACCTGGTGGTGCTGAGCCAGGACGGCGAGAAAGATCCGAACCTGCCGCTGCGCGTGCGCAGCCTGCCCGAGCACGTGGCCCTGCGCGGCGCGCGCCCGGTGCTGGTGGTGCCCGGCAGCTACCAGGGCGAGCCGATCCCGGGCGCCGCGGTGGTCGGCTGGGACGGCGGCATCCCGGCGCTGCGCGCGATCACGGCCGCGCTGCCGCTGCTGGAACATGCCGCAACCGTCAAGCTGGCGGTGATCAATCCGGACGCCCTCGCCGACCTGCACGGCGAGCAGCCCGGCGCCGACATGGCGCTCTGGCTGGCGCGCCACGGCGCCAGCGTCGACGTCGTGGTCGAACGCACCCGCGCCACCACCGGCGATACGCTCTGCAGGCTCGCGCGCGACTGCGGCGCCGGGCTGATGGTGGCGGGCGCCTTCGGCCACAGCCGCTACCGCGAATGGATGCTGGGCGGGACCACGCGCGAGCTGCTGGAGCGCGCGCCGGCGCCGCTGCTGATCGCGCACTGAACCGGGGACGCAGGCGCCGCCGTCCTGCCGCAGCGCCTGCCCGAAGCGGCCGGACCGCCGCGCCCTTTTCCTGACCGACGGAGGTTTCGATGTCGCTGCAGTCCATCCTGGTCCACGCCGACCTGTCGCGCCACGCGCCGGCGCGCATCCACGCGGCCGCCCTGCTGGCGCGCGAACATGGCGCCCATCTCACCGGGGCGGCCATGATGGGGGTGTCGCGCGCGATCTTCCCGAACGGTTACCACCAGCGCCCGGACACGCTGAGCGCGGCCTGCTTCGATCCGCTGGCGGAAAATGCGCGCCGGGCCCTGCAGCGCTTCGAGGCCATCGCCAGCGAGCGCGGCGTGCCCCATGACACCCGGCTGGTGGCGGACGAAGTCGACGACGGACTGGCCCTGCTGTCGCGCTTCGCCGACCTGGTCGTGGTCAGCCAGGACGACCTCGACGAGTCCCTGTCGGACCACGTGCTGCGCATGCCGGACTACGTGATCCTCAACAGCCCGCGGCCGGTGCTGGTGATCCCGCATGGCGTCGACGCGCCCGCCGCCGACTTCGCCCGCCGCGTGCTGCTGGCCTGGGACGGCAGCCGCGAAGCCGCCGCCGCGATGGCCGCCTCGCTGCCGCTGCTGGGCCGCGCGGAGTCGGTGACGGTGGCGATGCTGTCGGACCGCGTCTTGACGGCCGCCGATTGCGCGGCCCAGCAGGACGAGCTGCTCGGCTTCCTCGGGCGGCACCGGGTACGGGCCGAAGCGCTGGTCCGCGAACACACGGGCGATACCGGCCGTGCACTCCTGGCCCTGGCCGACGAGTTGCAGGCCGGCCTGCTGGTGATGGGCTGCTACGGCCACAGCCGCCTGCGCGAGCTGTGCCTGGGCGGCGCCAGGCGCACGGTGCTGGCCGAGGCGCGCATCCCGGCCCTGCTCGCGCATTGATTACGCCGGACGCCGCCGCCAGATCCAGGCGTACATCAGCGCATTCATCGCGAGCACGCCGATGCCGAGGCCGATCTGCAGTTCACGTGTCAGGCCGGCCGGATAGATCAGCGGCAGCAGATAATGGTCGATGAAACCGCCTTCGTAGCCGGCCTCCCCGGCCAGTCGCCGGAAACTCAGTTCCGCCCAGGTCAGCGGGCAGACCGCGCCGCTGGCTTCCACCAGGAAACCCCAGCCCGCCGCCGCCAGGTGCAGCGGCAGCCAGCGGCGCCGGCGCGCCACCAGCAGCGCGCCGAACATGACGAACAAGATGAAGCCGAAATGCAGCAGCAGGACCGCGTCGGCCAGCAGACGGTAAGGCATGCGGGCATGCTACAGCAGGCGCTTGGCCCAGCTCAAGCGCCCGCCATTCGTGCGCACCCGGGAGTGGCGTACAGTGCTGTCTTCCCGAACCGGACGAGGCGGAATCGACATGATCGCAAGCAATTCGAACACCTTCGGCAACTGGGGCGTCATGGCCCTGAAACAGATGGACCGCAGCCGCCAGGCGCGCGGCCAGATGATGGAGCGCGCCGGCTACGGCCCGCGTCCGACGCCGTCCACCGTCCTGCACCGCGAGCCGGGGCTGAAGCTGCGCCGCTACGGCCCGCAAGCCGCCGAGGGGCCGGCCGTGCTGCTGGTGCCGGCGCCGATCAAGCGCGCCTATATCTGGGACCTGGCGCCCGAAGTCAGCGTGGTGAGGCGCTGGATCGAGCGCGGCTACCGGGTCTATATGGCGGAATGGGAGCCGCTTGAGGACAGCGCGGTAGCGCCCGGCTGCGGGCTGGCCGACTATGCCGGCCGCCCGCTCGATGCCTGCCGCCGGGCCATCGCCGAGGACGGCGCCGGCGGCAGGCCGGTCATCGCCGGCCACTCGCTCGGCGGCGTGCTGGCGGCCATCCACAGCTGCCTCCATCCGGAGGCACTGTGCGCCACCATCCTGCTGGAGTCGCCGCTGCACTTCCAGCCGGGTTCCTGCTGCTTCAACAGGCTGGTCGAGGCCACGCCGGACGCGCACCAACTGGCCGAGCGCTTCGGCCACGTGCCGGGCGCCTTCCTGAACACCATGAGCGCCCTGGCCGAGCCGATGGCTTTCCAGTGGGAGCGCTGGACGGACCGCTGGCTCTCGCTGGGCGACCCGCAGGCCTTCACCAGCCACATGCAGGTGGAGCGATGGACCCACGACGAGTTCGCGCTGCCGGGGCGGCTGTTCGGCGACATCGTCGAATCGCTGTACCGCCGGGACGAATTCATGCAGGGCTCGCTCATGGTCGGCGGGAGGCGCGTCGGTCCGAAGGAATTGAGCACGCCGCTGCTCAGCGTGATCGACCCGCGCAGCAAGCTGGTTCCGCCGGCGGCCGTGCTGCCCTTCCACGAGGCGGCGGCGAGCCCGCGCAAGCAGGTGCTGCATTACGGCGGCGACGTCGGCGTCAACCTGCAGCACGTGGGCGTGCTGGTGGGGCGCAGCGCCCATGCGCGGATCTGGCCGGCCATTTTCGACTGGCTGGACGGTGGGCAGCAATAATCAAAGAGGCCGCAGGAACAGGCCGACCGTCAGCGCCACGCCGATGCAGACAATCGCCACCCGCAGCGCCTTCTCGTTGACCCGGTGCAGGGCCCAGGTGCCGGCCAGGCCGCCGAGGATGGCGCCCACCGCCAGCACACCCGCCGGCAGCCAGTGCACCTCGCGCGAAGTGATGAACAGGGCCACAGCCGAAGCGTTCATGACGCCCGCCAGCACGTTCTTGGTGCCGCCGGCATTGCGCGCCGACAGCCCGGCCATGGTCAGCGCCGCCATCATGAGGATGCCGATGCCGCCGCCGAAGTAGCCGCCATAGACCGCAATCAGGAACTGCGCCGTGCCGGTCACGGCCGGACCGAGGTGGGCCGCCTTTTCCGCCGACGCCTTGCGGAAGAAACTACCCCAGGTGAAGACGGCGGTGGCGAACAGCACCAGCCAGGGCACCAGGCGCGCGAACACCTTGGGCGAGGTGTGCAAGAGCAGCAGGCCCCCAAGCGCGCCGCCGAGCACGCTCAGGATGAACAGGGTGCGGAAGCGCAGCCCGGCCGCTCCGCTCACCAGACTGCGGCCGGCATAGCCCGAGGTCAGCTGGCCGGGAAACAGCGCCACGGTCGAGGTGATGTTGGCGGCCAGCGGCGACATGCCGGACAGGATCAGCGCCGGCAGGGTGACGAAGGAGCCGCCGCCGGCCAGGGTGTTCTGGATACCGGCCCAGAGGCCGGCGAGGAAGATCAGCGCGAGCAACATGGCGCGCGGCTCATGCCCGGTCCGCCAGCAAGTGCGGCCCGATCTCCGCCACCGACTTCACCCCGGTCAGCACCATGTTCGTCCTTAAATCCTTCTCCATGATCGCCAGCAGGCGCTCGACCCCGGCCTGGCCGTGCGTGGCCAGCGCGTAGATGAAGGCGCGCCCGAGCAGCACGCCGTCGGCGCCCAGCGCCAGCATGCGGAACACGTCGGTGCCGGTGCGCACGCCGCCGTCGGCGAAGATGCGCATCCTGCCCTTGACCGCCTCGGCGATCGCCGGCAGCACGCTGGCGGAGGACGGCGCGCCGTCCAGCTGGCGGCCGCCGTGGTTCGAGACGACGATGCCGTCGGCGCCGAAGTCCAGGGCGTCGCGCGCGTCCTCGACGTCGAGGATGCCTTTCAGGATCAGCTCGCCTTTCCACTCGTCGCGGATCCACTGCAGGTCGGCCCAAGAGATGCCGGGGTCGAAGTTCGAACCCAGCCAGCCGATGTAGTCTTCGAGGCCGGTGGCGTGGCCGCGGTAGGCCGAGATGTTGCCCAGGTCGTGAGGCCGGCCGAACAGGCCGACGTCCCAGGCCCAGCGCGGGTGCATCATCGCCTGCAGCATGCGGCGGCGCGGGCCGGCCGGGCCGCTCATGCCGCTGTGCAGGTCGCGGTAGCGGTTGCCGGGCACCGGCATGTCAACCGTGAAGAACAGGGTGGTGGCGCCCAGCTCGCTGGCGCGGCGCATCACGTCGCGCATGAAGCCGCGGTCCTTCAGCACGTACAGCTGGAACCAGATCGGCTTGCCGGCCCTGGCCGCCACCTCGGCCAGCGAACAGACCGAGACCGTCGACTGGATGAAGGGGATATTGGCCTTGCCGCAGGCCTGCACCGCCTGGACTTCGCCGCGGCGCGCGTACATCCCGGCCAGGCCGACCGGCGCCAGCGCGATCGGCAAGGCGTAGTCCCGGCCGAACCAATGGGTCGACAGGTCGAGGCTTTCCGATCCGCGCAGCACGCGCTGGCGCAGCTTGACGTTCTGCAGGTCGTCGACGTTGGCGCGCAGGGTCTGCTCGGCGCCGGCGCCGCCGTCGAGGTAGTGGAACAGGAAGGGAGGCAGCTTGCGGCGCGCGGCTTCGCGGAAGTCGGTGGCGGAAGAAATGATCATGAACGGGACGCTGGACGGTAACGGTTGATTATTCTTTTCGTATGGTCCAGTGTACGACGAAACGCGCACGGATGGGCATGCCGGCCGCGTTAATCGGCCCGGTGATGCTATAGTGTGCCGCCTATTTTCACCCGACAGTAAAGACATCCGATGTTCCCGGCAGTTTCCCTCGACGTGGCGGCGGCCCTCAAGACGCTCGTCCTGACCCTCGACCTGGTCGGCACCTTCGTGTTCGCGCTGAGCGGCGCCACCGCCGGGGTCAAGCGCCGGCTGGACATCTTCGGGGTGCTGGTGCTGTCCTTCGTGGCCGCGAATTCGGGCGGCATCGTGCGCGACCTGCTGATCGGGGCGACGCCGCCGGCCGCCATCAGCGACTGGCGTTACCTGGTGGTGTCGGTGGCGGCGGGCGTGCTGATCTTCTTCTGGTATCCGAAGGTGCGCCACCTGCGCAACCCGGTGCTGGTGTTCGACGGCGCCGGCCTGGCCCTGTTTTGCGTGGCCGGCGCCCAGAAGGCCCTGGTGTACGGCCTGGCGCCCTGGATGGCGGCCCTGCTCGGCATGCTGACCGGGGTCGGCGGCGGCGTCGCGCGCGACGTCCTGCTGTCCCAGGTGCCGGCCGTGCTGCGCGCCGAAGTGTATGCGGTGGCGGCCCTGGCCGGCGCCGGCGTGGTCGTCATCGGCCACGTCCTGGGCCTGCCGTCGGCGCCGATGGCCAGCGCCGGCGCCATCCTCTGCTTCGCCCTGCGCATGGCGGCGATCCGCTACGACTGGCACCTGCCGGTCGCGCGCGACCCCGATGAGCAGGAAACCGAGGCCAGGGATGGAAGATGAGTTCGCTTTGACCTGAGTCAGCCGCCCTTGCACATCGTTGGCGCATCCTGAAGGCTTGCGTCAATACCGGAAGGGCTGACATGAAACCAGCAACGATACCCGCGTATCCCGCCAGCATCCGGCGTTCCCCGGTCAACCTCGCCTTCAGCGCCCTGCTGTTCTCCTTCCTCGGCTGGGCCATCCTCGAGCGCTGGAACTTCGGCGCCCGCGCCGGCATTGTCCCGCATCTCATGAACACCCTCGCCTGCGCGCCGGTCATGGCCTGCTCGCTGCGGCGCTTCCGCGCGGTCTGCCCGCACCACCTGCGCGTGCGCACGCGGCCGCGCGGCACCCTGCCCGGCGCCGCCCTGGCGCTGGCCGTGCTGTTCGCGGTCGGCGCCGTGTTCGGCGTCGCGGCCGGCAGCGGCTCGATGCGCATGGTGGCGCTGGCCGCGCTGCTGTGCTGCCTCACGCCCTGGACCCGCCTGCGCGCCCACCAGCAGCACCTGTTCCTGTCCTTCCTCGCGGTTGCCGCCGGCGCGCTGCTGGCCGCAAGCCTCGCCAATCCGAAGATGGACCTGCTGGTGGCCCTGCCCGCGGCCTGGTGCCTGTGGGCTGCAGCGGCGCTGCTGTGCATCGGTCTGTGCGGCGGTGATCTGATCAAGAAAAAGGGCAGGCGCTGAGCCTGGCGGTCACGAGCGGTTAAAATCGCGCTTTTGCCGCGAGCCCGCCATGAATACACGACCGCCCATCTCCGCAGCCACGCCGCCCGCCCCCGACCTCGTCCTTGGCCTCGAAGACCGTCCGCGCGCCCTCATCGGCATCCTCGCCGCCCTGCAGCACCTGCTGGCGATCATCGTCCCCATCGTCACGCCCGGACTGCTGATCTGCCAGGCGCTGGGCGTCTCCGCGCGCGACACCAACCTGATCGTCTCGATGTCGCTGGTGGTGTCCGGCATCGCCACCTTCGTCCAGTGCCGCCGCTTCGGCCCCTTCGGCGCCGGACTCCTGATCGTGCAGGGCACCAGCTTCAACTTCGTCGGCCCGCTGATTGCCGGCGGCACGCTGATGGTCAAGGCGGGCACGCCGGTCGAAGCCGTGATGGCGTCGATCTTCGGCGTGGTGGTGGCCGGCGCCTTCATCGAGATGGGCGTCTCGCGCATCCTGCCTTTCGTGAAGCGCATGATCACGCCGCTGGTCACCGGCATCGTGGTGCTGATGATCGGCCTCACCCTGATCAAGGTCGGCCTGATCAGCATGGGCGGCGGCTTTGCCGCGATGTCGAACGGGACCTTCGCCAATGGCGAGAACCTGCTGCTGTCCGGCGCGGTCCTGGCGATCATCGTGCTGCTGAACCGCGTGCCGGTGGTGTGGATGCGCAGCGGCGCCATCATCATCGCGCTGGCGGTCGGCTACCTGCTGGCCGGTTCGCTGGGGCGCCTCGACTTCACGGGCATGCGCCAGGCGGCCTTGTTCCAGGTGCCGCAGCCGCTGCACTTCGGCCTGGGCTTTTCGTGGTCGCTGTTCATCCCGATGATCGTGATCTACCTGGTCACCTCGCTCGAGGCCATCGGCGACGTCACCGCGACCAGCAAGGTCTCGCGCGAGCCGGTCGAGGGCGAGACCTGGATGCGGCGCATCAAGGGCGGGGTGCTGGTCAACGGCGCCAACTCGCTGCTGGCGGGGCTGCTGAACACCTTCCCCAGCTCGATCTTCGCGCAGAACAACGGCGTGATCCAGCTGACCGGCATCGCCAGCCGCCATGTCGGCATGTGGATCGCCCTGTTCCTAGTGGTGCTTGGGCTATTCCCGGGCGTGGCCGGCGTGATCCAGGCGGTGCCGGAACCGGTGCTCGGCGGCGCGGCCATGGTGATGTTCGGCGCGGTGGCGGCGGCCGGCATCAACATCCTGGCCAGCGTGACCCTGGACCGCCGCGCCCTGCTGATCATCGCGGTGTCGCTGGCGCTGGGACTGGGCGTATCGCAGGTGCCGGAATTCCTGGCGCATGTCCCGTCGGCGCTGCGCCACGTGCTGGAATCCGGGGTGGCGACCGGCGGCATCTGCGCGGTGCTGATGAACTGGTTCCTGCCGGCTGTCCAGGACGCCGGCGTCGACCCAAGCTAGTCCAGTCCCAGGTGCTGCGGGTGGGTGTAGCAGACGAAATCCCGCCCGCGCGCAAAGGCCAGCAGGGTCATGCCGGCCTGCTCGGCCAGTTCCACCGCCGCCAGGGTCGGCGCCGACATGCCGACCAGCGCGGGCACCCCGGCCATGATGGCCTTCTGCGCCATCTCGTAACTGACGCGGCTCGTAATCAGCAGGAAGCCCTCCGCCGGCCGGCAGCCCGCCCGCGCCATCGCGCCGATCGCCTTGTCCAGCGCATTGTGGCGGCCGACGTCCTCGCGTACGATCCGCAGTCCGCCATCCATGCCGCACCAGGCGGCCGCATGGGCGGCGCCGGTCGAGCGCGTGAGGGCCTGCTCGGCGCCGACGGCATCGAGCGCGCGCCGCACCGCCGCCGCATGGAAGCCGCGCGCCGGCGCCAGCCGCGGCAGCGGGCGCGCGACCTGCTGCAGGCTGTCCACGCCGCACAGGCCGCAGCCGGTGCGCCCGGCCAGCGTACGGCGCCGCTCCTTCAGCGCCATGAAGGCCGAGGCGGCGATCCGCAGCTGCACGGCGATGCCGTCGCGGCCCGGCTCGACCTCGATGCCGTAGCAATGCTCCGGCCGGGCGATGATGCCTTCGCTGAGCGAGAAGCCGAGCGCGAATTCCTCGAGGTCGGCCGGCGTGGCCATCATCACGGCGTGCGAGATGCCGTTGTAGACCAGGGCCACCGGGACCTCGTCGACCACCATGTCCTCGACGGTGGCGAGGACCTCCTTGCGCATGCGCAGGACATGGCGCGCGCGGGCCGGGGCCGGCGCCCTCGGTGCGAGCGCCGGTCCATCGGGACTGCCTGAGAAATCGAACTGTGCATGCATGTGCACAAATCTAGCATCGCGCCCGGTTTGCCGGCGCGCGCCACGGCGTGCTCACCAGTTCACGGCGCCCATGCTGCGCGCCGGCTGCCAGCTGTAATACAGGCCGACCGAGTCGTAGCGCTGCTGCCTTGCCACCACGTTCGGGAAGGAGAAGCCGCGCCGCGACGTCAGGTATTTGAGCGTGAGCGCGTGCGGGCCGGACAGGCGGTAGCTGAGCGAAGCGTCGCCGCGCAGCACCCGGTCCTTGCCGCCCGATTCCAGGCCGTGCTGCTTGCCGTCGAAGAAGGCGCTCGAGCTCAGGTCCAGCGACATCCTGTTGTCCCAGATAAAGCGCAGGCCCAGCATCGACTGCGGCGCGAAACCGTAGTGGTACTGGCCGCCCGTGCTGGCGCGTATCGTGCCGGTCGAGACATAGCCGACGCCGGCCGAGGCATGGGCCTGCAGCGCCAGCTCGCGCGCCAGCCACACCTGCGCATTGCTGCCCAGGGACACCGCGGTGCTGGCGATGCGGAACAGCTGCGGCGACAGGTAGTCGTAGCTGCCGTAGATGCCGGCGATGCCGCGCATCCGCTCGCCGTAGCCATAGGTGGTCCCGGCCAGCATGCCGCGCGAGGTCAGGCTTTCGAGGCCGTTGACGTTCGATACGCGGGCGCGGAACAGGAAGTAGTCGAAGGGCTTGCGATAGGTGTAGCCTTCCTTGCCAGGCAGGCCGTACTCCAGCGCGAAATCGGCCGCCACTTCCCTGCGCTTGGTCGCCAGGGATGGGCCTGCATTGCTGCTCGACGGGTTGCTGTAGCCAAGCTGCAGGCGCGAGAAGGTGGCGGGCGTGGCGCCGGCCCACAAGGAAGCGGCGCGGCGCGAACCCTTCTGGCGGTTGTACTCGAGCGAAGGCGAGACCAGCCCGGCGCCCACCTCGCGCCATGGCGAGGTGCCGTCGCCGCGGTCCAGCACCAGGTTGGCCATGCGGTACAGGGCCTCGCCCAGGAAGCTGCCGCCGAAGCTGGTGGTGATCTGGTCGTTGCGCGAGGGCGGCGTGGTCTCGCCGGCGATCTCCCACACCGCGCTGCCGGCGAAGGCATAGCCCATCGATTCCCAGAACGTCAGGCCGTTGCTGCGCGCGATATTGAAGTAGACCGAGCCCTGGTAGGGGTGGCCCATCTGGTTGATCTCGAAGGGGTCGCGGTCCTCGACCCAGCTGCTGCGCAGGTTGCGGCGCACCGAGCCGATGCTGACGCCGTAGTCGTCCGGCGTGACGAAGGCATGGTCGATGCGGTTCAGCACCACCTGGAAGCCGAGGATTTCGAGCGCCGCCGCGCCGTAGCTCTTGTACTCGCGCGAGTCGGCAAAGACCCGGGTTTCCCTTGGGGGCGCGTGGGCCGCGGGAATCGCCGCCGGGTCCGCCGGCGGGTCGGCCGGCTGATGCTGTTCCACTTCCTGTGCCTGCACTGTGCCGGCGGCCAGCGCGAGCAGGATCGCTTGGGCTAGTAATTTCATGGTTCTCCGATTCGCTACGCTGCAAAATATTGGCATTAATGTAACAATTAAGCCTGAATCGTGTCGCACGAGAAAATACAATGTCCTCAAAGCCCTTGTCCGAAAGCCCGGATCGATCCCCCGCACCGGCACGCCTGAGCGCGTGCGGGCTGCGCTCGCGCTTCGGCGGCCCCTTCGACTTCGAGGTGCAAGCCGGCGAATGCGTCGCGATCCAGGGGCCTTCCGGCGCCGGCAAGAGCGTGCTGCTGCGCATGCTGGCCGACCTCGACCCGCACGAGGGCGAGATCCTGCTCGACGGCCGTTCGTGCACGTCGATGCCGGCCCCCGCCTGGCGCGCGCAAGTGGTCTACCAGGCGGCCGAACCGGCATGGTGGGAAGCGACGGCGGGCGAGCATTTCGCCCATGAGCAGCGCGGCTTCCTGGACCAGACCCTGCCCGCGCTCAGCCTCGCCGCCGGCCTGCTGGACAGCGAAATCGAGCGCCTGTCCACCGGCGAGCGCCAGCGCCTGGCCCTGGTCCGTTCGCTGGCCAGGAAGCCGCGCGTGCTGCTGCTGGACGAGCCCACGGCTGCCCTCGACCCGGCCTCGGTCGCGCGCGCGGAGGCGCTGCTGTCGGGCTGCCTGGCGCAGGGCATGGCGCTGCTGATCGTGACCCACTCCGCCGACCAGGCGCGGCGGCTGGCGCGGCGCATCTTCCACCTCGAGCACGGCAGGCTGGAGACGCAATGAACGCCATCCACCTGGGCGCCTGGGACCTGCTGGCGGCGGCGCTGCTGATCCTGCTCGACGCCGCGCTGTCGCTGGCCCTGCGCCTCGGCGTGCACCGCCAGATCCTGGTCGCCGCCGTGCGCATGGTGCTGCAACTGGCCATCGTCGGCATGGTGCTGCGCAGCGTGTTCGAAAGCGCCTCGCCCTGGGCCACCGGCGCCGTGATCCTGTTCATGATCGGCGCCGCCGCGCGCGAGGTCGCGACCCGGCCGAAGCAGCGCCTGAAGCGCCGGATGAATTACCAGATCAGCGCCGCGGTGGTCGCCTGCGCCGGCTTCGCCACCGTGCTGCTGGCCCTGACCACGGCGGTGCGCCCGGACCCGTGGTATGCGCCGCGCTATGCCATTCCGCTGATGGGCATCGTACTGGGCAGCGTGCTGAATGCGGCCTCGCTGGCGCTGGACGGCATCCTCGACGGGGTGGTGCGCGAACGCGCGCGCATCGAGGCGCGGCTGGCGCTGGGCGCGTCCTTTCGCGAGGCGATCGGCCCACTGGTGCGGAATGCCACCCGGCGCGGCATGATCCCGGTGGCGAACCAGATGTCGGCCGCCGGCATCATCACCCTGCCCGGCATCATGACCGGCCAGCTGCTGGCCGGGATGGACCCGATGGAAGCGGTGAAGTACCAGATCCTGCTGATGTTCCTGCTGGCCGGCGCCAGCGGCCTGGCCTCGGCCGGCGCCGCGCTGCTGGCGGTGCGGGCGCTGAGCGACCATCGCCAGCGGCTCCGCGTGGATCGCCTGCGGGATTAGGCCAAATAGGTAGCGCGGCCCGAGACATCGCGCAGCACCTCGCGCGCCGCATTGTGGCCGGGCGCGCCGGTCACGCCGCCGCCCGGATGCGCGCCCGCGCCGCAGGTGTACAAGCCCTGCACGGGGCCGCGGTAGTCGGCGTGCCCCAGCATCGGCCGCGCCGCGAACAGCTGGTCGAGGCCGAGCGCGCCGTGGAAGATGTCGCCGCCCACCAGGCCGAAGGTGCGCTCGAGGTCAAGGGGGCTCATGATCTGGCGCCCGAGCACGGCGCGTTTGAAATTCGGCGCGTAACGGGTGACGGTATCGATCATCAGGTCGGCCACCTGCTCGCGGTGATCGTCCCAGCTGGCGCCGTCGGGCAGCTGCGGCGCCACGTGCTGGCAGAACAGGCTGGCCACGTGCTGGCCGGCGGGCGCCAGGCCCGGGTCCAGGGTCGTCGGGATCAGGACCTCGACGATCGGTTCGCGCGCCCAGCCGAAAGCGCGGGCGTCGTGGTAGGCGCGTTCCATGTATTGCAGGCTGGGCGCGATGATGATGCCGCTGGCGTGGTGCTCGGCCGCCTCGCTGCCCGGCAGGCAGCTGAAGTCCGGCAGTTCGGAGAGGGCCACGTTCATGCGGAAGGTGCCGGAGCCGCAGCGCCAGGCCTGCATGCGTCGCAAAAAATCGGCGGGCAGCACGCCCGGGTCGACCAGTTTGGTGTAGAGCAGGCGCGGGTTCAGGTTCGACACCACCACCCGCGCATCGATGCGCTGCCCCTGCGCGGTGACGACCCCGGTGGCGCGGCCTTTGCTTGTGATGATTTCGCTGACCGCGCAGCCGGTGCGGATCTCGACGCCTTGCGCTTGCGCCGCTTTGGCCATCGCCTGGGTGATCGCGCCCATGCCGCCGATCGCATGGCCCCAGGCGCCCTTCTTGCCGTTCACCTCGCCGAACACGTGGTGCAGCAGCACATAGGCCGAGCCGGGCGTGTAGGGGCTGGCGTAATTCCCGACCACGCTGTCGAAGCCGTAGGCCGCCTTGATCGGCGTGCTCTCGAACCAGCCGTCCAGCACGTCGCCGGCCGACTTGGTGAACAGGTCGAGCAGTTCGCGCTGGGTGGCGAGCGGCAGCCTGGCGACGCGCTTGCCCAGCTTGCCGGCCTTGAGCAGCTCGGGCAGCATCTCGAGCCAGCCGCCCTGCACGCGGTTCGGCGGCGTCTGCAGGACCAGCTCGCGCAGCAGGTCGGCGGCGGCGTCCAGGTGGGCGGCGTAATCGGCCAGCCGTCCGGCGTCGCGCGGCGAGAACTTCGCCACCTCGGCCGCGGTCCTGCCGGCGCCGAGTTTCAGGTAGCGGGTCTCGTCCAGCGGCAGGAAATTCGCGAGCGGACGCTCGACCACGCGCAGGCCGTGCGCGGCCAGGTCCATGTCACGGATCACCTTGGGGTTCAGCAGCGAGACCGTATAGGCCGCGACCGAGTTGCGGAAACCAGGATGGAATTCCTCGGTCACCGCCGCGCCGCCGACCACCTGGCGCTGTTCCAGCACCGTCACCTTCAGCCCGGCGCGGGCCAGGTAAAAGGCGCACACCAGGCCATTGTGGCCGCCTCCGACAACGATCGCATCGCGCATGCACGGTCTCCGGTCTTGAAATTGCGGGGATGTGGGCTAATATACAATTTGCTCAGCGGATGGCAAGCATCCAATCCCCAACGATGAAGACAGATCACAGCGCCACGACAGTTTGCGAGAAGTTCGCCTGGCTTCATTAAGCTCGGCGGCGGCCCCGTGCGCCGTTTGCCGAGCTCCCCTTCCAGCCTGTTCCGCCGCCCGGCGCCGCCGGCGGTCCTTGTTCACGCCCGTACCACACCCTGGAGTTCATATGAGCCCGAATATCACGATGTCGAAAACCGATTTCAACCGCATCGACCTGATGCTGGAAAAGCTGGCCGCCGTGCGCATGCACGGCAAGGAAGCCCTGTCCAACGAACTGCTGCGCGCCCAGGTGGTCGAGCCCTGGGAGGTGCCGCCGATGGTGGTCACCATGAATTCGACGGTCTGCTTTCGCCTGGACGGCAGCGGCCCGGCCCTGTGCCGCACCCTGGTCTATCCGAAGGACGCCGGCCTGCAGGCGGACACGCTGTCGGTGCTGACCCCGGTCGGCAGCGCCCTGCTCGGCCTGTCGGAGGGCGACCGCATGCAGTGGACCCATCCGGATGGGCGCACGCTCACGGTCGAGGTGCTGCAGGTGCTCTACCAGCCCGAGCGGGCCGGCGACTTTCACCTGTAAGCAGCCCCTAGTCCAGCGTGCGGTTGCGCGACTCCACGTCCACGCACAGGATCGCGAGCGCGCCGAGGGCCAGGAAGCCGGCCAGCATGAGCAGCGCCAGCGTGAAGTGCGCCGTCATCACCGGCGCGATCACGGCCGGCGCCAGCAGGCCGCCGAAGCGCGCCACGGCGCCCGCCAGTCCCATGCCGCTGGCGCGCAGGGCGGTCGGGTAGACCTCGGGCGTGAAGGCGTACAGCGCGCCCCAGGTCCCCAGCAGTGCAAAACTCATCAGCAGGGTCGAACCGACCACCAGCGCCGCCGCGCTGCCGAGGCTGTAGCCCAGGCAGCCCACGGCGCTCAGCAGCAGGAAGCCGACCAGGGTCGGCTTGCGTCCCCAGCGCTCCACGCCGTAAGCTGCCAGCGCATAGCCGGGCACCTGCGCCAGCGCCAGCACGATCAGGAATTCCTGGCCGCGCATGAAGCCGAAGCCCTGGGCGCCCAGCTTGACGGGCAGGTAGACGAAGACGCCGTAATAGGCCACCGAAATCAGCGCCCAGGCCGAGAACAGCGACAGGCTGCGGCGGCGCAGGTCGCGGTCGAACAGCGCCGAAAGCGAACGCGCCTGTGCGGCTTCCGGCTGCAGCAAAGGGATCGCCACCTCGCGCCGGTTGACGCGGGCGACGCGCTGCAGGACGGCGCGCGCCTCGTCCGCCCTGCCGGTGCGGTTCAGGTAGACCGGCGACTCGGGTATCGACAGCCGCAGCACCACGCCCACCAGCGCCGGCATGCCGGTCACGAAGAAGATCACCCGCCATGCATCCGCGCCCCAGCGCAGCGCAGCCAGCGCCAGTACCGCCAGCAGGACGGTGCCGAGCGCCCAGAAGGATTCGAGCAGCACCAGCCAGCGCCCGCGCCGCTCGCTCGGGAGGAATTCCGCCATCATCGTGTAATCCACCGGCAGCGTGCCGCCGACCCCGATGCCGGTCAGGAAGCGCAGCGCCAGCAGCCAGGTGAAGTCCGGCGCAAAGCTGGACGCCACGCCGAAGCAGGCGTCGACCAGCACCGCCGCCATCAGCACCGGACGGCGCCCGACGCGGTCGGCCAGGCGCCCGAACACGAAGGCCCCGAGCAGCATGCCGACGAAGAACCAGGTCCCGCTTTCGAGCGCCCGCGGCATCGCGATGCCGAAACTCAGCGCGATCGACGGCGCGCTGAAGCCGATCGCCAGCACCTGCATGGCGTCGGCCATCCACACCAGGCCGAAGATCGCGAACAGGCGGTACTGGAATGTGCCGACGCCCGCCGCCCGGATGCCCTGCTCCACTGTTGCTGGTAATGCCGGCATGTGTTTTCCTTCGCTCGAAAGCATGAGTAAATTTTTAATATTTTCTTGCGGGGTAAATATAGTCATGTTAATTTTAGAACCAGGAATCGCAATTGCCCGCCCCGCTTGTCCTACCCCTGGCAGTACCCGAAAATCATGAATCCACGCGCATGGCTATTGTCCGTTCTGTTGGCGTTTTTCGGGTTTCTGCCGGCCTGCGCGGACGCCGTCGGCGAGGGCAACCGCGCGATCGAACCGCAATCCAGGATCGCACTCGTGATCGGCAATGCACACTATACCGATGCCCTGCCCCTGCCGAATTCCGCGAACGATGCGAGCGATATGTGCGCCGCTCTCAAGAAGCTGGATTTCGAAGTCATCTGCAAGCTCGATATCGCCACCAAGCGTGAATTCAAGGACGCCATTTACGAATTTACCGGGAAAATCAATTCGCGCAGCGTCGCCCTCTTTTATTACGCCGGCCATGCGGTACAGGTAGAAGGGATCAATTACCTCATCCCCGTCAAAGCGGTGATGCGCACCAAGAGCGATATCGAGGACGAAGGCGTCCAGATCAATTACCTGATGAGCGAACTGCAACCGCGCCAGGCGCTGTTGAACATCTTCCTTCTCGACGCCTGCCGCAACAATCCCTTCGCCAATCCGATTCGCGGCTACGTTCCCATGATGGGCCTGGCGACTCAGTTGTATGCGCCGCGCAACAACATCATCGCCATGTCCGCGGGCCCCGGCGAGCAAGCGCTCGATGGCGTCGGCCGCAACGGCACCTTCACCAAGAATCTGCTCCAGAACATCGGCGTGCCGCGCCTGACGATCGAAGATACCCTGAAGGCGGTCAGCACCGGCACGCGCGCCGATGCCGCGCGGCTCAAGTACCGGCAGGAGCCGCAGATCATGGCGTCCTTCGGCGAGAAATTCTGCCTCGCCGGCTGCGGCGATCCGGCGCCGCCGGCGCCCGATGACGGCCTGCTGAAAGCGAAGACCGCCGAACTGAACCGCCTGCAGGCCAGCATTGCCGAAGCCAGGGCGAAACAGGCGGAACTCGAATCGCAGCAGGCCCTGCTGCTCAAGAAGCGCGCCGAACTCGATACGGCGCGCCAGGGCCTGGCCGACGTCGAAGCGAAAAAGGAAGAACTGGAGCGCCGGCGCGCGGAAGTCTCGCGGCGCGAACAGGAGCTCGACAAGCTCGGCAACGAGGTCAAGACCTCGACGGACAAACTCAAGGAGCTCGAAGCCGTGCGCCTCAGTCTCCAGCAAAAGCAGGAGGAAATCGAAAAGATGCGCAAGACGCTGGTCGCGCAACAGGCCACCATCGACGCCGCCAATCAGGAAATCGCGACGCGCTCCCTCAAGCAAAAGCAGGAGGAAGCCAAGAAATCGAAAGAGGAAGAAAAGAAAGCGCCACCCGGTACGGTCGTACCCACTTTTTAACGTCGTTAATTACAAGGGGATCCATATGAGGGTAAGGAAAGCACTTCCGGTCATTCCGTTCGTCCTGGGCACAATCGTCTGCGCCGCGGCCCAGGCGCAGTCAGATCCTCCTGAAACCCAATTTACCGTCGGCGTCAAGCTCTGGCACGCAGGATGGCTGTCGTACATTCCCGCGAATTACAGTGGCATGACTGCGAACGGGACGCCGGCGATAGGCGATAGCGTGAATGCGACCGAAGGAACTGAACATACGGATTTCCTCCCCTCATTGCAGATCCGCCGCGGCAAATTTTTCGCGAGCTTCAGCCACGGCAGCTTTTCCAGCGATTTCCGGGTGTCGACCAGCCCGATCATTTTGCCCACCGGCCAGACCCTGATCACTTCCCGCTCCGACCATTTTTCACGCCGTGAAAGCGATCTGAATCTCGGCTATAACGTGACGCCGGAGCTCAGCCTCGTGGTCGGCTACAAGGATGCGACTGAAACCCGCGACACCATCCTGGGGGTCGCGCCACAGAGCATGCCACTCGTGAAAACCACGGCCAAGGGCTTCCTCTTCGGTGCGGCAGCCAACTTCGCCGTGGTGGACAAGCTGCGCTTTTATGCGCAGGCTGCCTATGGCCCGGCCAGGCTGAAGCTCAGGTTCGCCGATCCAGGCTTGGGCAGCTTCTCGACCAATGGCCGCTATCTGATCGGTGAACTCGGATTGAATTACCCGGTCTACATCAGACCCAACGGATTCGGCATTGCGACAGCCTCGGTCGGCTACCGTACGCAGACCATCAAGACCAACAGCTATGCGAGCATTTTCCAGGAGAGCCGCGAACTGCGCGATGTCCGTGACGGCGTGATCCTGTCGATCAACTACACCATGTAGCGACGCAAGGCCGCCGCGCGCCTCGGCCCTGGCCGGGCGTGAGCGGCGGACCCTTCATTGAAGAGAAGGTCCGGCAATGAAATTCTCGATCGCGGCGAAATTCAACATCGTCTTCCTGTCCATCTTCGTGGTCGGCTTCGGCGCGGCCAGCGCCGTCACGAACTACCTGCTGCGCGAGAACGCCAGGGAGGAAACCCTGGAAAACGCACGCGTGCTGATGCAGTCCGCACTGGCGGCGCGCAGCTACACGGTGGGCCAGATCGTCCCGCTGCTGGACACCCACCTGAAGTACGAATTCGTGCCGCAATCGATCCCCTCGTATGCCGCCACCGAGCAGCTCGGCCAGCTGCTCAAGCAGTACCCGGACTTCAGCTACAAGGAGGCGACGCTCAACCCCACCAACCTGCGCGACCGCGCCGCCGACTGGGAGGCCGACCTGATCAACACCCTGCGCGCCAAGCCGGCCCTGAACGAGCTGGTGGGCGAGCGCAGCACTTCGGTCGGCCCGGCCCTGTACGTGGCGCGGCCGCTGCAGATCAAGAACGAGGCCTGCCTGCGCTGCCACAGCGTGCCCGACGCCGCGCCCAAGACCATGACCGACATCTACGGCCAGAACAACGGCTTCGGCTGGAAGCACATGGAAATCGTCGGCGCCCAGGTGGTCTCGGTGCCGATGGAGGTGCCGCTGCGGCGCGCGAACGCGATGCTGCGCACCTACATGCTGTCGATGCTCGGCATCTTCGCCTTCCTGTTCGTGGCCCTCAACCTGATGGTGCACTACTTCGTCACGCGCCGCATCACGCGCATGTCGCGCCTGGCCGACCAGGTCAGCCTGGGCCGGTTCAACGACGAGGAGTTCGAGGTCAAGGGCAGCGACGAGCTGTCGACGCTGGCGCGCTCCTTCGCGCGCATGCGCTCCAGCCTGGCCAGCGCGATGAAGATGCTGGACGAGTAAGCGGACGGCGGGCGCATGATCGCACAGCTAGGCAAATACCGGATCGACGGCATCCTGGGCAAGGGCGCGATGGGTGTCGTCTACAAGGCTTTCGACCCATGGATCGAACGGGTGGTCGCGCTCAAGACCATCCGCAAGGAGCTGTTTTCGGAAAAGGAGCAGGCCGACCTGATCGACCGCTTCAAGAACGAGGCCCAGGCCGCGGGGCGCCTGAACCATCCCAACATCGTGACGGTCTATGACTACGGCGAGGATGCCGAGTCGGCGTATATGGCGATGGAGTTCGTCGACGGCGTCGGGCTCGACACCCTGCTGGCGCAGGAGCGCCCCACCGACCTGCCGAACGTGCTGGCCTGGATGGGCGACCTGTTGCACGGTCTGGATTACGCCCACTCGCGTGGCGTGGTGCATCGCGACGTCAAGCCGGCCAACCTGCTGGTCACGCGCGCCGGCCAGGTCAAGATCAGCGACTTCGGCATCGCCCGCATCGAATCCTCGACCCTGACCCAGGCCGGGGCCATGGTCGGTACGCCCAGCTACATGTCGCCCGAACAGTTCCGCGGCGACGCCATCGACGGCCGCTCGGACGTGTTCTCCGCCGGGATCGTGCTTTACCAGCTGCTGACCGGCGCGCGCCCGTTCAGCGGCACGGCCTCGATCGTGATGCAGCAGATCCTGAACGAGGAACCGGCGCCGCCCTCGCGCGTCCTGCCGGCGCTCGGCACGCGCTTCGACGCGCTGCTGGCCAGGGCGATCGCCAAGCCGCCGGAGGCGCGCTACCCGAGCGCGCGCGCCTTCCACGAGGCGCTGCTGGCCGCGGCAAGGAACAGCGAGGCCGATCCGGACGCGACCCGGCTGGCGAACGACGACCGCACCGTGCTGGCGCCCGCCATGCCGGCCATGCCGGCCCCGGCGGCGGCCTTCGAGGGCAGCGGCATCGCCACCATGACCCCGTGGAAGCGCGAAGCCCTGCCGGAAGTCGAGGCCAGCCTGGCGCGCCAGATCGGCCCGATGGCGCGCTTCCTGCTCAAGAAAGTCGCCGACAAGGCCGAGGGCCTGGACCACCTGTCCGAGCTGCTGCTGCCCCACATCCCTTCCGAGGTCGGCCGGGAGCAGTTCGGCCAGGCCCTCGCCCAGATCAGGAAAAAGCTGGACGCCACCGGCACCGGCAGCGGCGCGGCGCGCGCTTCCAGCCAGGTCAGCCAGGTCAGCCTGTCCGGCGCGGCCCGGCCCGGGGTGGCGTCCGCCTTGTCGCGCCCGCCGCGCCCCGAGAGCTTCGACGCCGGCTATGCCGATGCCACCGCCGACAGGCTGGTGGCGATCATCGGCCCGATCGGCCGCGTGGTGGTCAAGCGCGCCATGAAGCAGACCAGCGACAAGCAGGTTTTCCTGCAGCTGCTCGCCGGCCACATCGACAATCCTGGCGAGCGTACGCGCTTCCTCGCGGACGCCGGCGCCAGTTCTTCAACATGACCGGGACCCTGCGATGACGATGCCGATTCCCCTCTCGCCGCCGCGCCTGCACCGCCTGCCAGGCATGCTGGTGGCCGGCGCCACCGACATCGGCCCGGTCCGCAGCAGCAACGAGGACAACTTCCTGCTCGACGAAACGCTCGGGCTGGCGATGCTCGCCGACGGCATGGGCGGCCACGCCGCCGGCGAAGTGGCGAGCGCCGGGGTGCTGACCGAAGTGCGCGCCTACCTGGCGCTGCACGCGCCTCACCTGCCGGCCGCCGACCTCGACACCACCGTGCCGGCCGATCCCGATGCGACCTGGTCGGATCCGGCCGCCGCCGCGGTGCGCCTGCTGCATGCGGCGGTGAGCCACGCCAACGCCAGCCTCTACGGGCAGAACTGCGCGCGCAAACGCGGCGACGGCGACGGCATGGGCGCCACCCTGACCGGCTTCTGGCGCGCTTCCGGCACCGCGCCGCTGGTCGCCTTCCACGTCGGCGACAGCCGCCTGTACCGCCTGCGCGAGGGCGTGCTGGAGCAGCTGACGCGCGACCAGACCCTGTACCAGCAGGCGCTCGAAGCCGGCATGCTGGACCCGCTGCCGCCGCGGAACCTGCTGCTGCAGGCGGTGGGGCCCGCGAGCGCGGTGACGCCGGAGGTGCGCTCGCACCTGGCCGTCGACGGCGATGTGCTGATGCTGTGCAGCGACGGGCTGCACGGGCCCGTGCCGCATGGGGATATCGAAGAGGCGCTGGGCAAGGCGGAGGAGAGTAATCTCGATCAGGTGTGCCGGCGGCTGATCGAGATGGCAGTGGCGTGTGGGGGACGAGACAACATCACCGTGGTAGTCGCGCTGCTGGAAACACCTTGAATCCTGGAGGTCTGCCATGCCAAAACCGCAGGGAACCTATCTGAAAGTGCAAAACAAGGAGCGCATCAGGTGCCGTGCGCTGGAAGCGAACAGGCTGTTCAACCGCAGCCTGGATGACGACATGTCGCGTTACCACGAGGCGCTCGAGCGCGTGTCGGACGAGGAGATCGACGCGTGGAACAGGGACATCGCTGCGATCATCGACGACATCAAGAACAACGAGCCCAGTTCCAGGGAAGACAAGATTCGCAAGCGCGTCGCGAAAGTGTTCGGGGAAGTCCGCAAGATCCTGGAAAAAGCCAAGGACATCAAAAAACTGGAAGCCGGTATCCAGGCCAATCACAAGCCGATTATTTCGGCGCCGGCGCATTTCGAGACGGACGCGACGTTTGCCATCCTTGGGCTGTGCATCGCGATGCTGCATGTGATGGAGGTCTGGATACGTATTCGCGGCAAGACATTAAGCAGGCATTAGACCGGCATATTTCGTGCGCCACAACGACCACTGGAGAGTCCATGAACAACTATCGCACCACCCAATCAGCCTTCGTCTGCACCCCGACCAATCATTTCGACGATCTGACCAGGCTGGAAGACTTCATCAAGAAGTACAAGAGCTTCGGCGGAAAAGTGCCGCCCAACGTCGAAGCCGCGATGGAAGCGGCAAAGACCGGAAGGAACGTTGAAGAATCCCTGAACATCGCCTGCGACGGCATTTTCAAGTTCTACCTCGCAGCGGAAACCCGGTGTGCGCAGAAAGCGGGGTTCTCGAGCCTGGAGGAGATGGCCGTGAAGGGCGGCGAGCGGTGGCAGGACGTGGAACAGATCTACGATCCCTGCATCGTTGCCGTTACCCGCCGGTGGCAGTGGACCAACATCGACTACACGATCAATCCCTTGAACCCGGAATCGGCGCTGCGACAATTCCTGGAAAAATCCGCCGCTCAGGTCGGAGGCATCGTGTCCAAATATGTGAAGAAAAAGGCGTTAAAGCAGTCCAAGCCCTAGACCGGCGCCCAGCGCGTCGACCTCGACGGATGCACAGTTCCTATCCGTCCAGCGCCCGTCGAGCAGGGAAATAAAGGCCGCGGCCGGCGGAAGCCCGCCGCACATGGCCAGGCAGGCCGTCACCAGCGGCGAGCCTATGGTCCACCACGCGCTCCTTCCGGCAAGATCGGCATCGGCCGGGGCCGGCACAGCGTCTCCATCCGCTGGGCGAAGCGCCGTTGCGAAGGGCATGAGCGCAAGCAGCGCGGCATCAAAGCTGTCCAGAGCGAATCCCTCTTCCAGCGTCGATAGCGCCAGCGCCTCGAGCCGCGCAAACCATCCATCGTGCACCGTCAGGCAAGCGCGCATGGACGGCGTCCCATCGATCCCCGCCATCAGCAGCAAGGGAAAACAGCGCCCCACCCGATCATGGCTGGGCATCATCACCCCGGCCCAGGCCTGCTCGCCGCAAACCCCCGCGGCCACCACGAAGCGCCAAATCGGGCTGCTGAGCCACACGGGCAGCCACTCGTCGCCGAGGTCCTCCTTGCTGCGTACCAGCCCGGCCTGCAGCCAGCGGTCGAAGCAGTCCTTCACGGCCGGCGGCAGGCGGCGCCCGACAAAATCGCCGTGGCTGGGCAGCTTGCCGAAAAAACCTACCAGCCCGCTGGACAATGGAAGCCCTCCAGCGTCTCGCGCCGGAACGGGTTGATCACGCTGCTGGCCGTCAGCAGGTAGCTCATCCTGTGGCCGTCGAGCTCGTAGATCAAAGCGAAGCGCTCGGCCTGGCCGGCCGGCTGCAGCACGCCCTTGTCGATCATGCGGAACCAGGCCCACGGCCCTTCGCTGCGCAGGTCGGCACGCAGCGGCGGCGTCGCTTCGAGATGCACCTGGCCGCTGCCCTTGCCGGAGGGGAGCGTGATCTGTACCGGCTGCGCCGGGCTGCCGGCCGCGTAGACCACCTGCTGGCCGTCGATGTCGAGCACCACCTTGGCCAGGACCGGGTCGGCCGCCTGCGGGGTCAGGGTGAAGCGCAGTGAGGGCTGGCGGCCGCCGGCGAAGAACATCTCGCGCACGCGGGCGCCTCGCTGGAACTGGTTCAGCACGTCCTGCGGAATCCCGACCGGGGCGGCGCCGGTATCGCGCCAGCGCCACTGGCTGCCCGACATGTCCACCTGGGCCGCCAGGTTCTTGGTGAAGAAGTCGTCCATCAGGCCGCCCGGGCCGAAGAACTTGCCGAAGTCGTCGGCGGTGATGTCGCGCGAGACGCCGCGCACCAGCGGATAGCGCCCGGCGATCGCATCGGCGCAGAAGCGCGCGCCCTCCGCCGCCCACAGCGCCTTGATGCGCGCACGCTCGCTGCCCAGGGTCAGGTTCGAGCCGGCGCTGTCGACGGTCTGCAGCATGTCGCCCAGCGGCGCCGGCGTGCCTTCGGCGGCGCGCTTGATCTTCGTGAGCGCTTCCCCGCCCGGCGCCGGGGTGCCGGCGCGGCGGGCCTGGTCGGCGGCGTCGAAGAACTGCGAGGCGTCCTTCAGCATGGCCAGCTGGGCGTCCAGCTGGCCGGGCGCGTCCTTGCTGCCGACCAGCTTGTGCAGCGGCAGGAAGTGCAGGTCGACCGGGTTGCTGGTTTCGGCCACCGGCGGCGGCGCTTCGTCGGCGCCGAGCGCCGCCTCCAGCTTCTTGCGCGCGTCGAGCAGCTTGCTGCGCACCGCCTTGTCGAGCGCCACCGCGGCCTTGCCGGCGGCGCCTTCCAGCGTGGTCTCGCGCGACGCGGCGACCAGGAAGGCTTTCAGCGGCGAATCGGCCGCGGCCAGCGCATTGGTGATGCGGGCGCCCTGGTCGAGGCTGGAGAACGGCGCGATGCGCACGTCGGCCAGCAGGGCGTCCCAGGCGCGGATGTAGTCCGCGTAATAGAGCCGCAGGACCGCGGCGTTCATCTGGTCGCCGGTCAGGCCGGCCACCGCGCCTTCGGCTTCGCGGCGGTCGAGCACCCAGCTGTCCTTGGCGATGTCGGCCAGCGCAGCCGGTATTTGCTTGAGCAGCTCGCGGTAGCCGGCCACGCTGTACAGGCCCGGCACGCCGCGCGTCAGCGGCTCGCCGCTCTTGCGCGCCAGCAGCGCGGAGACGTCGCGCCCGGCCGCGCGGTTGACGCTGAACTCGGGCAGCCTGGCCTGCGCCACCTTGCGCTTGAGGCGGTTGTAGACGCGCTCCGGCAGCGGCATCATCGCCAGCGTCGAGCGCACGTTCGAGACCAGGCTGGCGTCCAGCGGCGGCGGATCGGCCGCCACGCCGCCCGAGTCGAGCAAGGCGCCGACGTGGGCCGCCAGCTCGTCGCGCTGCGCGGGCGTGGCCTGCTGCAGGCCGCGGCGCCAGTCCAGGTCCAGCCAGGCCTGCACCGATTCCGGCTCCAGGTGGTTCGGCTGGCCCAGCATCAGGTAGACGCGCAGGGTTTCGTACAACTGCTCCTGGTTGTTGGCGTCGCCGCGGCGCAGGACCTCTTCCAGGCGCGCCATCACCTGCGGCAGCAGGGCCGAGCGCAAGAGACGCTGGTAGGCCAGTTGCGCGCCGGCGCCCAGCTTCTCGCTCTGGTTCAGGCCGAAGCGGCTCAGCAGCGGCGTGCCCGCCTCGCGCTCCTCGTAACCGCCGGGCAGCTTGCGCGCCGCGTTCAGCATGGGCAGCGCGTCGAGCACGGTGCCGTTGGCCGGCGCCTCCTTCACCAGCCGGGCCAGCTCGGCGCTGCGCGCGTCGACCTCTCTGACGGTGCGCTGGTTGCGCACATAGCTGGTGGCCAGCGCGGCGCCGAACAGCAGCACCGCCAGCACCGCGGCGATGGCGCCGGCCCAGCGCAGCAGGCGCTGGCGGCGTTCGACGTTCGGGTCGATGCCGGCCAGCCCGGCTTCCTTGAAGATCAGGTCGCGCAGCAGGCCGGTGATGAAGTAGCTGCGCCCGCTGACGGCGTTCGGCGGCAGCAGCTTGCGGTCGAGGCCGAAGGTCGCGGCGAGTGCGCCCATCACGCGGTCGATCGGGTTGCCTTCCTGGGTGCCGCTGGTGAAGTAGACGCCGCGCAGCTGCGCGCCCTGCTCGTAGCGGGTCGGCTCGAACACGGCGTCGAGGAAGCCCTTCAGCACCTCGCCCAGGCCGGCGAACTGCTGCGGGAAGCGGTACAGCAGGGCGCGGCGCTGGAGGTCGCGCTCCTCCTGCAGGCGGCCCAGCACGCGCGCCTGCAGGCGCTGCTCGAGTTCCAGGAAGCGCGCCGGGAACTCGGCCAGCGCGGTGGCGGCGTTGCGGCCCGGCCCCTGGCCGAAGGTCAGGCCCCACACCTGGGCGCGCTCCTCGCGGCCGAAGGTGTCGAAATACTCCATGAAGCCGGCCAGCAGGTCGCACTTGGTGACCGTCACGTAGATCGGGAAAGTGCTGCCCAGGCGTTCGTGCAGTTCCTTGATGCGCGCACGGATCGCCGCCGCCTGCGCCTGGCGCGCCGCAGGCCCCTGCTGCAGCAGGTCGGCCACGCTCAGCGCGACGATGATGCCGTTGATCGGACGGCGCGGCCGGTACTTCTTGAGCAGGCCGAGGAAGCCATGCCAGCCGGCCTGGTCGACCTCCGCATCGCTGTCCTGGGTGGTGTAGCGCCCGGCCGTGTCGAGCAGCACGGCATCGTCGGTGAACCACCAGTCGCACTGGCGGGTGCCGCCGACGCCGCCGATGGCGCCCGGCCCCAGCGCCTCGGCCAGCGGGAAGCGCAGGCCGGAATGCAGCAGGGTCGTGGTCTTGCCGCTGCCGGGCGCGCCGACGAACATGTACCAGGGCAGCTGGTAGAGGTACTGGCTGCCCCAGCCGCGCTTGCCCGGCGCCGCCTTGCGCAGCACCTCCAGCGCCTGCTTCATGCGCTGCTGCAGGGCCAGCTGTTCCTGCAGCGCTTCCGGCGCACCGCCGGCCGCGCCCTGGGCCGCGGGCGCGTTCGCCGCCGCCACGCCCGCCATCAGGCGCCGGTTGGCCAGATGGGCCTTCAGGGCCTTCCAGCCGTACCAGGCGGCCCAGGCGCCGAACATCAGGAGGACGATGGTCCAGCGCACGCCGCTGCCGGCAAACGGCTCCTTGCCGTCGAAAGCCAGCAGCGGCGCCTCGAACCAGAACACCAGCGACAGGAAGGCCACGCCGATGAAGGCCAGCACCGGACGCTTGAACAGCCAGGAAAACAGTTTTTTCATGTCGGAGCCCCTCAGGACGCGCTGGCCGGCGCCAGCACCACCACGTCGACGCGGCGGTTGCGCGCCCGCGCGCCCGGACTGTCGTTCGGCACCAGCGGCTCGGTGTCGCCGCGCGCTTCGACGCTGTAGCGCGACGGCGGACCGGCGCGCTGGGCCAGCGCCGCCATCACGCTCTGCGCGCGCGCCTTGGACAGGTCGTAGTTGGACGGATAGCGCGCCGACAGGCCGGGCCGGGTATTGTCGGTATGGCCGATCACGATGACCTTGCCCGGCAGGGGCGCCAGGGCCTCGCCGATCCGCCCCAGCAGGCCGGTGAGGCCCGGGTTGACCTCGGCGCTGCCGGATTCGAACATGCCTTCGCCACGGATCGTGATGGTGGTGCGGCCGGCGTTTTCGGTCACCGTCACCAGGCCTTTCGCCACCTCGGGCGCCAGGAAGCCCGCGGTCCTGGATGGCGTGGCCGGCGCCGGCGCCGCGGCGCGGACGGGCACGGCGGGACCCTCCTGGCGCAGGGCCGAGAGCGCGGCGAACACCGGATCGGAGGCGCGGTTGAGGAAGCTGGAAGCCAGCAGCTGCCCCACCACCAGCAGCACGCAGGCGGTAGCCGCGAGCACCCACAAAGGCGTGCGGCGCAGCGGCGAGGCAAGGGGAGCGGCCTCGCCCCGCCAGTGCGGCGAGAGGTCGGTCTCGACCGGCCCGCGGTGCTGGCGAATCAGCTGCAGCAGCCGTTCGCGCAGTGTCGCCAGCTGCGACTGGCCCTGCTCGGCCATGCGGAAGCGCCCTTCCAGGCCGAGCGCCAGGCACAGGTACATCAGTTCGAGCAAGTCGAGGTGGCGCGCGGGGTCCTCGCTCAGGCGCTGCAGCACCAGGAAGAATTTCTCGCCGCCGAAGGCCTCGTTGTGGAAGGCCACCAGCAGGCTGCGCGAACCCCACACGCCGCTGCCCCAGGCGGTGCCGGCAATCGCTTCGTCGAGCAGGGTGCACAAGGCGTAACGCGCGGCGGCAATCTGCTCGGCCGGCGCCCCGCCCTCGCGCGCTTCGGTTTCGAAAGTGCGGATCGCCAGCGCCAGCCGTTCGCGCAGCTGGCCCAGGTCGGGCGGCTGCACCGTATGGCGCAGCGGCACCACCAGGTCGAGCAGCGGATTGGCGGCGCGCACCAGCGGATTCAGGCCGCTGCCGGGCGGGACGCTGTGGACCGGTATCGCCGCTTCCGGCGGCGGCGCCGATGCGGGAACGGGCGCAGCCGCCGCGGCCGCCGCGGCGGAACGGCGCCCGCCGGGGTTCAGCACCAGCATGGTCGCTTCCGGGTCCGGCGGCTTGGGGCTATCCGGCGTGCTCATGGCTTCTTACCTCCTGATGGCCCAGAACTGCATCTGCAGGCCCGGGAAATCGCCGGCCACGTGCATCGCGAAGCCGGCCGACTGGTGCAACTGCTGGAAATACTCGCTGCCGCTGTCGAGTTCGAAGTAGGTATAGCCGGCATAGAAAGGCAGCTGGCGCGGCGCCACCGGCAGCGGCCGCAGGCCGATGCCGGGGAGCTGCAGGTTGACCAGGTTGCGGATCTGCTCCACCGAGCCGATCTTGACCTGGGCCGGGAAGCCGCCGCGCAGGACTTCCGGCGGCATGTGCGCATTCACCGCCAGCACGAAAGTGGCCGAGCGCAGCAGCTCGCGGTCCGGCACCACCGCCACCCGGATGCCGAACTGGCGCTCGTCGAGCGGGATCGGCACGGCCTGGGTGTCCATCACCACCGACAGCGCGCGGCGCAGGTCGGCGATCACCGGGGCGAAGCTCTCGGCCAGCTGGTCGTGGCGGTAGGCCGGATAGGCAGCGCAGCGCTTGCCGGGATCGGTGAAGGTGGCCAGTTCGCCGGCCAGCGACACCAGCGCCTGGTACAGGGTCTCGGGATGCACGCCGCTGGCGCCGGCCAGGTGGATCGCCAGCGGCTCGACGCGGTTGAGCAGCTGCAGCAGCAGGAAGTCCTGGATCTCGGCGACGCCGGTGGCGCCGGGCTGCGACAGGCGCGCGGCCAGCAGGTCGCCGCGCTGGTGCAGCAGGCCGACCAGCTCGTCGGCGAAGGCCGCAAGGCGCGGCGCGGCGCGGAAGTCCAGGCACGGCGCGCTGTAGTCGGGATCCAGCACCAGGCGGTCGTCGGCGCGGCGCTCGACCACCCGCGCCACGCCCAGGGTCGCATACGCGTTCGCCACTTCGGGCGCCAGCGCCAGGCGCAGGCGCAGCTTGCCGACCTGGAGCAGCGCGCTGTTGTCGAGGCCATTGCTGTCCCAGACTTCGTAGTCGGCGGTACGGTGGCGCGCGAAACTGTCGGCAGCCTCGCCGTTCGCCACTTCGGCGATGCCATGGCGGCGCAACGGCAGCGCCAGCACCACCGGGACGTTACGGGCGTCCGCCGGGATGTCGAGCGGCGGCGGCAGCTCGTCGTCGGCCGGCAGCATGAAGGGCGTACCGTCGGGCAGCACCCCGCTGCAGGAGCGCAGGGCGAGCTTGCCCAGCGCGAGCTGGTGCTCGTCGAACTTCAGTTCCGAAAAGCCCCAGCTATAGGGCCGCAGCGCGGCGACCCGGCTTTCAAGCTGGCTTTGCCAGTAGCGGTCGTGCTGCTGCAGGTGCTGCGGCTGCAGCAGCATGCCTTCGGACCAGACCACCTTGTTCTTCCACGCCATAGACTGTTCTTCCCTTTATTGTCGTGCGCTGCGCAGGCGCGCCACCTGCTCTTCGTAAGCCTCGGAGAATTTTTCGCCATACAGGCGCTGCAGGTCGTCGTCGGCCTCGCGTGCGATTTCTCCGTACAGTTCGACCAGCCGGTCCCACATCTTGGCCTTGCGGCCGGAGGACAGCATCTTGTCCATCACCGTCGGTTCCGCCAGGCGCGCCTCGATCCGGGCCGGGTCGAAGCGCTCCAGCACCGCCGACAGGGCCGCGCGCATGCCGGCGATGACCGCCAGTTCGTGCGCGCGCAAGTCGTCGAAGGCGCCGGCCATGGCTTCCACCGGCGGCATGTAACCGGGCAGGTTCGAGGTCAGCATCTGCGTCAGCGCGCCATGCGCATTCGGGAAGAACTTCAGCGGATTGTTGGCGCGCACCGACAGCATGGTCATCTCGATCCGGCTTTCCTTCTTGGTGGCGGCGCGCGCCATCAGCACGTCGATGGTGCCGGCGGTGGCTTCGCGCAGCATGGCGCCGACGGTCTCCGCGATCTCGACCGGCGGGCGCTGCAGCTTCAGGTCGGGCAGGCCGAGGCCGCGCAGCAGCGCCGCCAGCTTGTCGCTGTCGGAGGCCACGGCCACCGGCGCCGCGGCGGCGGGCGCCGCCTGCAGGGCCGGCGCCGCCAGGGCCGCCGCCAGCGGCGCGGCCTGGGCCGTCACCGGCGGCGCCACCGGTATCGTGGCCGCCGGCGCAAACGCGGCCGGCGCCGAGGCCACCGTGGCCGTCCCGGCAGCCGCCGACGGGAAGAAATCGGCCAGCGGATCGTAATCGTTGGGGATCGCGAACATGCCCGGCCTGGGCGCGGTCGCCGGCTGCACGGCCGGTCCCGGCAGCGCGGCGCTGCGCGGCATGGCCGCCAGTTCCGGCGACACGTGGTCGCTCTCGGCGGCGCGCGGCGGGTGGCTGGCGCCGGGCGCCGGCGCGAACAGGTTCAGGCCGAGCGGATCGGCCGTGCCGCGCTGCTGTCCGGGGGCGACGTCGAGGATGCTGGCGCCGGCCAGCGGGTCGAGAAAGGCCGGCGCGGCGCCGGCAAACTGCGCTGCCGCCGGCGCCTGGCCCTGGGAACGCGGCACGGTTGCAGGCTGGGCCTGCAGGCTGTCCAGCGGCGGCAGCTGCGGCGGGGCCGCGGGCGGCGGCGGCTCGAACAGCGGCAGCGCAGGGTTGTTGGCGGGCGCCGGCGCCAGCAGCGGCGCGGCTGCCGTCGCATCGACCACCGCCTGCAGCAGGTAGTCGCCGATCAGCACCCGGTCGCCATGGGCCAGCGCCACCTGCTTGCCCTTGCCCAGCGGCCGGTCGTTGACGACGCTGGCATTGCTGCCCATGTCCTCGAGCACGAAGGCGCCGTCCTGCACCAGCACCCGCGCGTGCACGCGCGAGATGTACTTGCTCGGGTCGTCCAGGACCAGGGCATTTTCAAGAGAGCGGCCGATGCTGCCGCCCTCGGCGCCGAAGGCCACGGCCGGCGCCGGCGGCACCGGCTGGTTACGGTAGGTCAGGATTCGTAATGTCAGCTGCATCGCATCGCTTCAGGTTTTCAGTTGATCTGCACCAGGGAACCGCCTATCGTCATCACGCCGCCCGCCTTTATCTCCATCATCGCGCCCGCCCTCACCTTGGCATTGGCGTCGGCGGCGATCTCGATCTCGGGCGACTTGACCGTGATCTTGGCCGCCTCGATCTTGATGCTGCTGCCGCCCACTTTCAGTTCGATCGAGGTGCCCGCTTCGATGACGATGGTGGTGGCGACCTTGACCGCCTGCTTGCCGTCGATCTTCACGGTCTGGTCGTGGCCGATGGTGAGCGCCTGGTCGTTCTTGATGGCTATGGTCTGGTCGCCCTTGTCGGCGGTCTCGAAGCCGACCTTCAGCACGTCGTCGTTCTTCACCACGCGCAGGAAATCGCGCTCGGCGTGCATGAACACTTCCTCGCTGCCCTTCTTGTCCTCGAAGCGCAACTCGTTGAAACCCTCGCCCTGCTTCGAGGAGCGGCTCTTGACCGTCGACCTGGTCTGGTTGGCCGGCAGCTCGTAGGGCGGCATCGCATCCGAGTTGTACAGGCAGCCGGTGACCAGCGGCCGGTCGGGATCGCCCTCGAGGAAGCTGACCACCACCTCCATGCCGATCCGCGGCAGGCTCATGGCGCCCCAGCCCTTGCCGGCCCAGCCCTGGGCCACGCGCACCCAGCAGGAACTGTTCTCGTCGCTCTGCCCCACCCGGTCCCAGTGGAACTGGACCTTGATCCGGCCGTACTTGTCGGTCCAGATCTCCTCGCCGGCCTTGCCGACCACCATCGCGGTCTGCGGTCCGCGCACCACCGGCCGCGCGATGACGTACAGCGGCCGGTAGGGATGCTCCTTGCCGATCGCCGCGATCCGGCACTTGAATTCGAAGCCGCCGGCGCCGCTTTCGTACTGGTTGCCGACCAGGTCGTAATGGGCGGCGGTGACCAGGTAGTCGCGGTTCTGGTCGTCGCGCGGATGGTCGGCCAGCGTGAACAGGCCGCCCGGATACAGGCCGCGCGCGTTGGTGAGGGCATCGATCCGTTCGCACTGCCCGTGCAGGCTTTCGATGCGCGCGCGCGCCAGCGCGTTGCCGGCGCCGGACACGCTGTAGTCGCCGGGATAATCGAACATCTCGTAGGCGGCCTGGCTGAAGCCGGCCGCCACGTTGGCGGTGGACAGCAGGCCGCCGCTGATGCAGTTTGCGGTCTTCTCGAAATCGAAGTCGTTCAGCACGACCTTGCTGCTGGCGATCTCGCCGCCGGTGGTCCACTCGGACACGCTCTCGTCGGCCCAGTCGCCGCCGCGCTGGGCGCGCGCGAACTTCAGGCCGCCGTAGCCCGGAATCGCCTGGTGGGCGCCGTAGGAATCGGCCAGCACCATCGTGTGCTTGTCGGCGTCGTGGGTGAAATAGAAATAGATGCCGGCTTCCTCGAGCAGCCGGCAGACGAAGTCGAAGTCGGTCTCGCGGTACTGCACGCAGTAGGGCATCGGCGCATATTCGCCGCTGAGCGAGGACGCCGACAGCGACACCACGCCGCCATAGGCCTCGCACACTTCCTTGACGATGTCGGTGACGCTCTTGTCCTGGAAGATGCGGCAGTTCGAAGCGCGCGTGAGCAGCCACAGCCAGGGGTGGACGGTCGCCTCGTAGGTAGCGTACGCGCCCCGCCAGCCGGTGCCGCGGAAGCGCGTGACGATGCCGTTGAAGTAGCGGACATCGCCATCGGGACTGGTGCTCAGTTCGACGGTCAGCGGCTTGCCGAGGACGTCGGCGATCTTGACGTCGCCGTCCTCCGACAGCAGGCTGACCGTGAATACGGAGAGGCGGCCGAGTTCTTCCGCGCCGCTCATGCCGGCGAACAGCAGGACGTCTTCCGCCAGTGCGGTCTTGACGCGTGCTTCGCGGTGCGCTTGGATGGCATCCATAGGAGTTCCGGTTCTTCCTTCGGTTCAGGGAATCATGGTCTTGACGGTGCCGGACGAGCTGAATCCGATCACGCCGCCCCAGTTGCACATGCACTTCGAAACGTTGTCCAGCGCCGGCATGTTCGCGATCAGCACGGTCGGCGCGCCGGTCACCCAGGGCGCGCTGGTGGCGGGGATGCAGGGCATGGGCGTCAGCACCCCCATGGCCGCCGCGGTGGCCGAGGCCACCGCCGGATTGGCGATCGAGGTGCAGACGCCGAAGGGCGTGATGTTCACGATCGGCACGTGGTCCATGATGTTGGCGGCCGGCGGGCCCTCGCACAGCACCTTGTTCTTGGGCAGGACGACCAGCGGCGCCGGCGCCGCCCCGAAGCTGCAGGTCATCATCGCGCCCATCGACACCTGATTCGGCATGATCGTCTCCCTCCTTTTTCAGAAGCGGTAATCGAAGGCGCCGTCGGCCACGCCCACTTCCACGCGCTCGGCCGTCCTGCCTTCCATCATCCGCGTCAGGAATTCGCGGCTCATGTCGGGCAGCATGGTATTCGTGAGAATGGCGTCGATCATGCGCCCGCCGGACTCGCTCTCGGTGCAGCGCGACACCACCAGCCTGACCACCTCCTCCGAATAGGTGAAGGGGATCTTGTAGCGCGCTTCGACGCGCTTCTTGATGCGGTTCAGCTGCAGGCGCACGATCTTGCCCAGCATCTCGTCGGACAGCGGGTAGTAGGGAATCGTCACCAGGCGGCCCAGCAGCGCCGGCGGGAACACCTTCAGCAGCGGCTCGCGCAAGGCCTTGGCCATGCCTTCCGGATCCGGCATCAGGTCCGGGTCCTTGCACAGGCCCGCGATCAGCTCGGTGCCGGCATTCGTGGTCAGGATGATCAGGGTATTCTTGAAGTCGATGAAGCGCCCTTCCCCGTCTTCCATGAAGCCCTTGTCGAAGACCTGGAAGAAGATCTCGTGCACGTCCGGGTGGGCCTTCTCGACCTCGTCCAGGAGCACCACCGAATACGGCTTGCGGCGCACCGCCTCGGTCAGCACCCCGCCCTCGCCGTAGCCGACATAGCCGGGCGGCGCACCCTTCAGCGTCGACACCGTGTGCGCTTCCTGGTACTCGCTCATGTTGATGGTGATGAGATTCTGCTCGCCGCCATACAGCGCCTCGGCCAGCGCCAGCGCGGTCTCGGTCTTGCCCACGCCCGAGGTCCCGGCCAGCATGAACACCCCGATCGGCTTGCCCGGGTTGTCCAGGCCCGCGCGCGAGGTCTGGATGCGCTTGGCGATCATCTCCATCGCGTGGTCCTGGCCGATCACGCGCTCGGACAAAGTCGCCGCGATGTTGAGGATGGTCTCCATCTCGTTCTTCGCCATCCGGCCGACCGGAATGCCGGTCCAGTCGCCGACCACGCTGGCCACCGCCTGGTAATCCACGGTCGGCAGGATCAGCGGGTCCTCGCCCTGCAGCGCGCTCAGTTCCGCCTGCACCTCCTTCAGGCGCGCCATCAGGTCGGCGCGCTGTTCGGCGCTCATGCCCGGGGCCGCCGGCGCGGCCGCTGCTTCCAGCTTGCTGCCGGTGCCTTCGACCGGATTGGCGCCGTCGCGCAGCTGGGCGCGCAGGCCCAGCAGCTGGTCGACCAGCGCGCGCTCGGCGTCCCAGCGCTGCTCCAGGCCCTCCAGGCGGGTGCGTTCGGCGCCCAGCAGGTCGTTGGCCTCGCTGGCGCGCTTGCCGGTGTCGATGCCGATCGCGCCTTCGCGGCCGATGATCGCCAGTTCCGTCTCCAGCGCCTCGATGCGCTTGCGGCTGTCGTCGACCTCGGCCGGGGTGGCGTGCAGGCTCACCGCCACGCGCGCGCAGGCGGTGTCGATCAGGCTGACCGCCTTGTCGGGCAGCTGGCGCGCCGGGATGTAGCGGTGGCTGAGCCGCACGGCGGCTTCCAGCGCCTCGTCGAGGATCTGCACCTTGTGGTGCTTTTCCATGGTCGAGGCGACCCCGCGCATCATCAGGATCGCCTTGTCCTCGCCCGGCTCGTCCACCTGGATGCTCTGGAAGCGGCGGGTCAGCGCCGGGTCCTTTTCGATGTGCTTCTTGTACTCGGCAAAGGTGGTGGCGCCGATCGTGCGCAGGGTGCCGCGCGCCAGCGCCGGCTTCAGCAGGTTGGCGGCGTCGCCGGTGCCGGCCGCGCCGCCGGCGCCGACCAGGGTGTGGGTCTCGTCGATGAACAGGATGATCGGTTTGCTGGACGCCTGGACCTCGTCGATGACGGAGCGCAGGCGCTGCTCGAACTCGCCCTTCATGCTGGCGCCGGCCTGCAGCAGGCCGACGTCGAGCGTGCGCAGTTCCACGTCCTTGAGGCTGGGCGGCACGTCGCCGCGCGCGATGCGCTGGGCGAAGCCCTCCACCACCGCGGTCTTGCCGACGCCGGCCTCGCCGATCATGATCGGGTTGTTCTGGCGGCGCCGCATCAGGATGTCGACCATCTGGCGGATCTCGTCGTCGCGGCCGACGATCGGGTCCATCTTGCCGCCGCGCGCCTGTTCGGTCAGGTCGACCGTGAACTTCTTGAGCGCTTCCTGCTTGCCCATCGCGGCCGGGGCGATCGCGCCGCTGGCCTCGCCGGGCGCCGCGCCGCCGCCGGTGAAGCCGTCGGTGGCGGTCATGGCCGCTTCGGGCGAGGCCGCCAGCAAGCGCGCGAAATTGTCGCTCAGGTGTTCCAGCTTGATGCGCTCGAACTGCTTCGACATGCCGTACAGGGCATTGCGCAGGCCGGTGGTCTTGAGCATGCCGATCACCAGGTGGCCGGAGCGGATCTGCGATTCGCCGAACATCAGGGTGCCATAGACCCAGGCCCGCTCGACCGATTCCTCGAGCTGCGAAGAGAGGTCGGTGACGGAGCTGGCGCCGCGCGGCAGGCGGTCGAGCGCCGCCGTCAGGTCGCGCGCCAGGGCCGCCGCGTCGAGCTCGTACTGCCTGACGATGCGGACCAGGTCGGAGTCCTGCAGCTGCAGGATCTGGTGCAGCCAGTGCACGATCTCGACATAAGGATTCCCGCGCAGCTTGCAGAACACGGTGCTGCTCTCGACCGCGCGGTAGCACAGGCTGTTCAACTTTCCAAACAATGCAACACGACTGATGTCGGCCATGATCGTCCTTTAAGGTTGGAGTTCGATGCTGCTGCGGCTGATACGCATCTGGTCCGGGTCGCGGCTCGCCTCCGCGCTGGCCAGCCAGGTGCTCCAGCCGATCCGGGTGGGGCCGCCGAGACGCAGTCCCGGCCGCTCGGTTTTCTTCAGGATCAGGCGTACTTCCCAATCGAGCGCCAGGCCGCAGTACATCCTGACCCAGGCCAGCAGGCGCTTGAGGCTGTCGCCGCCGGGCAAGAAGCGGCGATAATCGTCGTAGCCGAGCGGGCCGATCACGATGCGGAAGCGGTTCTGGCTGTCCCATACCTTGCGGCCCAGGACCAGCGAGCTGCCCAGGCGGCTGCCCTCGCCGGCCAGGCCGATCCGGCTCTGGACCTCGTCCGGCAGCGCCATCCAGTGGCCGACGAACTGCTCGATCTGCAGCGGCAGCTGGAAGTACTCGCGCAGGATGGTGGCCAGGCCCGAGGCCGGACGCGCGCGGTTGGCCAGCAGGCCGGCGAAGTGCAGCTTGGCGAAGTCGCCGATCTCGTCGCGCTCGCGCAGGGCCGGGGCGCCGATCCCGAACATGCTGCCGACGAAGCTGGAAAAACGGTCGCCGTCGGCGCGGTCCAGGCTGACGACCGGCTCGGCGTTCGCGCGCGCCCGGTAGAACAGCGACAGCATGCGGTGGTGGAACACGTCGAGGAAGGCCATCAGGGTCGGGTCGCCGCCATGGCGCAGGCGGTCGCGCACGTATTCCGTGAGGTGGGTCGGCAGCGGGCCGTTGGCGCCGAGCAGGCCGAAGAAATTCACCGCCAGCCGCGCCCGCGCCTCCGGGCCGGTGCGCCGGTAGGCTTCCAGCGCCGCCTCATGAAAGGACAGCGAGGGGTCCTGGCCGAGGCGCAGCGCGTCGTCGCGCGGGCGCAGCGAAGTGCCGATGCGCGGCAGTTCCGGGTGCGCGTTCTCGACCAGGCGCAGCACCTGGAAGAAATCCATGCGCGCCGCGTTCCGTTCCAGCTCGGCGTCCAGCGCTACAGGATCGCGCATGTGCCTCCCCTTGCCGGCCAGCGCATGATGGCGCCGCGGGTCGGCGTGCGCACCACGGTCTCGGTGAACGAGTTGATCGACACGTATTCGGCGAAGAACTCGGCCAGAACAGCACCTAACAGGAACGCGCCGCTGCCTTCGAAGGCGGCGTCGTCGAGCGTGACGCTGATCTCGATGCCGCGGCCGAAGGTGATCGGGCCCGGCGAGGGCATGCGCCGGGTGACCGGGCGCGAAGCAATCGAGCGCACCCCTTCCACCTGGCGCTGTCCGTAGGCGTCGGCCGGATGGCAGTACAGCGCCAGCATCTCGCGCAGCGCGACCGCGCCCTGCACCGGATCGGTGTCGAGCAGCGACAGGTAGTTCAGCGACAGGTGGTTGAGCAGGCGCCAGGCGGCGCTGCCTTCGGCGAACGAGGGCTGCGGCTGGCTCGGGCCGGCGACGCAGCGCACGGCGAGCACCGGCGCCCCGGCGTCGAGGATGAAATCGGTCTTGCCGTTCCCGAGCGGCATGGAAAGCGGCAGGTCGCGGTTGGTGCACCAGACCGTCAGGCCGAGCTGGCGCAGCTCGCTGCTGTAGGGCGCGCGGCCGGCGTCGACGATGGCGATGAAGGTCTCGCTGCCGATGTAGCTGGAGCGCGGCCCTTCGCGCCGCTGGCGCTGCGACAGCACGCGCTGCTCGCGCCGGACCTGGAAATAAGCCTGGTCCTGGCCGGGCGCGCCGAGGTCGCGCGCCGTGTAGAAGGGCCGGAACGGCTGCTCCGAACCGGGGCCGCTGCCGTAGCCGGTCACCGATTCGACCTGGAACACTTCATAGTCCATCGGCCGCGTGCGGTCGACCAGCACGTGGTATTCGAGCTGCTCGCCGGTCAGGTTGATGCGGTCGGCGCGGCGCTCGAACAGGTTGATGACGGGCGTGCAGTGCAGCGCGAAGTGGCGGCTGTCGAGCGACTTTTCGAGCTGCGGGTCGGCGCGGTTCAGCAGCACCGTCAGCTCGACCTCCTTGTCGGCGCAGTGGCGCAGGGCCGCCTGCAGGCCGCCCAGCTCGACGAACTGGTAGCGCTGCGGGAAGGCGAAGTATTCCTGCAGCAGGCGGTAGCCGGCGAAGGTACGGCCGCGGCCCGGCAGCAGCGCGTCCTCCTCGGCAAAGCCGCGCGCCTGCAAGCTGGTCTTCGGCAGCAGGCGGTGCCAGGCGGCCGGGCGCGCCACCGGCGTCACCAGCACGCCCTCGATGCTGCCGAGCAGCAGCTCGTAGATCCGGACCGGCATCGCGTCGGCGCCGCGCAGGTGCAGGCACAGGCGGTCGAGCGGCAGCTCGCGGAAGGATGCGGCGGTGGTCCGCAGCCGCAGCTTGATGCCGGCCTTGACCGCCGGCGGACAGCTGATGCCGCCTTCGGCGCCGGCAATGGTGACGAATCTGGCCTCGACCAGCTCGACCGGCCACAGGGTCAGGTCATGGGCGCTGCGGTACTCGCAGGCGGTATTGTCGTCCTTGCCCAGCAGGCTGCGCATGGCGCTGCCGCGTTTCACCAGGAAGCCCTTCTGCAGGGCCGGATTCGACAGGTCGGGCTGCAGCTGCACCACCGCCATCGAGGGCGTCGGCGCCAGGAACTGTGGATAGACCAGCTCGGACAGGTGCTGGGTGAAGCGCGGGAATTCGGCGTCGATCTTCATCTGCACGCGCGCCGCCAGGAAGCTGAAGCCTTCCAGCAGCCGCTCGACGTAGGGATCGGCGCACTCGAAACCGTCCAGGCCCAGGCGACCGGCGATCTTGGGATAGTCCTGGGCGAACTCGCCGCCCATCTCGCGCAGGTGCTGCAGCTCCTGGCTGTAGTAACGCAGGAAGCGCGGGTTCATGCCTCGCCCCTGGCGCCGGCGTCCGCCAGCGTGACGGCGCCGCGCTCCAGATCGAGCTCGGTCCGCAGGTACAGCCGCTCCGGATACGGCTGGGCCCACATGTCGGCCTCGATCTCGAAGGTGATCTTGTTGTGGTCGGCGCCGCCGTCGGGCAGCGCCCGCACCTTGACGGTGGCGCGGATCAGGCGCGGCTCGAAGTCCCAGATCGCCTGGCGGATGGCGCGTTCCAGCTTGCCCGGATTGATGTTGGAGATCGAGTTGCCGGACAGGTCGGGCACGCCGTAGTTCAGCACCGAATTGGCCACCTGCGGCAGGCGCGGCGCGTCGAGCGCGGACAGCAGCGCGGTGGTGTTGAACAGCCAGCCCAGGTCGCGCAGCACGCCTTCGCGCAGCGCGCGCAGCGACAGCACGCGGCGCTCGCGCGGCTCGGCCTTGTTATCCGGCTCTTCGTCGGTCAGGCGGTCGAGCAGCGAGGGCTGCAGCCGCTCGCGTGGCGCCAGGTCAGCCATTGTCCGCACCGTCTCCATCGAACACGATTTCGCGCACATTCATCAGCGGATGGTCGCCGGCGTCGCTGACCAGCATGCGCTGGCCGCAGACCTCCCCGCCTATCCATTCGGTGCGGCGCGCCAGCAGCAGGGCGTCAATGGCCGTGGCGACCGTGCCGCTGTAGCGCGTCGGAATCAGGCCGACGCCGGTGGCGCCGTTGGTCCAGGTGAAGCTGGCGGGCGTCCACACCGTATCGCGCAGGTCGGTGGGCGGGTCCAGCTCGATGCGCCGGATGCGGGACAGCGGGATCCAGAAGTAGCGGCCGTTGACGACGGCCTCGAGCACGGGGCCGAGGCGCTGGTCGGCGTCGGCCAGCCAGGCGAAGGGCGCGCCGTCGATCGCGCCGCTGGATGCCGGCGCGGCCTCGAAGGCCTGCTCGCGCGCGGCGGCGGCGCGGGCCGGGTCGGTGGCGTCGTGCTGCAGCGCGTCGGCCAGCTGGGCCAGCCAGGGTTCGGGCTCGCCGAAGATCAGCGGCGCGCGCAAGCCGGCAAAGATGTCGGCGCGCAGGGCTTCGCACTGGATCGCCGGGCCGTAGGTATTCACCATCGGCAGGGTGGCGGCGTCGAGTTCGCCGGCCACGTTCAACTGGTTCAGCGCCCTGCTCCACTGGCCCATCACGGCCAGCAACTGGAACAGGAAGATGCGCAACTTGACATCGGCCGCATCCTTGCGCACCGCATCCTGCAGTGCGGCCAGCGCGGCGCCGGGCTTCCCTTCACGAACAAGCTGTTGCGCGAGCATGCATGGTCTCCTCGGCCTGGTTGGGATGCGCGCCTTTGCCGCGAGCGGCGCGGCAAAAGCGTTCGCATATAGGGCTTGGACTCGGGTTCAGGCCACGTTGCCGTGGTTTTCGGCGATATCCCAGGTGAAGGTCTTGTCGCCGGCAACGGTGCCCTTGCTGTCCTGCGGCGTGTAGGCGAAGCTGACCTTGCCGAAGTTGAGCGTGACGTTTTCGGTCAGGCGGTCCTCACCGCCGCTGCCGCCGGTCGAGATCGAGGTCACCAGCACTTCTTCCATCGTGATCAGGATGTACTTCTGCTGTCCCTCGCCGGCCTTGCGGACCAGCAGCGTGCACTTCGGCAGGTGGCTGCCCTTGGCCAGCGCGTTCATCAGCGCGTTCGACGAGCTGTCGATGTACTTGGTGAAGGACAGGTCCTGGAAGTTGGCCTTGCCGGCGCCGCCGCCGCCGCCGGTGTGGGTGGTGCCCGATTGGCTCATCCCCCAGCTCCAGGCGAGGATGTCGATCTTGTCCTTGTTTTCCTTGTCGCGCGACTCGCCCTTGATCGCACCCATGTCGACGAACATATCTAATGCCATGTCACTCTCCGGTTATTGCCGGGCGCCTCGGCCCGGCATGGTTGCACACCTCCGCGCGGGCGGCCCACCCGCCCGCGCGGCACAAATCCGAACCTTCAGGCCTTCGCCGACGGCAGCTTGGACACCAGCCGCAGCGACACCGTTAGTCCTTCGAGCTGGTAATGCGGCCGCAGGAAGAATTTCGAGGTGTAATAGCCTGGGTTGCCCTCGATCTCCTCGAGCACGACCTCGGCCGCGGCCAGCGGTTTCCTGGCCTTGGTCGACTCGCTCGAGCTGGCCGGGTCGCCGTCGACGTACTGCATGATCCACTTGGTCAGCCAGCGCTGCATCTCGTCTTTTTCCTTGAAGGAGCCGAGCTTGTCGCGCACGATGCACTTCAGGTAGTGCGCGAAGCGCGTGGTCGCGAACAGGTAAGGCAGGCGCGCCGCCAGGTTGGCGTTGGCGGTGGCGTCCGGGTCGTCGTACTCGGCCGGCTTGTGCAGGGACTGGGCGCCGATGAAGGCGGCGAAGTCGGTATTCTTCTTGTGCACCAGCGGCATGAAGCCGTTCGCGGCCAGCTCGGCCTCGCGCCGGTCCGAGATGGCGATCTCGGTCGGGCATTGCATGTCGACGCCGCCGTCGTCGGTCGGGAAGGAATGCACCGGCAGTCCTTCGACCGCGCCGCCCGATTCGATGCCGCGGATCCGCGAGCACCAGCCGTATTCCTTGAACGAGCGGTTGATGTTGACTGCCATCGCATAGGCCGCATTGGCCCAGGCGTAGTTCTTGCTGCCCGGCGCCGAGGTGTCTTCCTCGAAGTCGAAGGCTTCCACCGGGTCGGTGCGGCTGCCATAGGGCTGGCGCGCCAGGAAGCGCGGCATGGCCAGCGCCACGTAGCGCGAATCCTCGGACTCGCGGAAGGAGCGCCAGGCGGCGTGTTCCGGGGTCTGGAAGATCTTGGTCAGGTCGCGCGGATTGGCCAGCTCCTGCCACGATTCCATCAGCATCACCGAGGGCGCGGCGCCGGCAATGAAAGGCGCATGGGCCGCGGCCGCCACCTTCGACATCGAGCTCAGCAGCTCGACGTCGGGCGCGCTGTTGTCGAAGTAGTAGTCGGCCACGATGGCGCCATAGGGCTCGCCGCCGAACTGGCCGTACTCCTCCTCGTACATCTTCTTGAACAACGGGCTCTGGTCCCAGGCCGTGCCCTTGAACTTCTTGAGGGTCTTGCCGAGGTCGTTCTTCGAGATGTTCAGCACCCGGATCTTCAGCATCTCGTCGGTTTCGGTGTTGTTGACCAGGTAGTGCAAGCCGCGCCAGGCTCCTTCGAGCTTCTGGAACTCGGGGGTGTGCATGATCAGGTTGATCTGGTCGGTCAGCTTCTTGTCGAGGGCGGCGATCAGGCTTTCGATCGTCCCCAGCACGTCGCCGGAGATGACCTTGCTGTCCTTGAGCGCGACCTCCGCCAGCGTGCGCACCGCGGACTCGACCGACTCCTTGGCCTTGTCCGACTGCGGTTTGAATTCCTTTTGCAGCAGGCTGCCGAAGTCGCTTGCTTCGAGTGTGCCGCCTTCCTGTTCCATCCGTTCCTGTAGTTCAGCCATCGTCGTCTCCGCGCTTGTCAGGTAGATTCTTGGGGCTTCGGTGCCGATGCCAGGGCCTGCATCAGGGCAGGCTCGGCGAGCAGCCTGGCGATCAGTTCCTCGGCGCCGGTCTTGCCGTCCATATAGGTCATCAGGTTGGACAGCTGGGTACGCGCTTCGAGCAGCGTATTCAGCGAACCCACCTTGCGGGCGATCGCCGCCGGCGTGAAGTCATCCATGCTTTCGAAGGTCATCTCGACCGCAAGGTTCCCTTCGCCGGTGAGGGTATTCGGCACCTGCACTGCCATGCGCGGCTTCATCGCCTTCAGGCGCTCGTCGAAATTGTCGACGTCGATCTCGAGGAACTTGCGCTCGGCCACCGGCGCCAGCGGGTCGGCCGGCTGGCCCGACAGGTCCGCCATCACCCCCATCACGAAGGGTAGCTGCACCTTCTTTTCCGCGCCGTAGACCTCGACGTCGTACTCGATCTGCACACGCGGCGCGCGATTGCGTGCGATGAACTTCTGGCTACTCTCTTTGCCCACGATTGACACCCCCTTGATTGAACGTCATTCAATAATCCTTGTCCTGCTTCGAACCATCCGGTCCGCGTATCACCGCCAACTGCGCGACGCCTTCCGGCGCCAGGTCTTGCAAGAGCTCGAAGAAATTCATGGGTACCAGGCGCTTGGCACGCTCGAGCAGGATGGGGATCGGGCTCGAGGGCTCGTGCTGGCGGTAGTACTGGACCAGGCGGTCCAGCGCGCGGACGACGTCGTCGCGGCTGGCGATCTCGGCGCTGGCGGCCGGGCCGCCGCGCGCGGCCGTGGCCATGGCGGCCGGCAATGCGGCGCCGTCGGCCTGGGCGCCTTCTTCAGGGGCGCCGGCGGCCGCGCCTTGCTGGCGCTGCAGGAAGTCATGGGCCTTGCGCAGCGGGCGCGTGAGCCCGTCGAGGTTCAGCGCCTGCGAACTGCCCACCTGGCGCACCAGGATGACTTCGATGTTGACGGCCGCGGCCAGTGCGCGGCCGAGCGCATCGACGGCTTCGGCCAGCTTGTCCGGGTCGAGATCGGCGATCGCGCTTTCGATCGAGGACAGCGCGAGCGCTTCCTGGCCGGCCGGCGGCTGCAGTTCGCCGTTGGCGATCTCGAGCATCTTGATGTTGAGCGGGCCGAGGCCGGGCAGCACCAGCAACGGCGCGTCCTTCAGCTCGCGCACCAGGGTGCCGGCGTCGGCCAGGATGGCCAGCGAGTTGATGCGCTCGGTGGGGTCGTTGCCGTCGTCGGCGTCGAGTTGGGGATGGACGCTGTCCCAGCGCGTGTCGAGCAGGCGCTCGATCAGCGCCACGCCGTCGGCCATGCCGGCGATGCCGTGCAAGGCCAGGTTGGCGCGCAGCAGGTGGATGGCCAGGCGCAGGTCGCGGCTGCGCTGCAGCAGCTCGCCGGCCATGCGGCGCACCACCTTCCAGTCGGGCGGCACGGCCGGCGTGATGGTGGCGCCGTACTGCACTTCGGGCTTGCCTTCCGCTTCACGGTCCAGGAGCTGGTAGGCCGGGTCTTGTTCGAGGTTCGGCCCGCATGGCTTCCCCGCTTCGACTTCCACCAGCAAGGCATCGATATCGACAGTGCTCATCCGTACTCCGAAACATGCTGCGTTAGCAAAACATGAAGAAACGGCCTGGCTTTCCTTGCGCTCGCTGAAACCCGTCGCGTGCGCGGTCGCGATATTCCGGCCTATTTCAAGAGCATGACCGAAAGATATTGGACGGGGTAAATACTAAAACCAATTACAAAAATTGGATACAAAAAAAAATATCTTTTTTTCTCGAGCATTTGTTACCGAAACACAGCAATATGCATGATGAGAATGCGAACACAATATGCATGCGTGGCGCATTAATGGATGCGCGCGCATGCATTTTGTATTCAATAAATGAATCAGAGTTATTAGCCGGTGAGAATGACGATCCCTGGCATCCATCCCTGTGTTGGACCGTCCATTATTATGCTCGCAAGCCAGTGCGGCGGAAAACAAATCGTAGTCTTTCGCAAATAAACAACAAATTATCTATTTTGGGTAAATAACCACAAGTTAACAGCTGGCAGCAGGCATAAGATGACTAGCAGGCTGTTGCCAAGTAGATCATAATGAATCAACCAGCCAGCCCGTTTTCTCCCATGAGCCAAGTACCCGAAGACGACCGTACCGTACTCGCCGCCGCCGCCCTGCAGGCGCCGGCCGAGGGCAGCGAGCCTCAGCGTCCGCACACGCTGCCGCCCGGCACCCGGCTGGGCGAATTCGAGATCACCGGCGTACTGGGCGAAGGCGGCTTCGGCATCGTCTACCTGGCGCACGACAGTTCGCTCGAACGCCAGGTCGCGCTGAAGGAATACATGCCCTCGTTCGCGCGGCGCTCGACCCAGGCCCACGTCAGCGTCAAGTCGGCCCAGAACGCCGACAGCTTCGAAGCCGGCCTGCGCAGCTTCATCAACGAAGCGCGGATGCTGGCCCAGTTCGACCACCCCGCCCTGGTCAAGGTCTACCGCTTCTGGGAGGCGAACGGCACCGCCTACATGGTGATGCCGTATTACCACGGCCTCACCCTGAAACAGACCCTGCAGGAGCGCAGCGCGCCGCCCGACGAGGCCTGGCTGAAGGCCCTGCTGGGGCCGCTGCTGGACGCGATCGAGGTCATGCACCAGCACCAGTGCTTCCACCGCGACATCGCGCCCGACAACATCCTGATGCTCGACGAGGGCCGGCCGCTGCTGCTCGACTTCGGCGCGGCGCGGCGCACGGTCAGCGGCATGAACCAGGCCTTCACGGTCATCCTGAAGCAGAACTACGCGCCGATCGAACAATATGCCGAGATGCCGGGCATGAGCCAGGGCGCATGGACCGACCTCTATGCGCTGGCCTCGGTGGTGCACTTCGCCATCGACGGTCATGCGCCGCCGCCGGCACTGAGCCGGATGATGGCCGATCCCTATGTGCCGCTGGCCAGCCGCCATGCGGGCCGCTATAGCGAAGGCTTCCTCCAGGCCATCGACCAGGCGCTGGCCTTCAAGCCGGGCGACAGGCCGCAGAGCGTTGCCGCGATGCGCGCCATGCTCGGGCTGGATGCCGCGGCGCCGCACGAGCCTGCGCGGCCGGCGCCGGCGCCCGTGCCTCTGCCTGTGTCCGAGCCGCCCCTTGCCGCGCCGCCCCTTGCCGCGCCGCCGGCGCCTGGCAGCGTGGATGCGGCGCCAGGCACGAGCCGGCTGCTGATCGCGGGTATCGGGGTGGTGGTGCTGGGCGCGGCCGGGCTGTTCGGCTGGTCCAGGCTCAAGAGCCCGCAAGCGCCCGCCGCGCCCGCAGCCGCCAGTGCGCAGCCGGCGGAAACTGCCAAGCCGGCAAGGTTGCCGCCGCCGCCGGCTGCGCCCTTCAGCCCCCTTGCCGCCCTCGATGCGGTCCTGGCGGGGGCCAGCCCGGAGCGCAAAGTGAGCGTGCAGGTGGAGAACCAGCATTTACGGATCAACAAGGATAAAGTCGGCTTCACCGTCCGTGCGGCGCATGCCGGCTATCTCTATGTCTATGTGGTGAGCACCGAAAACAACTTCCAGTTGCTGTTCCCGAACGCGCTCGACCGCGCCAACCGTATCGCCGCCGATGAAGCGGTCAAGCTTCCCAGGCGCCCTTGGCTGTTGACGGCCCTGGGCCCGGCGGGCACCAATCATTTCGTGGCGATGGTGTCGGATGCGCCCAGGGATTTCAGCACGGCTGGATTGACAGAGGGCAATCCCTTCTCCGGATTCCCCCTTGACCGCGCCACCCGGCTGCACGCGGCGCACGCGGGAACGCGTCCCTTGTTCGCGGGCATCCCGGCATGCGCCGCCACGCCATGTCCCGATGACTACGGTGCGGCAGCTTTCTCCATCGAAGAGGTCGCGAAATAGACGGAGCCGGCCTTACCGCGACAGATTGACGATGGTAACGCGGCGGTTTTCCGGGGCCTCGGGTACGTTCTTGTTCAATGGTTCACGGTCGCCTTTGCCGATTGCTTCCAGCCTGGCCTTGTCGATGTTTTGTGCCTGGACCAGGTAATCGCGCACCGATTGCGCGCGCAGCTCCGACAGTTTCAGATTGGCGGCGGCACTGCCGCGTGGATCCGCGTGGCCTTCGATCGCAAAACGGTAGGTCTGGAGCTTCTCCGACGCCAAGGCCTGCCCAACGACATCCAGCGAATGCCTGGCGGCCGGCGTCAGGTCCGCGGAGTTGGTCAGGAAGGTCACTTGCAAATTCACGTTCCCGTGACTGGCCGAACCACCGGTCGCCTCCACGTCTTCGCGCGCAATGCCCAGGCTGCGGGTGCGCACCGGACGGTTCTGCGCCGGCGCCAGTGCGTCGATCAGTTTATTGGCGTCGACCTGCCCCTCCTTGATCAACTGTCCCTCCTGACCCGTCGCGGGCAAGGCCGCGACCATGAAGCAAACCGCAATCAGCGAACGTGCATTCATTTCCGACTCCTCAGTAATTAACGGGATTGAAAACGGCAACAAATCGTATCCATCGGGGAATCCTAGCCGAGCTCTTACCAATATTCAACGAATTTAATCGCCACCAGAAAGGCGCCTGGGCATCCACTTAATCCCACCGAATATTTTGCCATTCGGGAAAAATAAAACAAATGGATTCCCGCACTCTCTTATCGAGAACGCAGCAGTATAAAAAGGCGCATTTATTGAATGCGCATATTCCAAAAGTTATTAAAAAATTATCAGCAGTATAGAAGCGGATTCGTAAATACGCAAGCGGCGTTTTCGGAGCAGTTGCGGCTTATTCACAATTGAAAAAATATTTATGCCGCCCTCATCCTTCAGTCCGATAATCTGCCTTGCCAAATGCTCGTTTGTCGAATAAATGCATTAAATAAATTAATTCGATGCGCGGACGATGTCCCGCCTCGGCGAGTGGAGACAATATGAAGCTCACGCCTTTCGGTCTCTTGATGCTTATTCCCGGTATGGCAATGGCTCAGCAGCAAAAAATACCGGTGACCAGCGTGCACATCGAGGGCAATACCTTGCTGCCGGAGCCTGCACTGGCCAAGATGACGGCGGACCTGCCGGGCACCGAACGCAGCCTCGCGGAACTGAATGCGGTGGCCGTCCGCGTGCAGGACGCCTACCGAAACGCCGGCTACGGTGGGGTCGTCGCCTACGTCCCGCCGCAGGAAAATCCGGACGGCAAGGTCGTGGTAAGGGTGGTGGAAGGCCGGCTGGCCCAGGTCCGCGTGAGCGGCAACAGCTGGTTCGATAGCGCGAACGTGCGCGCCGGGCTGCCCAGCCTGCGCGAAGGCGCGACCCCGCGCGTGCGTGACATCGACCGCGACATCCAGTCGACCAACGACAATCCCGCCAAGCACGTGCGCGTGACGCTGATGGCCGGCGCCAGGCCGGGCGAGATCGACGCCGACGTCGGCGTCACCGACAGCAAGCCGCTGCAATACCTGATCGGTTTTAACAATACCGGCACCAGCGCGACCGGCACCCAGCGCCTGAGCGCCGGCATCCAGCACGCCAACCTGTTCGGCCTGGACCACGTCGGCACCTTCCAGTACCAGACCTCGCCCCAGCATACCGACCGCGTGCGGATCTACAGCCTGGGCTATCGTGTGCCGCTGTACGCGCAGGCCCTGTCGATCGACGCCTTCTACGCGCATTCCACCGTCAGCAACGGCACCACGGCCACCACCGCGGGGCCCCTGTCCTTCACCGGCAAAGGCACGGTGCTGGGCCTGCGCCTGAACCGCAACCTCGACCGCATCGGCGAGTACGACCATCACCTCACCTTCGGCATCGACCGCCGCGTGTACGACGACGACTGCTCGGTCGGCGTATTCGGATCGCTGGGCTGCGGCCCGGCCGCCGTCGACGTTTCGACCCTGCCGCTCAGCCTCGCGTATTCGGGCCAGAAGCAGAGCCCCGCGCTGGCCTACGGGATCAGCGCCGCGCTGTCGGCGAATGCCGGCGGCAGTTCGGACGCCACCTTCGAGGCCGCGCGCCCCGGCGCCAAGCGGCATTACGTGATCGCGCGCGTGGTGGGCTTTGCCGAAAAGGCGCTGCCCGCGGGCTTCTCCATCAACGGCCGCGTCGAGTTCCAGTACAGCCCCCACGCCCTGATCAGCGGCGAAAAATTCGGGCTGGGTGGGGTCGGCAGCGTGCGCGGCTACGCCGAGCGCGAACTGGCGGGCGACAATGGCTACCTGCTGCGCTTCGAGCTTGCCCCGGCCGCGCTGGAGCCGAAGGAAGGCTGGCGCCTGCGGCCTTACCTCTTCCTCGACCACGGCCGGGCGATGAACCACGGCGACATGCCATGCCGCGACGCCACCGAAACCAGCTGCGCGCTGACCGGCGCAGGCATCGGCGCGCGCCTGAACATCGGCAGGAAAGCCGGCTTCAGCCTGGACGTCGGCCGCGCATCGACGCGCGGCGTCGGCACGACCTCCGGCGACGTCCACGCACATTTCGCGCTCAATCTGGTCCTTTGATCGTCCCGCTAGGGGGTGCCATCATGAAGCAGTCCATCCGTATCAATTCCGTCGCCGCCGCCGTTGCCGCGGCCTTCGGCGCCGTCGCGGCGCCGGCCTTCGCCCAGCTGCCGAGCGGCCCGACCGTCGTCAACGGCAGCGCGGGCGTCGCCAGCGACGGCACCCGCATGACCATCACGAACAGCGCCAACGCGGTGCTGAACTGGCAGTCGTTCTCGATCGGCGCGCCGAACAGCGTGCGCTTCGAGCAGCCCAGCGCCTCCAGCCAGGTGCTCAACCGCGTGGTCGGCAACGATCCCTCGAACATCCTCGGCAGCCTGTCGTCCAACGGCGGCGTGTGGCTCGTCAATCCGCACGGGGTCCTGTTCGGGAATAGCGCGCGCATCGACGTGGCCGGCCTGGTCGCATCCTCGCTGGGGATCTCGAACGACGATTTCCTCGCCGGCCGCGTGAAGTTCGACGGCGGCGGCCTGCCGTCCGGCCAGGTACTGAACCGCGGCGAACTGCAGACCAGCTTCGGCGGCCATGTGTGGCTGGTGGGCGGCTCGGTGAGCAACGAAGGCCTGGTCCGCAGCCCCGGCGGGAGCATCGTGCTCGCCGCCGGCAAGAGCATCGAACTGGTCGATTCCGGCGCACCGAATGTCGCCGTGCGCGTGGCGGCGCCGGACAACCAGGCGCTCAACCTGGGCCAGCTGCTGGCGCCGGGCGGCGGCAGCATCGACATCCATGGCGGCATCGTCAACCAGCAAGGGATCGTGCGCGCGGACAGCGTGGGGCTCGATGCGGCCGGCCGGGTGACGATCAAGGCGCTCGGGGAGATCCAGCTGGGGGCCGGCAGCGAGACCAGCGCCAGCGCCGCGGGAGCGGGTACCGGCGGCAAGGTGCTGGTCGAGTCCGCGGACGGGGATACGCTCGTGCAGGGCGGCGTGAGCGCGGCCAGTGGCGCCGGCGCCGGCGGGCAGATTCACCTGCTCGGCAAGAACGTCGGCGTGTACGGACAGGCGCTGGTCGATGCGTCCGGTGCGGCCGGCGGCGGCGAAGTGCTGGCCGGCGGCGACTACCAGGGCGGGAATCCGGCGGTGCGGAATGCGGCCGCTACCTACCTGGGGCCGAACGCCACGGTGCGTGCGGATGCCACCGCGGCCGGCAATGGCGGCAAGGTGATTTTCTGGGGCGACGACAACACACGTATCTACGGCGGCATCGGCGCCAGGGGCGGGCCGCTGGGCGGCGATGGCGGCTTCGTCGAAACCTCCGCGCACGTGCTGGACGCCAGGCCGAAGCGCATCGACGTGGCTGCCGCCAGTGGCAAGGCCGGCACCTGGCTGCTCGACCCGGGTAACGTGGAAATCGTGGGCTGCTGTTCGCTGGAAGGCGGTATGGCGAACGACGACGTACCTGGCTTCAGCCGCATTTCGGACAGCGACAATGCCGCCATCGAAGCCAACACCATCGCCGACGCCCTGGGACAAGGCAGCAATGTCACCATCCGTACCGGCGGCGGTAGCCGCACGACGCAGCTGGGCGACATCGTCGTCTCGGAAAGCATCATCCTGGACAATCCGGAGAAATCCGGCTCGCTCACACTCGAGGCCCATAACGACATCGTCATGCGATCGGGCGTCGAGATCCGGTCCGGCGACATGCCCTTGCCCGTCAACTTCCTGGCGGACCGCGACCATAACGGCGTGGGCAGCATCCGCCTTGAAACCGGCGCCAAGATCATCACCAGCGGCGGCGACATCAATCTGACAGTGCCGGTACTGGCCCGGCTCTTTAGCGGCCAGATCAACCTCGCGGGCAAAAACGCGCTGGATGCAGGTACCGGACAGGTCAGCTTCACGGCCGCCTCGGTCTATGCCCGGGATGCGAGCACCGTCACCGCCAAGAATATTTTTGCAACCGGCGGCTACATCCAGCTGGACGATTCGTCGTTCACGGCCCAAGGCCTGAACGAGAGCACCATCAGGATCGACGTCAACGAAGTGCAGATGACGAATGCGCATCTCGACGCTTCCGTCACCGGCAGCTCGTCGACGGGAGATGCCCACGTTGGTTTGAACGTCAATTGGCTCAAGATGACATCGGACAGCGGTATCAGGGCCACCAGTGTCGCGCTCGACACCTCCGAAGCCAACATCGCCAACTCGGGCATCGACGCAAGGACCATCGGGATAGACGCATATTACCTCACGCTCGACCATGCAAATCTTTCCGCCAGCGCGAGCCTCGGCGAAAACAGCGAAGCGATCCGGATCACCACCAATACCTTGTCGAATACCGCGAGCACGCTGTCGGCGCCCCAAAGCCGCTGGATTGCTTATCTCAACCTGTATGACGGACCGTCTTTCCCGGCCGCCGCGCTCGGCGACCTCGATTACAAATTCGTGCAGGTCAATGCTGGCAGCTCCGCTCCAGGACCCGAGGCCGACGTCGGCCTGAACGGCATCCTGATCGCCCATCCGCTCGATGTGCAGATCAAGCTGAACGTGGACCGGGAATACGACGGCACGCGGCAGGCCAGCTTCACGGATGCGCTGTCGCACAATGCCTGGACCGGCCTGACGCTACAGAACAATACCCATGGCGCGACGCTGCTGGGAACATTCGACGACAAGAACACCGGCACCGGCAAGTCCATCGCCTATGTGTCGCAGACCCTGCCCTTCCTGGTCGTGACGGACGACGGCAGACCGGTCTACGGCAGTACCCAGTCCTATACCGGCGACATCCGCCCCCGCACGATTTCCGCTTCCGGCCTGGTTGCCGAGAACAAGGTCTACGACGCGACCCGCACCGCCACCATCTCCGGCACACTGTCCGGCATCGTGCCCGGCGACAGCGTGAGCCTGGCCGGCGCCACGGGCCTGTTCGACACCAAGAATGCCGGCACCGGCAAGACTGTCACCATTTCCAATGCCTCGCTCACTGGCGCCGATGCCTATAACTACACCATGTCCGACAGCGCCACCACCACCGCGGACATCACCCCGCGCCCGCTGGCGTGGGGCGGCATCCGGGCGGACGACAAGGTCTATGACGGCACGGCTCTGGCCACCCTGTCGGGCAGCCTGAACGGCGTCCTGCCCGGCGACGAGCTCGGAATCGACATCGCGTCCGCGCATTTTGACGACAAGAAGGTCGGCAACAACAAGCCCGTGACCATCACAGGCGGCGCACTGAGCGGAGCGGACGCAGCGAACTACGTCCTCGACGGCTCCTTGACGACCACCGCGTCCATCACACCCAAGCCGGTAACGATCGGCCTTACCGGCGAGACAGCGAAAGTTTACGACGCGACCACGAGCGCCAGCCTCGCCACGAACAACTTCACCCTGCAAGGCCTGGTTTCCGGCGACAGTGTCAGCATCAGCGGCCCTGCGCAAGGCAGCTACGACACACGCAAGGTGGGCCAGGAAAAGCTGGTCAGCGCCAGCGGCAGCTTCACCATTGCCGGCGTCGACGCGTCGAACTACAGCATCGGTGCGACGGTGCTGACCAGCGCGAACAACCTCATCGAGGCCAGCGCCAGCGGCAACATCGGCACGATCACGCCGGCATCCATCTCGGCGAGCGGCCTGAAAGCCGACAACAAGGTGTACGACAGCACCCGCACCGCCACGGTGTCCGGCACCCTCTCCGGCGCCATCGGCAACGACGACGTACACGTGACCGGGATCAGCGGCCTGTTCGACACCAAGGATGCCGGGCCAGGCAAGACCGTCACGCTCTCCGGCGGCTCCCTCACGGGCGCCGATGCGGGCAACTACCTGTTCACCGGCGGCGCTACCACCACGGCCGACATCACGCCGCGCCCGGTCTCGGCAGGCGATGTCCGCGCCGACGACAAGGTCTACGACGGCAATACCGTGGCGACGCTGTCGGGCAGCCTGTCGGGCGTCTTGCCAGGGGACGCGTTGTCCATCGGCGCGCTTTCAGCGTATTTCGACAACAAGAACGTCGGCAACGAAAAGCTGGTCACCATCACCGGCGGCGTCCTGAGCGGCGCCGACGCCGCCAACTACATGCTCGGCGGCCCGCTCACGACGACCGCGTCGATCACGCCCAGGCCGGCGGCCATCGGCCTCACCGGCGAGGTCGCCAAGGTGTACGACGCCACCACCGGCGCCACCCTGGGCGCCAGCAACTTCACCCTGCAAGGCCTGGTCGCCGGCGACGCCGTCAGCATCGGCGGCCCGGTCCAGGGCAGCTACGATACCCGCAACGCCGGCCAGAACAAGCTGGTCAGCGCTAGCGGCAGCTTCACCATCTCCGGCGCCGACGCCATGAACTACCGTATCGGATCGACCCCGCTAAGCGGTGCGACCAACATCATCAACGCCAGCGCCAGCGGCAACATCGGGTCGATCACGCAGAAGGCGATTTCCGCCGCCGGCCTGAGCGCCGAGAGCAAGGTCTACGACGGCACCCGGACCGCGAAGATGTCGGGCGCACCCTCCGGCATCATCGGCGGCGACAATGTCAGCGTGACCGGCATCAGCGGCCTGTTCGACACCAAGGACGCCGGCAACGGCAAGACCGTCACCATCGCCGGCGGCACGCTGTCGGGCGCCGATGCGGGCAACTACAGCTTCAGCGGCGGCGCCACGACCACCGCCAACATCACCCGGCGCCCCATCACCGCTGCCGGCATCCTCGCCGGCGACAAGGTCTACGACGGCACGACCGCTGCCGCGCTGTCCGGCGGATTCTCGGGCGCGCTACCCGGCGACACCCTGGTCATCGGGAGCACGGCGGGCGAGTTCGATACGAAAAACGTGGGGGCCGGCAAAACCGTCAGCTTCACCAGCAGCGTGCTGGCAGGCGCCGACGCCGCCAACTACATGCTGACCGGACCATTGACCACGACGGCATCCATCGCGCCGAAGCCGGTGACGATTTCCATCACGGGCGAGGTCCGCAAGGAATACGACGCCACCGCCAACGCCAGCCTGGGCGCCGGCCAGTTCGTCCTGAACGGCTTGATCGCGACCGATGCGGTCAGCGTCCGCGGTCCCGGCCAGGGCAGCTACGACTCGCCGAACGTCGGCCAGCAGAGGGCGGTGAGCGCGACCGGCCCGTTCGAGATTGCCGGCGCCGACGCGCCAAACTACAGTGTCGGCGGCGCAAGGCTGACGGGCGCCAGCAACACCGTCAACGCCAGCGCCAGCGGCAACGTCGGCGTCATCACCCCAGCAACCCTGGTCTATACTGCGAATCCGGCCACCGGCGAACCCGGCCTTCCCGCCACCGGGCTTGGCGGTACGATCACCGGCTTCAAGGGCAGCGACACGCTTGCGAACGCGACCACCGGCACGCTGGTGTGGCAGAGCGAGGCCACGCTGCAGTCGATGCCCGGCGCCTATCCCGTGAACGGCGCCGGTTTGAGTTCCGCCAATTACAACTTCGTGCAGGCGCCCACCAACGCAAGCGCGCTGGCCGTGAAATTCGACCTGTCGCCGGCCAAACCGCAGCTGCAGGCCCAGGAAAGCAGCATACAGGCGATCGGCACCGCGCTGCGCACGGCCATCCTGGCGGCCGAACAGCACGCGAGCGGCGGCGGCGTGTTCGACACATCGGGCCCGGCCGCCGCCCGCAGCTTCGGCAACATACGCATCGGTGCAATGAGCCAGAGCGAGCTGGCGCAACTGCTGGCCCAGCGTCGGGAATTCAAGCGCAAGCTGTTCGCGGAAGCGGTGTACAAGCTGGAAATCGATCCCAGCCTGGCCGACGTCCAGCTGTGCGCCAGCGCCGCGGATGCGGCAACCGGCGCCTGCCGCCTGACGCCGGCCCAGGTGGAACTGATCCATGCGACGAAACGTCCGGCACATTTGGCCGCGAAGAGCGCGAGCGGCCGGGTCGCCGCCCTACCCCAGATCGAGCGCAAGATCGTGGTCCTGTTCGGCATCAACGACTACCAGGACAAGGCCATTCCCCAACTCGAGAACGCCCTGCCCGACGTCGACGCCGTATCCCGCACCTTCGCCGAGAAGCTCGGCTACGAGGTGCGCGTGGTGCGCAACCCGAACAAGGCCGAGATGATCCGTACCCTCAACGGGCTGGCCGCCGAGATGAACAGCGCGGACAGCGTCATCATTTATTACGCTGGACACGGCTTCGCGCCCAAGGCGAACGGCCCCGGCTACTGGATTCCGTCGGACGCGAAGTCCAGCGACCCGCGCACCTGGATTTCCAACAGCGACGTCGCCAAGGCCATGGCCAATATCAGCGCAAAGCAGATGGCGCTCATTTCCGACAGCTGCTATTCGGGGGCCTTCGCGCGCGACGGCGTGGACGCGGTCGGCCACGACGTGAGCGTCGCCGACGTGCTGGCCAAGCGCTCGGTGGTGGTGCTGTCCTCGGGCGGCGACGAGCCGGTCGCCGACGAAGGCAAGGAAGGCCACTCGATCTTCGCATGGAACCTGATGCAGGTGATCGGCTCGGTGACCGACTGGAAGCCCGGCAGCACGATCTTCACGAACGTGCAGGCGGCAGTGAAGAAGGAATTCCCCCAGACGCCGCAGTATGGGTCGGTGACGGCTGCCGGACACCAGGCTGGCGGCGAGTACCTGTTCGAGCTGCGCTGAGGCGGCGCTTTCTTCGGTTGAGCTGGGGATGTCGACGCCGGTGATGAACACCACGTGCGAGCGGCCGGTCTGGGCCGAGGATTCGGCCCGGACCGGCAGCAAGGCTGTCGTCACCTTGCGCATACCGGCCGGAGCGGAAGGCGCGGTCAAGGACCTGAAGATTGCGAGGAGCAACGGCTACCGCGGCCTCGAATGGCCAGCTACCTCGACATCGACTTGAAAGTGCCGCGCGGCTTTGCAGGCGCGGAAGCAAGGCTGGAAGAACGTGTCGTGCCATTTCTGCGGCAGATATGGATCGCGGACTATTTGCTTCACACCATGGAGCATGAGATTGTTGCGGTGGCGCTGGACCGGTTTTCCTGAACATCGGGGAATTCCGCCGTCTCGAAAGACTTGCCGTCGCCAACCCGGGCGCGCTTTACTTCACCTACTGGCAGTACGCTCCCGCGGAAAACGGCACGCCGGCTTTTGTCGTCCAGGGCCTGCTGATTCCCGGGCAGCCCGCGGACATCGTCACGCACGCCAACTAGCGTAAAAGCGGCGCGTTACGCCGCCGTTGCCGCGCATCGCATCGCATCGCGCCGTACAGCCTGACCGACTGCGGCGGCGCCGTGCCGTTCGCCGTTCTCCTCCAGTATCGGCTGAGTTGAATCATCGTTTTTCAACCCGACCAACCCGCCTGATATAATTATTGCCATACCGCAAGGCCACCCTATGGACGCCCTCCTCGACCACGAGATCATCGAACAGCTGCACGACAGTTCCCGCTCGCTGGTCTATCGTGCCCGCGCCGGGGACGGCACTGCGCTGATCGTCAAGCTCCCGAACCAGGAATTCCCCTCCTTCCAGCAGCTCGCGCAATTCAAGCGCGAGTATGCGATCGCGCGCCGTTGCCGCCATCCGGGCGTGGTGCGCCCGCTCGCGCTGGCGCTGCGTGGCGGACGCTGGATGATGATCCAGGAAGACGTCAATGGCCTTGCGCTGGACAAGGTGCTGAGCGAACGGCTGGCGGCAGGACGCGCGCCGACCCAGCCCGCGCTGGCGCTGGACGATTTCTTCGACATCGCGCTGCAGCTGTGCGCGGCGCTGGAAGAAGTCCACGGCCATGGCGTCATCCACAAGGACATCAATCCGTCCAACCTGGTGTGGAGCGAAGAACGGCGCGTGCTGCAGCTGATCGATTTCGGCATTGCCTGCGAGCTGCCGCACGAGGTCCAGGGCATCGTCAATCCGCATGCGCTGGAAGGCACGCTGCGCTACATGGCGCCGGAGCAGACCGGGCGCATGAACCGGCGGGTCGACTACCGCGCCGACTTGTATGCGGTCGGCGCCACCTTCTACGAGCTGCTGACCGGGCAGGCGCCGTTCGAGGCGCGCGACGAGATGGAACTGGTGCATTGCCATATCGCGCGCAGCCCCGACTGGCTGCACCCGGTGCTGACCGCCCTGCCCGGCGCATTGCCGGCGATCGTCCAGCGCTTGCTGGAAAAGAGCGCCGAGCAGCGCTACCAGAGCCTGCAAGGCCTGCGCAGCGACCTCGAAGCCTGCCGCGCCGGCCTGTCCACCGTGGCGCCTGCCGCCCCGCTCAGGCTCTCCAGGCACAATGGCCGCTTCATGGTGCCGCAAACCCTGCACGGGCGCGAAGACGCCATCACCGCGCTGCTGGCGGCCTTCGAGCGCTGCGCCGAAGGCAGCTGCGAGATGCTGCTGGTGGCCGGCTACTCCGGCATCGGCAAGTCGGCGGTGGTGAACGAGGTGCACAAGCCGATCGTCGCCCGGCGCGGCTGCTTCCTGGCAGGTAAATTCGACCAGTTCCAGCGCGACCTGCCCTACGCATCGCTGATCCAGGCCTTCCAGGGACTGGTGCGCCAGCTCCTCGGCGAGCCGGAGGAAACGCTGCGGCGCTGGGCCGGCAAGCTGCACGGCGCCCTGGGCACGGGCCTGGGGGTGATGGTCGAACTGATTCCCCAGCTGGCCCTGATCGTCGGTCCCACCGAGGCCGTGCCTGCCCTGCCTCCGGACCAGGCCCAGCGCCGCCTGGCCCGCGTCTTTCCCCGCTTCGTCGAAGTGTTCGCCTGCGCCGGGCATCCGCTGGTGCTGTTCCTCGACGACCTGCAATGGGCCGATGCGGCCACCCTGCGGATGATCGAGCTGTTCATGGTGTCCGGCGACAGCGGCCACCTGCTGGTCATCGGCGCCTACCGCGACAACGAAGTCGACGCCGCCCATCCGCTCGTCGCCCTGCGCGACAAGCTGCGCGACAAGGGCGTGCGCCTGGCGACGCTGGCTCTGGACGCGCTGACCGGGCCGCAGGTGGCGCGGATGGTGTCGGCCACCGTGCGCGTGCCGGCTGCGGACTGCGCCCCGCTGGCCCGCCTGTGCTACCGCAAGACTGGCGGCAATCCCTTCTTCCTCAACCAGTTCCTGGGCTCGATCCACGATGCCGGCCACCTGCGCTACCGGCCCGCCGGCGATTGCTGGGACTGGGACCTGGCCGCGATCGAACAGGCCGCCTATACCGACAACGTGGTCGAGCTGCTGCTCGATAAAATCCGCCGCCTGCCCGCCGTCACCCAGCAGATGCTGCAGCTGGCGGCGTCGATCGGCAACCGCTTCACGCTCGACGCGCTCGCCCTGATCGAGGAACGGAGTCCCTGGCTGACGCAGCAGGATTTGTGGCCGGCGCTGGATGCGGGCCTGATCCAGCCGCTCGACGTAGTCTACAAATACATTGACACCGGCGCCGCCGCCGGCGACACGGGTGTCGGCTACCGCTTCCTGCACGACCGCGTCCAGCAGGCCGCCTACCTTGTCGCCGGCGCTGAGGCGCGCGCGGCGAACCACCTGCGCATCGGCCGCCTGCTGCTGCGGCATACGGCGCCGGCGGCGCAGGACGGGAAACTGTTCGAGATCGTCGAGCAGCTCAACGCCGGCCGTGCGCTGATCCTCGATAACAGCGAGCGCCTGCAGCTGGCCGGGCTGAACCTGCGCGCCGGCGCCAAGGCGCGCCGCTCCGCCGCCTTCCAGGCCACGCTGGAACATATGCGGACCGGTCTCGCGCTGCTGCCGCCGGCGGCATGGCAGGCGCACCCCGCACTCTGGCTCGACCTGCAGCTGGGCGCGGCCGAAGCGTCCTACCTGTGCGGCCAGTTCGACGCCGCCGAGGCGATCTACCCGCTGGTGCGGGCGCGCTGCGCCGCACCGCTGGACCAGGCCCGCTGCGTCGCTGTGCAGGCGCACCAGTACCAGTTGCAAGGGCGCCTGCCGGACGCCATTGCCGTGCAGATCGAGGGCCTGGCGCTGCTCGGCTTCGACATCCCGTACGAGGCGGCGCAGCGCAAGGCGCTCGCCGACGAGATGATCGAAGATCTCGGCGGCCAGATCGCTGCGCGTTCAGCCGACGCGCTGCTGGCGGCCGGCGAGATGCGCGATCCGATAGCGGTCGCGGCGATGCAGATGATGCACGGCTTGTGGATGGCGGGTTACTATGCCGGCCACCAGGACATCAGCGCCCTGATGGTGGCGATGACGACGCGCCTGTCCGTGCAGAAGGGAACCTGCGATATCAGCCCGATCGCCTACGTCGCCTACGCATTCTTCGTCACCCAGCAGAGTGGCGACGCCGGGCGCGGTTACCGCTTCGGCGCGATGGCGCTGGCGCTGGCCAGGTCGCGCGCCAATCTGCAGGCGCGCACCCAGACGGCATTGATGTTCGCCGCCATGATCCAGCACTGGACCCGCCCGCTGCGCGACTCCGAGTCGCTCTACGAAGAAGCCTTCGGCTGGGCGCTGGAGATCGGCGATTTCGTCCAGGTCGGCGTGGTCGCCGCGGTGCGCGCGACCGACCGCCTCATCCTCGGCGACTACCTGCCGGACCTGACGCAGGCCATCGAGCGCGATCTGGCGCTGATGCGCGCCAACGGCCAGCGGGCGATGGCCGACTGCTGCGTGGCGGCGGCGATCCAGCCGATCAAATCCCTGATGGGCCAGTTGGAGCGCAGCGACAGCTACGACGAGGAGCACTTCAGCGAGGCGGACTTCCTCGGCCGCTACGGCGACTCGCGCCTGTACCGTGCCTACTACCTGCAAGGCAAGATCCGCAACGCCTACCTGTTCGACGCCGCGGATGCCGAAGCCCTGGCCGGCCAGCTCGACGTCATCGCCCAGATCATGCGCGGCCAGGCCAAGGTGAACGAGTCCAGCTTCTATACCGCGCTGGTCCTGGTCCGCGCGCTAAGGCGCGCCCCTGCGCGGCCGGATGCGGCCGAGCTCTTGCAGCGCATCGACGCGCTCCAGGCCAGCCTTGGCCGCTGGGCGGCGCAGGGCCCGGACGAGAGCCGCGCCAGGCAGCTGCTGGTCGAGGCCGAGATGGCGCGCTGCCGCCAGGACCTGCCGCTGGCGACGCGCCGCTACCAACAGGCGATCGATGCCGCCGGCCTGGCCGGCTACGTGAACCTCCAGGCGCTGGCGAACGAGTTATGCGGCGAAGCCTGGATCGAGCAGGGCCAGCCGCGCGTGGCGGCGGTCTTCCTCAGGGACGCCGTCGCCCGCTATGGCCAGTGGGGCGCGCAAGGCAAGGTGGCGCAGCTGCGCGCGCGCCATGCCGGCCTGCTGTGGAAGGTGGAAGCCCGCACCATGCAGTCCGGTTCCGGCAAGCACGGCGCGGCCGCGCTCGACCTGGTCTCGCTGCTGAAAGCCACCCGCGCCCTGTCGAACGAAGTCGGCCTGCGCAGGGTGCTGCAGCGCCTGATCGCCATCGTGGGCGAGAATGCCGGCGGCCAGGTCGCGCGCCTGCTGCTGCTGGAAGACGGCGTCTGCCGGCTGGAGGCCGACAGCGACGGCGACGCCGTCACCGTGCTGCAGTCGCGCCGGGTCGACCTCGACGCCGACGCCGATCCGCAGTTCCCGCTGTCGGTGCTGCGCTACGTGATCCGCACCGGCGCCGAGGCGATCGAAGACGATATCGCCGAGAACGCGCGCTACGCCGCCGATCCCTATGTGCTGCTGCAGCGCCCGCGCGCCGTCATGTGCCTGCCGATCCGCCATGGCGGCCGCATCGGAGGCGTGCTGTATTTCGAGAACCGGCTGGCCGAGGCCTCGTTCACCGAGGAGCGCGTCGAGTTCCTGCGCATGCTCGGCGCCCAGGCCATGATCTCGATCGCCAGCGCCAGGCTGCACGACAGCCTGGAACAGCGAGTCGCCGAGCGCACCGCCCAGCTGGAGGACGCCAACCGCAAGCTGGCGGCGCTGTCGACCACCGACGGCCTGACCGGCGTGGCCAACCGGCGCCGCTTCGACGAGGTCCTGCGCAGCGAATGCGCGCGCGCTGCACGCCAGAAGCATCCGCTGGCACTGGTCATGCTCGACGTCGACTACTTCAAGCGCTACAACGACCACTACGGCCACCAGGCCGGCGACGCCTGCCTGGTCCGCGTGGCGCAAACCCTGGCGGCCGGTCCGCGGCGCGCGAGCGACCTGACGGCGCGCTACGGCGGGGAAGAATTCTGCGTAGTGCTGCCGAATACCGATGCGGAAGAGGCGCGGCAGATCGGCGAGGCCTTGCGCTGCGCGATCGAAGGCCTGGACATTCCGCACGCGGGGTCGAAGGCGGGACTGGTGACGATCAGCGTCGGCATCGCAGTCCAGCCGGCGCTGGACGCCAGCGACCCGGAAGCCCTGCTCCGGATCGCCGACGCGGCGCTCTACCGCGCCAAGGACGCGGGACGCAACCGCGTGATGCTCGGCGCCGCGCTTTAAAGGAAGCGCGCCTCGACTTTAACGGGAGCGCGCCGCGGCCTTCGCCCGCGCCGCATGCAGCTTGCGGTAGCTGTCCATCAGGCGCTGGTGGCGGTCCAGGCCTTCCAGCCCCATGCCGGTCGGCGTCAGGCCGTGGAAGCGCACGCTGCCGTCCACCGAGCCGAGCACCGCATCCATGCGCGGGTTGCCGAACATGCGGCGGAAGTTGGCGACGTAATCGTCCAGTTCCATCTCGTCGTCGAGCACCACTTCCAGCACCGCGTTCATCGCCTGGTAGAACAGGCGGCGCTCGACGGTATTGTCGTTGTACTGCAGGAAGGCGCCGACCAGTTCCTGCGCCTCCTCGAACTGCTCCAGCGCGAGATTGATCAGAAGGCGCAGTTCGAGCACCGTCAGCTGGCCCCAGTCCGTGTTCTCGTCGAACTCGATGCCGATCAGGGTGGCGATATCGGAATACTCGTCCAGCTCATTGTTCTCGAGGCGGTCCAGCAGCGCGGCCAGCGCTTCGTCGTCCAGGCGATGCAGGTTCAGGATGTCTTCGCGGAACAGCAGCGATTTATTGGTGTTATCCCAGACCAGGTCTTCGACCGGGTAGATTTCCGAATAGCCCGGCACCAGTATGCGGCAGGCGGTGGCGCCCAATTCGTCGTACACCGCCATGTACACTTCCCTGCCCATGTCTTCGAGAATGCCGAGCAAGGCGGCGGCTTCCTCGGCATTCGACTCCTTGCCCTGCCCCGAAAAATCCCACTCGACGAAATCATGGTCCGACTTCGCGCTGAAGAAGCGCCACGACACCACGCCGCTGGAATCGATGAAGTGCTCGACGAAGTTATACGGCTCGGTGACGGCTTCGCTGGCGAAGGTCGGCGGCGGCAGATCGTTCAGGCCTTCGAAGCTGCGGCCCTGCAGCAATTCCGTCAGGCTGCGCTCCAGCGCGACCTCGAAACTCGGATGGGCGCCGAAGGAGGCGAATACGCCGCCGGTGCGCGGATTCATCAGGGTCACGCACATCACCGGATACTGTCCGCCCAGCGATGCGTCCTTGACCAGCACCGGGAAGCCCTGCTCCTCGAGGCCCTGGATGCCGGCCACGATACCGGGATATTTCGCCAATACCTCCTGCGGCACATCCGGCAAGGCGAGTTCGCCTTCCAGGATTTCGCGCTTGACCGCACGCTCGAAAATCTCGGACAGGCACTGCACCTGCGCCTCGGCCAGCGTATTACCGGCGCTCATGCCATTGCTGGCGTAGAGGTTTTCGACCAGGTTGGACGGGAAATACACCGTCTCGCCATCGGAATGGCGCACATAGGGCAGCGACACGATGCCGCGTTTCACATTGCCGGAATTGGTGTCGACAAGGTGCGAACCGCGCAGTTCGCCGTCCGGGTCATAGATGCCGAGGCAGTACTCGTCGAGAATCCCGGCCGGCAGCGCATCGCCGGGGCCGGGCTGGAACCAGCGCTCGTCCGGATAATGGACGAAGGGCGCGTTCGCGATCTCCTCGCCCCAGTAGGCGCCCGCATAGAAATGGTTATTGCTGATGCGCTCGATGTATTCGCCCAGGGCCGACGCCAGCGCGCTTTCCTTGGTCGAACCTTTGCCATTCGTAAAACACATCGGCGAATGGGCGTCGCGGATATGCAACGACCACACGTTCGGCACGATATTGCGCCAGGATGCGATCTCGATCTTGATGCCCAGATTGGCCAGCAGGCCGGACATGTTCGCAATCGTCTGCTCCAGCGGCAGATCCTTGCCCGGAATATAGGTGCTCGACTCCAAGGACGGGTTCACGGTCAGCAGCGCCTGCGCATCGGCATCCAGGTTCGCGACTTCTTCGATCACGAATTCCGGACCGGCCTGCACGACTTTCTTCACGGTGCAGCGTTCGATCGAGCGCAGGATGCCCTGGCGGTCCTTTTCGGAGATATCCGGCGGCAGCTCGACCTGGATCTTGAAAATCTGCTGGTAGCGGTTTTCCGGATCGACGATATTGTTTTGCGACAGGCGGATATTTTCGGTCGGGATGTCGCGGGTATTGCAGTACAACTTCACGAAATAGGCTGCGCACAGGGCGGACGACGCCAGAAAATAGTCGAAGGGGCCGGGCGCCGAGCCGTCGCCCTTGTAGCGGATCGGCTGGTCGGCGATCACCGTGAAGTCGTCGAACTTGGCTTCGAGACGCAGCTTGTCGAGAAAGTTGACCTTGATTTCCATGGAAAAATACTCTTGCTTGATTAAGTAGTCGCTATTATCCGTTGTTTCAGTGGTGCGGGATAGGCACAGGCTTCCAGGGAAATGTGGCAGGATGCCTGACATGAGCCAGATTACCCATCTTGTCGGCAGCCGGACCTACCTTTTTGCGGACCTGCGCGAGTTGCTGGCCAAGGCCTCTCCCGCGCGCTCGGGCGACTACCTGGCCGGCGTGGCGGCCGGCAGCGCCGAGGAAAGGGTGGCGGCGCAGATGGCCCTGGCGGATCTTCCTCTCACGCGCTTCCTGAACGAGGCGCTGGTCCCCTACGAAACGGACGAGGTAACGCGCCTGATCCTGGACCGCCACGATGCCGCGGCCTTCGCGCCTATCCGCCACCTGACGGTCGGCGGCCTGCGCGACTGGCTGCTGGGCGACGAGGCCATCGAGCCCGTGCTGGCGCGGCTCGCCCCCGGCATCACGCCGGAAATGGCGGCCGCGGTGTTGAAGATCATGCGCATCCAGGACCTGGTGCTGGTCGCGCGCAAGTGCCGCGTCCTCACGCGCTTTCGCAACACCATCGGCCTGCCCGGCACCCTGTCGACGCGCCTGCAGCCCAACCACCCGCTGGACGCCCCCTCGGGCATCGCGGCCAGCCTGCTCGACGGCCTGATGTACGGCAGCGGCGACGCCGTCATCGGCATCAACCCGGCCACCGACAACGTCCCGCAGGTGATCAAGCTGCTCGGCATGCTCGACGAGATCATCGCCCGCTACGCGATTCCGACCCAGTCCTGCGTGCTGACCCATGTGACGAACACGATGGCCGCGATCGAACGGGGCGCGCCGGTCGACCTGGTGTTCCAGTCGATCGCCGGGACCCAGGCGGCCAACGCCAGCTTCGGCGTCGACCTGGCGCTGCTGGCCGAGGCGCGCGAGGCCGCCCTCTCGCTGCGCCGCGGCACCCTGGGCGACAACGTGATGTACTTCGAGACCGGCCAGGGCAGCGCCCTCTCCAGCAACGCCAACCACGGCCTCGACCAGCAGACCTGCGAAGCCCGCGCCTACGCGGTCGCGCGCGAATTCAAGCCCTTACTGGTGAACTCCGTGGTCGGCTTCATCGGCCCGGAATACCTGTACGACGGCAAGCAGATCATCCGCGCCGGCCTCGAAGACCACTTCTGCGCCAAGCTGCTCGGCCTGCCGATGGGGGTCGACGTGTGCTATACCAACCACGCCGAGGCCGACCAGGACGACATGGACGTGCTGCTGACGATGCTGGGCGCGGCGGGCTGCACCTATGTGATGGGTGTGCCCGGTGCGGACGACATCATGCTGAATTACCAGACCACGTCCTTCCACGACGCCCTGTATGCGCGGCGCGTGCTGGGCCTGCGGGCGGCGCCGGAATTCGATGCCTGGCTGCGCGGCATGGGCATCTTCACCGGCGCCGGGCCGGCCACCCTGAGCGGCGCGGTGCCGGCGGCCTTCCGGCCCGCGCTGCTGCCTTGAGCGCAAGGAGACGCGATGGACGATCCGGTTCCCGATCCGTGGCAGGGCCTGCGCCGGTTCACCGCCGCGCGTATCGGGCTAGGCCACAGCGGCATCAGCCAACCCACCCGCGCCCAACTGGACTTCCAGCTGGCGCATGCGCGTGCGCGTGACGCGGTGCACGATGCGCTGGACAGCGCGGCGCTCGGCGCAGCGCTGCGGCAGGCCTGGCCCGGTGCCCCCTCCCCGCTGGTGCTGCATAGCGCGGCGGCGGACCGCAAGGTCTACCTGCAGCGGCCGGACCTTGGGCGGCGGCTGGATACGCCGTCGCGCGAACGCCTGCGCGCCCTGCGTGGCGGCGACGATGCGCACGAACAGCCTGTTGACCTGTCCGTCGTTGTTGCGGACGGCTTGTCCGCCCGCGCCGTTGCGCAGAACGCCGCGCCCTTCCTGCAGGCCCTGGCCGCCCGGCTGGACGGTGCCGCCTGGCTACTGGCGCCGCTGACGATCGTCCAGCAGGGCCGCGTGGCAATCGGCGACGAAATCGGCGAACTGCTGGGCGCGAAGATCGTCGTGGTCCTGATCGGCGAGCGGCCCGGCCTCAGCTCACCGGACAGCATAAGCATCTACATCACCTGGGCGCCGTCGGCCGGCCTGACCGACGAGCGCCGCAACTGCATCTCGAACGTACGGCCAGCGGGACTGGGCGTCGAGGAAGCCGCGGACAAGCTGCACTGGCTGCTCGGCGAGGCGCGCAGCCGCCAGCTGAGCGGCGTTCAGCTCAAGGACGAGACCACGCGCGCGCTGGCCCAGGGACGATAGAGCGTGAGCGCCGCCACCAGGCCACAGGCCGCTGCCGCCGCCATCCAGTAGCCAGGCGCCGCCTTGTCGCCGGTAGTTTCGATCAGCCAGGTCGAAACCACCGGCGTGAAGCCGCCGAAGATGGCCGTCGCCAGGCTGTAGGCCAGCGAAAAGCCGACCGTGCGCACTTCCGGCGGCATGATTTCGGTGAGGGCGACCACGGTGGCGCCGTTGTAGCTGGCGTACATGAAGGACAGCCACAGCTCGGCCACCAGCATGTGGGCGAAGCTCGGGTCGTGCACCAGCCAGGACAGCACCGGATGCGCGGTCAGGATGGGCAGCACGGTGAACGTGACCAGCAGCGGCCAGCGTCCGATGCGGTCCGACAGCGCGCCCATCACCGGCAGCCAGATGAAGTTCGACAGACCGACGCAGAAGGTCACCAGCAGGCTCTCCGCGGCGCCCAGGTGCAGCACGCTCTTGCCGAAGGTCGGCGCATACACGGTGATCAGGTAGAAGGACACGGTGGTCATCACCACCAGCATCATGCCCAGCAGGACCAGGCGCCAGTTGCCGGCGATCGAGCGCAGGACTTCGCGGAAGGACGGATGGTGCCTGCGCGCCTTGAACGCCGCGGTTTCCTGCAGCGAGCTGCGGATGATGAAGACCACCGGGATGATGCTGCAGCCGATGAAGAAGGGAATGCGCCAGCCCCAGGCGCCGATGACGGCCGGCGCCAGCCACTGGTTCAGCAGGAAGCCGATCAGCGCCGCGGCCATGATCGCCGCCTGCTGGCTGGCGGACTGCCAGCTCACGTAAAAGCCCTTGCGGCCCGGCGGCGCCATCTCGGCCAGGTAGACCGAGACGCCGCCGAGTTCCACGCCGGCCGAAAAGCCCTGCAGCAGGCGGCCGCTCAGGACCAGCAGCGGCGCCAGCATGCCGATCGTGTCGTAACCCGGCACGAAGGCGATCAGCACGGTGCCGAAGGCCATGATGGCCAGGGTCAGGATCAGGCCCTTGCGGCGGCCGATGCGGTCGATGTAGCTGCCGAGGATGACCGCGCCGAGGGGCCGCATCAGGAAGCCTGCGCCGAAGGTCACGAAAGTCATCATCAGGGAGACGTACTCGTTCCCCGACGGGAAAAAGGTCTTCGCGATATAGCTCGCGTAAAAACCGTACAGGAAAAAGTCGAACATCTCGAGGAAATTGCCGCTGATGACGCGCAAGATGGTCGAGAACTGCGAGGGGACCGGGGCGACCTGGTGCATGATGTGCTCCTCTACTGCATTGGTTTATTGGTATTGCTGTTGTCGGCCAATGATCCTGCGTGTGGGATAATAAGTAAATTGCATAATAGTGATTGATCGATGCATGAACCGGATTGATCTCGAATTTGGCGACCTGCAGGCCTTCGTCGCCGTCGCCGAGGGCCTCAGCTTCCGTGCGGCCGCCGCGCAGCTGTTCATCTCCCAGCCGGCGCTGAGCCGGCGTATCGACAAGCTCGAAGGCGTGCTGAAGGTGCGCCTGCTGGAACGCACCAGCCGGCGCGTGTCCCTTACCGAGGCGGGCAGGCAGTTCCTCGAGCATGCGCGCGCGGCGATCGCCGAGATGCAGGTGGCGCTCGGCGCCCTCTCCGCGGCGGCGGCCAAGCGCAGCACGGTGGTGACCGTGGCTTGCGTGCCCTCGGTGGCCAACTATGTGCTGCCGGTCGCGCTGGAGGCCTTTTCCGCGCGGTTCCCCGAGGTGCGCCTGCGCGTCCTCGACGAAAGCGGCGCCCAGGTGGTGCAGTCGGTGGTGCGCGCGGAAGCGGACTTCGGCGTCAACTTCATCGGCGTCCAGGAAGCGGAGCTGGACTTCAAGGCGATTTATACCGAGGGCTATGTGCTCGCGCTGCAGCGCAGCCATCCGCTGGCGCGCGGGAAGACGGTGAAGTGGAAGGACTTGTGCGGAAGCCGGCTGATCTCGGTGTCGGCGCGCAGCAGCAACCGCGTCCTGCTCGACAACGCGCTGGCGCGGCTGGAGCAGCGGCCCGCCGTGTTTTGCGAAGTGAATCACGTGACGGCCGCGCTGGCGCTGGCGGACGCCGGCGTCGGCGTGACGGCGGTGCCGGCGCTGGCCTATTCAAAAGTGCGCTATCCCTCGCTGGTGACGGTGCCCCTGGTCGAACCGGAGGTACGGCGCACGCTTGGGCTCATCACGCGCAAGGGCGCGGCCCTGTCGGCGCCGGCCCAGGCCATGTACGACTTGCTGGAAAGCGCGGCGCGGAGCGGCTTCGACTTTCCCTGATCAGGCGCGCGCCAGTAGCCGGCGCAGCTGGGCCGCCTGGTAGGCGCCGAAGGTATCGCTGAACAGGCAGCGGATCAGTGGATCGTCGACCACGTCGGCGTCCAGCAGCGCGCGCTCGGTGTCGGCATCGAACACGGTGTCGTTGATGCGCATGTACATCGAGGTCAGGGACTCGCCCAGTTCGAGCGCGGCGTACAGTTTCGCCATCGGGATTTCGGTGGTCCAGCCCGGCGGCGCATCGCTATCGTCGACGGCTGCGCCCTCCGCGGGATCGAGTCGATAAAGGAAGCGCGTGACCTGTCCTTCGTGATCGACAAGCGACAGCTGCCAGATGCGCGGCCTGTCGAAGTATTCCGAGGCCGCCTCGACCTCGCCGTATTTTTCGAGCAGGCCTGCGCGGCAGTATTCCAGCACGCGCGCATGCTGGGCCGCCGTCAGCGGCGCGAAATGGCGCGCGATGTCGGCCGTGGACGGCGGCGCGGCGTTGCCCTCGTAGACATAGTCGACATCCTGCGCGCCGACCGGGATCACCCAGTCCAGCGGCAGCGCCGGCCGCAGCGAGGCGGCATCCAGCCGCACCGAGACCGATGGGTCGAGCCGCACCACCTGCGCGTCCGGCAGCGCGGCGCCCACCTCCTTCGCGAACTGCGCATACGTGATCGGGAAGAAGGCGCGGTTATACCAGGACCACGGCTCCTGCAGGAACTGGCAGGAGCTGGGCACGACGTAGCGCGGCGCCAGCGCCTGCAGCTGCGGCAGCCATTCCTCGGGCAGTTCCGGCGGCGCCGCGCTGGCCCGCGAGGGCGCCAGCACTTCGAGTTCGCGCATGGTCTGGAAGGGCCACAGCACCATGTCCCATGGTCCCTCCTCCACCAGTTTGGCCAGCGTGCCCTCGTCGATCCAGGAGTCGACCACGTTCAGGACATTCATCCCCGCCGCCTTCACCTGGAACATCGAATCGACATCGGCATCCATCGCTTCGCGCGGTATCACCTGGAAGGCGCCCACGTCCACCGGCTCGTTCAGGCGCAGTGCCTGCACCTGGCTGAAGCCCAGCTGGCGCACCATGTCGAACAGCTCGTCGAACAGGCAGTAGATGTAGAGCGGCGTGGCGCGGTCCAGCAGATCCAGGCTCTCCAGCGAGCAGTGATCGTCATGGAAATGCGAGATGAAGACGGCATCGAAACGCTGGCGCCGGATCTGCTCGTGGTCGAAGCGCACGGCTGGAAAGGCGTGGCAATTGCGGCTGAACGGGTTTTCGAAGATCGTATCGAAGGCGATGCGCGTGCCCGCGCATTCGAACAGGTAACCGGCGTGCAGGATGCGCGAGATGGTCAGCGACGGAGTCGAAGTCGGCATGCTTGTTCTGCGCGTCTCAGCCCAGGCGCATCAGGCGCTGGCCGTGGATGCCCCACTTGCACTCGGCGCCGTCGACGCTGCCGCACAGCGCCCAGCCGGTGCCGATCTTTTCGACCGTGACCGGGCTTTCGATCTCCCTGGCCAGCTTTTCGGCCCACATGCTGGCGGCGCCGCGGCCCTTGAAGAGTTCTTTTCCTTCGTAGATGACGGTGGCGTCGAAAACAGGGGCTGCAAATATGGTCATGACTTCCTCGGGTAGGTCGGTTGAGGGCGGTATCCTAACATTTGCCGCCGCGCCTCCTGAAGATTGGACTGTAAAAAGATCCATCGCGGGTAGTGCCACGTCTCTTCCAGCACCAGCTCCTGCTCGGCATCCGTAGGGGCTGAGCTTGAGCAGCACGCCATTCCACAATCCCTCGAGACGGCGGACCTCGAGACGCTCGTCCCGATAAGCCGCTGTGCACACCGGGTAGAGGCGGTCGTGGAACAGCGGCATGCCGAGATAGCCGTCCGCAAAGACGACGCCATGTGCGGCCGGTATCACACCACCCCATGGCGGCGTCCTGTTATCCGACCGAGGGACGCGCCACCGGCGTGTCAAAGCGCCGCGGCCCCGGCGCGGCGCTCAGACGCGCTCGATCGCGATCGCAATCCCCTGCCCCACGCCGATGCACATGGTGCACAGCGCATAGCGTCCGCCGCCGCGCTGCAGCTGCCAGGTCGCGGTGGTCACCAGGCGCGCGCCGCTCATGCCGAGCGGGTGCCCGAGGGCGATCGCGCCGCCGTGCGGATTCACGCGCGGGTCGTCGTCCGGCAGGCCGAGCATGCGCAGCACCGCCAGGCCCTGCGAGGCGAAGGCTTCGTTCAGCTCGATCAGGTCGAACTGGTCGAGCCGCATGTCCAGCTGGCGCAGCAGCTTCTGCACCGCCGGCGCCGGGCCGATGCCCATCACGCGCGGCGCCACGCCGGCCGTGGCCATGCCCAGTACGCGGGCGCGCGGCGCCAGGCCGTACTGCTGCGCCGCTTCGGCATTCGCCAGCAGCAGCGCGCAGGCGCCGTCGTTGACGCCGGAGGCATTGCCGGCCGTGACCGTGCCGCCGGGGCGCACCACCGGCTTCAGTTTCGCCAGCGCTTCCAGGCTGGTTTCGCGCGGATGCTCGTCGCGGGCCACGCGCAGCGGCTCCCCTTTTTTCTGCGGCACCAGCACCTGCACGATCTCCTGCTCGAAGATGCCGGCCTGCTGGGCGCGCGCGGCCCTGGCCTGGCTGGCCAGCGCGAAGGCGTCCTGGTCGGCGCGGCTGATGCCGTAGTCGTCGGCCACGTTCTCGGCCGTCTCCGGCATGGCGTCGGTGCCGTACAGCGTTTTCATCAGCGGATTCGGAAAGCGCCAGCCGATGGTGCTGTCGTAGATGTTGGCGCTGCGCGAAAACGCCGACTCGGCCTTGCCCATCACGAAAGGCGCGCGCGTCATCGACTCCACGCCGCCGGCAATCACCAGCCGCGCCTCGCCGCTGCGGATCGCGCGCGCCGCCACGCCGACGGCGTCCATGCCCGAGCCGCACAGGCGGTTGACGGTGGTGCCTGGCACTTCCTGCGGCAGCCCGGCCAGCAGCGCGGACATGCGCGCCACGTTGCGGTTGTCCTCGCCGGCCTGGTTGGCGCAGCCGTAGACCACTTCGTCGACGGCGCGCCAGTCGACGTCCGGGTTACGGCGCATCAGTTCGCGGATCGGCACCGCGCCAAGATCGTCCGCGCGCAGGTCCTTCAGGGCGCCGCCGTAGCGGCCGATGGGCGTGCGGATCGCATCGCAGATGAAAGCCTCAGTCATGGGAATTCTCCTTGTCGGTGAGCGGCAGCAGCGGCGCCGCGGTCATGGCCTGCAGGTCCTGGAAGCGCAGGCCGGGCGCCATCTCGCGCACCCGCAGGCCGTCCGTGGTCACGTCGAGCACGGCCAGGTCGGTATAGATGCGGCTGACGCAGCCGATGCCGGTCAGCGGATAGCTGCAGCGCTCGACGATCTTCGACTCGCCGCTCCTGGTCTGGTGCTCCATCATCACGAACACCTGCTTGGCGCCGATCGCGAGATCCATCGCGCCGCCGACGGCGGGAATCGCGTCCGGCGCGCCGGTGTGCCAGTTGGCGAGGTCGCCGCCGGCCGAGACCTGGAAGGCGCCCAGCACGCAGATGTCGAGGTGGCCGCCGCGCATCATCGCGAACGAGTCCGCGTGATGGAAGTAGGCGCCGCCGGTCAGCAGGGTCACCGGCTGCTTGCCGGCGTTGATCAGGTCTTCGTCTTCCTCGCCGGGCGCCGGCGCCGGGCCCATGCCGAGCAGGCCGTTCTCGCTGTGCAGGAAGACCTCGCGCTCGGGCGGCAGGAAGTTGGCCACCCTGGTCGGCAGGCCGATGCCGAGGTTCACGTAGGCGCCTTCGGGAATGTCGCGGGCGACCCGCTCGGCCATCTGTTCGCGGGTATAGCGGCTGGCGGTGCTCATGCGGCCTCCTTGACGACGCGTTGGACGAAGATGCCGGGGGTGACGATGGCTTCCGGATCGAGCTCGCCGAGCGGCACGATCTCCGCCACCTGGGCGATGGTGGTCTTCGCGGCGCTGGCCATGATCGGGCCGAAGTTGCGCGCGGTCTTGCGGTAGACGAGGTTGCCCCAGCGGTCGCCGCGCAGGGCCTTGATCAGCGCGAAGTCGGCGTGGATCGGGGTCTCGAACACATGGTTGCGGCCGTCGATGACGCGGGTTTCCTTTCCCTCGGCCAGCAGGGTGCCGTAGCCGGTCGGCGTGAAGAAGCCGCCGATGCCGGCGCCGGCGGCGCGGATGCGCTCGGCCAGGTTGCCCTGCGGGGTCAGTTCGAGTTCGATCTCGCCGGCCCGGTACAGGGCGTCGAAGTGGTGCGAATCGGCCTGGCGCGGAAACGAACAGACGATCTTGCGTACCCGCCGCGCGCGGATCAGCGCGGCCAGCCCGGTTTCGCCGTTGCCGGCATTGTTGTTGACGATGGTGAGTTCGCGGGCGCCCTGTTCTAGCAGGGCGTCGATCAGCGCGGACGGCATGCCGGCATTGCCGAAGCCGCCGATCATGACGGTGGCGCCGTCGGGGATGCCGGCTACCGCCTGCGCCAGCGATTCGCATGTTTTATCGATCATGGTGGACCTTTCGAGTTTGTGCGATAAACGAACACATATTCGCTTACCGCACAAAAAGTCTACGCCTGCGCCGCGCTGCCGGTCAAGCGAAAAAACCGGGGCCCGCGCCCATCGATTACAATTTCACCATGTCATCCACTACCGATCCCGTCGCCGGCCGCCAGGTCCGGCCCAGCGCCGCCGAAGAAATCGACGCCCTGACCGCCCCCGATTTCATGACCTCGTTCGCGCGCGGTCTGGCCGTGATCCGGGCCTTTGCCGACACGCGCAAGCCGCAGACCATCGCCCAGCTCAGCCAGCAGACCGGGATTCCGCGCGCCGCGGTGCGGCGCTGCCTTCACACGCTCAGGCAGCTCGGTTACGCCGACGCGGAAGGCAATAATTTCAGCCTGCGGCCGAAGATCCTGACGCTGGGCTACGCCTGGCTGTCGTCGACCCCCTTGACGCTCGCCGCCCAGCCCTGCCTGGACGGGATCAGCAAGGCGCTGGGCGAATCGAGCTCGCTGGCGGTGCTGGAGGAAGGCGATGTGCTGTATGTGGCGCGGGCCGCGACCGCGCGCGTGATGTCGGTGTCGCTCAGCGCGGGCAGCCGCCTGCCGGCCTACTGCACCTCGCTGGGACGCGTGCTGCTGGCGCACCTCCCGGAGCAGGAACTGGAGACCTACCTCGGGCGTACCGAACTGTTGCCGAAAACCGAGCGCACGATCACGGACAAGGCCAGGCTGCGCGAGGTGCTGGCGCAGGTGAGGCGCGACGGCTATGCGCTCAACGACGAAGAGCTGGAACTGGGCCTGCGCTCGATCGCAGTGCCGGTGCGCGGCGCCTCGGGCCGGGTGCTGGCCGCCCTGAACGTGGGCGCCCAGGCGCTGCGGGTACCGGCCGAGCGGATGGAACGCGAATTCCTGCCGGTGTTGCGCCAGGGCGCGCAGGAACTGTCGGTGCTGCTGCGCTGACAGCCGTCGCGATCAGAGGGATTCCCTGGTGTAGGCGATGCCCAGGTCGTCGTAGACCGAGTAGACCGTCGCCAGCATGTTCTCGAGTTCCGGCGAACGGTCCATGTGGCGCACGCTGAACAGGACCGGGGAGAACGCGTGCTTGTCCTCGATCGCGCTATAGACCACGTTCCGGTGCATGCCCTGCACGCTCTCGGGGACGACCGAGACGCCCTGCCCGGCCGCCACCAGTCCGATCGCGATCTGCAGTTCGCGGACCTCGGTCACGTGGTCCGGCACCAGGTTCGCTTCACTGAACACGCGCAACACCTGGTCGGCAAAGCTGGGCCGCGGCGCCTTCGGGTACAACAGCAGGTTTTCGCGCACCAGTTCGGTCAGGCGTAGCGCGCCTTTCCCCGCCAGCCGGTGCCCGCGCGACAGCGCCACCACCATCCTTTCGTCGCGCAGCAGGATCCGGCGGATGCTCGGGTCTTCGCTCTTCAGGCGCCCGAAGCCGACGTCGATCGCCCCTTCCTTCAGGGCCTTGAGCTGTTCCACCGTCGTCATCTCGTGCAGCGTCACCTCCACCTCGGGATGGCGCTCGCGGTAGCGGCGCACGATCTCGGGCAGCTGCCCGTACAGGGTCGAGGCCACGAAGCCGATCGACAGCGTGCGCTCCAGCTGGCCCACCCGCTGGGTCATGGCCTTCAGGTCGCGCACCTGGTCGAGCAGGGGCTTGGCGTGGGCCAGGAAAAACTGCCCGGCTTCGGTCAGGCGCAGCGGCCGCGAGCCCTTTTCGATCAGCGCCACGCCCAGGTCCTCTTCCAGCTGCTGGATCTGCCGGCTCAGCGGCGGCTGGGCGATATGCAGACGTTCGGCGGCCCGCGTGAAGTTCCTCTCCTCCGCGACGGCGACGAAATAACGCAGATGCCGCAATTCCATTTTCCATACCTTTCAGGTATTGAGCTGATACCAAAACGGTGTTGGACGCCCATCATGCACGGGAATATCGTGTCATCACCTCAGCGCATTATACGCAACGAATATGATACAGAAAATTGAAACCTTCCTCGTGGACGTGCCCACGATCCGGCCGCACAAGCTCTCCGTCGCAACCATGCACACCCAGACGCTGGTGCTGGTTCGCGTCACCTGCGCCGACGGCATCGAAGGCTGGGGCGAAGCCACCACCATCGGCGGCCTGGCCTACGGCGAAGAAAGCCCGGAAAGCATCAAGACGAATATCGACGCCCATATCGCACCGCTCCTGGCCGGCATGGACGCCACCCAGCCGGCCAGGGCCATGGCCAGGGTGCGCAAGACCATCCAGGGCAACCGCTTCGCCAAATGCGCACTCGAAACCGCCCTGCTCGACGCCCAGGCGCGCCGCCTGGCGCTGCCGCTGTCCGAACTGCTGGGCGGGCGGGTGCGCGACGCCCTGCCGGTGGCCTGGACCCTCGCCAGCGGCGACACCGCCAGGGACATCGCGGAAGCGGAACACATGCTGGACATCCGGCGCCACCGCATCTTCAAGCTGAAGATCGGCCTGCGCAGCGTGGCCGATGACGTGGCCCACGTGCTGGCGATCAAGCGCGCCCTCGGCGAACGCGCCAGTGTGCGGGTCGACGTCAACCAGGCCTGGAGCGAGCTGGAGGCGGTGCGCGGCATCGCCATGCTGGAAGCGGGCGGCATCGACCTGGTCGAACAACCGGTCAAGGCCGGCAACCGCGCCGCGCTGGCCCGCCTGAAGGAACGCTTTGACGTCGCCATCATGGCCGACGAAGCGCTGCACGGCCCGGAGGATGCGATGGCGCTGGCGCGCATGGACGCCGCCGACGTCTACGCGGTCAAGATCACCCAGTCCGGCGGCCTGACGCCGGCGCTGGAGGTGGCGACCGTGGCGCGCCTGGCCGGCATCGGCCTGTACGGCGGCACCATGCTGGAAGGCGGCATCGGCACCGCGGCCACCGCCCACGTCTGCGCGACCTTCCCCGAACTGGCCTGGGACACCGAGCTGTTCGGCCCCTTGCTGCTGACCGAGGAAGTGCTGCGCGAGCCGCTGGTCTACCGCGACTTCATGCTGCAGGTGCCGAGCGGCCCGGGCCTGGGCGTCGACATCGATACCGAGAAACTGCGCCGGATGCAGCGCAAATAAGGAGCCACCATGCTGTTCCATGTACGAATGAACGTCAAGCTGCCGGCATCGATGCCGGCTGAAGAAGCCGCCCGGCTCAAGCAGGTCGAGAAGGAATACTCGCAGCGCCTGCAGCGCGAGGGCAAGTGGCGCCACATCTGGCGCATCGCCGGCCAGTACGCCAACGTCAGCATCTTCGATGTCGACAGCGTCGAGGAGCTGCACACGCTGCTGACCTCCCTGCCTCTGTTCCCCTACATGCAGATCGAAACGATGCCGCTGTGCCGCCATCCGTCCTCGGTCCGCGAGGACGATCGCTGATCGCCTTTCAACCAAGCCTTTGAAATCCACGAGGAGACATGCAATGAATCACGAACAGATCGAAACCCTGGCCAGGCAATGGGTGGTGGAGGCCGCCGACCGTCCGGCCGACCCGCGCGTGCAGCAGGTGGTGCTGCGCCTGCTGGGCGACCTGTGCAAGGCCATCGAGGACCTGGACATCAGCCCGAGCGAATTCTGGAGCGGCGTCGCCTACATGGCCGCCGCCGGCGCCGCCAACGAACTGGGCCTGCTGGCCGCCGGCCTGGGCCTGGAGCGCTTCCTCGACATCCGCGCCGACGAAGCCGAGCAGAAAGCCGGCCTCGAAGGCGGCACCCCGCGCACCATCGAAGGCCCCCTGTATGTGGCCGGGGCGCCGGAAAGCGTGGGCTTCGCCCGCCTGGACGACGGCAGCGAGAACGGCAAGGGAGAAACCCTGTTCATGCAGGGCGCCGTGTTCGACCAGGCCGGCCGCCCGGTGCCGGGCGCGAAGGTCGAGGTCTGGCATGCCAATTTGCTGGGCAACTATTCGTTCTTCGACCGCACCCAGTCCGACTTCAACCTGCGCCGCACCATCGTCACCGATGAAAACGGCCGCTACCAGTTCCGCAGCATCCTCCCGTCCGGCTACGGTTGCCCGCCGGACGGCAGCACCCAGCAGCTGCTCGACCTGCTGGGCCGCCACGGCCAGCGCCCCGCGCACATCCACTTTTTCGTGACCGCGCCCGGCCACCGCAAGCTGACCACCCAGATCAACATCGACGGCGACGAATACCTCTGGGACGACTTCGCCTTCGCCAGCCGCGAAGGCCTGGTGCCGGCGGTCGTGCGGATTGACGACCCCGGGCAACTCGACCAGAAGCAGCTGGACCAGCCCTTCGCCTCGATCGACTTCGATTTCCGCCTCTACCGCGAGACCGAAGCCGCGCCGAGCACCCTGGTCGACCGTCCGCGCGCCGCCGCCTGAGGAGCCGCCATGATCCCCATCCTTCCCGTCAACGCGTTCCAGCCGACGCATCAGAAGCCGCGGAACCTCGACGACTACCTGGTCGAGGATGCGGCCACGGGCGACCACCGCCTGCACCGCAGCGCCTTCACCGACGAGGCCTTGTTCGAGCTGGAGATGAAGCACATCTTCGAGGGCAACTGGATCTACCTGGCGCACGAGAGCCAGGTCGCGAACGTCAACGACTACTACACGATCCATATCGGCCGCCAGCCGGTGTTCATCGCCCGCAACCGCCAGGGCGAACTGAACGCCTTCATCAATGCCTGCAGCCACCGCGGCGCCCAGCTGTGCCGCCACAAGCGCGGCAACAAGGCGACTTATACCTGCCCGTTCCACGGCTGGACCTTCAACAACAGCGGCAAGCTGCTGAAGGTGAAGGACCCGGCGGACGCGGGCTACCCCGAGTGCTTCAACAAGGAGGGCTCGCACGACCTGAAGAAGCTGGCCCGCTTCGGCAGCTACAAGGGCTTCCTGTTCGGCAGCCTGAATCCGGACGTGGCGCCGCTCGACGAGTTCCTCGGTGAAGCCGGCAAGGTCATCGACATGATCGTCGACCAGTCGCCCGAGGGCCTGGAAGTGCTGCGCGGCTCCTCGACCTATACCTTCGAGGGCAACTGGAAGCTGCAGGCCGAGAACGGCGCCGACGGCTACCACGTGACCGCGGTGCACTGGAACTATGCGGCCACCACCAGCCGGCGCAAGCAGGAAGAGCAGGCGGCGCGCGAAGACAAGATCCGCGCCATGGATGCCGGCAACTGGGGACGCCAGGGCGGCGGCTTCTACGCCTTCGAGAACGGCCATATGCTGCTGTGGTCGCAATGGGCGAATCCGGAAGACCGCCCGAACCATGCGCGCCATGCGGAATACACGGCGAAGCATGGCAAGGCCATGGCCGACTGGATGGTCGAGCGCTCGCGCAACCTGTGCCTGTATCCGAACCTCTACCTGATGGACCAGTTCAGTTCCCAGATCCGCGTGCTGCGCCCGCTCGCGGTCGACCGCACCGAGGTCACGATCTACTGCATCGCGCCCAAGGGCGAACCGCTTGACGCCAGGGCGCGCCGGATCCGCCAGTACGAGGACTTCTTCAACGTCAGCGGCATGGCGACGCCGGACGACCTGGAAGAGTTCCGCGCCTGCCAGCAGGGCTATCAGGGCGGCGCCATGCAGTGGAACGACATGTGCCGCGGCGCCACGCACTGGATCCACGGCGCCGACCAAGCCGCCAGGGACATCGGCCTGGCGCCTGTCATGAGCGGCGTGCGCACCGAGGACGAAGGCCTGTACACCGTGCAGCACCGCTACTGGCTCGACGTGATGAAAAAGGCGCTGCCGCAGCAGCCCGCCCCGGGAGAACCGGCATGAACGCCGCCGTGCCCATGATCGCGACCCAGGACGTCCTCGCCTTCCTCTACCGCGAAGCGCGCCTCCTCGACGACGGCGAGTGGGACGCCTGGCTCGCCTGCTACCACCCGGACGCCCGCTTCTGGATGCCGTCCTGGGACGACGACGGCACGCTGGTCGAGGACCCGGAGCGCGAGATTTCGCTGATCTACTACCCGAGCCGCCAGGGCCTGGAAGACCGCGTCTTCCGCATCCGGACCGAGCGCTCGAGCGCAACCATCCCGGACACCCGCACCAGCCACAACATCGCCAACGTGGAACTGGAAAAGGCCGACGGCGCGCTGCTCACGGTGCGCTTCAACTGGCACACCCTGAGCCACCGCTACAAGACCAATTACAGCCATTTCGGCATGTCGCGCTACTTGATCGATTTCTCCGGTCCGCAGCCGCAAATCCTGGACAAGTACGTGGTCCTGAAGAACGACTACGTCAGCCAGCTCATCGACATCTATCACATCTAGGAAATGGAGGAGCCGGTCATGAGCCATACGATCGCGCTGCAGTTCGAAGACGGCGTCACCCGCTTCATCAGCTGCCATCCCAATGAGAAACTGGCCGACGCGGCCTATCGCCAGAAGGTCAATATTCCGCTCGACTGCCGCGACGGCGCCTGCGGCACCTGCCGCGCCCTGTGCGAATCGGGCAGCTACGACATGCCGCCCGACAGCTACATCGAGGACGCGCTCGACGAGCAGGACGCCCGGGCGGGCCACGTTCTGGCCTGCCAGATGCGCCCGACCTCGGACTGCGTGGTGCGCATTCCCGCCACCGCGGCCAGCTGCAAGACCGGCAACAAAGCCTTCCCCGGGAAGATCGCCGCGGTAGAGCAGCTGTCGGCGTCGACCATCCGCTTTGCGGTGGCCCTCGACGACCCGGACCAGCTGGACTTCCTGCCCGGCCAGTACGTCAACGTGAGCGTGCCGGGCACCGGCCAGACCCGCTCGTATTCATTCAGCTCGGCGCCCGGCGCCGACCAGGCCAGCTTTGTGGTGCGCAACGTGCCCAATGGCCTGATGAGCAGCTGGCTGACCGGCCAGGCCAGGGCCGGCGACGCCGTTTCGTTCACCGGACCGTATGGCAGCTTCTACCTGCGCCCGCTCCAGCGTCCGGTGCTGATGCTGGCCGGCGGCACCGGCATCGCGCCCTTCCTGGCTATGCTGGACGTATTGGCCAGGCAAGGCTTTACCCATCCGGTGCGCCTGGTCTACGCGGTCACCAAGGACCACGACCTGGTGGCACTGGAGCAGCTGGAGCGCATCGCCGCGGCCCACCCGCGGTTCACCTACGTGACCTGCGTGGCTTCGGAGGCGAGCAGCCATCCGCGCAAGGGCTATGCCACTGCCCACGTCGAGCCGGGCTGGATGCACAAGGGCGACGTCGACGTCTACCTTTGCGGGCCGGTGCCGATGGTGGAAGCGGTGCGCGGCTGGCTGGCCGAAACCGGGGTCAAGCCTGCCAGCTTCCATTTCGAGAAATTCTCCGCCACCAGCACGGCAGACGCGAAAACCGGAGGCCCGGCATGATGCACCCGGACCGTTTCAAGGACCAGGTCATGATCGTGACCGGCGCGGCGCAGGGCATCGGCCGTGGCGTGGCGCTGGCCGCGGCAGCCGAAGGCGCGCAGCTCGTCCTGGCCGACCGTTCGCCGCTGGTGCACGAAGTCGCCCAGGAGGCGGCGGCGCTGGGCGCCCAGGTCGTGGTGCTGGAAGCCGACCTCGAAACCTGGGCCGGCGCTTCAAGCCTGGCCTTGCGTACCCTGGCCGACTACGGCCGCATCGACATCCTGGTGAATAACGTCGGCGGCACCATCTGGGCCAAGCCCTACCAGGAATATGCCGAAGCCGAGATCGAGGCCGAGATCCGCCGCTCCCTGTTCCCGACCCTGTGGTGCTGCCGCGCCGTGCTGCCGGCCATGATCGAGGCCGGCGCCGGCGCGATCGTCAACGTGTCCTCGGTGGCGACGCGCGGGATCCACCGCATCCCGTACTCGGCGGCGAAGGGCGGCGTGAATGCCCTCACCGCCAGCCTCGCGTTCGAACATGCCCAGGACGGCATCCGCGTCAACGCGGTCGCCACCGGCGGTACCGAGGCGCCGCCGCGCAAGGTGCCGCGCAACCCCAATCCCCTGAGCGCGCAGGAGCAGGCCTGGTACCAGGACATCGTCGACCAGACCAGGGCCACCAGCCCGATGCACCGCTACGGCACCATCGCCGAGCAGGTTGCGGCGATCCTGTTCCTGGCCTCGCGCGAAGCATCCTACATTACCGCAACCGTGCTGCCCGTCGGCGGCGGCGACCAGGGATAAGGAACCCGACATGCCAATCATACAAACGGATGAGGTCCGCCTGCACTACCGCACCGACGGCGAGCGCGGACGCCCCTGCCTGGTGCTGTCGAATTCCCTCGGCACCGACCTGTCCATGTGGGACGTCCAGGCCGATGCCCTCGCCGCCGATTTCTTCGTCCTGCGCTACGACACCCGCGGCCACGGCGCGTCGTCCACCGGCGCGCGCGCATTCGGCATCGAGCGGCTGGGCCGCGACGTGCTGGCCCTGCTCGACCACCTCGACATCGAACGGGCCGCGTTCTGCGGCATCTCGATGGGCGGCCTGACCGGGCAGTGGCTCGGCAGTCACGCGCCGCAGCGCATCGTCAAGCTCGTGCTGGCCAACACCGCGGCGAAGATCGGCAGCGCCGATGCCTGGACCGCGCGTGCGGACCTGGTCCGGGCCGCCGGCATGGACGCGGTGGCCGACGGCGCCGCGGCGCGCTGGTTCACGCCGCCCTTCATCGCCGACGCGCCCGCGACGGTGGCCGCCATGGTCGCCACGCTGCGGGCCCAGCCGGCGCAGGGCTACGCCGCCTGCTGCGACGCCCTTTCCGCCGCCGACCTGCGCGGCGCGGTCGGCCACATCGCCGCGCCGACGCTTGTCATCGCGGGCGAGCACGACCCGGTGACCACCGTGGCCGATGGCGACTGGCTGCGCGCACGCATCGCCGGCGCCCGCCTTGCCACCGTGCCGGCATCGCACATCTCGAACGTCGAGGCGGCGCCGGCGTTCACGCGCGCCCTGCGCGAATTTCTTTCATAAAAATAGAGAAGCAGTACTGGAGCAGACAATGGAAACGAGACTGGTCATCATCGCAGCGATCACGGTGGGCTACTTCGCCCTCATGTCCTGGATCACCTTCAGCGTGCGCAGGCACGCCAACAGCAGCGACGGCATGACCGCCGGAGGCCGCAACTATCCCGCCTACCTGATCGGCGCGCTGCTGCTGTCCGAATTCATCGGCAGCTCGGTCAGCATCGGCACCGCCCAGAAAGGCTTCGAGCTGGGCATCTCCGCCGCCTGGAACCTGGTGGCGCTGTCGCTCGGCTTCCTGCTGCTGGCGCTGGTCCTGGTCCGCAAATACAAGGAGAGCGGACAGTCGACCATCTCCGGCATCCTGGCGAGCGCCTACGGTGAACCGATCCGCTACGCCGCATCGGTGCTGACCATCGTCGCGCTGTCGATCGTCGCGGTGGCCCTGTACGCCGGCGGCGGCGCCGTGCTGGCGGCGGTCCTGCACATCGACAAGACCGTCGCCATCCTGCTGGTGGGCGCCATCACCGTCGCCTACGTCAGCCTGGGCGGCATGCGCTCGGTCGTGTACACCAACTTCGCCCACTCGATCATGAAATACGTCGGCATGATCCTGGCGCTCGCCTATGCGCTGGAAGCAACCGGCGGCATCCACACCCTGCAGGCCAGGCTGCCGGCGGCGATGTTCGACTGGACCGCCATCGGCTGGGGCCAGATCTGCGCCTGGATGATCGGCGGGATCGGCTCGATCTTCGCGACCCAGTACGTGATCCAGGCGCTGGTCAGCACCGACAACCCGGCGGTCGCCAGGCGCGCCTGCTTCTACGTGTCCTCGCTGATGATCCCGTTCGGCCTGATGGCGGCCCTGGTCGGCATGTGCGGCGCGGTGCTGTATCCGGGCGTGAAATCGATCGACGCCTTCCCGACCCTGATCGCGCACATGCCGGCGTTTTCGGCCAGCGTGATGGTGGTGGGCCTGGCCGGCGCGCTGTTCGGCGGCATCGCCGCGACCACCCTCGCCTCGGCCACCCTGGCCATGAAGGACTTCTACGACCCGATGTTCAACAAGGAGAAGAACGACCGCAAGTCGGTGCGTTTCATCCGCATCGCCATCCTGGTGGCAGGCCTGCTGCCGCTGGTGCTGGCCCTGTCCGCCGAAAAGCTGCTGCTGATCGCCTTCCTCGGCAAGGCCCTGCGCGCCACGCTGGCGGTGCTGGTCCTGATGGCCTTCTACGCGCCGCGCTTCGGCACGCCGCGCGGCGCCTTCGTCGGCGTGATCCTGTCGGTGATCGCGACCATCGGCTGGTTCCTGGCCGGGAACCCGTATGGCGTCGACAGCTCCTACCTGGCGCTGGCCGTGCCGCTGCTGACGATGGGGATCAGCCAGGTGTTCAAGCAGCCGCCGGCCGAGGCGCCGAAAGTGCCGGCTGCGCGGTCGACGGCTTCATTCTGATTGCCGCGGACACGGCAAACATTGTTTCATAGCCTTTGCACGCGATCTTACAATTTCTTTCGATTGAAACGATTTCAATCTTTCGCGTGCGCGGCTCAGCAAGTAGTCTAATGGGCTAGGCACTCGCCAGCGCCCGGCGCGGCATGCATGGCCGGCCGGTCGCCATTTCTTCAAAACGGAGTCTTCCTTGTCCGAACTACAAGTCCCCCAACCGGAAACGGTCATCAAGATCGTCGGCGTCGGCGGCGCCGGCGGCAACGCCGTCAGCCACATGGCGTCCACCGGACCGTCCGCCTTCGAATTCATCTGCGCGAATACCGACGCGCAGGCGCTGTCCAACACCCACGCCGAAAAGCGCATCCAGCTCGGCGAGAGCGGCCTGGGCGCCGGCAGCGACCCGATGGTCGGCCGTGAAAGCGCGATCCGCGAACGCAGCGTCATCGCCGACGCGCTCAAGGGCGCCGACATGGTCTTCCTCACCGCCGGCATGGGCGGCGGCACCGGCACCGGCGCCGCGCCCGTGGTCGCCGAAGTGGCGCGCGAGCTGGGCATCCTGACCGTCGGCGTGGTCTCGAAGCCCTTCGACTTCGAAGGCCCGCGCCGCATGCGCGTGGCCGAGGAAGGCATCGCGACGCTGGCGCGCTGCGTCGACTCGCTGGTCATCGTCCTCAACAGCCGCCTCGAGGAAGTCCTGGGCGGCGACGTCACGCAAAAGCAGGCCTTCGCCGCCGCCGACGAAGTCCTGAGCAAGGCGGTGACCGGCATCGCGGAGATCATCACCGTGCCCGGCATGATCAACGTCGACTTCGAGGACGTCCGCACCGTGATGCGCCAGACCGGCATGGCGATGATGGGCTCGGCCCAGCACAGCGGCGACGAGCGCGCCGTCAAGGCGGCCGAAGAGGCCATCGCCTGCCCGCTGCTGGACGGCTCGAACCTGCGCGCCGCGCGCGGGGTGCTGGTGAATATCGCCGCGTCCGAAGAGACGCTGAAGCTGCGTGAGACCAAGCAGGTGATGAACACGATCTGCACCCAGACCAGCGATGACGCCATCATCAAGTTCGGTGCGGTGTACGACGAGTCGCTCGGCGACGCGATGCGCGTGACGGTGGTGGCGACGGGCTTGAACCGGCCGAGCGACTTTGCCGGCGCGAAGCGCTCCCTGATCTCGCGCCTGGTGCCGGGATCGCCGGTGAACCAGGTGCGCGGCGGCGCGCCGAGGGAGAGCCAGGGTCAATCGGCACTGCGCCAGCCCGGCTCGCGGATGGGTGCGCAGCCGGGGTCGGCGCAGCAGGAGCAGCGTGCGGAGCCGGCGCCGCGGCAGGACTAGCCCCTCACATCGCCAGTCCGATGTCGCCCTCGAGCACCGCTGTCTTCAGGCGCGGCCGGGCGCCGCTCTTCCACAGTGCAGCGGTGTGCACGACCCGATAGCGAATGTCGCCGCCGTCCGGCCGTTCGCTGCGCGCGATCGGCCGCGGGATGCAGACGAACTCGGTGCGCATCTCGTCGGCCGACAAGCGCACCTTCGAATAGCCGTGTCCTCCAAGATCGACGAAGGCGAGGTGCGGCGCCAGGTCCGGGTTGGACAGCGCCCGCGCGCGTTCGAGGTCGAAGCTTTTTGCATATTCCAGGCATGAACGGACGCCGTGCTTCAGCAGCATGTTGTAGGTCCATTCCGGCTTGGCGCCCGCCCCCCTGTCCGCCAGGAACAGCGGGCGCAAGGGCGCGTCCTTCGGCAGCTTGTGTTCCTGGGCCTCCATGGCGCCGGGGCTGGTGAGCGAGCCGCCGACGAAGCTCAGCCCGACCGGCTCGAACTTCGCGGGCGGGAGCGCCGCCGCCGCGTAGCCGGCCCAGAAGCTGTGGCGGTCGCCGGAGACGATCGCAAAGCCCGTGATCTTCGCGTCGCGCACGAGATTGTAGATGTCGGCGCGCTCGGCCCAGGCCGTGCCGTAATCGTAGCCGCTCAGGGCGGCGTAGGTGTGCGGCGGCCAGGCTTCCTTCGTCAATCCGGCGGGCAGGTTCTGCGGATCGGCGCGCGTATCGAGCGCACCCTGCGAATTGCCCCAGATTTTCCAGGTCGCCGTGGAGGTCCGCAGCTTGTCCTTGAACCAGGCCTTCTGTTCCATCCCGAGGATCGTTTGCGGCGGCGCGTTCCGTTGCGGGTTGGGCACCTGGGTATCGTTGTGACTGAGGACCGCAGGCGGATTGCCGCCGTTGAAGTCCCGTCCGCCGTCCAGGATCTGCATCACCGATTCGGGGAACATGTCCATGTATTCCTTGCCGACCAGCTTATCCAGCGACTTGTCGCCGAAAGAATCCGCGCTCCGGTAGCTGTGCTGGTCGGTAATGATCAGGTCCAGGTGCCGGCCATAGCGCAGCGCCCGATAGCCCTGGAGGCTGTTGATCGCCGCCAGGTTGTTCGGCTCCGTCCCCAGTCCATGCGCATCGAACTCTTTGACCGGGACGTTCTTGACGGTGGGCGGGTCGAAGCGTTCGAGCAAGCGCTTCCCGCGCCTGACCCGTGCGGGGATATATTCGAACCAGGCCTGGTTCGCCGCCACCTTGACGCTCTGGCCGGGCTGCTCGAACGCGCCCGCCTTGACCACGCTTTGCCACCCCTGGAACGAGAATTCGTGGTTATCCCACATGGCGACAAACGGCCAGCGCGCACGCGCGTCCTGCAGGTCGGGATCGAGCAGATAGCCCTTGTAGATGGCCCGGTAGCCGTCCACGGTCAGCGGAATATGGAAGTTGCCGATCTTGTGGCCGTCCGGGATGCGCGCGACCTCGTAGATCGTGCGGTCGTAGCGGGTCTGCACTTCGTCCGGGTACTCGACCATCTCGTAGATGAAGTCGCCCAGGTGCAGGACAAAACCGAGCTGTTCGGCGGCAGGCGCGCGTTCGTCTTCGTAGATCATCCGGCGATAGGCGTTGAGCTTCCCCTCGTTGATGTCCTGGCAGCTCACGAACGCGAAGTTCACGGTGCGCGGATCGTCCGGCAAGGGCGCGGTGATCGTGCGGCCGACCCGGCTGCCCTTGCCCTCGGCGTCGGCAAACCGGTACCAGTAGATGCGCGCCGGCTTGAGGCCGCCGAGCAGGACGCGCGCGGTCCAGTCCTCGGCGCTGGAAACCGGCACCTTGGCGTGCGCGATGACGCGCTGGAAGGCCTCGTCCTCCGCGACCTCGACGGTCAGGACCTGGCGCGTATCGCCGTCAAACGGACGGCGGGTCCAGAGAATGACGCTGTGCGGATCGGGATCGCCCGAGGCGACGCCTTGCGGATACAGGTCGCGCCGCTCCTGCCAGCGGACCCGCGAGGCCCGGGCCGGGCCGACCCATGCCAGGGAAGCGCCGATGGCGGTGGCTTGGAGGAAGGATCGGCGGCTGGTGGTCATTGGTTTTCGCTCCGGATGAAAGCGCCAATGATGATCGATTCAGGCTTGGCGTTGGCATTTTTTTGATGCATATGTCCAGGCGTGAAAAAAGCCCCTGGGCAGCAGGGGCTTTCATGCTTGGCGTATCGCTGAGTCCATCAGCATGTGCGCCGGCGCGGCCCGATCCATACCACCAGGAATACCTTGGGCCGAGACGGCGGCGATAACCGGGGTCGGACGCGCCAGGACAGCTTGGCCGGCCGTTGCGCGTTTCGAATATGCGAGTCAGCCGAGAACCACGCTTTCGCACCGCATGCCTTCTTTCGAAAAGATTATCCGCCGATGTTGCGGAATGGATCCAGCGCCAGGTCGATCAGGCGGCGCTCGCGCACGACGATCTCGGCCACGGCCGTCATGCCGTAACGAAGCGGGTAGACGGTATCGCCGACCGTGTAGCGGTCCTGGTCCAGGGATACGCGGCCCTCGTACACCGGTTGCTTGTTTTGGGCGGATGGTTTCGTGGCGGGCGAGATGAATTGCAGCGTGCCGCGTATCAAGCCGTAGCGCTGGTAGGGAAAAGCGTTGAATTTCAACTGTACCGCCAGGCCTTCGCGCAGGAAGCCACGGTCGTGTTCGGCAATTTCAATCTTCATGATCGGCTTCGCATTCTTCGGCGCGATGCCGCCCAGCGGCGTGTTGGCCTGGATTTTGTCGCCGGGCTGGGTCGATGTCACGTCCGTGACCACGCCGTCGACCGGTGCGACGATCAGCAGGAAGTTTTCCTTGTCGATGTTCTCGAACTTGATGCGCGCCGCCGCGTCCGCCACCAGGCGCGCGGTCTGTACCTGCAGGCGCATCTTGTCCTCGGCATTGTCCATTTCGCGCTCCGCGGCTTCCAGCTGCAGGCGCAGCTTGGACAGGTCCTGGCCACTGGTTTCCAGTTCGGAGCGGGCCTGGGTCGTTTCGAGGCTCTGCCGCGCACCCAGTTCGGCGGTGCGCGACTGCGCCACGCGCACGGCGTTGTCGGCCGCCTGCAGCGCATTCTTTTTGCCCTCCACCTGCAGTTGCGATACGCCGCCGCCGCCGGGCAACGCGAACAGACGCGCGTACTTTTCGGCCTCGTCCTTTGCCGCATTGCGCGCGCGAATGGCTTCGTCCAGGTTGGCGCGCGCCTCCTGCTGCTGGGCTGCCTGGCCCTGCGCCAGCCGGCTGGTGCCCTGGGCCTGGCGTTGCTGGTGCTGCCGCTCCTCGACCTGGACCGCCTCCTTCAGCACCGCGACGCGGTGCTCCATCAGCGCTTTCTTTTCCGGGAATTCCTTCCAATCGCGTTCCGCATCGTCGAGCTTCAGGCGCGCCTCCAGCGCGTTCTTGGCCGCCTCGATGGCGCCGCGCGCGTACAGCCGCGCCACCACGTCGCCCTTGTTCACGGGCTGGCCCTCGGCGATGTAGATATTGCTCAGCTCACCGTCGATGGGCGCATACAGGCGCCGCACATCGGAGGCCGGCACCATGGCCCCGCCGGCCGTCACCAGGACGTCGGCATGGCCGAAGAAGGACCATACCAGCGCCGTGCACACCAGCGCCACCATTGCATACACCAGGCCCTGGGTAAAGCGCCACGGCACGGCGGTAAGGATGCCGATGCCCTCGGCGCTGTGATCCTCGAGCGCTTCACTCAGAGGCGTCATGGGCCGGGGTTTGGGGCTTCCGAAGTTCAGGGTCGGGAGTTTCATGGTTGGCCTCTTGCAATGCGAGCCTGCGGATATCGCTCAGCGCCGCGGCGTAGGCATCGCGATACGCCGGCACCTGGGCGGCGATGAGCACGAAGGCGCGCTGATGAGCGTCGCCCTGCTCTTCCCACTGTCTGAGGAACTGGCGGATACGTGCCGCATCGGCGCCACCGCGCACCGGCGCCTGCGCGCCCCCGCGCGCGGCCGCATAGGCACGCAGCTCACCGATCCATTCCAGCTCGGCCAGCAGCGGCGCCAGCTCGGGATTGCGCCCGTCCCGGCGCCGGATGGCGGCCACCAGGGCAGCCGCGCGCTGGTACTGGCCGCGCTCGATGGCCGCGATCCAGGCCGGCACCGCGGCCTTCAACTGAGCTTCGGTGTCGAGCGCGCGCAGATGGGCATTGTCCGGGTCGCGCTCGAGGCCCGCCAGGGCCACCGCCGCCGCCCGGCCGTAGTCGCCCCGGGCGAGCAGGTCCTCGGCCCGATCCGCGCTCCCGCCACCGCCCAGCAGGGTCCAGCCGAGCACGGCGGCCAGCACCAGCGCGGCCGCGCCCCACCACCGAAGTCGCCGCAGTTTCGCCAGCCGGCCACCGGCGGGCGCGGCCGTGCTTTCCGGCGCCGCCGCGCCCGGCAAGCCGGCATCCTGGTCCGAGGCGGGGTCGACGCAAAAGATGTCCAGGAAAGAATCGGCAGCCGCGACGAAGGTGGTGCGCTCGGCGTCCAGGGCGGGCGCTGCCTGGGTCATGCCGATCCGGGTCGGCGTGTCCGTTGCCGGCTCATCCCATTGCATGCTGGCGCGGTACACGAAATGGCGGCCGCCGAAGGCCAGCGTGTCGCCCTCGTGCAGCGGCACGGCCTGCTCCGCGACGCGGACGCCGTTGACGAAGCTGCCGTTGGTGCTGCCCAGGTCTTCGATCCAGGGCTCGCCGCCTTTCAGGAATACATGCGCGTGGCGCCGCGACAGGTAGTTGAGTTCGGCGGGCTCGGTATCGCGGTAGCGCGCGAAGCTGTCGTCGGACTTGCTGACCAGGAAAGGAAATTCATTGACAACGATGGCCTGCAGCCCCGAACCCTCCTGCACCGGTGCGAGCGCCAGGCTGCGCAGGCGCGCGCGCGGCGCCGGCGCCGGCCCGTGCTCCAGGCGCACGCCGTAGCGCAGCACCTTGCCCAGGCCGAGCACGTCGCCGTCGCGCAGCCTGGCGATCGCGGTTTTGACCGCTACCCCGTTGACGCTGGTGCCGTTGGTGCTGCCGAGATCAGCGAGATAGACCGCGTCGTGCTCGCAGAACAGGCGCGCGTGGCGGCGCGACAGCTCGCCGGCGAGTTCCTGCGGATAGGCATCGAAGGGCGGCTCGGCGCGGCCGATCGCAAACAAGCTGTCGTGGATGCGGATCGGCGCCAGTTCAGGATGGGACAGCGGCTCGAGCACGATCCCGACTGCGCCGCCCGCCAGGGGCGGCGGCGTGACGATGCTCATCTCGGCTGCCATGGCTGCCGCCCCGTTCAATCGCGCGCCGCATTGCGCACGTCGACCACCGGCCAGCCGCCGCCGAGCGCCTTGTACAGGGTCACGGTGTCGGCCAGCACCTGCTGGTGATTCGCCAGCAGCGCCAGTTGCGCCGCCAGCAGCGAACGCTCGGCTTCGAACACGTCCAGCTGCGACACCATGCCCTCCTTCAGCTGGGCTTCCACCTGGGCGGCGACGATGCCCAGGCGCTCCGACTGCTGCTGCAGCTCGATGCGCTGGCGACGGTGCGCGTCCAGGTTGACGAGCGCGTTCTCGACTTCCTCGAAGGCATCCATCACCACTTTCCGGTACTGCTGTTCGGACACCTCGCTGCCGGCCTGGGTGGTCTTCAGGCGGGCCTTGACGGCAGGGTCGAAAATGGGGAAGTTGATGCTCGGCAGCAATCCGAAGCTGAAAGACTTGAGAAGCGAGCCGAGTGCGAAGCTGGAAGTGCCGCCGCGTCCGGTCAGGCTGATCGACGGCAGCTGGGCAAGCTTGGCCTGGCCCACCATGTCGTACGACGCGAGCACGCGGTACTCCGCCGCCACGACATCGGGACGGCGCTTGAGCAGTTCGGACGGGAGGCCTTCTGGCACGGCTGGCAATTGCACGCGCGCCTGCAAGGCGCCCGTGGGCAGTTGAAAATTCCCGGCCGGCACCCCGAGCAGGGTCGCCAGCGCGTTCCCGGAGATCGCGCGCAACCGGTTGAGCTCGATCAAATCATTGCTGAGCCGGTTGATTTCGGCGCGCTGCTGGAGCACCCGCGTCTGCGGCAGCAGGCCCTGCTGCTGCATCGCCTCGTAATTGGCCAGGATCTGGCGGTTCTTCTCCAGCGTTTTGCCTTGCTGGTCGATTTGCTCGTCGAACTGGAGGATCTGGAAATAGGTCGTGGCGACTTGTGCGGCCAGGGTCAGGTAACCGGCCCGCCAATCGGCCTCGCTGGCGTGGAATTCCGCGGTCTGGGCCTCGGCGCCTTTGGCCACGCCGCCCCAGATGTCGATGTCCCAGTTGACCTGGGTGCCGAGGCTGTACTGCTTGGTGAAGCGCTGCCCTGAGCTTTTTTCGAGGGAAACACCGGCCCCGGCGTCCAGCGTGGGCAAGGCGCCGGCGCGCGCCTCGTCGATCTGGGCGCCGGCCACCTTCGTGCGCGCGGCCAGGATCTTGAGGTCGACGTTGTCGTGCACCGCGCGCGCCACCAGCCCATCGAGGTCGGGGTCGCCGAATCCTTTCCACCAGTCCTGCTCGATCAGCTTTGCCGGCGCGACCGGCGGCGAGCGCGTTGCCGCCCAGCCGGTCTTGGCCGGGGTGTCCGGGCGCTGGTATGGTTTCATGCTGACGTCGGCGCATGCGCACAGCAGCACGGCGGCGCCGGCGGCCGCCGCGGCATGAAGGGAACGTCGGCTATTGCATGCGCTTCGAAGTTTCATGGGTCACCTCCTGCCGAACCGCGCCTCAGGGGGCGGCACGCGCCTGCCAGGCCTTGGACTCGACGAAAACCTTGAACAGCCTGTCGTCCAGGTGGCCGGCCCGGCATTCCTCGGCGATCAGGTCGAGCGCACGCTCGGCCGGCACCCCCTGCTTGTACGGACGGTCGCGGGCCGTCAGCGCATCGTAGATATCGCTGATGGTCAGGATCCGCGTCTGCAGGCTGATCTCCGCGCCATGCAAACCCATCGGGTAGCCGGAGCCGTCCAGCTTCTCGTGGTGGCCGTGGGCGATCGCCGGCACGCCGGCCAGCTCGCGCGTCCAGGGGATCAGGATAAGGAAGGAGTAGGAGTCGGCCACATGGGCTTCGATCTGGCGCCGTTCGTCCGGCGTCAGGCAGCCTTTGCCGATGCTGAGCGCGGTGAATTCTTCGTCGCGGAGCAAGCGGAAGTCCGGCTCGTCGGTGCCCGCGCAGACGTGGTCGCGGATCGCGCACAGCCCTGCCGGCACGGCCGCGTGCGAGATCGACGGCTCGTTGGCGCGCACGATCGTGTCCAGGAACGCGTCCAGGCGCGCGCCCTCCTCCTCAAGCTCGGCCTCGATGCGCTCGCGCTCGCGGCGCAGGTCCTGCACGCCGAGCTCGCCACGCAGCTGGCGTTCGGTCAGGCTGCGCCACGCCTGCCGTTCGAGGCAGGCGCGGGCGTAGCGGAAGCGCTGTTCCAGCAGGCGCATGTCGGCATGGTGCAGTTTCTTTTCCTTGCGCAGCACGTGTTCGCGCACACCGACCTTGCCGAAGTCGTGCAGCAGCGCGGCATAGCGGATCTCGCGCAGCTGGGCCGGCGTGAACGCCGCAGCGCGCAGGGTGGCGTCGCCGGCATGCTCGAGCGCCATGGCCAGGCTTTCGGCATAGCCTGCCACCCGGAACGAATGCCCAGCCGTGACCGGATCGCGTTCCTCGATGGCCTGTACCGAGGCGCACACGAAGCCGTCGAGCAAGCCCTTGATGTCGGAATACAGCTGGAAATTCTTCAGCGCGACAGCGGTTTCCGCGCACACGCCGCTGAGGATTTCCAGGTCGGCTTCCTGGAAGGCGTCGCGGTTCGACGAGGTATCGACCTGGATCAGGCCCAGCACCTCGTCGCCCAGGATCAAGGGGACGCACATGACGCTCAGGATGGCCTGGGCGACGATCGATTCGTGGGCGCCGAAGTGGCGGTCGGCCAGTGTGTCGACCGACAGGATGGCGCGCTTGCGGTCCAGCACTTCGTTGACGATGGTGCGCGAGATCCTGATCCGGGACGGGTCTTCGACGATGCCGCTGCGGTGCCGCGCCGCGACCGGCTGCGGCAGGTCGCGCTCGTCACGCAGCATGATGAAGGCGCGTTCGGCGGCGGGGAACAGGTCGAAGATGAAATTCATCAGTTTTTCGATCAGCGTTTCCTGGTCGGTGACCGCGCCCAGCGCGATGCTGACCTGGGCCATCGCATGCAGCCGGTGCACGGTGTTCTCGAGCTCGCCACGTTCGGCGTTGCGGGTGTCCACCACCGGCGCGAAATGGGTCGCGTCCACCGAGCGCGTGATGACGGCCGGCGTCGCCGCGCGTTCAGGCAGCAGCAGCGAATGGAACACCAGGCGCGCCGAGGCCAGGCCCAGTTCATCGCCTTCGACCAGCACGTGCCAGGCGCCGGGCGCCAGCCGCTCGCCGGACACGAAAGTGCCATTGCGCGAATGCAGGTCCTCGACAAAATAGCTGGCCCCGTGACGCCGGATGCGGGCATGGCGCCGGCTCACCGTCTGCTCCGGAATGCAGACGTAACGGTCAGTGCCGAGGGCATCCTGGGCATCCCGGCCGAGCACGGCTTCCTCATGCAGTGAGAACACTGCCGGCGCGCCCGCCTCCGCGCCCATCCATTCGAGATAGGCGCGTACCGGATCGCTGGCAGGGGAAAAGGCGGCGTTCGCTGGCATGTCCTTGTTACCTGACGGTGATCGTGACCTTTCTCGACACGACTGGCGGCGTGTGGACGATGTGCTTGTCGTCGCCCATCACGAGCTGCAGCGTGTGCTTGCCGGGTGGAAGCTCGAGCGTGGTTTCGGTCTCGCCCGCGCCGAAGTGCAAGTGGTTGCGGTCGGACGGAATCTGTTGCCCTGCCGGCGGCGGGTCGGCATCGATCAGCAGGTGGTGGTGGCCGGTGTTCTTGGCCTCGACGCCTTTCGGTGCGACCCCCATGTTGCGCAGCCCGAACCAGACGCGGAACGGCTTCCCGCTCGACAGCACCGCGCCGTCCGACGGCCAGCCGATGTAGCAATACGCGCCGGCCGGAGCGTCGGTGGAAGCGGCCGGCGCACTTGCCAGGAAGGCCGCCAGGACGACGGCGGCGGGACACAGCTTGCGCATGATGGTCTCCCTCTGTGTGGCGGGCCGGCGGCCCGGCCGCTATCGGACCGTGATGGTGATCTTCTTGGACATGACGGGCGGTTTGAACGGCACGTGGTCCTTGTCGCCCAGTAGCAGTTGCAGGGTATGCTTGCCGGGCGGCAGCTCGATGCGGGCTTCGGTTTCGCCGGCGCCGAAATGCAGGTGGTTGCGATCGTTGGGAATCTGTTCCGTCATCGGCGGCGGATCAGTATCGATCAGGAGGTGGTGGTGGCCGGTGTTCGGCACCGCGGTACCCTTGGGCGCGACCCCCATGTTGCGCAAGCCCATGCGCACCCAGAACTTGCCACCGTTCACCACCGTACCATCATGCGGCCAGATGAAGTAGACCTGCGCATTCTCGGGCGCGGGCGATGGATCGGCGGCCTGCGATCCGGCGTAAGGGAGCGCTGCGAGCACTGCGGCTAAAAGCAAAGAAGGACGCATGATCGATAGCTCCTGTCTAGGCGGACTGAGGTGCGCGTCAATACTTCTAAATCTGGCACACTCTGGCTCAGATCGCAAGGCACTTCTACCGAACGCAGCAAAAATGGAGAGCGCTCATGTGGCAAAGGCTTCTGATGGTGTGCGTACTGGCCGGTCCGGCCTGCGCATGGTTTGCCGTGGCCCAGGACCAGCCGCCGCGCGCGTACCGGGTCGGCGTGGTGCCGAAGAACAGCGCCGAACAGTTCGAGCTGGCGTTCTGGGAATCGATCAAGGACAGCAACCATGTCAGCGACTACGAGGCCTACCTGAAGGCCTATCCGAAGGGCCGCTTCGCAGCGCTGGCGCAGGCGCGCATCGCCCGCCTGCGCGCCGCCGCGCCGCGCGGAGCGGCCGCCGCCGCCGAGCAGTCCGGCCCGAAGGAAGCGCCGCTCAAGGCGCCGCCAGCCTCCACGGCCACGGCCGCGCCGGCCAAGCCCACCGCGCCGCCCGCCATGCCTCCCGCGCCCGCCCGTGCCGTCGCGGCTGGGGCCGACATCAAGGATTGCCCGGCCTGCCCCACGCTGGTGTCTATCCCCGCCGCCAGTTTCAGCATGGGCAGCAACGCGAGCGATCCCAGCGAGAAACCGGCGCATCCGGTCAACGTGGCCGTACCCTTTGCGATCGGCCGCTACGAAGTCTCGGTCCAGGAGTGGAATGCCTGCGCGGCCGCGGGCGCCTGCCCGAAGGTCGACCAGTCGCCGAACAGCGGCCCGAACGCACCGATGCGCGACGTCAGTTGGGACGATGCCCAGCAATACGCGAAATGGCTGGCGCGTATCAGCGGCAAGCCCTACCGCCTGCCGACCGAGGCGGAGTGGGAACTGGCGGCGCGTGGCGGCACCACGACCTCCTACTGGTGGGGCGCGCAAATGGTGCAAGGCAAGGCCAATTGCAGGGAGTGCGGCAAACCCTGGTCCGAAGACGCGCCCGCGAACGTCGGCTCGTTCGCCGCCAATCCCTATGGCCTGTTCGATACCAGCGGCGGCGTATGGGAATGGGTTGCCGATTGCTGGCACAACAATTACAAGGGCGCGCCGGCCGACGCCCGCGCGTGGGACGAGCCGAACTGCCGGGTGCGCGTGATCCGCGGCGGCTCGTGGCGCGAAGGCGCGTCCTATATGGTCGCGACCACGCGCTTCAAGTACGACGCCAGCGTGCGCCACTCGCAGAACGGGTTCCGCGTGGTGCGTAGCCTCAAGTGAAGCCGTCCGGTGCGCTTAGCGCCTGCGTGGGCTGGTATTGATCTGCAAGAACTCGACCGCGACCTTGCCAGGCCCGCTGCGTGCGCGGATCTGAGCCAGGCGCGCCGCGACATCGGACAAATAGGCGGCCGCCGGCTCGGACACCGGGCGTAATCCGTCGAGCAGCGGCTCGGGCGTGGTCACCAGCACCACCAATTCCGCCCCGAACGGCTTGCCTATGCCCCACTCGCCGAGGCTGCCGACGGTCGCCGTATAGTTCGGCGGCGCCCGGTTGTCGCGCGCACGCGCGTTCGGCAGCAGGTGGGTGACGTTGCCGTCGAGCGAATAGTAATCCACCGCGATATAGGAGTCTGCCGCGGTGGTCGTCACGTCCACCATCAGCGAATCACCCTCGCTCAGGCGTCCGTCGGGGCCGTGCGTGCCGGCCAGCCGGAGCGCCGCGCCACCGCCGGCCAGGCGGTAGGCTGACCAGTAGGGTGCGAAAGCGGAAATGACCGGGCACTTGGCACGGTCGACCTGGCCGGCGTCCAGGCTTACGCTGGCCACCCCGGGCATGGCGGCCAGTTGTTCCTTCAGGCCGGCAAGCCCCGGTGGGTCCGACAGCAGGCCGCGCACGCTGAGCGCGTGGCCGTCGACGCTGCCGGCCAGCGCCGCGCATGGAATCTTCGCCAGGACGGCGGCCAGTGCCGCCGGCGTCGGCGCCGGCACTGGCGCGGGCGCCTGCAGCGGCGGCGCCGCGGTAGAAGCCTGCTCTGCGGAAGACGGGGGCGGCGCGGCGGCAGACTGCCCGTCAGGCGCCGCAGCCGGCGCCGGCGCGTGCGGCACCCCACCCAGATAATGCCAGCCAAGCATGCCCAGTCCGGCGAGCACGGCAATGCCGCCTACCGCCCCGGCCAGGGCACCGGCGCGCCGCGTCCCATCGCCTTTTCCAAACTCCTCCAGGAAGCGGTCGACGCTGGGCGTGCGCGCCTTGCGTTCGAGCGCCAGGGCGCACTTCAGCGCGTGCCAGGGCGCACGTCCCAGTCTGGCTGGGCGCTGGAGCTTCATCACCGCGCCACGCGCCTGTAGCGCCGATACGCCGTTGTAGGGCCGCTGCCCGGTCAACAGCTCGTAAGCGATGGAGCCCAATGCATAGATGTCGTCGCGCGGATCGGGATCGAGGTGCTCCAGCATCTCCGGACTTGCATAGGCGGGCGTCAGCGCGCCGAGGCTGCCGGGATCGAATACGGTGGCGTCGGCGTCGTCTTCGGTCTTCTGGAACACGCGGGCGATCCCGAAATCAATGACCTTGACATTGCCCGAGTCGGTGAGCACCACGTTGCCGGGCTTGAAGTCGCAATGGACGAAGCCGCGGGCGTGCGCATACGCCAGCGCCTTGCCCATGCCGTTCACGATGGGCAGCACGTCCTTCCAGGCCATGCCGGCAAAGCCCGGCGCCCGCAGCACCTGGCTCAAGGCCTTGCCCTTCAGGTATTCCATGGTCAGGTAGACCATGGGGCCGTCGCGGTCGAAGTCGTACACCGATACGATGTTCGGATGCGCCAGCTCTTGTGCCTTGCGCGCCTCGCGCTGCAGGGCAATCAGCGACTTCGGATGGCCGCGGAACTGGACGTTCAAGACCTTGATGGCGATATAGGGCTTGCGGTCCGAGGCCTCGATCTTGCGCAGGTCGAGCGCTTTATAGACCGTACCCATGCCGCCGAAGCCAATGCACTCTTCCAGTACGAAGCGGTTGTTGAGCGTGTCGCCGACGCCCTTCATCCGCTCGGGTTCGGGCTCGAATTCGTTATCGTCCGGCGCGCCGCGCGGCGCTTGGGAAGCTGGCGGCGCGCGCATGGTGGCGCCGTCGGGCCTGGTCTGGACGATGGTGTCGTCGCCCGCCCTGGGTTGGCGCGCCACGGCCAGGCGCTCGATCCGATGCTGGAGTTCGGTATAGACATCGGCCGCCAACGGTTTGCGCGCATGCCCCTCGCTCAGGACTTCGAGCAGGCGGCCGACACTCTCGGGAGCATTCTCGAGCACGCGATCGACCTGGGCAAAGAATTCGGTACGCGGCAAGGCGCCGGACTGCAACTGCCGGATCGCGTGGTCGAGACTGTCCATGGTTTGAATGTATAAAGCCCAGGCGGCTTCTTGAGCCTAGCATGAAATGCCGGATGATCAAGGGCTATGCAGTGTCCGCTTGCCTCGGATGTCGGGCCGTGCCGGACATGGCTGCGGAAAGCGTCGGGCGCAAGCCGTCGTATGCCATTTGAGGCCGCTGAGCCGAAAGCTTGCCGCAATCGCTGCACCACCAAATATATCCTTTTAATTCAAGCACTTAAAATCTCCACTTCGTGGCTGAGACCGGCTGGCACGCATCCTGCTGATAGTCCAATGAGCGCAAATGATTGCCTCGACCAACCAACCGAACTTCCAAGGAGATTTACCATGAAGACCCTGATCATCACTGACCTGGCCCGTACCGAAACCCTCGACCGCAGCGCCATGCGCAGCCTGCGCGGCGGCTGGAGCATGTTCTCGCCGTCCTACAAAGTGGGCGACGTCAGCTACGCCCCGAGCGACGACTCGTCGATCCACGCCACCCAGAACCTGGGCCAGGTGCAGAACGTGATGGTTGCCACCGCCAACGACTCGGCCTTCCTGGACGGCGTCAGCGTGCACAACAAGGTATCGCAGAACGGCCAGAACACCATCGTGCGCCGCTGATCCACAAGCCCAATCCATCCAATCCAATGCATTCATCGAGGAGCATCACCATGAAAACCCTGACCATCACCGACCTGGCCCGTACCGAAACCCTGGACCGCAGCGCCATGCACGGCCTGCGCGGCGGCTGGAGCATGTTCTCGCCTTCCTACAAAGTGGGCGACGTCAGCTACGCGCCGAGCTTCGACTCGTCGATCCACGCCACCCAGAACCTGGGCCAGGAACAGAACGCGCTGACGGCCACCGCCAACGGCTCGGCCTTCCTGGACGGCGTCAGCGTCCACAACAAGACGGCCCAGAACGGCCAGAACAAGATCATCGGCGGCTGACCGCCATCACGAACGGCATTGACACCACTTTCGAGGAGCATCACCATGAACACCCTGATCATCAAAGACCTGGCCCGTACCAAAACCCTGGACCGCAGCGCCATGCACGGCGTGCGCGGCGGCTGGAGCATGTTCTCGCCGTCCTACAAAGTGGGCGACGTCAGCTATGCACCGAGCTACGACTCGTCGATCCATGCCACCCAGAACCTGGGCCAGGAACAGAACGTCATGACGGCCACCGCCAACGGCTCGGCCTTCCTGGACGGCGTCAGCGTCCACAACAACGTGGCCCAGAACGGCCAGAACAAGATCATCGGCTAAAGGGAGCGCACCATGTCCATCGCAATCCACGACCTGGCCCATCAGGGCGAACTAGACCGTCATGCCATGGCGGCGGTCCGCGGCGGCTACGCCTTCGGCAAGGACGTCAACGTCAATGTGAACGTCAACCAGCAACTGGCGCAGTTCCAGCAGATCGGCGTGAACGTCCTCAACAACAACGGTGTCATCGGCGCCGGTTTCCACGGCCCCGATATCGATGTGGCCGCCGCGTTGAAGGGGCAGAACAAGCTGGTGTTCTGACGCGGTCCACGCTTCCCATCTTCCCATTGCCGGGTTTGGTCCCGGCAATGGGGTCATTCCGTTAACTTGCCATCTCCAGGAGGCATCATGGCTAACATCGTCATCAAGGACTTGTCGGAAAATGTTGAACTGGATCGCCAGGCAATGCTGGCAATCGCCGGCGGATCGCGCCTGCGTGCGGGGGGACGCTTCGTGCGGCCCGCTTCACAAAAGACCAGGCTGTTCGATCCGGCGCGCATCGCCGTCATCCAGCCGGGAACCAGTAGGCCAGGTTCGCGCTGAGTATCCTCCAGTTCACCCCCAATCCGAAGCCGTTCGGTTACCAGCCGAACGGCTTTTTTTCGTCCCGCCAGTTTGAAGAACACCCGCCGATGAGGGCCTGTCGGCCTGTTCCGGACAGGGGCTGACATGTGTCTGGTCCAGCCCGTCACAAGCGGCATTGCGGCGCTGAGGGAACTTCGCCGACTCCAGCACATCCATACTGTAAATTCCCTGTATTTTCAATGACTTGAGACATTCCAACTCACCGTAGAGACCGGCTGGCACGCATCCTGCTGATAGTCCAATGAGCGCAAATGATTGCCTCGACCAACCGAACTTCCAAGGAGATTTACCATGAAGACCCTGATCATCACCGACCTGGCCCGTACCGAAACCCTCGACCGCAGCGCCATGCGCAGCCTGCGCGGCGGCTGGAGCATGTTCTCGCCGTCCTACAAAGTGGGCGACGTCAGCTACGCCCCGAGCGACGACTCGTCGATCCACGCCACCCAGAACCTGGGCCAGGTGCAGAACGTGATGGTTGCCACCGCCAACGACTCGGCCTTCCTGGAAGGCGTCAGCGTACACAACAAGGTGTCGCAGAACGGTCAGAACACCATCGTGCGCCGCTGATCCACTAGCCCGATCAATCCAATCCAATTCATTCATCGAGGAGCATCACCATGAAAACCCTGATCATCACCGACCTGGCCCGTACCGTAACCCTCGACCGCAGCGCCATGAGCAGCGTGCGCGGCGGCTGGAGCATGTTCTCGCCGTCCTACAAAGTGGGCGACGTCAGCTACACCCCGAGCTACGACTCGTCGATCCACGCCACCCAGAACCTGGGCCAGGAACAGAACGCGCTGACGGTCACCGCCAACGGCTCGGCCTTCCTGGACGGCGTCAGCGTGCACAACAAGACGGCCCAGAACGGCCAGAACAAGATCATCGGCTAAAGGGGAGCCCGCCATGTCATCCATCGCAATCCACGACCTGGCCCATCGGGGCGAACTCGACCGTCATGCCATGGCGGCGGTCCGCGGCGGCTACGCCTTCGGCAAGGACGTCAACGTCAATGTGAACGTCAACCAGCAACTGGCGCAGTTCCAGCAGATCGGCGTGAACGTCCTCAACAACAACGGTGTCATCGGCGCCGGTTTCCACGGCCCCGATATCGATGTGGCCGCCGCGTTGAAGGGGCAGAACAAGCTGGTGTTCTGACGCGGTCCACACTTCCCATCATCCCATTGCCGGGTTCGGTCCCGGCAATGGGCTTCGTCCGTTAACGTGCGGTCAAGGGCTTGTCGGAAAACTTCGGTACGCCAGCGCCACGCTGAATATTCTCCAATCCCCCCATCCGCAGCCGTTCGGTTCCCAGCCGCGCGGCTTTTTTTCGTCCCGCCTGTTTGAAGGACACCTGCCGATAGCGTGCCTGTCGGCCTAGTCCGGACAGAGGCCGAAATGTGTCTGGTCGAGCCCGTCACAAGCGGCATTGCGGCGCTGACGGAACTTCGCCGAATCCAGCGCATCCATACGTTAAATTCCCTTTATTTTCAATGACTTGAACCATGAACACTCACAACAGAGACCGGCTGGCACGCATCCTGCTGATAGTCCAATGAGCGCAAATGATTGCCTCAACCAACCAACCGAACTTCCAAGGAGATTTACCATGAAGACCCTGATCATCACCGACCTGGCCCGTACCGAAACCCTCGACCGCAGCGCCATGCGCAGCCTGCGCGGCGGCTGGAGCATGTTCTCGCCGTCCTACAAGGTGGGCGACGTCAGCTACGCCCCGACCGACGACTCGTCGATCCACGCCACCCAGAACCTGGGCCAGATGCAGAACGTGATGGTTGCCACCGCCAACGGCTCGGCCTTCCTGGACGGCGTCAGCGTGCACAACAAGGTGTCGCAGAACGGCCAGAACACCATCGTGCGCCGCTGATCCACAACCCCGATCCCATCCAATTCATTCATCAAGGAGCATCACCATGAAAACCCTGACCATCACCGACCTGGCCCGTACCGAAACCCTGGACCGCAGCGCCATGCACGGCGTGCGCGGCGGCTTCAAGTTCGCCTCGCCATCCTACAGCTTCGGCAACATCGATTACGCCCCGAGCGACGACTCGTCGATCCACGCCACCCAGAACCTGGGCCAGGTGCAGAACGTGATGAACGCCACTGCCAACGGCTCGGCCTTCCTGGAAGGCGTCAGCGTACACAACAAGGTGTCGCAGGACGGCCAGAACACCATCGTGCGCCGCTGATCCACTAGTCAATCAATCCAATCCAATGCATTCATCGAGGAGCATCACCATGAAAACCCTGATCATCAAAGACCTGGCCCGTACCGAAACCCTGGACCGCAGCGCCATGAGCAGCCTGCGCGGCGGCTGGAGCATGTTCTCGCCGTCCTACAAAGTGGGCGACGTCAGCTACGCCCCGAGCTACGACTCGTCGATCCACGCCACCCAGAACCTGGGCCAGGAACAGAACGTCATGGCTGCCACCGCCAATGGCTCGGCCTTCCTGGACGGCGTCAGCGTGCACAACAAAGCGGCGCAGAACGGCCAGAACAAGATCATTGGCGGCTGAAGCAGAGCTGCGCGGGATCGGCGACGGTCCCGCGCAGCGCTACCAACCACGCTTGGAGAACATCATGTCATCCATCCACATCCACGACCTGGCGCACAGCGCCGCGCTGGACCGCCAAGCCCTGGCGGCGGTCCGCGGCGGCAGCGCCGCCTTCGGCAAGGACATCAACGTGAACGTGAACGTCAACCAGCAGCTGGGCCAGTTCCAGCAGATCGGCGTGAACGTCCTCAACGGCAACGGCGTCATCGGCGCCGGCATGATCGGACCGGACGTCCGGCTCGACGCCCCGCTATGGGGTCAGAACCGGCTCATGTTCTGAGCGGCACCATGAACACGCTGACCATCCTCGACCTGGCGCGCAGCGAACAACTGGACCGCCCGACGATGGCGGCCGTGCGCGGCGGCTGGAAAACACGCCCGCCCGCGGCCGCGTTCGCGATGGCGTCCCGGCGCCGCCAGGGCGAGGTCGGAAAAGTCGAGAATTTGGACTACACTGGAGAAACCCGAAGCGATCTCTCCATTACCACCACGGAGAAGCATCATGGCCACGATTAGCGTCAACGATCTCCCCTCCAGCCAGGTGCTGGACCGCAAGGCCATGACGGCGATCCGCGGTGGCGCCGGCGCGCCCTGGGTATTCGGCTGGATCCAGCCTTATCTGGATGGCGGGTCGGGCCAGGTCCCGGTGATCAACTTTTACCAGATCAATAATTTTGCCGACCAGATGATCAACCAGTTCCAGACCGTCTCGGTCAACAACACCGGCGCGAACGCGACCCTGAACGTGAGCGTGGACGAAAACAGCCTGAACAAGGCGCTGCACCAGTCTTGAGCGGTTCGCCTGCCAATGAGCCTCCGATGAGCCACGCCGCCCCCTTTGCCTGGAGTTCCGCCGCGCAGACCGACATCGGTCCGATCCGCAGCCGCAACGAAGACGCTTACCTGGCCCAGCCGCAGCGCGGCCTGTGGGTCGTTGCGGACGGGATGGGTGGCCACGCCTTCGGGGATGTGGCGAGCAGGACCGTCGTCGATACGCTCGACAACCTGCCTCAGGCGGCGAGCCTGTCCGCCTTCGTCGACGCCGCGCGCGAGCGCATCCTGCAGGTCAACGCCACGCTGCGCGCCGAGGCGCGCGTGCGCCAGGTGCCGGTGATGGGCAGCACGGTCGTCACCCTGCTCGCCTGCGGGACCGAAGCGGCATGCCTGTGGGCCGGCGACAGCCGCATCTACCTGTACCGCCATGGCCGCCTGCAGCAGCTCACGCGCGACCACAACCAGGCGGCGGAGCTGCGCGCGCGCGGCGCCGATCCCGCCCTTGCGGCCGCCAGCTCGAACATGCTCACGCGCGCCCTGGGCGCGAGCGACAGCCTGGAGGTCGACGTCGTCATGCTGGCGGTACGCAATGGCGACATGTTCCTGCTCTGCAGCGACGGTCTCAGCACGCCAGTGTCCGAGCAGGCGATCGAGGACGCGCTTGCCTGCGGCGCCTGCGCCCCGGCAGCCCAGGCCCTGGTCGGGCTGGCGCTGGCGAATGGCGGGCGCGACAACATCACTGTGGTGGTGGTGCGGGTCGACGACATGTCCGGCGACCAGACCTTGATGAACCCTGGCCTGTGAGCGCGGGCGCACCCTGCCTCAATGCGTCTTGCGAAAATCCTTCGAGTGCAGGCCGTGCTTTTTCAGCAGCAGCTGCAGGTGTTGGCGATTCATCTCCCAGCGGCGCGCCAGTTCGGCCACCATGCCGCTGACCTCCAGCAAGCCCTGCTCCAGGCAGCGGCGCTCGGCTTCGTCGCTGGCGGCCCGTTTTGCCTCGGCCAGCGAGGGAGTGGCCGGCGCCGCGCCGGCCGTGCCGGCGAGGGCGCCGGGCAAGGCGGGCCGGATGTCTTCCGGCAGATGCCCCAGGTCGGCGGTCTCGCCGGCCAGGCAGGAGATGCGGTACATGATGTTGCGCAGTTCGCGAATGTTGCCGGGATAGGCGTAGCGCAGCAGGAATTCGCGCAGGCGCGGCGTCAAGGCCGCCGGCCGCCGCTTGAGCGCTTCGGCCGCCTCGTCGCCGTAATAGGCGAGCAGCAGCGGAATCTCATCCTTGCGTTCGCGCAGCGGCGGCAGGGTCAGGTGGATCACGCTGAGCCGGTAGAACAGGTCTTCGCGAAAGCTGCCCTGTTCGATCAGCTTGCGCAGGTTCTTGTTGGTCGCGGCGACGATGCGCGCGTCCACCGAAATGGTCTCGTCCGAGCCAACGCGCTGGATCTCGTGCGACTGCAGGACGCGCAGCAGCTTGACCTGGCCGGGCAGCGGCAATTCACCGATCTCGTCGAGGAAGATGGTGCCCCGGTGCGCGCTTTCGAACTTGCCCTTGCGGTCGCGATCCGCGCCGGTGAACGAACCCTTCCGGTGGCCGAACAGTTCCGACTCCAGCAGGCTGTCGGGAATCGCGCCGCAGTTGACGGACACGTAGGGCATGTCGGCGCGCGTGCCGTTGGCGTGGATGACCTTGGCCATCAGCTCCTTGCCGGTGCCGCTCTCGCCGTCGACCAGCACCGGCAAGTCGGTGGGCGCCGCCTTCTCGGCGATTTCGAGGGCGTCCAGCAGTTTCGGATTGTCGCCGAAGGTACCTTCGAACACGAAGCTGCGGGCCAGCAAGGCGCGGCGCCGCTCGCCGGTCGATGGTTCTGGCGCCGCGGGTTCGGCGCCGCGGCGCTCGGTGTCGGCGCTGACGGCCTGGACGAAACGCTCCTTGTGCGACAGCTGCATCACCTCGTCCCGCAGCGCGCCGGCCTGGCGCAGCAGCTTGTCGACGTCGGGCTGCTCGAGCCGGCTCGACCAGCGCAGGGTGGAACGCATGATCTCGATCTTTTCCAGCAGCGCCGCATACGACATCGCCGATCCGCGTTCGCCGCCGGGATTGAACAGTTTCATGACATCCCCGCGCCCAGCTGTTTTTGCACCAGCTCGTAGTACATGCCACGCCGCGCGAGCAACTCGTCGTGGCGCCCCTGTTCGGCGATCTTGCCTTCGTACAGCACGACGATCTTGTCGGCCCGCATGATGGTGCTCAGGCGGTGCGCGATGATCACCGCCGTGCGTCCCGCCAGGATCGCTTCCATGTTCGCCATGATGTTGCTTTCGGATTGGGTGTCGAGGGCCGACGTCGCCTCGTCGAACACCAGCAGGCGCGGATCGTGGTACAGGGCGCGCGCGATGCACAGGCGCTGTACCTGGCCGCCGGACAGGCCGACGCCGCGCTCGCCCACCACCTGCTCGTAGCCGAGCGGCAGCTTGCTGATGAAGGCATGGGCGTCGGCCATCTTCGCCACCTCTTCGACCCGACGGCGGTCGGGGCTGTCGTCGCCGCTGGCGATGTTCTCGGCAATCGTGCCGGAAAACAGCAGGTTGCTCTGCATGACGTAGCCGACCTGGGCACGGAAATACCCGCGGTCGATGGCGCTCATGTCGTAGCCGTCGACGAAGATCTTGCCTTCGCTGGGCGGATAGAAGCCGACCAGCAGCTTGGCCAGCGTGGTCTTGCCCGAACCGCTGCGGCCGACGATCGCCACCAGCTGGCCGGGCTTGATGTCGATGTCGATATCCTCCAGCACCCAGGGCGTGTCCTCGCCGCCGTAGCGGAAGAACAGGCGCTCCAACCTGACCTCGCCCTGCAGGTCGGGCAGTACCACACGTGCCGCGACATCGGCGGGCTTCTGCTCCGGCTCGATGTCGAGCACGTCGCCGAGACGCTCCATCGCCACCGTGGCGTCGCCCATCCGGCTCCACAGTCCTACCAGCCCCATCAGCGGTCCCAGCACGCTGCCCATCAGGGCATTGAAGGCCATCAGCTGGCCGATCGTCAGCTCGCGCTCCAGCACCAGGCTGGCGCCGGCCCACAGGATCACGATTGTGGTGGCCGAATTCAGGATCTGGCTGCCCAGTCCGACCAGGATGCTGAACGATTGCGAGCGGTACTGGGTTTCCAGCGCCTTCACGTATTTCTTTTCCCACTTCAGGCGCACCGGGCGTTCGCTGCCCATGCCCTTGATGGTTTCGATGCCGCCCAAGGCCTCCATCAAGAACGATTGGGCGTCGGTCGATGCGGCGAACACTTCCCGCGCGTAGGCCTTGATACGAGGCGTCGCGACGACGGTCAGCGCCACGATCGGGATCACGAAGGCGATCAGCAGCATGGTCAACTTGACGTTGTAGAAGAACAGAATCGTGAAATAGATGAACACCATCAACAAGTTCAGCAAGGTCGTCACGGTCGACTCGGTCAGGAAGGCGCGGATCGTCTGGTTTTCCGAGAAGCGCGCCAGGATGTCGCCGGTCTTGCGCTTGGCGAAGAAGGAATACGGCAGGGACATCGTGTGCTTGAAGAACTGCGCCATCATCGAGAAATCCAGGTTGCGCACCATGTAGTTGGACAGGTAGGCACGCAGCGTCGACATGACCTGGGTGAAGGCGGTGGAAATGACCAGGCCCAGGATCAGCAGGTGCAGCAGGCCAAGGTTCTGGTGGACCAGCACCCCGTCGAGGATGTTCTGGATGATCAGCGGCGGCACGATGCCCAGCATCTGGATCACGAAGGTCGCCAGGAAAAGGTGCAGCAGGATCTTCCGGTACGGCCGCAGGTAGCCCACGAAACGCAGCCAGGGCGAGCGCACCGCCGCCGTCTGCAGCAGCTGCTCGCCCGGCGAAAACACCAGGCAGGTGCCGCTCCAGCCGCGCTCGAACTCTTCCACGCTCATCTTCTTGAAGCCGACCGCCGGGTCGGCCACCCACACATGCTGCGCAGATACGCCGTACACGACCACGTAGTGATATCCCTCCCAGTGCACGATGAAGGGCAGTTCGAAGCCGAGCAGCGCGTCGTAGGTACATTGCAGGCCGCGGGTGCCGAATCCGAGCGCCTCGCCGGCGCGCGCGAGGCTGTCCAGCGTCGCCCCCTGGGCGGTCACGTTCGCCAGCTCGCGCAGCTTGCCAAGTGTCATGTTAATGCCGTAGTGCCGGCACAGCATGGCCAGGCAGGCCGCACCGCAATCCATTTCCTCGGCTTGTTCGACCCAGGCGAAACGTTTGATGAGCTTTTCGCCGGCCTTCGGCTGGGACGCCATATCCAGCACGGCCGGACGCTTGCGCCGCTCGGCCAGCTTTTTCTGGCGGTGCAGTTCGCGCTCGAGAAAGCGCACACGCTCCTCGATCACTTCGCGGAAGCGGGCATTGCGTTCGAGGATGAAATGGGCCGACTTTTCCGGAATGACCAGCACGGTCGTGTCGCTTGCCGCCACCACCGTGGCCGGCTGCTCCTGGCGCATCAGGGAAGCGCGCTCGCCGAAGATCTCGCCCGGCCCCAGGGTCGCCAGCGTGTATTCATCCGTGCTGTCCTGCACGATCACCCGGACTTCGCCCTGGCGCACCACGTAAAGGCGGCGGTCGTCGCGCGCGCCCTGCTTCAGGATTTCCTTGCCGGCGGTGATGCGCTTGACGCCGACGCTGCGCACGAACTCGTCCAGTTCAGGCTTGCTGACCTTGCCGCGCAGGTCGAACAGCCGCGCGACCAGGCCACCCGCCGAGCTGACCGCGACATAGTTGTTGATGAAGTCGAGCGCCGCGGGATTGCGGGCCACCGCCGGTTCGATCGCCGTGCGAGGGATGAACCACAGTTCGGTCTTGAGGGCGGCACGCGCCGATACTTCGTGGCGCGAGCTGCGCAGCATGGCCATCTCGGCGAACACTTCGCCCGCCTTACGCACCCCCATGCTGATTTCCTTGCCGTGTTCCTCGCTGAACACGCGCACGGAGCCGGCGCGGATCACATACAGGCCGTCGGCCGTTTCACCGGCATTGCAGATGGTGTCGCCGAAGGCGTAGGCGCGCGTCTCGACGGCATCGGCGAGGCTTTCCAGTTCTTCCGCGGTGAAGATCGACAGGATCTCGACGGTCGCCAGGAATTCCGCAGGGGATTGCTGTTGTTGCGCCAATGAGTCCATGTCGGCGTCCCGCGGACCAGTCCGTCACGCCGGCAGCTCAGCGCGCGGGACAAGCCTCGATGATGTGTTCCTGGGCGCGCGCCGCCAGCCATTCCTCGCGCAGCAGCCGGCGCACCTCGACTGTCGTCTCCTCGTCCAGCATGGCCGGACACCTGGCATTGACCATGTAGATTTCGAACAAGGTCCGGTCGGATGAAGGAAATGGCCCCAGCAGATCCCCCGCCCCTGCATTGAACACGCGCGCCTCGATGTCCGGCTTGAGGGCGCCGCGCAGCACCTTGCCGATCAGGCCGCCGTTCTCGCGCGCTTCGCCCACGGAATATTCGCTGACCATCTCGGCGAAACTGTCGGGATCATCCTCCAGCGCCGACATCATCTCCCTCGCCTTGCCCTCGGCGTCGAGCACGATGCGGCTGATCTCGACGCTGTCGAACCTGGGCGAATTGAGCTTGAAATACTGTTCCACCGCCTGTGGACTGCATACCTGCTCCATCATCCTTTCCTGGATCAGTCCTTCGACGATGAAATCCTCGAACTCGTCCAGACTGACGCCGAGCACATCGAGGTAGTGATTCATGTCGGCGGCGCGATGCAATCCCTGGACGCGGCGGAACTGGTCGGCACGTTCCTGGATGGCTTCAGGGGCAGGCTGCATCCCCTGCTTCCTGGCCGCCAGTACGGTCAGCTTGTCGCGCACCATCTGCTCGACGAGGCCTTCGAACTGCCCAGTCAGTTTTAATGTCCGTATGAAATCATCCGTCTCGATCACGGTATCGTCGATGCGCACAATCCCGGCCATGGCTTCTCCCTCGGCACCCGCGGGCCGCGCAAGGCGGCCGCTGACACTGTTGTTCTTACCGGCACAGGTGCAAGTCCGCGCCGATCGACGTCCTCATCCTATCCGTTGTAGCAGGCAGAACCGTAAAGTCAATGACGATGCGCTCGGCGGGCGGCCGGAAACTTGGCGACGGGGGCCAAAAAAAAAGCTCGCCGAAGCGAGCCTTTTCAAAGCACACAAGCAGAGCTTCCTCTAGGAAATCTCACTCCCACTCAATCGTCGCCGGCGGCTTCCCCGAAATATCATAAACAACCCGGTTCAAGCCACGAACCTCATTAATGATCCGGTTCGACACCTTACCCAGCAACTCATGCGGCAGGTGTGCCCACTGCGCCGTCATGAAGTCCAGGGTCTGCACGGCACGCAGGGCCACGACGTACTCATAAGTCCGCCCATCGCCCATCACGCCCACCGATTTCACCGGCAGGAACACCGCAAACGCCTGCGAAGTCGCCTCGTACCAGTTCACCGGCGCCTTGCCGGCATCGATACCCGGCACCATCGGCGCCACGAAGGGCGTATTGCGCAGCTCTTCGATGAAGATCGCGTCCGCCTCGCGCAGCAGGTCGGCGTACTCGCGCTTCACTTCGCCGAGGATACGCACGCCGAGGCCCGGACCCGGGAACGGATGGCGGTACACCATGTCGTGCGGCAGGCCGAGGGCCACGCCCAGCTTGCGCACCTCGTCCTTGAACAGCTCGCGCAGCGGCTCCAGCAGCTTGAGGTTCAGCGTCTCCGGCAGGCCGCCCACGTTGTGGTGGCTCTTGATGGTCTGGCCCTTCTTGCCCTTGCCTGCCGACTCGATCACGTCCGGGTAGATGGTGCCTTGCGCCAGCCACTTCGCGTTGGTCAGCTTGCCCGCTTCGACCTGGAACACTTCGACGAACTCGCGGCCGATGATCTTGCGCTTCTGCTCCGGGTCGGTGACGCCGGCCAGGTGGCCCATGAACTGGCTCGATGCGTCGATGCGCAGCACCTTGACGCCGAGGTTTTTCGAGAACATGTCCATCACCATCTTGCCCTCGTCCTTGCGCAGCAGGCCATGGTCGACGAAGACGCAGGTCAGCTGGTCGCCGATGGCGCGGTGGATCAGGGCCGCGGCCACGCTGGAATCGACGCCGCCGGACAGGCCGAGGATGACTTCGTCGCTGCCGACCTGGGCGCGGATCTTCTCGACCGCTTCGCCGATGTAGTCCGGCATGTTCCAGTCGCTCTTGCAGCCGCAGATTTCGTGCACGAAGCGGCCGATGATGGCTTCGCCCTGGGTGGTGTGGGTGACTTCCGGATGGAACTGCAGCGCGTAGAAACCGCGCGCTTCGTCCGCCATGGCGGCCACCGGGCAGCTGTCGGTGGAGCCCATCAGCTTGAAGCCTTCCGGCATTTCCAGGACCTTGTCGCCGTGGCTCATCCAGACCTTCAGCATGCCGTGGCCTTCGCTTGTTACGAAGTCGTTGATGCCGTTCAGCAGTTTGGTATGGCCGCGGGCGCGCACCTCGGCGTAGCCGAATTCGCGTACTTTACCGTTTTCGACCTTGCCGCCCAGCTGGGCCGCCATGGTCTGCATGCCGTAGCAGATGCCGAGCACCGGCACGCCGAGTTCGAACACGGCCTGCGGCGCGCGCGGCGAGTCGCCTTCGAGGGTCGAGTTGTGGCTGCCCGACAGGATCACGCCGGAGGCGCCGTAGTTGCGGACGAAGTCGTCTCCGATATCGTAGGGAAAGACCTCCGAAAACACACCGGCGTCGCGCACGCGGCGGGCGATCAGCTGGGTAACCTGGGAACCGAAGTCGAGAATGAGGATTTTGGAATGCATGTAATTTTTCAGATAGCGGATACGAAAACGCGGCCGTCGGGCCGCGTTGTTTATTCGGAGCGGTAGTTCGGCGCTTCCTTGGTGATCTGCACGTCGTGCACGTGCGATTCACGCATGCCGGCCGAGGTGATCTCGACGAATTCGGCCTTCGAGCGCAGTTCTTCGATGCTGCCGCAGCCGCAGTAGCCCATCGACTGGCGCACGCCGCCGACCAGCTGGTAGATGATGGCCAGCACGCTGCCCTTGTAGGCGACGCGGCCTTCGATGCCTTCCGGGACGAACTTGTCGGCCTTGGACGAAGCCTCCTGGAAGTAGCGGTCGGCCGAGCCTTCGGCCATCGCGCCCAGCGAGCCCATGCCGCGGTAGCCCTTGTAGCTGCGGCCCTGGTACAGGATCACTTCGCCCGGCGCTTCTTCGGTACCGGCGAACATCGAGCCCATCATGACGGTGTGGGCGCCGGCTGCCAGCGCTTTCGAGATGTCGCCCGAGTAGCGGATGCCGCCGTCGGCGATGCAGGGCACGCCCGTGCCTTCGAGTGCTTCGGCCACGTTCGAGATCGCGGTGATCTGCGGCACGCCGACGCCGGCGACGATACGGGTGGTGCAAATCGAGCCCGGCCCGATGCCGACCTTGACCGCGTCGGCGCCGGCTTCGACCAGCGCGCGCGCGGCGGCGGCGGTGGCGATGTTACCGCCGATGACGTCGACCTGCGGATAGCTGTCCTTGATCCATTTCACGCGGTCGAGGATGCCCTGCGAGTGGCCATGGGCGGTGTCGACCACCAGCACGTCCACGCCGGCCTTCACCAGCAGTTCCACGCGTTCCTTGTCCTTGTCGCCCACGCCCACTGCCGCGCCCACGATCAGCTTGCCCTGTGCGTCCTTCGATGCGTTCGGGTGCTCGTGCGACTTCAGGATGTCCTTCACGGTGATCAAACCGCGCAGTTCGAAGGCGCTGTTCACGACCAGCACGCGCTCCAGGCGGTGCTTGTTCATCAGGCGCTTGGCTTCGTCGGTGTCCGCTTCTTCAGTGACGTACACCAGCTTTTCGCGCGGGGTCATCTTGGTGCGCACTTCCGCGTCCAGGTCTTCCTCGAAGCGCAGGTCGCGGTTGGTGATGATGCCCACCACTTGCGCGCCTTCGACGACCGGGAAGCCGCTGAAGCCATGCTGGTGCTGGAGCGCGATCACGTCGCGGATCTTCATCGTCGGCGGCACCGTGATCGGGTCGCGCAGCACACCGGCTTCGAAGCGCTTGACGCGCGCCACTTCGCGGGCCTGGTCGGCGGGACGCAGGTTCTTGTGGATGATGCCGATGCCACCCTCCTGCGCCATCGCGATCGCGAGGCGGGCTTCGGTGACGGTGTCCATGGCGGCCGACAGCAGCGGAATGTTCAGCGAGATATTCCGGGTCAGCTTGGTGCGCAGGGACGTGTTGGCCGGGAGGATGTTGGAGTAGGCCGGGACGAGCAGCACGTCATCGAAGGTGAGTGCTTTCTGAAGAAGACGCATAGTTTTATTTCCTATAGGCGCAAAAGCGAATTATACAGAAACTCCCATAAAACTTCTGCGAACATCCCAAAAATGCGGGAAAGCGGCTTGACACTCGGCCGTTTAGAACCCCTGCGCGAATTGACAGTGCCTCCGAATCGTGGCGAAATCAGGCCGGTGATAACAAGAGGAAACACGATGAATGCACGATGGTTGCGTCCGCTGTGCGCCGGCGCCCTTGCCCTGGCGTCCGTGTCCGCTCACGCCCAGTACAGCTGGATCGACGACAAGGGCATGCGCGTGTTTTCGGACCGTCCGGCGCCGCCGGGCACGCCGGCCGAGCGCATCCTGAAGACGCCGCGCAGGATCGAGGCCGCGTCCTTGCCGGCCGCCGTGCCCGCCGAGCCGGATGCGGCGCCGGATTGGAAAAAGCGCGAAGAGGATTACAAGCGACGCAGCGCCTTGCGCGCCGGGGAAGAAGAAAAGGCAAAGCTGGCGGCGCGCGAGACACAGCGATTGGCGCACGACATGCAATGCATGCGGGCGCGGGAAGCGCAGGGCAAGCTCGAGCAGATGGAGACTGCGCGCTTCCGGACTTGGGACAAGAGCAATGCACGCGAGCAGTTGCCTGAGCTGGAGAACCGGCAGCGGGAGTTGCTCAGGCTGCGGGCGGTGTTGGCCGGCTGCGTGCCGGGTTGAGGTTCAGCATGTGCGTGGGCACGTAAATCAGTCCCCCGGACTGATTTACCCCACCCTACCCTTTCTTGGCGGCGCGCCTGCGTCTTGAGTCCTTGGGGTCGGCCACCAGCGCGCGGTAGATTTCGATGCGGTCGCGCTCGCGCAGAACCGTGTCGAGCGTCTTCTTCTTGCCGTAGATGCCGACCGGCTGGGTCACCAGGCTGATCTCCGGGTAGCGCGCCAGCACGCCGCTGCCTTCGATGGCCTGGCCGATGGTGGTGCCGGGCGGGACGCGCATCGGATGGATGAATTCCTCGCTGGGTGTGGCGTACGCCACGCAGACCTGGACCTGTGAAGCCTCAGACACCATACACCTGCTCGGCGCGCTTGCAGAAGGAATCGACCATGGTGTTGGCGATCATGCCGAACACCGGCCCGACGATCTGTTCCAGGATCACGCTGGAGAACTCGTACTGCATGTCGAAGTCGATCTTGCAGGCGTCGGCGCGCAGCGGCTTGAAGGACCAGGTCGCTTCCAGCATCTTGAAGGGGCCGTCCACCAGGTGCATCTTCATCTGGGTCGGGCGCTGGTTGTGGTTGGCGGTGGTAAAGCTCTGCTTGACGCCGTGGAAGTTGATTTGCAGGGAGGCGGTCAGATTGTCCCCGGTCTGCTCGATGATCTTCACCCCATTGCACCAGGGAAGGAATTTTGGATAATCCTCGACCTTCGCCACGAGGTCGAACATTTGCTCGGCGCTATAGCCCAAGAAAACTGATTTGTGCACTACTGCCATTTGTCAGCCGTTTGTTATGATGTTGGATTAACAGTAGTTTAACCGACGCGCGCATTTTAGCTATTTCATGAGTATTATTGATAATAAGAAAGCCTTCTTCGACTACTTCATCGAGGACCGCTACGAGGCCGGCCTGGTCCTGCAGGGCTGGGAAATCAAGGCGATCCGCGAAGGCCGTGTCCAGATCAAGGAAGCCTACGTGGTCGTCCGCAATGGCGAGCTCTACCTGTTCGGCGCCCACATCAGCGCCCTCACCGCCACCTCGGCCTGGAGCCATCCGGAGGCGCTGCGCACCCGCAAGCTGCTGCTGCACAAGGCCGAGATCGAGAAGCTGGTCGGCAAGGTCGAGCGCTCAGGCTATACCCTGGTGCCGCTGAACCTGCACTTCAAGGGCGGCCGCGTGAAGTGCGAAGTCGGCCTGGCCAAGGGCAAGAAGCAGCACGACAAGCGGGATACCGAGCGCGACCGCGACGCCAAGCGCGAAGTCGAGAAGGCGATGAAGACCAACCGCCGCTGAGGCCGGCTCTTCCGTACCCGGCGCCCGCCCACCGCGATATGAAGTTTTCATCGTTTTATCGCGGTTCGCTGGCTGAATGCACTACACTGGCCGTTCGACCATTTAACGGCCTTCTCCATGCACGATTCAGCCAGTCCCGCCAGCCTTCCCTCCGACCCCGGCGTCGTGCCGAGCACGCTCAAGTTCCCGGTGGTTGGAATCGGTGCGTCCGCAGGGGGCTTGCCGGCGCTGCTGCGCTTCTTCGAGCACATGCCGCAAAATTCAGGCATGGCCTTCGTGGTCATACTGCACCTCTCGCCGAGGCACGACAGCTCGGCCGACCAGATCCTGCAGCGCGCCACGCGCATGCCGGTGACCCAGGTCGTGCAGACGGTCGACATCGAGGCCGACCACGTCTACGTGATCCCACCCAACTCGCACATGACGATGATCGACGGCGTCCTCGGCCTGACTGCGCTGGAACGTCCGCGCGGCGCCCACATCGCCATCGACCTGTTCTTTCGGACCCTGGCCGAAGTGCACCGGGAGCGCTCGGTGGCGATCGTTCTCTCGGGCACTGGCTCGGACGGCGCCGTCGGTCTCACGCGGATCAAGGAGCAAGGCGGCGTCACGATCGTGCAATTGCCCGCTGACGCGGAACACGACGGGATGCCGCAGGCCGCCATCGGCACCGGCATCGTCGACTTCGTGCTGCCGGTGGCCGACATGCCGCAGAAGCTGATCGATCTGTGGGAAAACGCCCGCATCATCGAGCTGCCGCCGTCCGGGGATGGCGAAGGCCCGATCGCCCACCTGCCCCAGCAGAACACGATCGAACTGGCGGAGGAAGCGCTGCAGCGCGTCGTCTTCCTCCTGCTGAACCGCACCGGCCACGATTTCAAGCAGTACAAGCGCGCCACCGTGCTGCGCCGTATCGAAAGGCGCATGCAGGTGCGCAGCGTGCATACCCTGCCGGCCTACTGCAGCCTGCTTGAAAACGATCCGCGCGAATGCCACGCGCTGCTCGACGACATGTTGATCGGGGTGACCAATTTCTTCCGCGACCGCGAAGCCTTCGAGGCGATCGAACGCGACATCATTCCGGAGCTCTTCAAGGACAAGTCGGCGACCGACGAGGTCAGGGTCTGGGTTGCCGCTTGCTCCACCGGCGAAGAAGCCTATTCGCTGGCCATGCTGCTGGACGACCACGCGGCCGAGATGCCGCATCCGCCTCCATACCAGGTATTCGCGTCGGACATCGACAACGACGCCATCGCCCAGGCCCGCAGCGGCGCCTATCCAGCCTCGATCATCACCGACATTCCGCCGACCCGGCTGCGGCGCCACTTCACCAAGGATGACGAGCGCTACAACATCCGCAAGCCGATTCGCGACCGCATCTTGTTTGCTTCGCATAACGTGCTGCGCGATCCGCCCTTCTCGCGGCTCGACATGGTCTCCTGCCGCAACCTGCTGATCTACCTGAACCGCGAGGTCCAGGCGCGGGTGCTGGAAATGTTCCATTTCGCGCTGAAGCCGGGCGGCTATCTGTTCCTGGGTGGCTCCGAATCGGCGGAGGCCGTGGCGGATTTCTTCGTCCCGATCGACAAGAAAAACCGCATCTACCGCGCCCGTCCGACCGCGCGCACGATGAACTCGGGCGCCCAGTTGTCCGGCCACGTCAGCCGACTGCCCGAACTGATCCAGCGCCCGCCGCCGCGCCGCCAGTTCTCGTACGCGGAAGTCCACCAGCGCGCGCTGGCGCAGGCGTCGGCGCCCTCGGTGGTGCTGGACCGCGAGGGGAACGTCGTCCACACCTCCAAGCAGGCAGGCCAGTACCTGAGGCTGGCCGACGGCGAGCCCTCGCGCAACGTGCTCAGCCTGATTCTTCCGGAACTGCGGCTAGAGCTGCGCAGCGCGCTGTACCAGGTCCAGCAAGGCAATGCCGGTGTCGAATGCCGCCATATCATGGTCGACGTCCAGGGCCGCGCTACGATTATCGGCATGACGGTCACGCCCTTCAACGACGAAGACAGCTCGGAAAACTTCACGCTTGTCGTGTTCAAGGAAATCCCGCCCGAGGCGGCGCCGGTCACGCCCGGTGCGCCGCGCGACGACCTGGTCCTGACCCAGCTCGAGACCGAGCTGCAGCGCACCAAGGAACAGCTGCAGGAGACCATCGAGCATTCCGAGATCTCGACCGAGGAGCTGCGCGCCTCGAACGAGGAGCTGCAGGCGATCAACGAAGAGCTGCGCTCGGCCACCGAAGAACTCGAAACCAGCAAGGAAGAGCTGCAGTCGGTGAACGAAGAACTCATCACCGTCAATTACGAACTCAAGGTGAAGGTCGAGGAAACCGGCAAGGCGAACGATGACCTGAACAACCTGATCGCCTCGACCGACATCGCCACCTTGTTCGTCGACAGCAGCATGCGCATCAAGCGCTTCACGCCGCGCGCGACCGACATCTTCAGCGTGATCGCCTCCGACCTCGGGCGCTCGCTGCTGGACCTGACCCACCGGCTCGACTACGACGAGCTGGCCGACGACGTCAGCGCCACCTTCGAGACCCTGCGCCCGGTCGAGCGCGAGGTGCGCAGCACCGATGGCCGCTGGTACATCGTGCGCCTCCTGCCCTACCGCACCACCGAGGACAGGATCGAGGGCGCGATCATGACCTTCTTCGACATCAGCGCGCGCCGCCAGGCCGAGGAAAAGGCCCGCGTCAGCGAGGCGCGCATGCGCATGGTTGCGGAGAGCACCCACGACTACGCCATCATCACGATGGATGCCGAGGGCCGCGTCACCAGCTGGAACAAGGGCGCCGAGCGGATGTTCGGCTATGACGAATCCGACATGCTGGATCGTAGCCTCGACATCCTGTTCACGCCGGAAGACCGCATGAGCGGTGCGCGCGAGGAAGAAATGCGCCGCGCCCGCGAGGAAGGCCGCTCCGAGGACGAGCGCTGGCACCTGCGCAAGGACGGCAGCCGCTTCTACGCCAGCGGGGTCACCAACCCGCTCGGACCCGCCGCCCAGTACGGCTTTGCCAAGATCGCGCGCGACGAGACCGAGCGCCTGCGCCAGATCAGCGAGCGCGACGAAGCGCTGAACCTGGAGCACCGCGAACGCGCCGGCGCCGAGCATGCGGCGGCGATGAAGGACCAGTTCCTCGCCATCATGTCGCACGAACTGCGCCAGCCGCTCAACATGATCGGCATTAACGCCGACCTCTTGTCGCGCATTCCGGAAGTGCGGGCCTCGAGCCTTGCCGCCCGTTGCGCCGAAACGATCCGCTCCTCCGTGCTCAGCCAGGCCAAGATCATCGAGGACCTGCTCGACCTGTCGCGCGTGCGCACCGGGAAGCTGGCGCTGTCGGTGGCGCCGCTCCATGCCGACAAGCTGGTCGGCGCCATCGTCGACGTCGCCCGCGCCGACCCGTCTGGCCGCGGCCTGCTGATCGAAGCCTTCGGCCTCGACCAGCCGCTGGTCGTGATGGCGGACGCCGTGCGCTTCGAGCAGGTCGTCATGAACCTGCTCAGCAACGCCATCAAGTTTACGCCCAAGGGCGGCAGCGTCCAGGTCAGGCTCGCGGCCGTGGACGGCGCCATGCGCCTGGACGTCCAAGACACAGGGCAAGGCATCGCGCCCGGCAGCCTGGCCAAGGTGTTCGACATGTTCGGCCAGCCGAATTCGGTGACCACGCGCGCCAAGGGCGGCCTGGGCATCGGCCTGGCGCTGGTGCGCGAACTGGTCAACCTGCACGGCGGGCGCATCGAAGCCCGTTCGGACGGCATCGGCAAGGGCGCCTGCTTCTCGGTCTGGCTGCCGCTCATCGAGCAGGATGGCCACGAGCTGAGCGGCGCCACGGGCGAGGGCCAGGCCGACATTGCCGGCCTGCGCATCCTGCTGGTGGACGACGTCGAGGACGCGGTGCTGGTCATGCAGTCGCTGCTGGAGATGTACGGCGCCGAGGTGCGCGTCGCCACCAGCGCGCGGCAGGCTCTCGGCATCCTCGGCGAGGAGGAGATCGACCTGCTGATCTCCGACATCTCGATGCCGGACATGGATGGCTACGGGCTGTTGCGCGAGGTCCGCAAGATGCCGCGCTACGCGACCCTGCCGGCGGTGGCGGTCACCGGACTTGGACGCGAGCAGGACATCGCCGCGGCGCGCCAGGCGGGCTTCGCCGCCCACCTCGGCAAGCCGCTGTCGGTGGATCGCCTGCTGTCCATCATTCCCGGCCTGAAGCGGCGCACGGCGGTAAGCTAGGTTTTCGCCCCCGCTTCAGCGGAAATACGGCGGCACGTTGCCGGCGATCCGCGCGAATTCGGCCTCCGTGAGCGGCAGCTTGCGGAAGGCGGCCCAGGATTCGCGCGGGCGCAGGTTGCCGCCCTGCGCCGAATCGGTCCCGTACAGCACCTTGTCGGTCCCCACCTGGCGGATGGTGTCCGCCACCAGCTTCGCCAGTTCGGGCCTGCGGTCGCGGTCGACGATGGAGGCGACGTCGAAGTACAGATTGCGGGTGTGCGGATCGTGGCGCGCCACGGCGGCCGCCATCACGGCCATCGCCTCGCGCGAAGGCGGATCTTCGTAACCCGGGCCGGCGCCGCCGAAGTGCGCCACCTGCACCGTCACATCCGGCGCCGCCGGCAAGACCCGTTCGATGAAGATCCTGGCCTGGGGCGTGCCACATGGGCCGGGTCGTCGAGCTGGATGTCCGAATTCCCGAAGTGGAGCTTGATGCCGCGCGCCATGCCGGGCGTGCCCGCGCAGCGCTTCAGTTCCTCGATCGCGTAGTCCTTCAGCGGGTTGAAGCTGCAAAAGGCGACCAGGCGGTCGGGGTAACACGCGGCCTGGGCCGCGGTCCAGTCGTTCTCGGCTTTGACCTTGGCGAGTTCGTCCTCCACCTGCCGTCCCGGCTTGCCGAACATGTAGGCGAGCGACAGCAGCGTGGCCTTGCGGATGCCGGCGGCGTCGAGCAGCGCGATCACATCCTTTGCATCCAGCGGCTGCAGGCCGGCATCCGGGCCGGCCAGCGCGATGTCGGCCGCGCTGAACACGTGCTGGTGGTAGTCGCCGACCGGGGTCTGGGCATGGGCCAGGCCGGCGATCAGGGATGCGGCGAGGACGAGGCGGCGGGCAAGCCTGGACATGGCGGTCTTCGGCATTTTCATGATGCCAGTCTAGCGCCGGCGCCCCCGCGCCGCCAGCCCCGCCAGGCACAGCGCCGCGTAGCTGGCGGCGAGGCCGACCGCCACGCCGCAGGCCAGCCGGAAGGCGCTGCCGAACAGGATGGGCGCGACCAGGCCCGAGACCAGCGCGAAGGACATCATCTGGATGAAGGCCAGCATCGAGGCCGCCAGCCCGCGGTTTTCCGGGAACAGGCCGAGGGCGGCCACCTGGATCGCCGGCATGGCGACCGCCAGGCCGAAGGTGTAGACCATCAGCGGCAGCACGGCCCAGGGGACGGTCACGGCGTCGCCGGCCCAGGCGGCGTAGCCGACGTTCAGCACGCAGGCCAGCGCCATCAGGCCGAAGCCGATCGCGCGCATCGTGGCCGGTGCGTGCGTCGCGGCGCGCTTGCCGCCCCAGGCCGAGCCGATCACCATGCCGCTGATCAGGGGGATGAACATCCAGCCGAAGGCGGTCTCCGGCAGGCGCAGGATCTCCATCACGAAGTTGGCGGCCGAGCCGATGTACAGCGACAGGCCGCCGAAGGCCAGGCCCACCGACAGCGACAGCAGCAGGAACTGCGAATGGCCCAGCACCTTCAGGTAGTTGCGCGCGATGGCGAGTCCGTGGAAGGCATGGCGCTTTTCGCGCGGCAGGCTCTCGGGCAGCAGGCGCCAGCAGACCAGCAGCATCAGCGTGCCGAACAGGGCCAGGAACCAGAAGGTGGCGCGCCAGCCGAAGTGCACGTGCAGCCAGCCGCCCAGCACCGGCGCGATGGCCGGTGCCAGCCCGAACACCATCATGATGTGGGACATCATCTTCTGGGCTTGGGCGCCGCTGAAGCGGTCCTGCACGATGGCCTGGCCGATCACGGAACCGGCGCCCGCGGCCAGCCCCTGCATCGCGCGGAAGGCGAGCAGCCAGCCGAAGCTGGGCGCCAGCGCGGCGCCGGCCGAGCCGAGGGTGTAGATGACGAGGGCCACCAGGATCACGGGGCGGCGGCCGAAGGAATCGGAGAGGGTCCCGTGGAACAGCATCATGAACGCGAACGTGAACAGGAACACGCTCAGGGTCTGCTGCACGGCGACCGGGCCGACGGCGAAGGCGCGCCCGATCGCGGGAATGGAAGGAAGATAGGTATCGATCGCCAGCGCACCCACCATCCCCAGGCAGGCCAGGATCACCGTCAACAGTCTTTGCATCTCTCGCCTTGCTTTACTCGAAAGGCGAGATTGTAGCGATGTTTCCGTGTTGGCGTTTCAGTTGGGGCGATACAGCGACATGCCGAAACGCTCGGTGCGCGGCATCCAGTTGCCCTGGTAGTCGGCCGAGACCAGCACCCGCTCCGCGCGGCCGATCAGGAGCTTGCGCGGCACCAGGCCGATCACGCGCGAGTCGGCGCTGTTGTCGCGGTTATCGCCCAGCATCAGGTATTCGCCGTCCGGCACCCGCAGCGGGCCGAAGGTGCGCGGCGCCACCACGTCCGGCAGCACCTGGATATGGCGGCGCTGGCCCTTGCCGCCTTCGATCGATTCCGACAGTTGCAGCGCGCGCAGGGTCGCGCCCTGGATCGAGTCCAGCGATTCCGCCACCATGTCGTAGTTGGCGCCCTTGCCGTTGATGTAGAGACGCTCGTTGCGCATCTCGACGGTGTCGCCGGGCAGCGCCACCAGGCGCTTGATCAGCAGGGTGCCGTCTTTCGGCGAGCGGAAGGTGACGATGTCGCCGCGCGCCGGCTCGCCCATGCGCGCCAGCACCATGTCGGTCAGCGGCACCTTCAGGTCGAAAGCCATGCGGTTCACCAGCACCACGTCGCCTTCCAGCAGGTTCGGGTGCATCGAGGCCGAGGGAATCGGGTTCCAGTCCGCCACCGCGGTGCGGAACACGCCGAACAGGACCAGGAAGGCCAGAAAGCCTTTGTTGTTGCGCACGAAGTTCTTCACGGCGGGACTCCTCGGGTTGATTGTATTCCGGTTTATACGCGGTATTGATGTGCAGATGCTTAATAGAAAATTAAAGCGGGTGTATGTATGGGGATGCGGACGTGGGCACGGGGTGCCCGCGTTCACCTTTTGCCGGCCGCCGGCTTAAATGCGTGCCACGCGCCCACGGCTACCGGCATCCCGAGCCCGATCACCGACACAAGATCCCACCAGCCATCCCCCAGCAGCCCCGCCACCAACCCGGTCGCGGTGAGCACCCCAAGCAAAATCGGCATCCCCCACAGCGAACGAAAACCCGTCATCGCGGCTCCCCTTCCCGCACCAGCGCCGGCTGCGGCGCCGGCTGCGCGGCCGCTTTGGCGCCGGCCTTCACGGCAGCCCGCCCGCGCTTCAGCCACAAATACAAGCCGCTGCCCAGCACCACGATGGTCGCCAGGTCCAGCAGCGCCCACAGCAACTTCATGCCCTGTCCGCCGTAGTCGCCGAAGTGCAGCGGCTGCGACAGCAGCAGGGTGCTCAGGTACCAGGGCAGCGTGCGCTGGTCGGTCACCTGGCCCGTGGCGGCATCGACCAGCACCGGCTTGTACAGCTTCGCCGTCAGCGCCTGGTCGCCGCGCATGTAGACGCCGTAGTGGTGCGAACTCGCGAAGGGCGTGCCCGGGAAGGCGACGAAGCCGACCCGCATGCCCGGCTGCAGCGCCTGGGCGCGCGCCACCGACTGCTCCATCGAGGCCAGCTCTTTCAACGGCGGCTGGCCTCGAATTTCTCCCTCCTTGGGCTGGACCATGGCCGCGATCTCGGTCGCCTGCCAGTATTGCAGCAGCACGTCGGCCAGGGTGTTGACGACGCCGGTCGCGCCCACCACCAGGGTCCAGACCAGGGTCACGATGCCGAGCAGGTTGTGCAGGTCCAGCCATTTCAGGCGCGCGGTACGGCCATGCCGGACGTCGCCGAATTCGAGCTTGCGCATGAAGGGCGCGTACAGCACCACCCCGGAGACGATCGCCACCAGCAGCAGCAGGCCCATGCAGCCGAGGAAGAGCTTGCCCGCCACGCCGGCGAACAGGTCGACATGCAGGTGGAACAGGAAGGCCATCACCTTGCCGCCTTCGATCGGCGGCTCGGCCACGTAGTGCGCGGTGCGGGCGTCGACCGCGATCGAGACGAAGTCCGGGTCGGTCGGATTCGCGCCCATGGTCAGGAACCACAGGGCCGGCTGGTCGGCCTCCTGCGACATGTACATCATCACCTTGCCGGGATAGCGCGCCTGGCCCGCGGCGATCACGCTGTCGAGGCTGGCGCGCGGCGGCACGGAGGCCAACTGCCCTGCCTGCGCGGCAGGCAGTACCGGCGGCTCGACCTCGTTGCCCAGCAGGTGGCCGATCTCGTGCGTGTAGATGAGCGGCAGGCCGGTCAGGCAAAGCAGCAGCATGAAGACGGTGCAGACCAGGCTGCTCCATTTGTGGATCCAGGACCAGCGGCGGAGGGAAACGGGGGACATGGGGCTAGATAATAATGGTTCTCATTTACAGAATCAAGCATGCTGGATATAATGCGAATCATTCTCATCCACACGCAAAAAGAAGAACACGCCATGCACTGCAAACTGACGCCGCTCGCCACCGCCGCCCTGCTCCTCGCCGCCTCGATCGCCCAGGCCCAGGAAGCCCGAACCGCCCAAGCTGTCCAGGCCGAACAGCCGGGCATCGCCACGGTCGTGGTCAGCGCCTCGGCCGATGCCTCGGCCCAGGGCCTGTCCTCGGCCTATGCCGGCGGCCAGGTCGCGCGCGGCGGCCGTCTCGGCCTGCTGGGCAATGCCGACATCATGGACGCCCCCTTCAACGCCACCAACTACACCCAGGCCCTGATCCAGGACCAGCAGGCGCGCAGCGTGGCCGACGTGGTCCAGAACGATCCCTCGGTGCGCGTGGCGCGCGGTTTCGGCAACTTCCAGGAACTGTACGTGATCCGCGGCTTCGCCGTGAATTCCGACGACATGGCCTACAACGGCCTGTACGGCCTGCTGCCGCGCCAGTTCGTCGCCTCCGAACTGCTCGAGCGCGTCGAGATCTTCCGCGGCGCGAACAGCTTCATCAACGGCGCCGCGCCGGGCGGCGGCGGCATCGGCGGCGCCGTCAACCTGGTGCCCAAGCGCGCGCCCAACCACCCGCTGAACCAGGTGAGCCTGGGGATCGAGTCGGGTGGCCAGGCGGTCGGCGCCTTCGACGTCGCACGCCGCTTCGGCGAGCAGGACCGCGCCGGCATCCGCGTGAACGCCGTGCACCGCCAGGGCGACACCGCGGTCGACCGCGAGTCGCGCGAGCTGAACGTGCTGTCCGTGGGCCTGGATTATCGCGGCCGTCTTTATCGTTTGTCGGCCGACGCCGGCTTCCAGGAGCACATGCTCGACAACGCCCGCCCCAGCGTGACGGTCGGCGCCGGCCTGCGCGTGCCTTCGGCCCCGGACGCCAGCCACAACTTCGCCCAGCCCTGGACCCGCTCGCTCGAGCGCGACACCTTCGGCACCCTGCGCGGCGAGATCGACCTGGCCCCGAACGCGGTCGCATGGGCCGCCTTCGGCGCGCGCACCGGCAGCGAGTTCAATGCGCTGACCACGACCACCACCACCGACAACAACGGCGGCCTGAACATGGGCCGCTTCGACAACCAGCGCAACGACCGCAACCAGACCGGTGAAGTCGGCATACGCGGCGAGCTGCGCATCGGCCCGGTCAAGCATACCTTGAGCGCCAGCGCCTCGGCCTTCGAACTGCAATCCTTCAACGCCTACGGCCTGAGCGACTTCGCCGGCTGGTCGACCAACCTGTACCGCCCGGTCGACGTGGCGGCGCCCTCGCCCAGCTTCTTCACCGGCGGCGACATGGCGCATCCGCTGCTGACCCACAAGTCCATCCTCGGCAGCTATGCGGTGGCCGATTCGATGTCCCTGCTGGACGATGCGCTGACCCTCACCGTCGGCCTGCGCCGCCAGCGCATCAAGGACACCAGCTACGACTACGGCAGCGGCCTGCAGAACGCCGGCTACGACGAAAGCGCCAACACCCCGCTGGCCGGCATCGTCTACAAGCCGATGAAGAACCTGTCGCTGTACGCGAACTATGCCGAAGCCCTGCAGCAGGGCCCGACCGCCTCGGGCTTCCCGGTGCCGCTCAACCAGGGACAGGTGTTCGCGCCCACCACCTCGCGCCAGAAGGAAGTCGGCGCGAAATACGACAGCGGCAAGCTCGGCATGAGCGCCGCCGTCTTCACGACCTCGCAGCCGCTGGGCGGCATCGAGAACGGCGTCTTCGGCATCTTCGGCGAGCAGCGCAACCGCGGCCTGGAGCTCTCGGTGTTCGGCATGCCGGCCAAGGGCCTGCGCGTGCTGGGCGGCCTGACTTTGCTGGACGCCGAGCAGCGCCGCACCGCTGGCGGCCTGAACGAGGGCAAGGACGCCATCGGCGTGCCGAAGACCCAGCTCAACCTGGGCGGCGAATGGGACATCGCCGCGCTGCCGGGCCTGTCGCTGAACGCGCGCGCCGTCTACACCGCCAAACAGTACGCGGACGCCGCCAACACCCAGCAGCTGTCGTCCTGGAGCCGCTTCGACCTGGGCGCGAACTACCTCACCCGTTTCAATGATCGGGACGTGACCCTGCGCGCGCGCGTCGACAACGCCTTCGACCGCAATTACTGGGCCTCGGCGGGCGGGTATCCGGGCGCCGGCTACCTGGTGCTGGGCGCGCCGCGCACCATCACGCTGTCGGCAACCGTCGACTTCTGATGTCGTCGTTCAGAAGTTGATGATCCCTCCCACGGAGATCCCGTTCATGTGGCTGGACGCACCGTTGAAGCCTTTCGAGCGCGTACGGCCCAGCTCACCGACCAGGGTCACGTACTTGTTCAGCCCGTAGTAGGCGCCCAGGGTGGTGTTGGCGTTCTCCTTCAAACCGAGGGTGCCGGGGGTGTTGTCGCTGTTCTTGCTGCGGCCGTAGTTGAGGCCGACCTTCAGCCGCTCGTCCGCCTTGACCATCGCCTGCAGGAACCAGTGGGTCGACTTGACGTCGGCCTGGTCGGCGTCCGACAGCAGGCCCAGTCCTTTGCCGCGCTGGAAGTTGACCAGGAAAGAGAATTGCTCGTAGTCCATGCTGGCGCCGACTTCGACGGCGTTCATGCGGAAGTTGTTGAAGGCGGCCGGATCGACGGTCTCGAAGTGCTGGGTCTTGTAACCCAGCCAGCCCTTGGCCGGACCGACGGCGCCGGTGAGCTGCAGCTGCACCTGGGGCGTCGACTTGGCCGCGTAGCGCGAGGGCGCGACGATGGGCGTGTCGGAAATCGGGCTCATCAGGCCGACGTCGACGCCGATCCCGTAGGGCAGCATGGACGGCGCCGAGTACACGACCTGGCCATAGTGGTTCAGGTAGGCATAGCCGGCGCCGATGTGGCCGAGCGCAACCCGGCCGCGCTGGGTGGCCTGCACCGGCGCGCCGATGCCCTGGATGGTCATGTCGCCGAGGATGGCATGTGAGCCGAATAGGCCATAGTCGCGGCCCAGCTTGACGGTGCCGAAGTCGGGCCGGCCGAAGCTGAAGAAAGCCTGGCGGATGTCGACCTCGCTGTTCTGGGCGATCGCGCTGTCGGTGGCGGTGGCGACGTAGATGCCGATCAGCGCCTTGACGTCCCAGCCGCCCTGGCTGGTGGTGGCGCTCGTCACCAGGGCGCTCGGCAGCAGGCCGTTGCCGATCGTGGTGCGGCGGTCTTCGCCGCCGCAGCCGAGCGAGGGCCCGGCCAGCGCCACGCCGCTGTCGAAGTCGCCCTTGCACCTGACCAGGGTATAAAAGGCATTCACGTTGCCGCCGACGTTGACGGTCCAGTCGCCGGCCTTGATGTCGACTGCCTGTGCAGGAGGTACGGCGGCAGCGGCAAGCAGGCCCAGCATGAGCATTCTCTTCATCGCGCTCTCCTCGTTGTGATTGGGGGATCGACACAGCGGCCGATGCATCCGTTCTCCCAGACTTACGCAAGGCTAACCATAATTAACTTTGCCGCTGGATTCCTGCTTCGCCGGGGCTGGTTTCGCCCCGTGCTTGCGCACGAGGCCAGCGCCTGCCCCTCCACAGGCGGTGACGGTAGAACTTACCGCCATATTCTTCAGGTTGATGGCTGCGTTGAGATCGCGGTCGTGTTCTGTTCCGCAACCGGGGCAGCGCCACTGACGCATGTCCAGCGCCAATGTCTCCAGCTTGTATCCGCAGCAGGAGCAGGTCTTGCTGCTCGGGTACCACCGCTCGGCCACGACCACCTCGGCACCGCGCCGGGCCGCCTTGTATTCGAGTTGGCGGCGCAGCTCGTAAAAGCCCATGTCGGCGATGGCACGCGCCAGGCGGCTGTTACTCAGCATGCCCTTCACGTTCAGGTCCTCGATGCCGATCGTGTGAAAGCGCCGCGTGATGTCTGTGGTTAGCTGGTGCAGACTATCCCGGCGCATGTTGCCGATCCTCGCGTGCAGCTTCGCCAGCCGCGCTTTCGCCCTGGCGCGGTTGCGCGAGCCTTTGACTTTGCGCGACAGCGCGCGTGACAGGCGGCGCAGGCGGTCCAGCAGGGAGCGCAGCGCCTTCGGTCCAACCCACGTTTCGCCGGTCGACAGGGTAGCCAGTGTCGACACCCCGAGATCCACACCTACCGCGTCTTGGGTTTCGGCTGGCGGCAAGGGTGGATCCGACGTATCGATGGTAATGCTGGCATACCAGCCGCTGGCCCTGCGCGAAACCGTGGCCGCGACGATGTGGCCAGAAAAACGCAGCCGTTCGCGCATCCTCACCCACCCCAGCTTCGGAATGTGGATGCGCTTGTCTTCGACGCGGAACTGGTCGTTGCTCAAACTAAAGCGATCGTCCTGGCCTTTCTTGCGAAACGTGGGATAACGCGCGCGGTGAGCAAAAAAATTCTTGAAGGCGTCGCCCAACTGGAGCCGGGCGTGAAACGCCTGGCGGCCATCTGCGGTGCGTTCTTCGTTACCTCGAGCATCCACGGAAACTTTGTGCGCTTGATGGCGTTGAGTTGGCGCCGCAATGACAATTGCGATGGCCGGGGTTGAGACGGATCGGCCTGGTGCGCCGCGTACTGGCGCTGCCATTCGGTCAGCGCCCAGTTATAGGCAAAGCGAGCAGTGCCCGCCGCTCGCGCCAGGTAGGTCGCCTGCACGTTGTTTGGATCGAGCGTGATCTTATGCGCAATTAGCATGGACGAGTCTCGGCAGCCTGGCCGCTCCGTTCATCATTCTATGGTGATCGTAAGGCCACCCAGCGGCGAAGACCATGACTCCCTGCATATCTCTAACCGGAACTTCTGCAAACACCATGGTGGACACTTTTGCCGCACCATGATGGCGGGCGACGAGTAAGACGGCGGGCACACGATGTTCCGGCGACAACCTGCCGCGTGTCGCCCAGGCGGCGTGACCGGTTGTCTCAAGGCATGGTTAGGTTTGCGCAGGTTTTGGTGCTACTGTCGGAGCCCTAACAAGGCAATAAGCGTACCCAGCGCGCATCAAGGGCAGAGACAGCCGGGAATCGGAAAAGCGTGCAGAAACTGAGCAGTATTCGTGCTGCTTGTGCCTGAGCCTGCTGCCCCGGTTTCAGAACAGATGAGTCGAGGCGCTCAATGCGGCCGGACGTCGTCCTTGAGGGCGGCCAAAGCCATTTTCTCGACCAGGCCGGGAGCGATCAGTTTAAGGAACCTGCCCGGCTTGCCTTTGCCCGTCATCACGACCTCGCGCTTGCGCCCCTCCATCCCGGCCACGATCGAACGCGCGCATTCTCCCACCGTCATCGCGCCCTCTTCGCGCAAGCCGCTGCTGCCCATCTCCTGGCCCAGCGCATTGAAGCCGCGGTAACGGATGCGGGTATCGACCACGCCCGGATAGGCGATGGTCACCGAGACGCCGGTGCTTTTCAGCTCCGCGCGCAGGGCCTCGAAGAAGCCGGTCATGGCGAACTTGCTGGCGCTGTAGGCGGTGCGCCCTGGCACGCCGATCAAGCCGGCCAGCGAGGACACGGCGACGATCCGCCCCTGCGATGCCTTCAGCTGCGGCAAGGCGGCCTGGGTGCACCACACGCTGCCCCACAGGTTGATGCGCATGAGCTCCTCGTACCAGCCCAGGTCCGGCACATCCTCGAACAAGGCATGCGCCGAGCGGCGGGCATTGTTGATCAAAACGTCGATGCGGCCGAAGCGCGCGACCGCGGCATCGATCAGGTGGCGGCACTGGGCCTGGTCGCCGACGTCGGTCGGCACCGCGAGCGCCTGTGCGCCGAGTGCCGTGCACTGGCCGGCAACCTGTTCCAGCTTGTCGCGGTCGCGCGCGGCCAGCACCAGGGCGATGCCGGCGCCGTCACGAGACGCCAGCTGGCGCGCGATCTCGGCGCCGATGCCGTCGCAGCCGCCGGTGATGACGGCAACGCGCATTACTTTTGCGCCTTGACGATCTGCAGCGCGCTGGCGATCAGGCCGCTCATGTTGCCGAGATCGGCCGGCACGATGATGGAATTGTTGGTCTTGGCCAGGTTGCCGAAAGCATGGACGTATTCCTCCGCCACGCGCAGGTTGACCGCATCCGCGCCGCCCGGGCTGCGGATCGCCTCGCCGACCTGGCGCAGCGCGGTCGCGCTGGCGTCGGCCAGCGCCACGATGGCGGTCGCCTCGCCCTGGGCGCGGTTGATCGCGGCCTGCTTCTCGCCCTCGGAACGGGCAATCGCGGCTTCGCGCTCGCCGCTGGCGATGTTGATCGCTTCCTGGCGCCGGCCCTCGGAGGCGGCGATCAGCGCGCGCTTCTCGCGCTCGGCGGTGATCTGGCGCTGCATCGAGTGCAGGATCTCGGCCGGCGGGGTGAGGTCCTTGATCTCGTAGCGCAGCACCTTCACGCCCCAGTTGGCGGCCGACTCGTCGATCGCGTTGACGATGGTCGTGTTGATGTGGTCGCGCTCCTCGAAGGTTTTATCGAGTTCCATCCGGCCGATCACGGAACGCAGCGTGGTCTGGGCCAGCTGGGTGATCGCCTGGATGTAGTTGGAGGCGCCGTAGGACGCGCGCATGGCGTCCGTCACCTGGAAGTAGAGGATGCCGTCGACCTGCAGCTGGGTATTGTCCTTGGTGATGCAGACCTGGGGCGGCACGTCGAGCGGGATCTCCTTCAGGCTGTGCTTGTAGGCGATGCGGTCGATGAAGGGAACGACGATGTTCAGGCCCGGCGCCAGCGTGGCGTGGTACTTGCCGAGCCGTTCGACCACCCAGGCGTGCTGCTGGGGCACCACGTTGATGGTCTTGATGACGAAGACCAGCGCGATGACGAAAATGACGAGTGCGACCGTACCGAATGAAAATAACATGAGCATCCCTTATATATCTGGTTATTTTTGAAGCAAAACTTATAAATCAGGAATTCGCCACCACCAGCCGGCTGCCCTGCACCTCGACGATGCGGAAATCGCCGGCCTGCGGCGTGGCGCCCTGGCCAAGCTCGACATCCCACAGTGCGCCGCGGTACATGACGCGGGCGCGGCCGTTGTCCCAGGCCGGCACGTTCACGCTCTGGCCGATGTCGAGATTGACGTTGCGGTCGCGGCTGGCGTCGCTGCGCGCCGGCCGTCCGAAACGCGAGCGGTGCAGCAGGGCCGTCGCCAGCACGCCGACCAGCGCCGCGCTTATCGTCTGCATCGGTCCGCTTGCTCCGGCGAGGGCGGCGAGGCCGCCGACCGCCAGCCCGATCGCGATCATCAACAGGTAGAACGTCCCGGTGAACAGCTCCAGGATCACGAGCACGCCGGCCGCCACGAGCCAGCCCATCCATTCAGCCATGGTGTACTCCTTCATTTTCAGTATGACAACAATGGCAGTCTACCCTGTCTAGACAAGGAGTCAACGGGTCAAAAACCCGACATGCAGATAGGGTTTTACGTCAATATTTGATACCATTGAGAAATTATGCTAATCGTCGTAAGCCTGCTGCTGCTCACCATGGCGCTGTCCGCCGTCATGCTGCTCGTTCTGTCCTCGCTGAGGAAGAGCGGCGCCCGCGGCATCCGCGAATGGTCCGCGGCCAATGCGCTGGCGGTGGTCTCGCTGCCGCTGTTCGCGGCGCGCGGCGTGGCGCCGGACTTCCTTTCGATCGAAGTCGCGAACACCCTGCTGCTCGGCACCACGGTGCTGATGCTGGCCGGCTTCCGGCGCCACCTGGACCTGGACCTGCCCTGCCACCGCCTGGCCGCCTGCGTCGGACTGGGCCTGGCCGCGATCCTCGCGCTGCACCATGGCGTCGACTCGGTCGGCGGGCGCGTGGTCGCGATGTCGCTTCTGCACGGCGCCCTGCTGGCGGAAATGGGTGTGGTGGTATGGCGGCAGCTGGCGCGGACCGGGCGCCGCTATCCGGCCCTGTTCACCGTCTGCGCGGCCTTCCTCAACGCCGCCGTCCAGCTGGTGCGCGCCCTCGTCTACGGCGCCCAGGCCGCCGGCGTCCAGCTGCCCTGGGAGGACGCGACCGTGAGCATGGTGTTCTTCTCGGCCGGCGCCCTGTCCCTGCCCGCGCTGACCCTGGGCGCGGTGATGATGGCGAACGCCGAGCTGATCGCGCGCGCCCGGCACGCCGCCGACCACGATCACCTGACCGGCGCCCGCTCGCGCCGCGCCTTCTTCGACCTGGCCACGCGCGAACAGGCGCGCGCGCTGCGCCGCGAGGCCCGGCTGTCGCTGCTGCTATTCGACGTCGACCATTTCAAGCGCATCAACGACACCCACGGCCACGCGGCCGGCGACCGGGTGCTGGTCGACATCGTCGAACGCACCTGCGCGGTGGTGCGAAGCATCGACACCGTGGCCCGCCTGGGCGGCGAGGAATTCGCGGTGCTGCTGCCGGACACCGGCGCCGACACCGCGCTGCTGGTGGCCGAGCGCCTGCGCCACGCATTGGAACATGTGCTCGAGCTCCCGTCCGGACTGCCGGTTGGCTACACTGTCAGCATCGGCGTGGCCACGCTCGGCGCCGGCGAAAGCATCGACGCCATGCTGTCGCGCGCCGACGCCGCCCTGTATGCGGCCAAGGCAAGCGGGCGCAATGCGGCGGTGGATGCGCGCGAACTGCCCGCTAAAATGGCATAAACCGTTTAGTCCGGACCAACCATGCCCGCACTCCCCAGGTTCGCCATCCTGTTCGCCCTCACCGCGCTGGCGGAAATCCTCGGCTGCTACCTGCCCTGGCTGGTGCTGAAGGCCGGCAAGAGCGCCTGGCTGCTGCTGCCGGCGGCCGTGTCGCTGGCGCTGTTCGCCTGGCTGCTGACCCTGCACCCGGCAGCGGCCGGCCGCACTTACGCGGCCTACGGCGGCATGTACATCGCCGTGGCCCTGCTGTGGCTGCGCTTCGTCGACGGCGTGGCGCTGACCCGCTTCGACCTGCTCGGCGCCGGCCTGGCGCTGGCCGGCATGGCGGTGATCGCGCTGCAGCCGCAGGCCTGAAAAAGAAAAACCCTCGCGGGCGGGCGCCGGCGAGGGTTCGATCGGTCCAGCGGAGATTTACATCGCCGCCAGCTTCTTCCAGGTATCGATCACCGAGTCCGGATTCAGCGACATCGACTCGATGCCCTCTTCCACCAGCCACTGCGCGAAGTCCGGGTTGTCCGACGGCCCCTGGCCGCAGATGCCGATGTACTTGCCCTTGGCGCGGCAGGCCTTGATCGCCATCGACAGCATCGCCTTGACGGCCGGGTCGCGCTCGTCGAAGTCCTTGGCCAGCAGCTCCATGCCGGAATCGCGGTCCAGGCCCAGGGTCAGCTGGGTCAGGTCGTTCGAGCCGATCGAGAAGCCGTCGAAGTGCTCCAGGAACTGCTCGGCCAGGATCGCGTTCGAGGGCACTTCGCACATCATGATGACGCGCAGGCCGTTCTCGCCGCGCTTCAGGCCATATTTGGCCAGCAGCGCGATCACCTTCTCGGCCTGGCCGAGGGTGCGCACGAACGGGATCATCAGCTCGACGTTGGTCAGGCCCATCTCTTCGCGCACGCGTTTCATCGCGATGCACTCCATCTCGAAGGCTTCGGCAAAGTCCTCGGCCAGGTAGCGCGCGGCGCCGCGGAAGCCCAGCATCGGGTTCTCTTCGTCCGGCTCGTAGCGCGAACCGCCGATCAGCTTCTTGTACTCGTTCGACTTGAAGTCGGACAGGCGCACGATGACCGGCTTGGGCCAGAAGGCGGCGGCGATGGTCGCCACGCCTTCGGCGAGCTTGTCGACGTAGAAGGCCTTCGGCGAGGCGTGGCCGCGCGCCACCGATTCCACCGCCTTTTTCAGGTCCGCATCGATGTTCGGGTACTCGAGGATGGCCTTCGGGTGCACGCCGATGTTGTTGTTGATGATGAACTCGAGACGCGCGAGGCCGACGCCGCCGTTCGGCACCGACTGGAAGTCGAAGGCCAGCTGGGGGTTGCCGACGTTGAGCATGATCTTGGTCTTCAGCGGCGGCAGTTCGCCGCGCACTTCTTCCGACACCTCGGTTTCCAGCAGGCCATCGTAGATGCGGCCTTCGTCGCCCTCGGCGCAGGAGACCGTCACGAAGGTGCCGTCTTTCAGGGTCTCGGTGGCGTCGCCGCAGCCGACCACCGCCGGCACGCCCAGCTCACGGGCGATGATCGCCGCGTGGCAGGTGCGGCCGCCGCGGTTGGTGACGATCGCGGAGGCGCGCTTCATGACCGGTTCCCAGTTCGGGTCGGTCATGTCGGCCACCAGCACGTCGCCCGGCTGCACGCGTTCCATTTCGGAGGGGTCCTTGATGACGCGGACCGGGCCGGCGCCGATCTTCTGGCCGATCGCGCGGCCGCTGGTCAGCACGGTGCCGGTGCCTTTCAGCTTGAAGCGCTGCTGGGCGTCGCCGGCCTTCTGCTGCGACTTCACGGTTTCGGGGCGCGCCTGCAGGATGTACAGCTTGCCGTCGCGGCCGTCCTTGCCCCATTCGATGTCCATCGGGCGGCCGTAGTGCTTCTCGATGATGACCGCGTACTTGGCCAGCTCGACCACTTCCTCGTCGTTCAGCGAATAGCGGTTGCGCAGCTCGACCGGCACGTCGACGGTCTGCACCGAGCGGCCTGCCTTCGCCTCCCTGGTGAACTCCATCTTGATCAGCTTGGAGCCGATGTTGCGGCGGATGACCGGCTTCTTGCCCAGTTCGAGCATCGGCTTGTGGACGTAGTACTCGTCCGGGTTGACGGCGCCCTGGACCACGGTCTCGCCCAGGCCGTAGCTGGAGGTGATGAAGACCACGTCCTTGAAGCCCGACTCGGTGTCGATGGTGAACATCACGCCGGCCGCGCCGGTGTCCGAGCGGACCATGCGCTGCACGCCGGCCGACAGCGCGACCTCGGCGTGCGTGAAGCCTTTATGGACGCGGTACGAGATCGCGCGGTCGTTGTACAGCGAGGCGAACACGTGCTTCATGGCTTCCAGCACGTTGTCGATGCCGACCACGTTCAGGAAGGTCTCCTGCTGGCCCGCGAACGATGCGTCCGGCAGGTCTTCGGCGGTGGCCGACGAGCGCACCGCGAACGACATCTCGGCGTCCGAATCGGCCACCAGCCGGTCGTAGAAGGCATGGATTTCCTGCTCCAGGCGCGGCTGGAACGGCGTCTCGACGATCCACTGGCGGATCTCGGCGCCGGCGGCTGCGAGCGCGCGGGTGTCGTCGATGTTCAGGTCCTCCAGGCGCAGCGCGATGCGCTGGCCCAGCGAGGGGCCGCCGTCGGCGCTGTGGCGCAGGAAGTCGCGGAAGGCGTCGGCCGTGGTGGCGAAGCCGCCCGGCACGCGCACGCCGGCCTCGGCCAGCTGGCTGATCATTTCGCCCAGCGAGGCGTTCTTGCCGCCGACCGACTCGACGTCGGTCATGCGCAGGTTTTCGAAGGAAGCAACGTAGACGGAATCGGCCGCCGCGGGATCCGGCGGCGTCAATGCTGCAGTAGACAGGTTAGTCATGATGAAACGCCTTTTTGATGATGGAAATCTTTCGTGGCTGTCCTGGGCGACCGGTGTCTTCTTGTTATTCTGGCGGCCGTGCAGCACAATCCAAACACCCGTTGCCGAGCATTTTACCGCGCGTTTGTGCAATGCACCGTGCGCCGGCTGCAACTTTGTCATCATCTTAGCAAAAAGGCACAATGACTTCCTCCAGCACTCCGGCCAATCCAAACGCGGCGCGCACCGTTTTCTTCGTATCCGACGGCACCGGCATCACCGCCGAAACCTTCGGCCACGCGGTGCTGAGCCAGTTCGAGATGCGCTTCCGCCAGATCCGCCTGCCCTTCATCGATACCATGGAGAAAGCCTACGAGGCGGCGCGCCGCATCAACGAGGTCGCCCTGGCCGACAACCAGCGTCCGATCGTGTTCTCGACCCTGGTCAAGCACGACCTGTCGGCCGTGATCCGCGCCGCCCAGGGCATGCACATGGACCTGTTCCAGACCTTCGTCGCACCGCTCGAACAGGAACTGGGCGTGAAGTCGACCCACACCATCGGCCGCATCCACAACGTGGTCGACAGCGAGGAATACAAGAGCCGCATCGAAGCCATCAACTTCTCGCTGGCCCATGACGACGGCCAGTCGCACAAGAACCTGGCCGACGCCGACGTGATCCTGGTCGGCGTCTCGCGCTCCGGCAAGACCCCGACCAGCCTCTACCTGGCGATGCAGTACGGGATCAAGGCCGCCAATTACCCGCTGATCCCGGACGATTTCGAACGCGGCAGGCTGCCCTCGGCGCTGCCGCCCTTCAAGCACAAGCTGTTCGGCTTGACGATCACGCCGGAGCGCCTGGCCGAGATCCGCAACGAGCGGCGCGCGGGCAGCAAATATGCGTCGCTGGAAAATTGCCGGTATGAGGTGAACGAGGCCGAAGTGCTGATGCGGCGCGAGGGGATACGCTGGTTGTCGTCGACGACCAAGTCGATCGAGGAGATTTCGACGACGATTCTTCAGGAGATCAAGCCGGATCGCCGGGAGTATTAGTCGGCGGAGGCCGCGGAGGGGTCAGAGCCCGGTGTTGGTTCTAAAGGGGCTCTGACCCCGGTGTTCCGTGGCGGCGCGTCAGAGCACCGGGGTCAGGAGCACCGGGGTCAGAGCCCAAGGCAATCGTGGCGGCGCCTCAAAGCACCGGGGTCAGACCCCAGGCAATCGTGGCGGCGCCTCAAAGCACCGGGGTCAGACCCCAGGCAAGCAAAACCGGGGTCTGACCCCTCCTTAGAAGAAATGCCGCCAGTCTTCCAGCCAACCAGGAAACGCCGAAGCCGCCATCGGATTGGCAATATGGTAGCCCTGCGCATACGTGCAGCCCAGGCCCTGCAGGAAATCCCAGTCCTGCCGCGTCTCGACCCCCACCGCCACCGACATCCGGTCCAGGCTATGCGCCAGGCCCAGACACGATTTCAGCACCGTGCCGAGCGGGCGCTTCTTGGAAGCGCCATCGACAAACGACCGGTCGATCTTGAGCTCCGAGAACGGAATCCGCGCCAGCAGCTGCAGGTTCGAACGCCCGGTGCCGTAGTCGTCGATCGCCAGGCCGAAGCCCATCATGCGCAGGCGCACCAGGCGTTCGATGAAGTCGGCGTCGAACTTCAGGATCGAGGACTCGGTGATCTCGAAAGTCAGGTAGTCGGGCATCACGCCGTGGCGCTTCATGCAGGACGATACCTGGCGGATGAAGTTGGGGTTCGCCAGCGTCTCGGCGGCCAGGTTCAGCGAGATCGAGATCGGGATGCCCTGGTCGTGGTACTGGCGGCAGCGCTCGACCGACAGCTCGATCATGGTCCAGTCGAGGAAATCGACGCGGTTGTTCTGTTCCAGCGCGTCGATGAAGGCGCCCGGGCCCAGCACGCCGTGCTCGGGGTGGCGCCAGCGCGCGAAGGTCTCCAGGCCCTTCACCTGGCCGGTGGCCAGCTCGATCTTGGGCTGGAAGAAGGGCTCGAACTGGCGCTGCTGCAGGCCGAGGCCGACTTCCGCGAAGCTGAAGGCGGGCGTTTTCGGGCTGGCGCGCGGACGCGCGGGCGGCTGGAAGTTGTCCAGCAGCGCCTTCAGCTTGGCGCTGGAGACCGGTTTGGCGATGGTGCCCAGCAGGTCGACACCGTAGGCCTGGGCCAGGGTCTCGACCGAGAACAGCACGCCGGCGGGCTGGGCGCCGATCACGATCAGGCGCACCGCCGACTTCAGCGCGGCAATCGCGCGCAGCAGCTCGAGGCCGTCCATGCCGCCCAGGGCCAGGTCGATGATGGCGACGTCGATCTTCGGCGTGAAGCTGGCCTGCAGGGTGCGCAGCGCGGTCGGGCCGTCCGGCACGTCGGTGACGCGGGTCGCGCCCAGCTGGCCGAGCGCCTCGATCAGCGCGCGGCGCTGCACCGGCTCGGCTTCCGCCACCAGAAAGTGTAGATTTTGTAAAGCTGACTGCATTGTGTCCATCGCGACTCCGCTTGCCCAACCCGAAGGGTACATGGCGCCGCGCATGCCGTCTATGGCTGGCGGTGCCGGGCCTGCCGTAACTGCTCGAAAAAGCACACGGCGGCGCAGGCGGCCACGTTCAGGGACTCGACCTGGCCCGCGTGCGGCACGGCCACGCGCCGGCTGGCCAGGTTCAGCAGTTCGTCGGACACGCCCTGTCCCTCGTGGCCCAGCACCCAGGCCACCGGCCCGGACAGCTCGACGTCGTACAGGCATTCGGCGGCGTAGCCGCTGGTGGCCAGCACCGGCAGCTTCGCATCGCGCACCAGCGCGGGCAGGTCGGCGTTCTCGAAGATCTCCAGCACGAAGTGGGCGCCCATCGCCGCGCGCAGCACCTTGGGCGACCAGCAGAAAGCAGTGCCGGGACTGCACCAGACCTGCTTGATGCCGGCGGCGCCGGCGCTGCGCAGGATGGAGCCAACATTGCCCGGATCCTGCACGCCGTCCAGCAGCACCGCCGATTCGGTCAGCAGCTTCGGCACGACGGGCGCCGGCGTATCGACCACGAACACCAGGTTGACGCCATGTTCGACCTGGCTGATGGCGCCGAACAGCGCTTCCGGCAGCGCCGTCACATGGCCGCGCGCCGCTTCGACGCGGCCGGCGATGGCAGCCACTTCCGGGTTCGCCAGGGCGTCCTCGGACACCACGCAATGGGCCGGCAGGCCGCGCAGGTCCAGCCAGGACTGGCACAGGTGCACGCCGTCCAGCAGCGAGCGGCCGGCCTTGCGGCGCGCCTGCGAGTTGGTGGCAAGGGCCTTCAGTTCTTTATAAAACGGGTTGTCGCGCGAGCTGACGGTCTTCATGCGGTGGCGCTTTCGAAGCTTGAAAACAGGTCCGGTTCGCACAGCGCGCGCACCGGCGCAAAGGAACGGCGATGCACCGGGCAGGGTCCGTGCAGGCGCAGCCGCTCCAGGTGCAGCGCGGTGGCGTAACCCTTGTGCTGGTCGAAGGCATACTGCGGATAAGCCTCGTGCAGGGCCCTTAGCGCGGCATCGCGCGCCGTCTTGGCCAGGATGGACGCGGCCGAGATGGCGTGCACCTTGTCGTCGCCTTCGACCACGGCGTGGGCGCGGAGCGGCGCCAAGAGCGTCGGGCAGCGGTTGCCGTCGATCAGGGCGATGGTCGGCACGGTGGCCAGCTGCTCGACCGCGCGGCGCATCGCCAGCATGGTCGCCTGCAGGATGTTCAGGGTGTCGATCTCATGGTGCGAGCATTCGGCGATGGCCCAGGCCAGGGCCTGCTCGCGGATGACCGGCGCCAGTTCGTCGCGGCGCGCTTCGGTCAGCTTCTTGGAGTCGCGCAGGCCCTCGATCGGCCGCCTGGGGTCGAGGATGACGGCGGCGGCATACACCGGCCCGGCCAGCGGACCGCGCCCGGCCTCGTCCACGCCGCAGACGATGTCGACCGCGGTAAACGGGCGTCCCCTGGTGGGCAGGCCGGGATAGAAATCGAACTTCTTCTTGCTCATTTCATTTCTTACCTATGACTTCGAGCACGGCCCTGCTGCTCTCTTCGGCACTGTTGCGCAGCAGGCTGTGGTGCATCTCCAGGAAGCGCTGCGCCAGCTTCGCGCGATTCGCCTCGTCCGTCAACTGGAACCAGACCGCGTCGGCCAGCGCCTGCGGCGTGGCGGCGTGCTGCAGGAATTCCGGCACGATGAATTCGCGCGCCAGGATGTTCGGCAGGCCGATCCAGGGCAGGTAGCCCATGTGGCGCATGATCTCCCATGACGCCCGCATCACTTTATACGCGATCACCATCGGCTTCTTGAACAGCGCCACTTCCAGGGTCGCCGTGCCGGACGCCGCCAGCACCGCGTCGGCCGCGGCGATGCAGGCATGCGACTGGCCGTCGACCAGTTCCAGCGGCACATCCTGCAGACCCGCCTTCGCCACCAGCTCCCTGAAAAACGCCTTCTGGCGTTCGCCCGCCATCGGTGCGATGAAGCGCACGGACGGGTCGCGCCGCGCCAGCAGCTTCACGGCGCCGGCGAAGGGCTCGCTCAAATACTTGATCTCGGCCATGCGGCTGCCCGGCATGACGGTCACGACCTTCGCATCTTCCGGGATGCCCAGCTGGTGCCTGGCGGCGGCGACGTCGGGCTGCAGCGGAATCTGCTCGGCCAGCGGATGGCCGATATAGGTGGCCGGCACGCCGGCCTGCCGGTAAATCTCTTCTTCGAAGGGGAAGATCAGCAGCATGTGCGAGACCGCGCGCTGGATCTTCTTGATGCGGCCGCCGCGCCAGGCCCAGATCTGCGGACCGACGAAATGCAGGGTCGGAATGCCGCTTGCCCTCAGCTGCTCTTCCAGGCCCAGGTTGAAGCCGGGGTAGTCGGCGCCGATGAAGGCCGCCGGCCGCTCGGCGATCAAGCGGTCGCGCAGCGTGTTCTGGATGCCCTTCAGTTCGCGGTAGCGCGGGATGACCTCGACCAGGCCGCGCACGGTGAGCGTGTCCATCGGGACGCTTGATACCAGGCCCTGCTCCAGCATGCGGGCGCCGCCGATGCCGGAGTAGCGGACATCGGGCAGCTGCGCACGCAGGCCGGCCATCAGGCGCGCCGCCAGCATGTCGCCGGAGACCTCGCCCGCTACCAGCGCAATATGGGTCTCAGCGGACGATGCCACGGGTGGTGGTGCCGAGGAAGTCGAGCATGGCCTGGACCGGCGAGGCAAGGTCGGAAGACTGCGCGCCGGCCTGCGCCGCGTCGGCCGCCAGCTTGGCCTTGGCCTCTTCCAGCGTCAGGCCGGAACGGTAGATGTCCTTGTAGGCGGCGCGGATGGCGTTGATCTGCTCGCGCGTGAAGCCGCGGCGCTTCAGGCCCTCGATGTTGACGCCATGCGCCTCGGCCGGGTTGCCGGACACGAGCACATAGGGCGGCACATCCTGGGTCAGGCTGGTGTACATGCCGATGAAGGCATGCGCGCCGATCTTGCAGAACTGGTGCACGCCGCAGTAGCCCGACAGGATCGCCCAGTCGCCGACCACCACGTGGCCCGCCAGCTGGGCATTGTTCGAGAAGATCGTGTGGCTGCCGACCTGGCAGTCGTGCGCCAGGTGCACGTAGGCCGAGATCCAGTTGTCGTCGCCCAGGCGGGTCACGCCGGCATCCTGGGCGGTGCCCAGGTTGAAGGTCGTGAACTCGCGGATGGTGTTGCCGCTGCCGATTTCGAGGCGGGTCGGCTCGCCGGCCCACTTCTTGTCCTGCGGCGCGGCGCCCAGCGAGGCGAACTGGAAGATCTTGTTGTCCTTGCCGATCGTGGTGTGGCCTTCGATGACCACGTGCGGGCCGACCACGGTGCCGGCATCGATGCGCACGTGCGGGCCGACGATCGAGTACGGGCCGACCTCGACCGAGCTGTCCAGCTCCGCCTTCGGATCGACGATCGCGGTCGGGTGAATCCGGCTGCTCATTACTGCCCCGCTGCCGGCGTTGCCGCCGCAGTCGCGTTCTCGTTGGCGCGGATGGTGCACATCAGTTCCGCTTCCACCGCCACCTTGCCGTCGACGCTGGCCTGCGCCTTGTATTTCCAGATGCCGCGCGAGCTGCGCAGGATCTCGACGTCCATCTTCAACTGGTCGCCAGGACCGACCGGGCGCTTGAAGCGGCAGTTGTCGATGCCGACGAAGTAGACCACCGAATTCTCGTCCGGCTTCACGCCCATGGTCATGAAGGAGAGAATCGCCGCGGTCTGGGCCAGCGCCTCGACCATCAGCACGCCCGGCATCACCGGCTGGTGCGGGAAGTGGCCGTTGAAGAACTCCTCGTTCACCGTGACGTTCTTGATCGCGGTGATGGTCTTGCCCAGCTCATAATCGACCACGCGGTCGACCAGCAGCAGCGGATAGCGGTGCGGCAGGTATTCCTTGATCTGGGTGATGTTCAGGATTTTCGAGGTGGAGGTCGATTCGGTCGTCATTTTTGTTCTGTGTTGTCGGTCAGGTTTTTGATCTGTTTTTCCAGCGCGCGGATCTTCTCGCGCATCGAGGACAGGTTGCGCACGATGGCGGCGCTCTTTTCCCATTCGGCGTTCTTGGCCAGCGGGTAGAAGCCGGTGTACTGGCCCGGCTCGAGCACCGAGCGCGAGACCATGCTGCCCGAGGAGATGTGGACATTGTCCGCGATTTCCAGGTGGCCGAGCACCATGGCGGCGCCGCCGAAGGTGCAATTCTTGCCGATCCTGGCGCTGCCCGCCACCCCCACGCAGCCGGCCATGGCCGTGTTGGCGCCGATATGGCAGTTGTGGCCGATCTGGATCTGGTTGTCGAGCTTGACCCCGTCTTCGATGACGGTGTCGGCCAGCGCGCCGCGGTCGATGGTCGTGTTGGCGCCGACGTCGACGTCGTCGCCCAGGATCACGCGCCCGGTCTGGGGAATCTTGATGTAAACGCCATTTTCGCGCGCGAAGCCGAAGCCGTCGGTGCCGATCACCGCGCCCGAATGCAGGATGCCGCGCTTGCCGATCCGGCAGCGCGCGTGGAAGCTGACGTTGGCGAACAGCTGGGTGTCCTCGCCGATTTCCGCATCGCGGCCGACGAAGCAGCCGGCCCCGATCACGGCGCCGGCCTTGACCACGGCGCCCGCTTCCACCGTCACCTGCGGCCCGATGTGGGCCGTGGGGTCGATCCGCGCGCTTTCGTGGACCACCGCGCTGGGGTGCACCCCGGCGGGCGGCGGCGTCTCTTCGAGCGCCACGAAGTACTGGGCGGCGCGGGCGAAGTAGGCGTAGGGATTGGTGGTGACGATGCGCGCGCCCTCATAGGTGGCGGCGACGGTGGCGTCGTCCAGCGGGGCGACGATCAGCGCCGCCGCCCTGCTCTGCGCAGCCAGCGCGCGCAGTTTGCTATTGCTCAGAAAGCTGATGTGCGAAGCGTCGGCGCCGTCGAGCGGTGCGATGCCCTGGACCTCGAGGTCCGGGTCGCCCACGAGCTGGCCACCGAAGCGTTCGACCAATTCACCCAGTCGAGTGCCCATCTGGTCGTCCGTATAAAAGTAAATCTGAATAATGATACGCCGGCCGGGCGCATCCGTCCGGCCGGCGTTCGTATCGTGTCCCGCCGCTTATCTGTCGAGCAGCTTGAGGATCTTGTCGGTGATGTCGATGCGCGGGCTGGTCCAGACGGCTTCCTGCAGGACCACGTCGAGGTGCTCCTGCTCGGCCACCTGCTCGATCAGCTTCGATGCCCGCTGGGCGATCGCCGCGCGCTCTTCGTTCTTGCGCTGGAAGAGGTCTTCGTTGAACTCGCGCTGCATGCGCTGCACGTCCTTCTCCATGTCGAGCAGCTCGCGGGTGCGGCGGGTGCGGTCGATATCGTTCAGCTTGGGCGCATCGTCGTCGAACTTCTCGCGTGCGCCCTTGTAGCGCTTGACCATGTCGTCGACCTGCTTCTGGCGCTTCGAGAACTCGTTCTGGATTTTCTCGTCCGCCGCCCGCGCCAGCTTCGATTCGGTCATCAGGCGCTCGGTGTACACGAAGCCGATGCGGCCGATGCCCGTCTGCGCCTGGGCGCACAGCGGCGCCAGGGCGCCGGCGCACAAGGCGGCCAGCAGCAGCGGCATACGCAGCAATTGCGGCAACGAGGAAATCGACTTGTTCAACATGGTTCTCCTGATCAGAAGCCGGTACCCATCTGGAACTGGAAGCGTTCCAGGCGATCGCCCGGCTTGGCGTTCAAGGGCTTAGCATAACTCAACTTGAGCGGACCCACCGGGGAAATCCACGACAGGCCGATACCGGCCGAGTAGCGCAGCTGGTCGGCGCGGAAGCGCTGGCCTTCCTGGAACACCTGGCCGGTATCGGCGAAGGTGAACCAGCGCAGCGATTTGTCGCTGCCGCCGCCCGGGAACGGGAACTGCAGCTCGGCGTTGCCGATCACGCGGCGGGCGCCGCCCAGCGCGTCCAGGGTGCGGTAGTCCACCAGGCCCAGCGACGAGCTCTCGTAGCCGCGCACCGAGCCGATGCCGCCGCCGTAGAAGTTCTTGAAGACCGGGTAGTCGCTGCCTCGCAGGCCGCCGCCGATATCCAGCTCGCCCTTCAAGGCCAGCGTCATCCAGCGTGTCACTGGACGGTACCACTGGTGTTCGTAGATCGCGCGGTAATACTTGTTATCGCCCACCATGTCGATTTCCAGGTTGGCGCGCTGGTAGCGGCCGCGGGTCGGCGTGACGGCGCTGTCGCGCGAATCGCGGCCCCAGGCCACGGTCAGCGGGATCGCGTTGCTGGTCGCGCTGCCCACGCCGGTGATCCTGGCCAGTGGGTCTTTCGAGTTCTGGCGAATGAATTCCTGGTAAGGCGTCGGCGAGCTTTCGTCGGTTTCCAGCTTGGTGCGTTCCAGGCCGGCGCCGAAGTAGACGTTGTCGGTTTCCGAGAACGGCACGCCGAAGGTCAGGTTGCCGCCCAACTGGCGCACGGTGTACGAGCCGATGTTCAGCGCCGGCGGACGCGAGGTGCGCAGGTACAGCTGGAAGGCGCGCGACACGCCTTCGTCGGTGAAGTACGGGTTGGTCTGGGCGAACGAGATCGTGCGGTTGTACTTGCTGGTATTCAGCTCGATGCCGACCGTGTTGCCGCTGCCGGCAAAGTTGGCCTGCGTGACCGAGGCCGTGAAGGTGAACTTCTCGGCCTGCGAGAACGCGCCGCCGATCATGAAGTTACCGGTCGGCCTTTCGGTGACGGCGATGTTCACGTCGACCTGGTCGGTGGTGCCCTGGGATTCCGGGGTCTCGACGGTCACGTCCTTGAAGTAGCCGAGGCGGTCGACACGGTCGCGCGACATCTTCACGCGGGTCGGGTCGTACCACGAGCTCTCGAACTGGCGGAATTCGCGGCGGATCACTTCGTCGCGGGTGATCGTGTTGCCCGAGATGGTCATGTGGCGCACGTAGGCGCGCTTGCCCGGATCGACGATGAAGGTGAATTTCACTTCATGCCTGGCCTGGTCGACTTCCGGATTCGCGTTGACGTTGGCGAAGGCGTAGCCGAAGCTCGCCAGGCGGTCCGAGATGCGCTTGTTCGAGGCTTCCAGCAGCTCGCCGGAATAGGTCTGGCCCGGACGCAGCAGGATCAGCTGCTTCAGCTCTTCCTCGCGGCCGAAGGTCTCGCCTTCCATCTTGACGCCGGTGACGGTGTACTTCTCGCCCTCGGTGATGTTGATGGTGAGGTAGATCTCCTTCTTGTCAGGAGTGATCGCGACCTGGGTCGATTCGACGTTCGCCTCCAGGTAGCCGTGGTTGGCGTACCAGGACTTGATCGATTCCAGGTCGCCAGTCAGCTTCTGCTTGGAGTACTGGTCGGCCTTCGAGTACCAGGTGAACCAGCCCGAGGTATTCAGCTGCAGCAGTTCGCGCAGCTGCTTGTCGCTGAAGGCCTTGTTGCCGACGATGTTGATGCCCTTGATCTTGGCGACGTCGCCCTCGTCCACGTTGAACATGACCGTCACGCGGTTACGCTCGATCGGGGTGACGGTGGTGGTGATCTTCACGCCGTACAGGCCGTGCGACAGGTACTGGCGCTTCAGCTCCTGCTCGGCGCGCTCGACCGAGGCCTTGTCGAAGATCTTGGTTTCGCCGACGCCGATTTCCTTCAGCGCCTTGACCAGCATGTCCTTCTCGAATTCCTTGGTGCCGGTGAAGTCGACGCTCGAAATCGCCGGGCGTTCCTCGACCAGCACCACCAGCACGCCGTTCTCTTCTTCCAGGCGCACGTCCTTGAAGAAGCCGGTCGCGTACAGGGCCTTGATCGCAGCCGTGCCCTTGTCGTCGTCGAAGGTCTCGCCGACGCGCACAGGCAGGTAGCTGAACACCGTGCCTGCCTCGGTACGCTGGATGCCTTCGACCCGGATGTCCTTCACGACGAAGGGAGCGCCGGCGGCGGCGTGGCCGGCGCAAAGCGCAAGCACTGCGGCGCCGATCAGGCTACGACGGGAAGGCATGGCGAAGCGTGGCAGTACAGGACGTTCAGAGTGTAATTTCATTGGCTAAATCAATGGGTCAGTCATTTGGACAACGTACGTATTCTGCGCCCGGTATCAGAACAGCCGCACCAGGTCGTTGAAGACGGCGAGCGCCATCAGCATGAGCATCAGGCCAAACCCGGCGAGCTGCGCGATCTCTCCTACTCGCGCTGGCAGGGGGCGCCCGGTCAAAACTTCCAGCGAATAATACAGCAATTGGCCGCCATCCAGAACGGGAATTGGTAACAGATTCATTACACCCAGGCTCAGGCTGATGAAGGCAAGTATCTCGATATAGGTCGAAAAGCCCGCATCGGCGGCCTGTCCGGCCACCCCGGCGATGGTCAGCGGACCCGACACGTTCGTCAGCGAGACCTCGCCGGTCAGCATCCGGCCGATCATCTTGAGGGTCGTGACGCTGCCGTCCCAGGCGCGCGCGGCGCCCCTGGCGACCGCGTCCAGCGGGCCGGCCTTGACCGTCACCAGCTCGGGCATCTGCGCCAGTTCGAGCTTGATCACGCCCTGCCCGTGCTTGGCATCGCGCTCCGGCACCAGCACCAGCTGCAGCGGCTGGCCGCCGCGCAGCACGTCGAAGCGCAGGCTGCGGCCCGGGCTCTTCCTCACAGCCATGATCACATCGACGCCGTCGATCACCGGCTTGCCGTCGATCGCGGTGACGAGGTCACCCTGGCGCAGGCCGGCGCGCGCGGCCGCCCCGTCCGGAAGGACCTTGTTGGCGACCGCCGGCGGGCGCCAGATCTGCATGCCCAGCTGCTCCATGATGTCGGCCTGGCCATCCGGGTCGAAGCGGGCCAGGGTCGCGGCCGGGATCACGGCGCGGTAGCTGCCGCCGCCCTGGCCATGCAGGACGAGTTCGGCGTCGCGCTTGTCGAGGGCGGCGCGCACGACTTCCCAGCGCAGCTCGCTCCAGGCCTGGACCGGGCGGCCGTTGACGGCGCCGACCGCATCGCCGCCGCGCACGCCGGCCACATACACCGCCGATTGCGACGGCATCGCGCGCAGGCGCGTGCCCGGCTCCTCCTTGCCCACCATGAACAAGGCCGCCATCAGCAGGATGGCCACCGCGAAGTTGACGATCGGGCCGGCGGCGATGATGGCGATGCGCTTCCACACGTTCTGGCGCGTGAACTCGCGCCGTTCTTCTTCGGCGTCGACCGGGGCCTGCGCCGGGACGCGGCTGTCGACCATCATCACGTAGCCGCCGACCGGAACGATCGACAGCGCCCATTCGGTCTGGTCGCGGCCGAAACGGCGCGACCACACGACGCGGCCCATGCCGATCGAGAAGCGGCGCACCTTCACGCCGCACCAGCGCGCGACGAAGTAGTGCCCCAGTTCGTGCAGGATGATCAGCGGCCCCAGCCCCAGGAGGAAGCCGAACAGGATGTGGCTGAAGCTCATGGCGTCAGGTCCGCGCCAGGCCGTCGACGATGCGGCCGGCGGCGCTGCGCGCCTGCGCATCCTGCTCCAGCACCGCCTCGATGCTGGAAGCCGCGCCGTGCTGCACCTCATTCATCACGCGCTGCACCACGCGGTCGATGTCGCGGAAGCCGATGCGGCGGTCGAGGAAGGCCTCCACCGCGACCTCGTTGGCCGCGTTCAGCAGGGCCGGCGCGGTGCCGCCCGCGCGCAGGGCGTCGAAGGCCAGCGCCAGGCAGGGGAAGCGGCGGAAATCGGGGGCGTGGAATTCGAGCGCCGCCATGGCGGTCAGGTCCAGTTGCGCGACCCCGGAAGCGATCCGCTCCGGGAAGGCCAGCGCATGGGCGATCGGGGTGCGCATGTCGGGGTTGCCGAGCTGGGCCAGCACCGAGCCGTCCACATAGGACACCATCGAGTGGATCACGCTCTGCGGGTGGATCACCACCTCGATCAGGTCGGCCGGGGCGCCGAACAGCCAGTGGGCCTCGATCACTTCCAGGCCCTTGTTCATCATGGTGGCGGAATCGACCGAGATCTTGCGGCCCATCGACCAGTTCGGGTGCTTGCAGGCTTCTTCCGGGGTCACCTGCTCCAGCGTCTCCACCGCCCGCTTGAGGAAGGGGCCGCCGGACGCGGTCAGCAGGATCTTCGCCACGCCGGCCGCTTCCGGCGCGCGCGCGTAATGCGCGGGCAGCGACTGGAAGATCGCATTGTGTTCGCTGTCGATCGGCAGCAGGGTCGCCTTGTGCTCGCGCACGGCGTCCATGAACAGCTGGCCGGACATCACCAGCGCTTCCTTGTTGGCCAGCAGGACCTTCTTGCCGGCGCGCGCGGCGGCCAGGGTCGGGGCCAGGCCGGCGGCGCCGACGATGGCGGCCATCACGGTGTCCGTGTCGCGGCTGGCGGCGATCTCGCACAGGGCCTGCTCGCCCCACGAGACTTCGGTCGGCAGGTCGGCGATCATGCCGGCCAGGCGCGCGGCGGCATCGGGCGAGCCGACCACGGCGCGGGCCGGACGGAAGCGGCGGCACTGGGCCGCCAGCTCGTCGACGCGGCCGTGGGCGCTCAGGGCATGGACTTCGTATTGTTCGGGATGACGTGCGAGCACGTCGAGGGTCGAGACGCCGATCGAGCCGGTGGCGCCCAGGATGGTAACGCGTTGCATGGGGTAGACCTTTTAAAGCCTGGAGCCGATCAGTGCTGCGAGCGGCAAAACGGGGATCAGTGCATCGATCCGGTCGAGCACGCCGCCGTGGCCCGGCAGCAGGTTGCTGCTGTCCTTCATGCCGGCGCGGCGCTTGAGCTGGGATTCGAACAGGTCGCCGACGATGCTGGCGGCGACCATCAGGACCAGGATGGCGAGCAGCGCCGGCCAGCCGAGGCCGTGCGCGACGCGCGCGGCGAAGGTGTCGGCGAAGGCGTCGCCGCCATACGCCACCGACAGCGAGGCCAGCACCAGCACGGCGATGCCGCCGCCGATCGCGCCCTCCCAGGATTTACCGGGCGAGATCGAGGGCGCAAGCTTGCGCTTGCCGAAGGCCTTGCCGGAGAAATAGGCGCCGATGTCGGCCACCCAGACGATCGCCATGACCGACAGCAGGAACACCGGCGAATGCGAGAACAGCACCACGATGGCGACGAAGCAGCCGAAGATGGCGAAGCCGTAGACCAGGCTCAGCAGCGTGTTGGAGGGGCTGCCCAGCGGCGGCAGGCCGGTCTTGAGCGAAGGCGCGAAGCGCGCGATCCACAGCGCCAGGCTGAGCGCGGACCAGAAGGCGGCGTTCAGGTGGCCGGACAGCATCGACACCGCGAACACGCCGGTCCAGACCAGGGCGATGATGTGGCCGTTGGCGGTGCCGGGATTGAACAGGCGCACGCATTCCCAGACCGCGGCGCCGAAGAACACCGTGGCCACCACCGCGAACGCCGTGAAATTGTTGAAATACAGGACCGGCAAGAGGATTGCCAGCAAGACCAGCGCGGTGATGACCCGGGTTTTCAGCATCGATTATTTAGCCTTGGTTGCTACCTGCTCGCCGGTGCGGCCGAAGCGCCGCTCCCGGCTCTGGTAGGACGCGATCGCGGTATCCAGCGCCTCCGGCGAAAAGTCCGGCCAGAAGGCGTCGGTGAAGTAGAGCTCCGAATAAGCCAGCTGCCACAGCAGGAAGTTGGAAATGCGCTCCTCGCCGCCGGTGCGGATGAACAGGTCCGGCTCCGGCGCGTAGGCCATCGCCAGGTGCGGGGCCAGCATCTCTTCGGTGTAGTCGGTGACGCCCGGATTGGCGGCCACCATCTTGCCTGTCGCCTGCATGATGTCCCAGCGGCCGCCGTAGTTGGCGCACACGGTGACGGTCAGGCGGGAATTGTTGGCGGTCTTGCGCTCGGCGTTGGCGATCATGTCCTGCAGCTTCGGATCGAAGCGCGACAGGTCGCCCACCACCTTCAGGCGGATGTTATTGGCATGCATCTTCGCCACTTCGCGTTCGAGCGCGGTGACGAACAGGCCCATCAGGTAGGACACCTCTTCGGCCGGACGGCGCCAGTTTTCCGAGGAAAAAGCGAACAGCGTCAGGTACCCGACGCCGCGCTCGACGCAGGCCTCGACGATCTTGCGCACGGCATCCACGCCCTTGACGTGGCCGGCCACGCGCGGCAGCAGGCGTTTGGTCGCCCAGCGGCCATTGCCGTCCATGATGATGGCGATATGGCGCGGCACCGCCGGCGCGTCGGGAACTGCGGTGGTCGAACTTTTGAAAATCATAAATCAGGCCGGAGTCGGCGGTAAAAACGAGGCGCCGGCACGGAAACCCGGGCCGGCGTACACGGTAGCGAGAACAGGACCAGGCGCCCTGCCCCGGCCAGCTTACACCGTCATCACTTCTTTTTCTTTTTCCGCGACGAGCTTGTCGATGTCGACCACGGCCTTGTCGGTCAGCTTCTGGATGTCGTCCGAGGCGCGGCGCTCGTCGTCTTCGGAAATCGCCTTGTCCTTGACCAGCTTCTTCAGCTGCTCGTTGCCGTCGCGGCGCACGTTGCGCACGGCGATCTTGGCGTCTTCGGCTTCCGACTTGCACAGCTTGACCATTTCCTTGCGGCGCTCTTCGGTCAGGGCCGGGGTCGGCACGCGGATCATTTCGCCGAAGGTCGACGGGTTCAGGCCCAGGTCGGAGTCGCGGATCGCCTTTTCGACGGTGCTCAGCATCTTTTTCTCGTACGGCTGCACGCCGATGGTGCGGGCGTCGATCAGCGTCAGGTTCGCGACCTGCGACAGCGCGGTCGGCGATCCATAGTACTCGACCATGACGGAGTCGAGGATGCCGGTGTGGGCGCGGCCGGTACGGACTTTAGCCAGGTTGGCCCGCAGGGTCTCGATGGACTTCGCCATCTTGTCCTGGGCATTCTTTTTAACGTCAGCTACGGACATGCTGCTCTCCTGTGTTTTTCTGAATTACAAATATCGGATTTTAAACGTGTACCAGTGTACCCTCGTCTTCGCCCATGATCACGCGCTTGAGCGCGCCGGGCTTGACGATCGAGAACACCTTGATCGGCAGCTTCTGGTCGCGGCACAGGGCGAACGCGGTGGCGTCCATCACCTGCAGATGCTTCGAAATCGCCTCGTCGAAGGAGATCGATTCATAACGGGTCGCGTGCGGATCCTTCTTCGGATCGGCAGTATATACGCCATCGACCTTGGTTGCCTTCAAAACAATTTCGGCCGAGATTTCCGAGCCGCGCAGCGCGGCCGCGGTGTCGGTCGTGAAGAAAGGATTGCCGGTGCCGGCGGCGAACACGACCACCTTGCCTTCTTCCAGGTATTGCAGGGCTTTCGGGCGCACATAGGGCTCGACCACCTGCTCGATGCCGATCGCCGACATCACGCGCGCGGTGATGCCCTGCTGGCGCATGGCGTCGGCCAGGGCCAGCGCGTTCATGACGGTGGCCAGCATGCCCATGTAGTCGGCGGTCGCACGGTCCATGCCCTGGGCGCCAGGCGCCACGCCACGGAAGATGTTGCCGCCGCCAATCACCACGGCCAGTTCCACGCCCAGCTTCTGCACCTCCGCCACGTCGGCAACCATGCGCTCGATGGTGGCGCGGTTGATGCCGAACTGGTCGTCGCCCATCAGCGCTTCGCCAGACAGTTTGAGAAGGACTCGTTGGTAGGCTGGTTTGGTCATGAATGGGCTCCTAGATTGTAGATGAATCGAATTCTGGTACTGCTGTCGTGGCGGCCAACCTGATTCGGCCGTCACGCGTGGGCACGGGGTGTCCACCCTACCGGGCATGCGGGCTTTTGGCCCGCATGCCCTTGCAAAAACGGGCCTTTCGGCCCGTCTTCATTTACTGCTGATTACTGCTTTGCTGCGGCCATCTGGGCAGCGACTTCGGCGGCGAAGTCGTCGACCTTCTTCTCGATGCCCTCACCCACCACGTACATGGTGAATGCCTTGACGCTGGCGTTGTTCGCCTTCAGCATCTGCTCGACGCTCTGCTTGTCGTTCTTCACGAAAGCCTGGTTGAACAGCGACACTTCCTTCAGGTACTTCTGCACCGAACCGTCGATGCGCTTGGCAACGATTTCTTCCGATTGCGGCTGCTTGCCTTCGGCGACGGCCTTGTCGGCGTCTTCCTTGGCCTTCAGCTGGGCGACCGAGCGCTCTTTCTCGATCATTTCAGCCGGCACCTGGTCCGACGACAGCGAGACCGGCTTCATCGCGGCGATGTGCATGGCGACATCCTTGCCGACTTGCTCGTCGGCGCCTTCGAAGTCGACGATCACGCCGATGCGGTTGCCGTGCAGGTAGGAAGCCAGCTTGCCGGCCGTGTCGAAACGCTGGAAGCGGCGAACGGTCATATTCTCGCCGATTTTACCGATCAGTGCCGTACGCACGTCGTCGAAGGTCTTGCCGTCGACCGGCAGGGCGCCCAGGGCGGCGACGTCGGCCGGGTTGTTTTCGGCGACCAGCTTGGCTGCCAGGTTGGCCATGGCCATGAATTCGTCGTTCTTGGCGACGAAGTCGGTTTCGCTGTTGATTTCAACCAGCGCGCCGATGTTGCCGGCGACATAAGCCGTCACCACGCCTTCGGCGGTGATGCGCGAGGCTGCTTTCGAAGCCTTGCCGCCCAGCTTGACGCGCAGGATCTCTTCCGCACGGGCCAGATCGCCTTCGGCTTCGGTCAGTGCCTTCTTGCATTCCATCATCGGTGCATCGGTCTTCGCGCGGAGTTCGCCGACCATCGCTGCAGTAATCGCTGCCATGTTATTTCTCCCAGAATGAGTTTGTTCTTGCTGAATCTGCTTGCAAAAAGGGGCGCTCGATCTTAGGCTCGGCGCCCCTTCCCTTACATCAGCGGACCGGAGTCCGCCCGGCTATTTATGCTTGCTCGGAAACTTCGACGAAGTCGTCGCCAGCCTTGGCCGCCTCGACGACTTCGTTGGTGGCGTTGGCACGGCCTTCCAGGATCGCATCGGCGACGCCGCGTGCGTACAGGGTGATGGCCTTCGACGAGTCGTCGTTACCCGGGATCACGTGGGTAACGCCTTCCGGCGAGTGGTTGGTGTCGACCACGCCGATGACCGGGATGCCCAGCTTCGAGGCTTCGGTGATTGCGCCCTTGTGGTAGCCGACGTCGACGACGAAGATCGCGTCCGGCACGCCGCCCAGATCCTTGATGCCGCCGATCGACTTCTGCAGCTTGTCCATTTCGCGCGAGAACATCAGCGCTTCTTTCTTCGACATCTTCTCGACGTCGCCGGCTTCGATCATGGCTTCCATGTCCTTCAGGCGCTTGATCGAGGTCTTGATGGTCTTGAAGTTGGTCAGCATGCCGCCCAGCCAGCGCTGGTCGACGTAAGGCACACCGGCGCGCTGGGCTTCAGCGGCGATGATGTCGCGGGCCTGGCGCTTGGTGCCGACCAGCAGGATGGTGCCGCGGTTGGCAGCGATCTGCTTGATGGTCTTCATCGCATCCTGGTACATCGCCATGGTTTTTTCCAGGTTGATGATGTGGATCTTGTTGCGATGACCGAAGATGAACGGTGCCATTTTCGGGTTCCAGAAACGGGTCTGGTGGCCGAAGTGAACACCGGCTTCCAGCATTTCGCGCATAGTGACGGACATAATATTCTCCAGGGTTGGGTCTTGAATAACGGCCAGTACACCTGATTCCAGGCACCCTTGTCGGCCGCATTCGCGATTCAGTAAAAAGACGTTTTTTACAACATTACTCGATATGAACACGAGCAACCCGAGATTCTAGCCGGATTTGCTCCCGATTTCAAGTTGATACTCGTATCGCGCGATCACATATAATGGACGGACATCCCATCGCATTATTAAGAAGACTATGTCCATCTCCCTCAAGACCCCGGAAGAGATCGAAGGCATGCGCATCGCCGGCCGCCTCGGCGCCGAAGTGCTCGACTACATCACCCCCTTCGTCAAGCCGGGCGTCACCACCGGCGAACTGGATCGCCTTTGCCATGAATACATGGTGCAAGTGCAAGGCACCGTGCCGGCCCCGCTGAACTACGCGCCGCCGGGCTACCCGCCCTTCCCGAAGGCGGTCTGCACCTCGGTCAACGACGTCATCTGCCACGGCATCCCCGGCGACAAGGTGCTGAAGGCCGGCGACTCGGTCAACATCGACGTCACCGTCATCACCAAGGACGGTTTCCATGGGGACAATTCCCGAATGTTCCTGCTGGGCGAACCGACGATCCAGGCGCGCCGCCTGGCCGAAGTCACCTATGAATGCATGTGGCTGGGCATCAGCAAGGTCAAGCCGGGCGCCCGCCTGGGCGACATCGGCCACGTGATCCAGCAGCACGCCGAAAAGAACGGCTACAGCGTGGTGCGCGAATTCTGCGGCCACGGCATCGGCAAGGTCTTCCACGAAGAACCGCAGGTGCTGCACTACGGCCGTCCCGGCACCGGCGAGGAACTCAAGCCGGGCATGATCTTCACGATCGAGCCGATGATCAACGCCGGCCGCCGCGAAATCCGCGAGATGCCGGACGGCTGGACCATCAAGACCAAGGACCGCAGCCTGTCGGCCCAGTGGGAGCACATGATCCTGGTGACGGAAGCCGGCTACGAAGTGCTGACCACCTCGGCCGGCACCCCGCCGCCGCCGGCGATCGTGCTCGACAAGGATACCGTCGCGGCCTGATTCGATACTTATGTCCGGCACCGCCACCACCGAACAGCCGCAGCTGCAAACCCAGCTGCGGCAGCGCCTGAAGGATGAGCGCAATCTCATCATTGCGGACTTCCGCAAGAACGGCAAACCCGAGAAGCTGCTGCGCGGCCTGCGCCACAGCGTCGACGGGGTGCTGGCCGACGCCTGGAAGCTTGCCGGGCTGCCTACGGCATCGGCGCTGGTCGGGGTCGGCGGCTACGGCCGCGGCGAGCTTTTTCCCCATTCCGACGTCGACCTGCTGATCCTGCTCGGCGCCCCGGCCGACGCCCTGACCCAGGCCAGGCTGGAGAAGTTCGTGCAGCTGCTGTGGGACCTGGGCCTGGAAATCGGCCACAGCATCCGCACCGTCGACGAGTGCATGAGCGAGTCGGCGGCCGACATCACGGTGCAGACCAGCCTGCTCGAAGCGCGGCGCATCGCCGGCAGCGAGACCGTGTTCGCCGAGCTGCAGCGGCGCTACCGGGAGGCGATGGACCCGCAAGCCTTCTACCACGCCAAGACCGCCGAGATGCGGCTGCGCCACGCCAAGTACGAATTCACGCCCTACAGCCTGGAGCCGAACGTCAAGGAAAGCCCGGGCGCCCTGCGCGACCTGCAGGTGATCCGCTGGGTGGCCCAGGCGGCGGGGCTCGGCAATTCCTGGACCCAGCTGGCGATCCGCGGCCTGATCACGCGCGAGGAAGCGCGCCAGCTGATGGAGAAGGAATACGCCTTCAAGGACATCCGCATCCGCCTGCACCTGCAGACCCGGCGCCGCGAAGACCGGCTGGTGTTCGACGTCCAGACCGCGATCGCCGAGACCTTCGGCCTGAGCTCGACCGGCCAGGGCCTGGAGGCGCGCCGCGCCAGTGAATACCTGATGCAGCGCTACTACTGGGCGGCCAAGACGGTCACCCAGATGAACACCATCCTGCTGCAGAACATCGAGGCCCAGCTGTTTCCGCAGCCTTCGATCCCGGTGCCGATCAACCCGCGCTTCAACGAGGTCAACGGTTTCATCGACATCGCCCGCGACGATACCTTCCAAGCCCTGCCTTCCGCCGTGCTGGAGATCTTCGTGCTGATGACGGAGCGCCCGGACATCAAGGGCATGACGGCGCGCACCATGCGCGCGCTGTGGCATGCGCGCACGCTGATCGACGAATCCTTCCGCGCCGACCCGGCCCACCGCGTGCTGTTCCTGCGCATCCTGCAGGCGCCCAGCGGCATCGTGCATGCGCTGCGCCGCATGAACGACATGGGCGTCCTCGGCCGCTACCTGCCGAACTTCCGCCGCATCATCGGCCAGATGCAGCACGATCTGTTTCACGTCTACACCGTCGACCAGCACATCATGATGGTGGTGCGGAACATGCGCCGCTTCACGATGACGGAGCACGCCCACGAATACCCCTTCTGCAGCCAGCTGATCGCCAACTTCCCGCGCCGCTGGCTGCTGTACCTGGCCGCCCTCTTCCACGACATCGCGAAAGGCCGCGGCGGCGACCATTCGGAGCTGGGCAAGCACGACGTGCTGGAATTCTGCCGCGACCACGGCGTCGCCCCGGACGACACCGAACTGGTGGTGTTCCTGGTCGAGCAGCACCTGACCATGTCGCAGGTGGCGCAGAAGCAGGATCTGTCGGACCCGGACGTGATCGCGGGTTTCGCAGGCCTGGTCAACGACGAGCGCCACCTGACCGCGCTCTATTTGCTGACGGTGGCCGACATCCGCGGCACCAGCCCCAAGGTGTGGAACGCCTGGAAGGCCAAGCTGCTGGAAGACCTGTACAAGATGACCCTGCGCGTGCTGGGCGGCGAGCCGCCTTCGGCCGACCGCGAGCTGCGCGCGCGCCAGCAGGAAGCGCTGGCCACCCTGCGCCTGTTCGGCCTCGGCCCGCAGGCCCACGAGGCGCTCTGGAAGCAGCTGGACATGGCCTACTTCCTGCGTCACGACGCCTCCGACATCGCCTGGCAGACCCGCTCCCTGCACGACAAGCTGGGGCGCGACAAGCCGGTGGTGAAGTCGCGCCTGGCGCCGATCGGCGAAGGCCTGCAGGTGACCGTGTACGTGAAGGACCAGCCGGACCTGTTCGCGCGCATCTGCAGCTACTTCGACCGCAAGAATTTCTCCATCCTCGACGCCAAGATCCACACCACGCGCGACGGCTACGCGCTCGACACCTTCCTGATCACGGACGAGCACTTCGCCAACAACTACCGCGACATCATCAGCCTGATCGAGCACGAGCTGTGCGAAGTACTGACCCACCAGGACCCGCTCAGCCCACCCCTGCGCACCCGCCTGTCGCGCATGTCGCGCAACTTCCCGATCACCCCGACCGTCGAACTGCGCCCGGACGAGCGCGGCCAGTTCTGGCTGCTGTCGATCGCCGCCAACGACCGCAACGGCCTGCTGTACGCGATTGCGAGCGTGCTGGCGCGGTATCGGATCAACCTGCATACGGCCAAGATCATGACTCTGGGCGAGCGGGTCGAGGACGTATTCCTGATCGATGGGGCGGCCTTGAATAACCAGCGGGTGCAGGTGCAGCTTGAAACTGAATTGCTGGATGCCCTGAAAATTTAACCAAGGTCATTCCCGCGCAGGCGGGAATGACGGATCAACATTTACCACTTATGACCGAACCCGTACGCCTCTCCAAACGCATGTCCGAACTGGGCCTCTCCTCCCGCCGCGAAGCCGACGACTGGATCGCCAAAGGCTGGGTCCGCGTGGACGGCAAGGTCGTCAACGAACTGGGCAGCAAGGTGCTGCCGCACCAGAAGATCACGGTCGAGCGCCAGGCCGCGGCCGAGCAGTCCAAGCGCGTGACGGTGCTGATCAACAAGCCGGTCGGCTTCGTCAGCGGCCAGGCCGAGGATGGCTACAAGCCGGCCGTGGTGCTGGTCAAGCCGGAAAACCGCTGGGCCGACGATCCCTCGCCCGAGCAATTCCACCCCACCCAGCTGCGTTCGCTGGTGCCGGCCGGGCGCCTGGATATCGATTCGGTCGGCCTGCTGGTGCTGACCCAGGACGGCCGCATCGCGCGCCAGCTGATCGGGGAAGACACGGCCATCGAGAAGGAATACCTGGTGCGCGTGCAGTACACCGGGCCGGGCAAGCTGCCGGATGCCGATTTGAAGAAGCTGAATCACGGCCTCTGGATGGACGGCGAGCCGCTGCTGCCGGCCAAGGTGCGCTGGCAAAACGATGACCAGCTCAGCTTTACCTTGAAGGAAGGCCGCAAGCGCCAGATCCGGCGCATGTGCGACATGGTGGGTTTGAAGGTGATCGGTTTGAAGCGGGTGCGAATTGGTCGGGTCAAGTTAGGTGAGTTGCCGCCGGGTCAGTGGCGCTATCTCGGCGCCGACGAGCGGTTTTGATATACACGCGGGCACAGGGTGCCCGCCCTACGGTGACATGCCGGTACGTGTAGGGTGGGCACCCCGTGCCCACGCGTCAATGCTGCCGCGCCTGGGTCCACGGATCCAGCACCCGCAATTCATCCAGCACCGCCTGCGGCCCATCGATACTGCCGCCGCTCTCCTGGTCCCACTCGAGCTTGAGCTTGGAGCGGCCCTTGCGCAGGTCGACGCGGGCGTAGTCGACCCAGGCGTCGTCGCCGCCGTATTCATAGGTCGTGATCCAGCCGGATGCCATCAGCGCATCCGCGGTCTGGCGCAGGGCGAACGGCGGCAAGCCTTCGATCGTGCCAGGCTCCAGGCGGGGGTCGCCCAGCACCGAGAAATACCTCACCAATTCTGAAATCCACGTCATCGCTGCCTCCCAACAGGGGTTTGACGTGATTTCAGTCTATCAGCGGGTTTTCGCCTTTGATGTTAGCCAACTCACACTGCATAAGAAATGCAAGGCGATTGAAAACGCCTGGAAACTGTTGCGAAAAGTCTCGATTTTGCGCTAAGTCAGGATTCCATGCAGCTCCTCGAGGCTGACCGGCTTGGTCAAATGGTGGGTGAAACCGCGGTTGCGGGTCTGGCGGCGGTCCGCATCCTGGCCCCAGCCGGTCAGGGCGATGATGCGCATGCCGGCAAAGCGCTCGTCCTGGCGCAGGCGGCGCGCGACCTCGTAGCCGTCCATGACCGGCATGCCGATGTCGAGCAGGACGCTGGACGGCATGAAGCTCTCCGCCATCGCCAGCGCGCTGCGGCCGTCGTAGACCACGCGCACCTCGGCGCCGTCGGCTTCCAATAACAGGCCGAGGGTGTCGGCGGCGTCGCGGTTGTCGTCCACCACCAGGATGCGCTGCCCGGCGAAGGGCGCATGGGGCTGGGCCTGCGCCGCGCCCGGACGTTCGGGGCGTTCGTCGTCCTGGGCCGCCAGCGGCAGCCGCACCAGGAATTCGCTGCCCATGCCGCCGCCGGCGCTGTGCGCCTCCACGCTCCCGTGGTGCATCTCGACCAGGCTGCGCACCATGGTCAGGCCGATTCCCAGTCCGCCCTGCCCGCGCCCGACCGCGCGGTGGGCCTGGGCGAACATGTCGAACACCCGGCCCAGCGCTTCCGGCGGAATGCCGATCCCGGTGTCGCGCACCGAGACCACCGCATGGCCGTCCTCGCGCCAGACGTCGACCCAGATGCGTCCGCCCGGATCGGTGTACTTGGCGGCGTTGTTGAGCAGGTTGGCGAAGACCTGGGTCAGGCGCACGCGGTCGGCCAGCAGCACCAGCGGCTCCTCCGGCAAGGCGACGGCCAGCTGGTGCCCCGCGCGCTCGATCGGCAGCTGGCTGGTCTCGACCGCGCTGTGGATGATCTCGGCCACCGGCACCCGCTCCAGGCGCAGGTCGATCTTGCCGCGGGTGATGCGCGACACCTCCATCAGGTCGTCCACCAGGCGCACGATCTGGCGCACCTGGCGCCCCACCATTTCGACCACGCGGTCGGACTGGCGGCGCCCGTCGGGCCGGCGCATCAGCTGCACCGCGTTGCTGATCGGCGCCAGCGGATTCCTCAGCTCGTGGGCCAGGGTGGCGAGGAATTCGTCCTTGCGGCGGTCGGCATCCTTCAGCGCGTCCTCGGCCTGCACGGCGCCGGTGATGTCGAGCGAGATGCCGACGGCGCCGCGGTGCTGGCCGTCGCCGGAATACCAGGGCGCCGCATGCGATTCGAACCAGTGCCAGCTGCCGTCGCGCGCCGGCACCCGGATCCGCTGGTTGTAGGCGCCGCGCTGGCGGATCCCGCTCGATACCTGCTCCAGGTAGCTGTGCATGGCGTCCGGCTGCACGCTGGCGCGCCAGCCCTCGCTTTCCGCCGCCGGGCCGCAGTCGCCCGCGCCGCGCTGGTTCAGGTACATCAGGACCCCGTCCGGATCGAACTGGTAGACCAGCGCCGGCGAAGCGTCGGCCAGCGCGCGGAAGCGCGCCTCGCTTTCGCGCAGGGCGTCCTCGGCGCGCTTGCGCACGGTAATGTCGTGGAACAGGATCGCCACCCGCGGGGTGTCGCCGCCGACCGGGTAGACGAAGAAATCGAACCAGCTGTTCAGCGCCTCGGAAAAGCACTGCGAGCGGGTGCTGGCGCCGGTGCGCGCGACCTGGGCGCAGGCGTCCAGCCAGCAGGGCTCGTGCTCGGGGCGCACTTTCAGCTGGCCCGGGCCGACGTACTGGATGCTGGTCATGCGCACCGCCGCCGGATTCGCCTCCGCGTACGCCAGGCCGGCCGCGCGCCCTTCGCCGTCATACTGCACGGTGGCCAGCAGGAAGCCCTCGTCCATGGCTTCGAACAGCATGCGGTAGCGGCGCTCGCTCTCGGCCAGAGCGGCCTGGGTGCGGCGCCGCTCGTCGATGTCGATGTTCATGCCGAACCACTTGCGCAGGCTGCCGTCCGGGTCGAACAGCGGCGCCGCGCGCACATTGGTCCAGCGCCAGCCGCCGGTCGCCACGTGCACGCGGAATTCCATGTTGATCCCGCGCCGCATCGCCATCGCCGCGCGCCACTCGCGCTGCACGTATTCGCGGTCGTCCGGGTGCACGGCGTCGAGCCAGCCGCGGCCCATGGCCGCCGCTTCGCGCTGCCCGGTGTAGGCGCACCAGCTGGGCGACGGCAGGAGGAAATTGGCGTCGGCATCGGTTTCCCACACCGCCTGGCCGAAACCCTCGACCAGCGCGCGGAAGCGCTCCTCGCTCTCGGCCAGGCGCGCCTCGGCTTCCTTCAATTCGCTGACGTCGAGGATGAAACAGACGCAGCGCGCGCCGGCGCCTTCGCCCGAAATCCGGGCTGGCGCATACAGCCCCCACCACAGGCTGCCGTCCTTGCGCAGCATCTGCTTGGTGTAGGGACGCGTCAGCCCGGTCTCGCGCAGTTCGTGGCCCGCGCGCAGGGTCACGTCCCAGAAGGCCGGCAGCGTGATGGTTTTCCAGTTGTCGAACTGGCGCAGCTCGTCCTCGCTGTAGCCGGTCATGCGCTGGTAGGCCTGGTTGACGTCGCGCACGGTGCCGTCGAGGTCGAAATAGATCACCCCCACGGTGCTGATGCTGAGGGTCGCGTCGATCAGGGCCTTGTGCTCGCGCAGCGCGCGCTCGGCGGCGCGGCTTTCCTCGACTTCGCGCTGCAGCGTTTCGCGGCTTTCGAGCACCGGTCGCATGCGCTGCTCCAGCTCGCGCTCCAGCCGCTCCGGATCGCCGCCGCCGCGCAGGGCGCCGCTGGCCTGGTGCGCGGCGGCCGCGAAGCCGGCCAGGTCGCGCAGCAGCTCGAGGTCGTGGGCATCGAAGTTCTCGCCGTCGCCGTCCAGCATCGCCATCAGCGCGCCGGCCGGATGGCCGCGCACGCGCCACGGCACGCCGAGCGCCTCGCCGACTTTGGCGCCGGCCGCGCGCACCGATTCGAATTCGCGCTCCGGACGCTCGAACAGGACCGCGCAATCCTCCTGGACGCAGGCGCCGCAAGGACAGGACGCGATCGGGAAGCGCCTGCCGGCCTGGCCGTCCATGGCGCCGGCCACCGCGCTCCAGCAGATCTCCTCGCCGTCCCGGCCCGGTTCGCGCACCGCGATCACCACCGCGCTGGCGCCGCACAGCCTGCGCGCGGCGTCCGCCACCCGCTGCATCAGCTGGGACGGATCGTCGGCGAGATCTTGGGCCAGCCCGGCCAGCGTGGCGCGTTCGGCGCCGGCGTCGCGTCCCTGCACGTGCACGCCGCGGCCATGCAGCAGGGCGGCGATGACGGCATCGTCACGGTATCCAACGGCAGAACCTGGGGCGGAGTCGGCCATATGTGGTATGTGGAAATCTGTGAGTTTTAGTACTCCAGACGCCAGATTACTTTACAAGTCGATAATCTCCAAAGCCTATTCAATCGTACATGAGCCCGCTTGCACCACCCGTCGAGAATGGTCCGACGCCCAACGCAAGCATGAATTTTGTCCAGGACAAATGGAAGCGCTGCCAAAGAGAATAAAGCGGTGCCGAAGGCGGCCCCGGCAGATGGCGCGTTCTTTGTTGCAAATTCACAATGAGGGCTGGCCTCAGCGCACCAGGTCCATCTCGCCGACTGCGCGTTCAAGATCTTCCAGGCACACCGGCTTCTTCAGGTGGCGGTCGAAACCGGCCGCCAGCGCGCGCCGCACGTCCTCGGGCTGGCCGTAGCCGGTCACCGCCACCAGCCGGATCCCGCCCTGTCCGGCCAGTGCGCGCGCCACCTCGTGGCCGGAGATGTCGGGCAGGTCGATGTCGACGAAGGCCACCTGCGGCAGCGCATCCGCGGCCAGCGCGATCGCGGACCGGCCGTCGGCGGCGCTGCCGACCGCGCAGCCGCGCGCGGCCAGCAGCGCGCACAGCATCTCGCGCAAGTCCTCGTTGTCCTCGACCACCAGCACCCGCAGGCCGTCCAGCGCCGTGGCTTCGGGCGCAGGCAGCTCGGCCGTGGCCGCCGTTTCCTGCGCCAGCGGCAGGCGCACCGTGAAGCTGCTGCCCTGCCCGGCGCCGGCGCTAAACACGGCCACCGAGCCGTGCTGCTGCTCCACCAGCGACTTGACCACCGCCAGGCCGATGCCGAGGCCGCCCTTGGCGCGGCTGCTCACCTTGCCCTGCACGAACACGTCCCAGACGCGCGGCAGCAGTTCGGCGTCGATGCCCTTGCCGTCGTCGCGCACGACCAGCTCCGCCATGCCGCCCTGGCGCCGGGTGCTGACATGGATATGGCCGCCGGTCTGGGTGTACTTGGCGGCGTTTTCGACCAGGTTGCCGATCACCTGCTGCAGGCGGGTCGGATCGCCGTTCACCCACAAGGGCTCGAGGTCCAGCGTCAACGCGTGTCCGGCGGTCGTGCCCTGGGTCTGCAGGGTCAGGGCCGCTTCGCGCACGGCCGCGGCCAGGTCCAGCGGCGCCAGCGCCAGCACCACTTTGCCGCTCAGGACGCGGTTGGCGTCCAGCAGTTCGTCGACCAGGTGCGCGAGGTGGCGGCTCTGGCGCGCGATGATCTGGTGCGCGCGCCCGGCCGCCTGGCCGCCCGCTCCCATCTGGATCAGGGCGATGGCCGAACTGATCGCGCCCAGCGGGTTGCGCAGCTCGTGGCCCAGCATGGCCAGGAATTCGTCCTTCGCGCGGTTCTGCGCCTCGGCCACGCTGCGCGCCGTCTGCACCTCGGCCAGGTGCTTGCGGCGCCCGGTCTCGGCCTTCTGCAGGCGGCGCGAAACCGCGTGCAGGACCTGCTGCAGGCTGTTCAATTCGGTGATGCGCAGGTCGGCCGGCGGCGGCAGCCAGCCTTCGGCCATGCCTTCGGTGGCGGCGCCCAGGTACTCCGTGGCCGCCAGCAGGCGCCGCGCGAACAGGATCGCCCCCGCCAGCGCCAGCACCACCGCGCACAGCAGGGTCGCCGCTGTCAAGGAAACCGCGCTCGCCGCCGTGGCCTCCAGTTCACTCACCGGCACGCCGACCACGGCGGTCCAGCCGGACAGCGAAGAGCGGGCCAGCGCCGCCGCCATCGGTGGCGCGCCGTCGCGCCCTGGCAGTTCGGTCCGCGCGGCGCCGCTGCGCAGCACCTGCAGCAGTCCGGGGCTTGCGCGCGCGCCGACCGATGCGCTCGAAACCTCGTTACGCGCCAGCGCGGCGCCGTCGCGGTCGAACACCGACACTTGCCAGGAAGCCGGCACGTCGCGCGGCAGCAGCCGGTTCAGGTGCTGGATGTCGAACCACTGGTCGAGCAGCACCCGGCGGCCGTCGTCGAGGGTCAAGGGCAGCTCCGCCGAAATCACGTAACGGCGGCTGGCGCTGCCGACGATCAGGTTCGACACGGTGGGCCGCTGGCGTTCGAACACGCCGCGCACGCGCTGCAGGGCCGCGGCCGGCGGCGGCGGGATCGGCTCGCCGTAGGGCAGCACGGTATTGAACAGCTGCTGGCCATCCTCGCGCAGCACCGCCGTCTGGCGGCCGGTGCCGGCGTTGGCGCTGCGGGCCTGGCGATAGAAGTATTCGAAATCGCCCTGGCGCAGGCGCGCCGAGGTGGCCAGGGCCTGGCCGGAGGCGATCGCCGCCGTCAGTTCCTGGTCCATCGCCAGCACCGAGGCGCGCGCCAGTTCCTGCATCCCGCGCAGCACCGCGTGGCGCTCGGCGTCCAGCAGCAGCTTGATGGCGACGCCGGCGCCGATGATCATCGGCAGGAAGACCGCCGCGGCAAGCAAACTCAGGTGGGTGCGCACTCTCATGGTGTCGTTTCGATCCTCGATTGGCCAGGATAGACTCGGGCAACGTTCCATTTTATATTCGGCAAGTTTTTTCATGCCGCACGGCCGAGCAAAATCGCTTGCGGCCCGCCACGGCAGTCTTTACGCCCCTCTTTTCCGGCATTGCGCGAAGGGCCGCGCTCGCGTAGCATCCGGGGATTGCCTGCTCACAAGGCGGCATCCGAGAATCCGGGAGACCCATGAAAACCGAAACCCTACCACTACCCTACACACAAACCCGTTCCTTCCTCACCGTCGCTCTGATCGAGCTGTGGGAGCGCTTCGGCTACTACGGCATGCAGGCGCTGATCGTCTATTACATGGTCGAGCGCCTCGGCTTCGAAGACAGCCGCGCCAACCTGGTCTGGAGCGCGGCCGCGGCCCTGATCTACGTCGCACCCGCCATCGGCGGCTGGATCGGCGACAAGGTGCTGGGCACCAAGCGCTCGATGTACCTCGGCGCCATGGTCCTGACCGTCGGCTATGCGCTGATGGCGGTGCCGACCGAGAGCACCCGCTTCCTGTTCTGCGCCCTTGGCGTGGTAGTGGTCGGCAACGGCCTGTTCAAGCCCAACACCGCCAACCTGGTGCGCAAGATCTACGAAGGCGACGATTCCAAGATCGACTCCGCCTTCACCCTGTATTACATGGCGGTGAACGTCGGCTCGACCGTGTCGATGCTGGCCACGCCGTGGATCAAGGACTACGTCAACGCCGCCTACGGCAGCAACCTGGGCTGGCATGCCGCCTTCGCGGTCTGCAGCGTCGGCCTGGTGCTGGGCCTGTTCAACGTGCTGTTCATGCGCGCCACCATCGCCCACGTCGGCAGCCTGCCGGACGAGCGTCCGCTGCAGGTCGGCAAGCTGCTGGCCGTGCTGGCCGGCGCCGTGGTCGTCGTGTTCGGCTCGGCCGAGATCCTGGAGAACCAGGCCCTGGCGCGCGCCTTCGTCTACCTGGCCGGCCTGGTGGTGCTGGGCATCTTCGTGCACCTGATCCGGAAGAGCGAGCCGAGCGAGCGCGCCGGCCTGATCGCGGCCCTGGTGCTGACCCTGCAGACCGTGTTCTTCTTCATCTTCTACCAGCAGATGTCGACCTCGCTGTCGCTGTTCGCCCTGCGTAACGTCGACCTCGACTTCAGCGTCTTCGGCGCCCACCTGTGGACCTGGTCGCCGGCCCAGTTCCAGGCCCTGAACGCGATCTGGATCATGGTGCTGAGCCCGGTCCTGGCCTGGGTCTACTCGGCCGCGGGCCGCACCGGCAAGGACCTGTCGATCGCCGGCAAGTTCGCGCTCGGCTTCGCCGCGGTGGCGGCCGGCTTCTTCGCCTACGGCGTGGCCGGCGTGTTTGCCGTCAACGGCATGACCTCTTCGTGGGTGATGATCGCCGGCTACGGCCTGTATTCGCTGGGCGAGCTGCTGGTGTCGGGCCTGGGCCTGGCGATGGTGGCGCGCTACGTGCCGGCGCGCATGAGCGGCTTCATGATGGGCGCCTACTTCGTCGCCACCGGCATCTCGCAATACCTGGGCGGCGTGGTCGCCAACCTGGCCAGCGTGCCGAAGGACCTGACGGATCCGGTGCTGACCCTGCCGATCTACACCAGCCTGTTCAACAAGCTGGGCATGGGCGCGATCGCCTGCACCGTTATCGCCCTGCTGGCGCTGCCGCTGATGCGCAAGCTGACGGCCAGCCACCAGTCGCACCAGTAATACAGTCTCCCCCTCCGGGCGTGCGTCCTGCGCGCCCGTTTCCCCCTCCTTGCCGGGCGCCCGCAGCCCATCCATTCCGCATACTGCTGATCCCGGTCAGGCAGCGATGCCGCGCTGCCGCATAAGCTGAGCGCTGTCTTGTTCCTTCAACCAGCCATCAAGGAGGCCGGCATGCGCCTGTCGTATCTATCGCGCTTATTCTTCGCTGCAACGCTCGCCATCCCCGGCGCGGCCGCGCTGGCGGATCCCCTGTATAACGTCACCGTGATCGGCGGCCTCGGCAGTACCGCCACCGACATCAACCGCTACGGCGATGTGGTCGGCAGCATCACCAGCGGCGGCGTCACCCACGCCTTCGCCTACACCGGCGGACTCTACGCCAACCTCGGCACGCTCGGCGGCCTCAACAGCTTTGCCAACGCCATCAATGACGACGGTCTGGTGGTCGGTGGCGCCAGCACGGCCTCCGGCGACAGCCATGCCTTCGTGTTCTCCGGCGGCAGCCTGCACGACCTCGGCACGCTGGGCGGCAGCGGCAGCGTGGCCTGGGACATCAACAACCATGGCGTGATCGTCGGCAGCGCCAGCGCGGGAACCGAACCCGACCCCTACTACCAGCAGGCCTTCCGCTACGAGGGCGGCAGCATGACCGGGCTCGGCACCCTGCCCGGCGGCGCCGGCAGCGACGCCTATGCGATCAACAACAAGGGCCTGATCGGCGGCGCCTCCTACCAGGGCGAGATCACCTTGCCCGAGTATCCCTACTACGCGGTGCAGTTTCGCGGCGGCATGGTCGATCCGATCGGCGCGCCTGTGGCCGGCAACAGCGCCATCCACGCTCTCAACGACCTCGGCCAGGCGGTCGGCGGCATCCCGGCCTCGTCCTTTCCCCACGGTTCGCACGCCTTCCTGTACGAGGGCGGCGTGATCACGGACCTCGGCGCGCTCGACCCCATGGTCGACGACAGCGGCGCCCGGGACATCAACGAGCTCGGCCAGATCGTCGGATACGCCGCCGTGACCCTCACGCCCGACACCTACGGCTACCACGGCTTCCTGTACGATGCGGGCGCCGGCGGCATGGTCGACCTGAACACCCTGATCGACCCGGCCTCCGGCTGGGAAATCACGGACGCCTCCGGCATCAACGGCGCCCAGCAGATCGCCGCCACCGCCTGCCGCGGCGGCATGTACGGCGACTGCTACGCGGTCCGCCTCGACCTGGTGTCGGCCGTGCCCGAGCCGGGAAGCTGGGCGATGCTGGTGCTCGGACTGGGGGCGCTCAGCCTGCGGCGGGTGCGGCGGCCGGGCGCTCGTTGACGCGTACCGCCGCCGTCCCCGCGCAGGCGGGGCCCGGGTTTGTCCGCGTCACCGAAACGCACGCAGGACTTGGCGGGATCATGCTGGGGGCATTAGTCCCGCCTTCACGGCGACGACGTATTCTGGCGTTGCATTCTCGGGACAAGTTGTGGCGGACAATATGTTGCAAACAGGAAATGTGGTACAGTGCGGAGCAACCTGCGGGCCCAGACGCTGCGCGGCTTCAACCAACGGCCCACGCTCCCGGCCGCAACCGTCCCGAACCATGCATACCTTCGCAAAAGCCGGTCTCGCCCTGTTGGCGTGCGTCCTCACCGCCGGCGCCGCCGGCGCCGAGCCGCACAGCTTCAATTTTTCGCCGGTCAACCAGTACAACCTGAAAGTCTCGGCCAGTTTCTGGAACCCGATCATCCGCTATGTCTCGGAAAAGAGCGGCGTGCGCCTGAACCTGAAGCTGGGCCGCACCTCGGCCGACACCACCAGCTATGTGCTGGCGCGCGAAGTCGATTTCGCCTTCACCAACCACCTGTTCAGCCCGGATCGCGAAAAGATGGGCTGGACCGTGTTCGGCCGCCGCGATGCACCGCCGGTGCGGTCCCAGATCGTGGTGCCGGCCGACTCGCCGGTGAAGAGCCTGGCCGAGCTGGCCGGCGGCACTGTCGTGTTTCCGGGCCCGGAAGCCCTGATCGCCTACAAGGTGTCCTACGCCGAGCTGATGCGCCGCAACGTCAACGTCAATCCCGTGTTTGCCGGGAACATGGACGCCGCCTTCACCCAGCTGTTCGCCGGCCGGGCCCGCGCCAGCGGCGCGAATTCCCAGCTGGTCGAGAACTACCGCGGGCGCGAAAGCAAAGCCTTCCGGGTGCTGTGGAGTTCCGCGCCCTTCAACGACCTGGCGCTGATGGCCTCGCCGCGCGTGCCCGCCGCCGACGTGCGCGCGGTGGCGCAAGCCTTCCTGGGCATGCGCAAGGACCCGGAAGGCCGCCGCATCCTCGATGCCGCCGCCGAACTGGTGCGCTCGCCGCAGCCGCTCGGCTTCGTGGCCGCCACCGACGCCGACTACGCCAGCTACCGGGCGTTCTACGCCAACGCGCCCATCACCCTGCGCTGACTTTCCGGAACCGCCCCATGCCGCTGCCGCGAAATTTGACGCGCCGCTTGCCGACCTCCCTGCTGCCGCGTTCCCTGACCGGGCGGGTGTTCGCCGTCTTCAGCCTCACCATGCTGCTCTTCCTCGGCGCCGGCATGGCCCTGTTCTACCGCTACCACCTGCTGCAACACGTCGAAGAAACCCAGGACGCCGCCCTCACCCTGGTCGAGGTCGCGGCCCAGAACATCGAGGACAGCGTGGTGATCGGCGACTACGACACCGTCAAGCGCACCCTCGGCAAGATGCTGTTCCAGTCGCCGTTCAAGAGTGCGGCCTTCATCGACGTCGGTGGCGGCGCCCTGCGCGTCCAGGCGCCGAAGTTCGAACGCAGGCCGGCCCCGGCCTGGCTGAGCCGGCTGATCGCGTCCAAGCTCTACGAGGTCAACCGCGTGGCCAGCGTGGGCGGCCGCGACTACGGCGTGATCCGGGTCGAATTCGACGCCGACAAGATTGCCGCCCAGCTGTGGGCGCTGGTGCTCGAGACCGCCAGCTTCGCGCTGGTCGCCTTTGCGCTCGGCATGGTCCTGATGCACATCCTGCTGAAGCGCTGGCTGGCCAGGCTCGGCGCCCTGAACTCGTTCGAGAAGGACGTCGCCGCCGGCCGCGTCACCGCCGAGGCCGACCTGCATGCCGACGCCCCGACCGAGATCCAGGAAGCGATCCGCGCCGTCAACCGCAGCGCCGCCAGCCTGCGCGTGCAGTTCGGCCAGCGCATCGATTCGCTCACCAACTCGCTCATGCAGCACAAGCACGCGGTCGACCAGGCCGCCATCGTGAGCGAGGTCGACACGCTCGGGCGCATCCTCGGCGTCAACGAACTGTTCGAGCGCGCCAGCGGCTACAGCCGCGCGGAAGCGCTCGGCCGCGAGCTGCTTGAGTTCGGCCGCCCGGCCGGCAACAGCGCCCCCTGGAGCCCGTCGCCGGAGGTCTGGAACGGCGAGGTCGTGATCAAGGCCAGGACCGGCAGCCTGCAGTGGTACCGCACCATCGTCCCCATCTTCGACGCCGGCGGCAGCATCGAGCGCTACCTGTGCATCGACATCGACATTACCGAGCGCAAGGAATTCGAGCGCGCGATCGTCGAAAACGCCAAGCGGCAGACCCTGATTGCCGACCTGGGCCGCAAGGCGCTGGCCGCCAACGACCTGGACGAGCTGTTCGAGGAAGCGGTGCAGGCCGCCGCGCACGGCCTCGGCACGCCCTGCGCGGCGCTGTTCGAGACTGCGCAGTCCGATACCGGCTTCGGCCGCCAGCTGACGGTGCGCGCCGGCGCCGGCCGCCTGAGCCAGGCCGCCGGCCTGCAGCTGGGCTGTCCCGGCGATCCGCTGGGCGGCGCGCCGGCGGCCGGCCTGCGTCCCTGGTTCGGCCCGCTGGCCGCGATGCACGGCCTGCGCGGCGGGCTGGACGCCGGCGTCGGCCGCTACGGCGTGCTGGGCGCCTACACCGACACCGGGCGCCGCTTCGACGGCGACGATGCCGTGTTCCTGCACGGGATCGCCAACATCCTCGGCACCGCGATCGAACGCCAGGAAGCGCGCCAGCGCCTGACCTGGCTGGCCGACTACGACTCGCTGACCAAGCTGCCGAACCGCCGCCAGCTGGGCAGCTGCCTGGAAGAAGCGATCGCCGCGGCGGGCCGCCATGGGCACCGCGCGGCCGTCATGTTCATCGACCTGGACCGCTTCAAGAACGTCAACGACATGCTGGGCCATGGCGTCGGCGACCAGCTGCTGGTACAGGCCGCGGCCCGCCTGGAAGCCTGCGCCCGCGGCGACAACGTGGTGGCGCGCCTCGGCGGCGACGAATTCGCGGTGGTGCTGCCCTGGCTGGCCGGCGCCGCCAGGGAGGCGCCGGACGCCGCCCTGCTGGCCGACCGCATCATCGAAGCGCTGGCCCAGCCCTTCCACCTGCAGGGCCAGCAGCTGTTCGTCTCGGCCAGCATCGGCATCGCCAGCTATCCGGACGACGGCGCCAGCGCCGAGCAGCTGCTCAAGAGCGCCGACACCGCCATGTACGGCGCCAAGAACAATGGCCGCAACACGTTCCAGTTCTATTCGGCGGCGCTGCACGAGAACGCGGCCCAGCGCATCCAGCTCGAATCGCAACTGCGCCTGGCGCTGGAACGCGGCGAGTTCCTGCTGCACTACCAGCCCAAGCTGGACCTGGCGGGCGGCAGCATCAGCGGCTTCGAGGCCCTGCTGCGCTGGCAGCATCCGCAGCGCGGCCTGGTGCCGCCGCTCGAATTCATCTCCATCCTGGAGGACACGGGCCTGATCCTGCCGGTCGGCGAATGGGTGATCGGCGAGGTTTGCCGCCAGCTGCGCGCCTGGGCAGCGGCCGGCCTGCCACTGCCGCCGGTGGCGATCAACCTGTCGGCGCGCCAGCTGCAGCAGGCCGACCTGGCCGCCGTCATCGAGCGCATCGTGCTTGGCGCCGGCGTCGCGCCGGACCTGCTCGAATTCGAGCTGACGGAATCGATGCTGATGGCGAACCCGGAAGCCGCGGTGGCCATCCTGTGCCGCATCAAGGCGCTCGGCATGCGCCTGTCGGTGGACGATTTCGGCACCGGCTATTCGAGCCTGGCCTACCTGAAACGCTTCCCGCTGGACGCGCTGAAGATCGACCGCACCTTCGTGCGCGACCTGCCGGACGACGCGGACGACGCCGCCATCACCAAGGCCGTGATCCGCCTGGCGCACAGCCTGAGCCTGAAGGTCGTGGCCGAGGGGGTGGAGAACATCGCCCAGCTGCGCGAGCTGGAACAGTACGATTGCGACGAGATCCAGGGTTATTACATCAGCAAGCCGCTGCCGGCCGCGGACTGCGTGGCGTTCCTCACCCGCGAGCAGCCGGTAGCCGCCTGAGATAGAATCAGGGGATGCCAGAACATCAGAATCTCCACCAGGTGGCGTCCCGCGTCGCCGCCATCGAACCCTTCCGCGTCATGGAAATGGTCAAGCAGGCCGCCGCCATGCGCAGCGCCGGCATCGACGTGATCAGCATGAGCGTCGGCGAGCCGGACTTCACCGCGCCCGAGATGGTCGCCCAGGCCGCCATCGACGCGATCCGCGGCGGCGCCACCCAGTACACCGAATCGCTCGGCCTGCCGGCCCTGCGCGAGGCGATCTCGGGGCATTATTCGCGCTTCTACGGCCTGGACATCGATCCGCGCCGCATCGTGGTCACCGCCGGCGCCTCGGCCGGCCTGCTGCTGGCCTGCGCCGCCCTGGTTGCCGAGGGCGACGAAGTGCTGATGCCGGACCCCTGCTACCCCTGCAACCGCCATTTCGTCAGCGCCTTCGGCGGCAAGCCGGTGCTGCTCTATTCGAGCGCCGCGGAACGCTACCAGCTCACGGCCGCCCACCTGGCCGAGCACTGGAACGAGAGGAGCCGCGGGGTGCTGGTGGCCTCGCCCTCGAACCCGACCGGCACCTCGATGACGGTACCGCAGGCGCGCGAACTGCTGGGCGCCGTGCGCGCCCGCGGCGGCTTCGCCATCGTCGACGAAATCTACCAGGGCCTGTCCTACGACGGCAAACCGGTCAGCGCGCTGGCGCTGGACGACAATGTCATCACCGTCAACAGCTTCTCGAAATACTTCAGCATGACCGGCTGGCGCCTGGGCTGGCTGGTGGTGCCGGAGAAGCTGGTGCCGGTGTTCGAAAAGCTGGCGCAGAACCTGTTCATCTGCGCGCCGACCATCGCCCAGCATGCGGCCCTGGCCTGCTTCCGCGACGACGCGCTGGATATCTTCGAGTCGCGCCGCCTGGAATTCCGGCGCCGCCGCGATTTCCTGGTGCCGGCCCTGCGCGAGCTGGGCTTTGCCGTGCCGGTGATGCCGGACGGCGCCTTCTACGTGTACGCGGACATCGCCGGCCTGCCGCACCGCCATGCGGGCGACAGCACGGCCTTCGGCAAGGCGGTGCTGGAAGAAGCGCATGTGGCGATCGTCCCGGGCGATGACTTCGGCTTCGCGGCGCCGCGGCGCCACGTGCGCTTTTCCTACGCCACCAAATACGAACGCATCGAGGAAGCCGTGCAGCGCCTGGCGCGCTTGCTGGGCAAATAACAGTAGGGTGGGCACCCCGTGCCCACGGTTGCATGCAAGCCAACTGCACATCGTGGGCACGGGGTGCCCACCCTACAGGTTCTTAGCTTCGGCGCCGATGAGTGACAGCAGCGCTTCCAGCCCGACCGGCTTGACCAGGTAGTGGTCGAAGCCGGCTTCCATGCCGCGCGCCTGGTCTTCCGGCTGGCCGTAGCCGGTCAGCGCAATGGCCAGCGGCCGCCGGCCCCCTACCGCGGCGCGCACCGCCCGCATCAGTCCCAGTCCATCGAGGCCCGGCAGGCCGATGTCGCACACGATCACGTCGTAGGGCCGTTCCAGCGCCGCCGCCAGGCCGCTGCGGCCATCCAGCGCGGTGACCACCTCGTGCCCCTCGTCGCGCAGGCAGGCCGCCAGCGTGGCGCAGGTATCGGGGTTGTCCTCCACCACCAGGATCCGCTTGCGCCCGCCGGTGACGGCCACTTCGGCCGGGCCGCGGCCGACGCTTTGCTGCCCGGAGCGCGGCAGGCGCACCGTGAAGCAGCTGCCCTGGCCGGCGCCGGCGCTCTCCGCCGTTACCGAGCCCGCATGCATGCCGACCAGGTTGCGCACCACGTTCAGGCCCACGCCCAGGCCGCCCTCGGAGCGCGCCAGCGAGCGCGGCCCCTGGGTAAAGAGGTCGAAGATATAGGGGATGATTTCGGGCGCGATGCCGTTGCCGTTGTCCCTGATCGCGATCGAGACCTGGTCGCCGTCGGCGCGGGCCGCCAGGTGCAGCATGCCGCCGTCGCCGGTGTACTTGGAGGCGTTGGCCAGCAGGTTGGTGAAGACCTGGGTCAGGCGCACCTGGTCGCCCTCGACCACCACCGACTCCGGCGGCAACTCGAGCTGCAGGGTCTGGCGGCGCTCCTGGATGCAGGACTGGGTGGTCTCGACCGCTTGCTGCAGCACGTCGGCCAGCACCAGCGGCTGGGTCGACAGGGTGATCTTGCCGCTGCTGATGCGGGCGGCGTCGAGCAGGTCGTCGAGCAGCTTGGCCATGTGTTCGACCTGGCGCCCGATCACGCGCGACAGCTTGTGCAGCTGGGGCGTGGCGTCGGGCATGCGGTCCAGCAGCGAGGCCGCCATGCTGATCGGCGACAGCGGATTGCGCAGCTCGTGCGCCAGCATCGCGAGGAACTCGTTCTGGCGCCGGTTGGCGGCCTCGGCGTCCTCCTGCAGGTGCTGGGCCTGGACCGCCGCCAGCACCAGGTTCTGGTTGGCTTCGCGCAGCATCTCGACTTCGTCTTCGAGGGCGCGGACGCGGCGCAGCAGGAACTCCTCGGGCAGGGCAACGCGCGGCAATTCATGCGTGCTCGCGCGCTGTTGCGAGGCCGTCCTGTCGTCGTCTAGCGGTTCCATTACGTCCTCGTCCAGGTCCATGCTGCCTCAGCGATTCAGCGTCGGCCGGCCGACCAGCACGCCATTCAATTGCGATGCCTTGGGATAGACCTCGATGCCCTCCGCCGTGATCGCATACTCGCGCAGGTCGCAGCTGTGATCGCAGCCGCGCACCTTCACCACCGTCATGAACTTGCGGATCGCGCCGTCGAATTCGGCGTAGCGCAGCGACAGCACGGCGTCGGTCAGGAAGCATAGCTCGTCCGGACTGAAGCTGGCGCGGGTGTAGTCGTCTTCGATGCCCACCGTGACCAGCGCGGAAACGCCGCGCTTGGCCAGTTCGGCCAGGGTCCGGAATACCGCGACGCGCAGGTCCGCACGCACTTCCGGCGCCAGGTAGAGCCCGATCTCGGACAGCGAATCGATCACCACCCGGGTGGCCCCGCTGCGGTCGATCGCGCTGCACATCTCGTCCATCAGCTCCTCGACGCTGAGCGAGAGCGAGCGGCTTTCCAGCACCGCCACGTGGCCTTGCTGGACGATTTGCGCCAGCTCCGCGTTGCGCAGGCGCGCCGTGCCCTTCTCGAAGAACAGCGCCACGCCTTTCTCGCCGAGCGCCGCGCCGGCCTGCAGGAAGCGGGTGGCCATGATGGTCTTGCCGGCGCCGGTCGGTCCCGAAACCAGCATCGTATGGCCCTGCGGCAGGCCGCCGTGCATCAATTCGTCCACGCCCGGCACCCCGGTCGGGATGCGGCAGGGGTTGCGGCTCACCGGCATGCCCGGCAGCTGGTCGGTTGCCACCGGCGGCAGCAGGCGCGGGTACACGCGGATGCCGTCGTCGCCGATGCGCATGGTGTGGGCGCCCGTCATGTGGCCCTGGCCGCGCATCTTGTTCACGCGCAGCTTGCGCAGCGCCGAGTTGTCGTCCGCGGCCTGGTACAGCGTCATCATGCCGTCGGCCACCGTGATGATCGGATTCGCCTCGACGTCGGCCTGGGAATACTCGCCGATCAGGAAGGTGGTCGCCTGCCAGGTCGCCATGCGCGAACCGAGTTCCTGGATGAACTGCTGGAGGTCGGACAGGCCTTCGTTGCCGCTGCGCGCGCTCTGCATCACGGAACGGAAGGAATCGACGAACACCAGGCCGGGGCCGAAGTCCTCGACCTCGCGCATGATGCGCTCGAGCACGCCCTGGAAATGGCCCGCCCGCAGGTCGTCCGCCAGGTTGACGTAGCGAATGAACGGGCCGACCTTGGCCATGTCGAAGAAGGAAAACTGCTGCTGGTAGCGCAGCATCTTCAGCGGCGGTTCGCCGAGCACCGTGAAGAACAGGGCGCGCCGCTCGGGGCCGGCCAGCGCGAACATCATCTGGTGCGCCAGCGTGGTCTTGCCGCTGCCGGGGGCGCCGGCAATCAGGGTGAAGGAATATTCGGTCAGGCCGCCGCCGAGAAGGACATCGAGGCCCGGAACCCCGGTCGCCAGCAATCCCAGGCGTACTTTGTCGGTCATTTACTTGTGCTCCTGTACATCTTCCGGTCCCTGCTGCTCCGAGGCCCTGGCCTGCTCGAGGAGCCTGGCCGTGAGCGCCTCGCCGATCAGCGACGACAGCTGTCTGGTGAATGTCGCCAGCAATTCCGCGTTCGCGATGTCGGCCACGGCCGGCTCGGTACCGGCCAGGTCGCGCTCGAGCGAACCCAGCAGTCCGACGATCGACTTTTGCGTGGGATCCACGCGCAGCCATTCGTAACGGACCGCAAGCGTACGGAGGGCGCGGCCGAACAAGGCACAAAACCCGTTCTCGCCGATCAGTGTCACCAACTGGCCACTGATGCGGCGCCACGGGCGCAGCCGGTCCACGGGGACGCCCGCCTCAGGCTGCGTCTTTCCGTCATCGCTGGATTGTTGCCGCTCTTTGTCGTCTCTTTCCATGCAGGTCAACTGGGATTTATCTTGGTGCGGCACCGCCGAGGCGGCCAAGGCATGTGGGGCACATTATAGCCGCATCGCCGGCAGGCCACTTGTCATTTCGTGACGATAAATTCCCTTAGTGTGCGGCACTGGCGGCTGCTAACATCCTTGTTCCAGATAACCAGGACAAGCCGCTTCCCATGCCCGACCGCCGATTCCACCTGCCCGGCTTGTTGCGCGGCGCAGTGCTCGCCGCCCTGCCCGCCTTCGCCACCGCCCAGGCCGCCGCCCCTGCCGCCGGGCCGGCCGTCCAGGAAGCGCCGCTGCGCGCCCACCTGGCCTTCCTCGCCGACGATCTGCTGGAAGGCCGGGGCACCGGCCAGCGCGGCGGCGAACTCACCGTGCGCTACCTGGAGACCCAGGCCGCCGCCATCGGCCTGAAGCCGGCCGCCGGCAAGGGCTACCGCCAGAAGGTCGAACTGATCGGCCAGAAGACCCAGGCCGGCAGCATTCTCCGCTTCGAGGCCGGCGGCAAGACCATCGACGCGGCGTTCGGCCAGGGCGCGGTGTACGGCAACGCCAGCGGCAAGGCGGAGACGCGGCTGGACGCGCCCGTGGTCTTCGTCGGCTACGGCATCGATGCCCCGGATGAAGCCTGGAACGATTTCGCCGGCGCCGACCTGAAAGGCAAGCTGCTGGTGGCGATGGTCAACGACCCGCAGCCGACCGCCGCCGAGCCGGCCCGCTTCGGCGGCAAATCGCTGAGCTGGTACGGCCGCTGGACCTACAAGTTCGAAGAAGCCCAGCGCCAGGGCGCGGCCGGCATCCTGCTGATCCACACGACGCCCTCGGCCTCCTACCCCTGGAGCGTACCGGTCACCAGCTTCACCCACGAGCAGTTCCACCTCGCCGGCCCCGGCAACGCGCTGCAGGGCTGGATCAGCGAAGACATGGCGCGCACCCTGTTCAGCGCCGCCGGCCAGGACCTCGACGCCTTGCGCGCCCGCGCCGAAGTCAAGGGCTTCCGCCCGGTCGAACTGAAGGCGACCGTCCACGCGCAGGTGAACAGCGCGGTGCGCCAGGTGGCCGAGTACAACGTGGCCGGCATCGTGCCCGGCACCGAGCCGAAGCTGCGCGAGGAGGCGGTGATCTATTCGGCGCACTGGGACCACCTCGGCGTCGATATCGAGAATGGCAAACCGGACCACATCTGGAACGGCGCCATCGACAACGGCTCGGGCACCGCCGCGCTGCTGGCGATGGCCCGGGCCGCGGTGGCGCATCCGGCGCGCCGCACCCAGGTCTTCCTCTGGCCCTGCGCCGAGGAACAGGGCCTGCTGGGCGCCCTCGCCTACACCCGCGCGCCCCTGTGGCCGCTGGCGAAGACGGCGGCCGACCTGAACCTCGACAGCATGAACTTCGTCGGCCCCACGCGCGACATCGGCGTGCCCGGCGCCGAGCGCAGCACGCTGCTCGATACCGCACGCGCGGTGGCGCAGCGGATGGGTTTGTCGATCGCCCCAGCGGTGCCGGATCTCGGCGGCGCCTACTTCCGCGCCGACCACTTCATGTTCGCGAAGGCCGGCGTCCCGGCCTTCAACGTCGGCTCGGCGGTGTTCTCCGGCGACGGCAGCTTCGCCTTCGCGCACGACGCGGCGGCCTCCAGCGAACGGATGCGCGCGTTCACCAGGGACTACCACCAGGTCAGCGACCAGTTCGACCCGGCCTGGGATTTGACGGGCATGGTACAGCAGGCGCAGTTCACGCTGAACCTGGGGTATGCGGTGGCGAACGGGGCGGCGATGCCGGTCTGGAAGGCTGGCGAGGCGTGGGGGAAGGTGACGCGCTGAGCCGGCGCGGGCGTCATCGCCCTGCCGGGCGTACGCGAATGCTGGAGGATATGCGGTCCCACAGGGCCATTGCAGCCGGCTCCGACAGCGACGAACGGACTGGCTCGCTCTCGCCCCTGCCGGTGACCATGGTCAGCGTCAAGGTGGGCACGTAGACATTGTCTTGGATCCCGTTCACTTCCCAGTTGAAGCCGTAGACGATGGACAGCTTGTTTTCGATGATGCGTTCGACGAGTTCGTCGCCGGTCAGGCCGCCGTCGGGCAACGGGATCATTGGCGCTAAAGGCCTGGTCGGATCAGCCATATCGAAGTCGGCACACAACGGAAACCCTCGATCATGGCACGCCAGCCAGACTCCGCCCTTGAGCGAACACAGCATCTTCCTGCCTCGGCAGCAACACGGTACTATTCTTACCAAATGCAAGTCCACGACACAGAAACAGCCCGCTCGGGAAAACCATGCATCTGAAACCGCTGATTGCCGCCCTCTTCCTCGCGTCCCTGTCTTCCCTCGCCAACGCCGCCACCCCGGCCGACGCGCGCTTCCAGTCCCTCTACCAGCAGGAATGGCAATGGCGCATCGCCCAGCGCCTGGCCGACGACGAAGACCTGCCCAAGGGCCGGCGCCCGGAACTGCCGCGCGTCGACGCCGCCACCCAGGAGGCGCGCCGGCGCTACTGGGAGGACGTGCTGAAGCGCCTGTCCGCCATCGATCCGGCCGCGCTGTCGAAGGAAGAGCGCATCAACTACGCCGTCTACCGCGCCCAGATCCAGGCTTTGCACGAAGCCCAGCGCTTCCGCGAGTACGAGCAGCCGGTGAATGCGGACAGCGCCTTCTGGACCGACATCACCTATGCCGCGCGGCGTTCCTTCAAGTCGGCGCAGGAATACCGCGATTACATCCTGCTGCTGCGCGACATGCCGCGCTACTATCGCGAGCAGCTGGCCAACATGCGCGCCGGCCTGGCGCGCGGCTTCACGCCGCCGCGCGTGACGCTGGCCGGGCGCGACGTCCCGCTGGCGACGGTGGCGGAAGCAAAGTCGCCGCAGGACACCATCTTCTATTCACCCTTCAGGAGCATGCCGGCGAATATCCCGGCCGCCGAGCAGGCCAGCCTGCGCGAGGAAGCCGCCGCCGTCATCCGCGACAGCGTGCAGCCGGCCCACGCCGAGGTGCTGGCCTATGTGCGCAGCGAGTACTTTCCGAAAGCGCGCGTGGCGCTGGCGGCCGAAAGCCTCCCGGACGGCCGCGCCTATTACCAGTCGAAGATCGTCGAGTACACGACCACCTCGATGACGGCCGACGAGATCCACCGCATCGGCCTGTCCGAGATGGCGAAGATCCGCGCCGAGATGCAGCAGGCCATGAGCCAGGCGGGCTTCAAGGGCGACCTTCCCGCCTTCCTGGCTTTCCTGCGCGGCGACCCGCAGTTCTACGCCAGGACCCCGGATGAGCTCCTGAAGGCCGCGGCCTGGATCGCCAAGAAGTTCGACGCCAAGGCCGACCAGTATTTCGGCTACCTGCCGCGGCGCCGCTTCGCCATCGTCCCGGTGCCGCCCGACCAGGCGCCCTATTACACGTCGGCGCGCGGCGGTCCCGGCATCTATCTCGTCAACACCTACAACCTGCCGGCGCGCGCGCTGTACAGCCTCCCGGCCCTGACCCTGCACGAATCGGCGCCCGGCCACGCCTTCCAGATGCCGGTGGCGCTCGAACAGAAAGGCGTGCCGCCGTTCCGCAGAGCGTATATCTCAGCCTACGGCGAGGGCTGGGCGCTGTATTCGGAACGCCTGGGCACCGAGATGGGCATCTACGAGACGCCCTATGAAGTGTTCGGCATGCTGAGCTACCAGGCTTGGCGCGCGGCGCGGCTAGTGGTCGACACCGGCATCCACGCCCAGGGCTGGACCCGCGAACAGGCGCAAGCCTACATGCACGACAACACCGCGCTGTCCGACCACGAGATCGAGACCGAAGTCGACCGCTACATCTCCTGGCCGGGCCAGGCGCTGTCTTACTACCTGGGCGAGATGGCGATCATGGGGGCGCGCAGGAAGGCCGAAGCGGCGCTGGGGCCGAAGTTCGACATCCGCGCCTTCCACGACACCGTGCTGCAGCTTGGATCGGTGCCGCTGCCGGTGCTGGAGGCGCGGATCGACACCTTCATTGCCGAGGGCGGGAAGTCGCCCTACCGCTAGCCGTCATCCGTTTCAGCACCTGCAGGTAGCCGTGCTCGAGTGGCGCGCCATGTTGGTAGGCGCCCTGCTCGCGCAGCCAGCGGTGAAAGCGCGGCAGCTGCCAGGCCGGCACCGCCGGCAACAGATGGTGCTCGAAGTGGTAGTTGACGTAGTTTGGCGCCACCGTCAGCCGTTCCCACCACGAAGCCAGCACGGTGCGCGTGTTGCGCCAGATGTCGGGCTCGCGCGTGCCCGGCAGCGCGCCGTGCTCGGCGACGTTGCGGATGCGGCTGTACAGCATGTAGGTGGTGAGCCAGGCGGTGGGCCACAGCAGGTAGACGAAGGCATGGCCGGCAGCGGCGCAGATGGCCAGCATCGCGGCGTTGGCGAGCACGCAGCGCCAGCAGTTGCGCAGCAGCGTGCCTGCGCTCAGCCTGCGCGCTTCGTCGGCCTGGTCGGCTGAGCGGTAACTGTAGCCGCTGCGCTGGTCCGCGCTCGCGTACAGGATCATCAATGCGCCAAAGGCGCGCAGTCCCGAACGTCCGGTGATATCGCGCAGCAGCTTGCGGCGCAGCGAGGCGCGGCTGACCGGGTAGTGTTCGTAGTTCGGCAGGTCGGGATCCGCGTCGGTGCCGGCCTGCCGGTGATGGGTGAAGTGGTATTGCCTGTAGATGCGCAGCTCGACGAACATCGGCGCCGCGCACAGCCACTGGCCGGCCCATTCGTTGAGCCGCGCGGTCTTGAACAGCGAGCGGTGCGCGGCCTCGTGCATCAGGATGCCCAGGCCCAGCTGGCGCCCGCCCAGCACGATCAGCGCGGCGCCGACCGTCAGGGGATTCGCGCGCCACATCACCAGCCCGAAGCAGGCCGCGACCAGGCCCCAGTTAAACGCCAGCATGCGCCAGCCTGCCAGATCGGATTTCACCAGGAAGGGACGGATCTGCTCGCGGGGAAGAGGCTGGGTCCAGTCGTGGCGCATGGCGGCTCCCGGGCGGAGGGTCTATTCGAACAGCTTGATCTTCAACTGCACCGAAATCCCGCCATACAGCCGGTCCTTGTAGCTCGGGATGATGCCGACGTTGACGCCCACGCGCTGGTATTCGTAGGTCAGCGTGGGGATGGCGGCCGGGAACCAGCCGCCGTCGCGCATGTGCGGGTAGCCGTTGAAGGCGGCGATGGCCGCGCCCACGCGCACCGGGCCGATCGCATACGGCTGCCAGATCACGCCGGCGTAGTTCGAGTAGTCGCGGTCGCTGTTGTAGAAGCGGCCGGCGGTGGCCGCCATCGTGCCCGAGAAGCGGTACTCGGCGCCGAGGCCCCAGTTGGCGCCGTTCAGGTCCTTGTCGCGGTCGAAGTGCCAAGTTGCGAAGCCGCTGTCGATCCAGAACTCGCGCCTGGGCGCGGCGTCGATCTTCGTGAACAGGTCGCCGGCCTGCGCCGCCTGTGCGAAGGCCAGCGCCAGGCCGCAGGCCAGGGCCGGTTTGATGAATTGCTTGTTCAATCGTCTGCCTTCGGATCGAGACCGGGGAACATGACTTCGGTGTAGCCGAAGCGGGAAAAATCCTTGATGCGCATCGGGTAGAGGATGCCCAGCAGGTGGTCGACCTCATGCTGCACCACCCGCGCATGGAAGCCGTCGACGTCGCGGCTGATGCGCTTGCCGTACTGGTCGACGCCTTCGTAATGCAGCCGGGTGTAGCGCGGGACGCTGCCGCGCAGGCCAGGGACCGACAGGCAGCCTTCGAAGCCCTCTTCCATTTCATCCGACAGCGGCTTCAGGACCGGGTTGATCAGCACCGTCTCCGGCACGCTCGGGGCGTCCGGGTAGCGCTGGTTCTGTCCGAAGCCGAAAATCACCAGCTGCAGGTTGACGCCGATCTGCGGCGCGGCCAGGCCGGCACCGTCCACCGCGTGCATGGTCTCGAACATGTCGGCGACCAGGGCGTGCAGCTCGGGCGTGTCGAATGCCTTCACCGGCTCGGCCACGCGCAGCAGGCGCGGGTCGCCCATCTTCAGGATTTCGCGGATCGTCATCTTGCCTCCTCAGCTTTCCTGCGCACGCAGCTCGGCCAGGAACTCGGCAAAGCCCTCGGCGGTTTCCGGATGCTTCAGGCCCATCGCCGTGGTCGCCTTCAGGTAACCGAGCTTGGAACCGCAATCATAACGCTGGCCGGCGTAGCGGTAGGCCAGCACGCGCTCCTGCGACATCAGCGAGGCGATACCGTCGGTCAGCTGGATCTCGCCGCCGGCGCCGGCGCCGATTTTTGCCAGATGGTCAAAAATCGAGCCGGACAGCACGTAGCGGCCGACCACGGCCAGGGTCGAAGGCGCATCATCCGGCTGCGGCTTCTCGACGATGCCGGAGACCAGCTCGAGATCCGGGCGGTAGGCGCTGGCGCTGACGATGCCGTACTGGCGCGTATTTGCGCGCGGCACGTCCTGCACCGCCAGCACGCTGCACTTCTCGTAGCCGTACAGATCGGTCATCTGGGCCAGCACCGGCTTGTGGCCGGGCGCGCTGTCCATGAAGTCGTCGGCGAGCAGCACCGCGAAGGGTTCGTTGCCCACCACCGGGCGCGCGCACAGCACCGCATGGCCCAGGCCCAGCGGCTCGGACTGGCGGATGTAGATGCAGTTGACGTTCTTCGGGATCACGCCGCGCACCAGCTCCAGCAGCTGCTGCTTGCCGTGCGCTTCGAGTTCGGATTCGAGCTCGTAGGCCTTGTCGAAGTGGTCTTCGATCGCGCGCTTGTTGCGGCCGGTGATGAAGATCAGCTCCGTGACGCCGGCGGCGACCGCCTCCTCCACCGCGTACTGGATCAGCGGCTTGTCGACGATCGGCAGCATCTCCTTCGGCTGGGCCTTGGTGGCCGGCAGGAAGCGGCTGCCCAGGCCGGCGACGGGGAATACTGCCTTCTTGATTGCACTCATTCTGGTTCTCTCAATCGATTCTTTATTTCGGGAGCAGCGCCAGCAGGCCGGCTTCGTCGAGCACGGTCACACCCAGGCTCTCGGCCTTTTCGAGCTTGCTGCCGGCGTCAAGCCCGGCCACCACGTAGGAGGTCTTCTTCGACACCGAACCCGAGACCTTGCCGCCGGCCGCCTCGATCAGCGCGCCGGCCTGGTCGCGCGACATGGTCGGCAGGGTGCCGGTCAGCACGAAGCTCTTGCCGGTCAGCGGGCCTTCTTCACCAGCCGGCGCCTCGTCCGGCAGCTGGGCCAGCAGTTCGCGGCGCAGGTCGGCGATCTTCTGCACCCTTGCGCGGCTGCCGTCGGCAGCCATCCATTCCTCCAGCGACTCCGCCACCGTGGACGGCAGGCCGAACACGCTGAAGATCTTCAGGTGTGCCAGCTCGTCCAGCGTGCGGCCGTCCGCCAGCAGCTGCCTGGCGCGCGGCTCGGTCAGCTTCGGGATGCCGAGCGCCGCCAGCAGCTTGACCTCGTCCAGACGCTCGCGCAGCTGCGGCTTGGGCGCATGTTCGCCCTGGGGCGCGACGCCGGCCGCAAGCAGCGCATCCAGCGCCACCTGGTTCTTCGGCTCGGCAAAGAACTCGGCGATCGCTTCGGCCACGGTGCCGCCGATATCGGGCAGCACGCGCAGCAGCGCGGCAGGGGCGCGGCGCACCAGCGCCAGGCTGCCCAGCCAGTCGGCCAGGGTCTTGCCGGTCGACTCGCCCACATGGCGGATGCCGAGCGCGAACAGCAGGCGCTCGAGCGGCGGATTGCGGCTGGCGGCGATCGCGGCGAGCAAGTTGTCGGCCCATTTGGTCGCGACCTTGCCTGCCTTGACTGTCTCCGGCGTGGTGCCGTCGCGCTCGTCGGCCAGGCGCTTCATCTGCAGCAGGTCGTCCAGCGTCAGGCGATACAGGTCGGCCACGCCATGGATCAGGTTCGCCTCGACCAGGCTGTCGATGTAGCGGTCGCCCAGGCCTTCGATGTCCATCATGCGGCGCCCGGCGAAGTGGCGGATCGCTTCCTTGCGCTGGGCCGCGCAGGTCAGGCCGCCGGAGCAGCGCGCCACCGCCTCGCCTTCTTCGCGCACCACGTGCGAGCCGCACACCGGGCAGGTCTTCGGCAATTCATACGCTGCCGGTTCGGGCTGCGGGCGGCGCTCCAGCACCACAGCCAGCACTTCGGGGATGACGTCGCCGGCGCGGCGCACGACCACCGTGTCGCCCACGCGCACGTCCTTGCGGCGCACCTCGTCCTCGTTGTGCAGGGTGGCGTTGGTGACGGTCACGCCGCCCACCGACACCGGATTCAGGCGCGCCACCGGCGTGATGGCGCCGGTGCGGCCCACCTGCACGTCGATCGCCTGTACGATCGTCAGCGCTTCCTCGGCCGGGAACTTGTGGGCCAGCGCGAACCGCGGCGCGCGCGAGACGAAGCCGAGGGCACGCTGGTCTTCCAGGCGGTCGACCTTGTAGACCACGCCGTCGATCTCGTAAGGCAGCGACTTGCGCTTCTCGCCGATGGAGCGGAAATAATCGAGGATGCCTTCGCAGCCCTTGACTACCGCGCGCTCCTTCGACACCGGCAGGCCGAGGCGCTCGAACCAGTCCAGCACCTTCGAGTGCGAGTCCGGCATGGCCGCCCCTTCCAGCACGCCGATGCCGTAGGCAAAGAAGCGCAGCTTGCGCTGGGCGGTGATACGCGCGTCCAGCTGGCGCAGGCTGCCGGCGGCGGCGTTGCGCGGATTCGCGAATTCCTTCTGGCCGGCGTCGCGCTGGCGCTGGTTCAGGCGCTCGAAGTCCTGCTTGAACATCAGGACTTCGCCCCGCACTTCCAGCACTTCAGGGATGTCCTCGCCGTGCAGGCGCAGCGGAATCACTTTCACGGTGCGGATGTTGGCCGTGACGTCCTCGCCGGTGTAGCCGTCGCCGCGGGTGGCGGCCTGCACGAACACGCCGTTCTCGTAGCGCAGGCTCATGGCCAGGCCGTCGAACTTCAGCTCGGCCGCGTAGGCGACCCGGGCGCCGTTCGGCAGGTCCAGGCCTTCGCGCACGCGGCGGTCGAAGTTGTCGATGTCCTCGTCGGAAAAACCGTTGTTCAGCGAGAGCATCGGCATCGCGTGCGTCACCTGCTTGAACTCGGGGATGGGCGCGCCGCCGACGCGCGAGGTCGGCGTGTCGTTCGACACCGCTTCCGGGTGCGCCGCTTCCAGTTCCTGCAGTTCGCGGAACAGCTTGTCGTACTCGGCGTCCGGAATCGTCGGCGCGTCGAGCACGTGGTAGTTATAGATGTGGTGGTTCAGTTCCTTGACCAGCCACGCCATCCTTTCCAGGTAATCCTGCTGCTCGGCCATGTGGTCCTCAGCTGAACAGGCGCAGCGCGCGGGTCGAGCCGGCCGGGATGTCGGCCGCTTCCATCTCCTGGTAGAACTCGCCGACCTGGCCGGCGATCTCGCTCAGGGCTTCGTCGGACAGCGGCTGGTCGAAGTCGTCGACGATGGCGGCTTCCAGGCGCAGTTCCAGCGACTTGGCGCAGGTGACCATCTTGCCGAAGCCGTCGCGCGCCGGGGTCACGCAGGGCACATCCAGCAGCAGGGTCAGGCGCGAGGTGGTGTCGGCGCCCAGGTTGACGTTGGTCGACAGGGTGAACAGCACGCCGCCCTCGCCGTCCGGCATCGCGAAGCGGCCATCAGGGCGCACGTCGAAGCCCTGGTTTTCGAGCGCGCCGATCAGGGTCGACATCGCCCACGGCGCGCCTTTCGAAGCCAGGTTCACGCCCAGCTGGGCGTCATGACCGGCGACGAAGCGGTGCAGGTTCTTCGCCTCGCTCATCACCTCGATCATGTCCGGTACTTCCGGTTCGGCGCCGATTTCGTCGGCCACCGCGCGCAGGCGCGTGACCATTTCGGAATATTCGAGTTCGTTCAGGGCCGTGTTGCGGGTGGCCAGCTGCACGCCGGCCTGCAGCCTGGTGTAGACGCCGCCGTGCACGATCGGCTCCCAGTCGCCGTTCACGGCCAGGCCGACGAAGTGCACCGGCTTGTTGCCGACGCGGCGCAGCTTCAGCAGCGCGGGCAGGATCTTGTCGCCGCGGGCGGCGCCTTCGACGTTCAGCGGGATCAGGCAATCGATCAACGGATCGACGAGGTTCTCGGCCAGCTGGGCCGGCGGCGTGTCCGCCTTCGCGCCCGGCAGCGAAGCCAGCGGATCGAGGCTGGCGGCCATCGCGGCGCTCGCCGCGGCGCCGCCGATGCCGCCGCCGGAGGCGGCCGCGCCCTCGGCCACGCCGGCCGGCGCCGGCTCGCGCATCACCGGCTCGGCCAGCGCGTCGCTGCCGGCCAGTTCCGCAAATGGCGCGTCGATGTTCGCGTCCAGCACCGGCTCATGGCGGCCGGGCGAATCGGCATCCACCGGCGCGCCCGCGGCGTCCGGCCTGGCGGCGCCGCTCTTCATCAGGACGTCGTCATGGTCCGAAGCAAAGGCCCGTTCGACGCTCTTGCGGGCCTTGTACTCCTGCCACTTGTTATAACTAATGATGCCGACGACGAAGACGCCGCCGGCCGCGATCAGGCTCATTTGTAAGTCGTTCATGCTGCTTGTGCCTCAGTAGCGAAGTTCGCGGCGGACTCCATGTCCACCGCCACGATGCGCGATACGCCCTGCTCCTGCATCGTCACACCGATCAGTTGATTGGCCATCTCCATCGCGATCTTGTTGTGCGAGATGAAGAGGAATTGGGTATGGTCCGACATGCGCTTGACCATGCGGCAGAAGCGCTCGGTATTGGCGTCGTCCAGGGGCGCGTCCACCTCGTCGAGGAGGCAGAACGGCGCGGGATTCAAACGGAACATCGAGAACACCAGGGCCGTCGCGGTCAGCGCCTTTTCGCCCCCAGACAGCAGGTGGATCGTGGCGTTCTTCTTGCCCGGCGGCTGAGCCATGACCTGCACGCCGGCGTCGAGGATCTCTTCCCCGGTCATCACCAGCCTGGCCGTGCCGCCGCCGAACAGGATCGGGAACAGCTCCGAGAAATTGGCGTTGACGCGGTCGAAGGTGTCCTGCAGCAGGTCGCGCGATTCGCGGTCGATGCGCGAGATCGCGCCTTCCAGCGTGGCGATGGCTTCCTGCAGGTCGGCGTTCTGCGAATCGAGGAAGCGCTTGCGCTCGGTGGCCTGGGCCAGTTCCTCGACCGCCGCCAGGTTCACCGCGCCGAGCGCCGTGATCGCATTCGTCAGGCGCGTGACCTCGCCCTGCAGGTATTGCGGCTTCATGTCCGGCTGGAGTTTCTGCGACAGCTCGGACTCGTCGGCGCCGGTCGCGCTCAGGGCTTCGGCAAACTGTTCCTGGTTCAGGCGCGCGGCCTGCTCCTTCAGCTGCATCTCGGTGATGCGCTCGCGCTGCGGCTGCAGGCTGCGCTCCGCGCCCATGCGCGCTTCCTCGGCCGCGCGCAGCTGCTGCGTCAGCTGGTCGAGTTCATGGCGGGCGTCGGACAGCGCCTGTTCCTGCGCGCTGCGGCGCGCCAGCAGCTCCTGCAGACCCTCGGCCGCGGTGCCGGACTCGATCGCTTCCAGCTCCACCTTGCCCGCGCCTATGCTCTCCAGGACCTGCTCCGCCTGCTGGTTCGCGGTGGCGATCGTGCGGCGCAGTTCCTCGATGCGGCTGCGCTGGGTCTTCTCGGCGAACACCGCTTCCTGGGCCGAGCGTTCCAGCTCGCGCAGCTTGTCGCGCGCTTCGTTGAGCACGCGCTCCTGGTCCAGGAATTCGGTCTGGCGGTCTTCGTGGGCGCCCTGCAGCTCGGCCAGTTCCATGTCCAGCTCTTCGAACTGGGCCTCGGCTTCCGCCTTGACCTGGCGCTGCTCGGATTCCTGGGCCGCGATCTCGTCGAGGTCGGCGGAGATCTGGCCGCTGCGCTGGTTGAAGCGCGCTTCGACCTCGGCCTGCTTCACGACCTCGATCTGCAGGGCGTGGGTTTCGCGCTGCAGGGTCGCCACCTTCTGGCGGCCTTCCTGCAGGCGGCGCTGCAGTTCGCTCACCGCGGCGTCGGCGCGGGTGGCGCGGGTGCGCGCCTCGTCCAGCAGCAGGACCTGGGCGCGCAGCTGCTTGACGATGTTGTCGATCTCGTGCTGGCGCGCCAGCACGCCGTCCTGCTCGGCGTCGGCGGCATAGAAACGCACGCTGTTGCGGCTGACGATATGGCCGTGCGGCGTGACGAAGCAGCCGCCTTCCGGCAGGCGCTCGCGCTGGGCCAGCGCCGCGCCCGGGTCGTCGGCCGCGTAGACTTCGTGCAGCCAGTCGTCGAGCAGGCCGCGCAGGCCGGGGTCGTTCAGTTTGAGCAGGCTGGCGAAGGGCTTCAGGCCATGCGCGGCCGGCTGCGCGGGCGCCTTGGCCGACGGCGTGTAGACGGCCATGCGGGCCGGCGGGGCATCGCCGAAGAAGCCGCGCGCCCAGTCCAGGTTCGAGATCTCGAGGGCGCCGGTACGCTCGCGCAGCACCGACTCCAGCGCGGTCTCCCAGCCGGTTTCGATATCGAGCTTCTGCCACAGGCGCGGCAGCTTGTCGAGTTCGTGCTTCTGCAGCCAGGGCTGGACCTTGCCCTGGGTCTGGACCCGGTCCTGCAGCTGGCGCAGGGCCGACAGGCGCGCTTCCAGCTTGGCGTTGGCCGCGGTCTCCTGCTGGACCTGGGCGTGGGCTTCGCGCCTTTCCTGCTCGCTGGATTCCTGGCGGCTGGCCGCTTCCTCCAGCATCAGCGTCTGCTCTTCCAGCTGCAGCTGCTTTTCTTCCTGCTGCATGCGCAGCTTGTCTAGGTGGCCGGCATCCGGCAGGTTCAGGTTGCCGCGCTCCTGCTGCAGGCGCTCGCGCCGCGTGGCCAGGGTCGCCAGGATGTTCGAGGCATTGCGCTGGTGCGCCGACGACAGCTCGATGCGCTGCTGGATCTGCATGATGCGGGCGCGCGATTCGGTCGACTTTTCCTGGGACGCGCGCCAGGCCGCATCGAGTTCCGGCAGGCGCTCGTTCTGCGCCTCCACCGCGATCTGCGCGCCTTCGACGCGCGCGGCCAGTTCTTCGAGGCGGTATTCGGCTTCCTCGATCTGCTCCTGGGTGTCGCGGGCCTGGTTCAGCCACTGCTCGCGCTGGGCGGTGAGCGTGCCGATCTGATTCTGCAGGCGCGTGCGCGACTCGACCACGAACTTGATCCGCGCTTCCAGGCTGCCGATCTCGGCATTGGTCTGGTAGAGCTCACCCTGGGCCGCGTGCAGGCGGTCGCCGGTGGCGTAATGCGCCTGGCGCATGCGCTCCAGTTCGAGCTCGAGGTGGCGCATCTTCGCGTTCTGTTCTTCGAGGCCGGTCTGGGCCTGCTCCATCTCGAGGAACCAGCGCGCCTGCTCGGACTTGGCTTCGTTCTTGCGCAGCAGCCAGAGCAGCTTCTGCTTCTCTTCCTGGTCGGCCTGCAGCTGGTGGAAGCGGTTCGCCACCGCGGCTTGCGCTTCCAGCTTTTCCAGGTTGGCGTTCAGCTCGCGCAGGATGTCCTCGACCCGGATCAGGTTCTCGCGCGTGTCGGACAGGCGGTTCTCGGTTTCGCGGCGCCGCTCCTTGTACTTGGAGACGCCGGCCGCCTCTTCCAGGAACACGCGCAGCTCCTCGGGGCGCGACTCGATGATGCGCGAGATCATGCCCTGGCCGATGATGGCGTAGGCGCGCGGGCCGAGGCCGGTGCCGAGGAAGATGTCCTGAATATCGCGCCGGCGCACCGGCTGGCCGTTGATGTAATAGGTCGAGGTGCCGTCGCGCGTCAGCGTGCGCTTGACGGCGATTTCGGCGTACTGCCCCCACTGCCCGGCCGCCTTGCCTGCGCTGTTGTCGAACACCAGTTCGACCGAGGCGCGCCCGGCAGGCTTGCGGTAAGTGGAGCCGTTGAAAATCACGTCCTGCATCGACTCGCCGCGCAGCTCGGAGGCTTTCGATTCGCCCAGCACCCAGCGTACGGCGTCGATGATGTTCGACTTGCCGCATCCGTTCGGGCCGACCACGCCGACCAGCTGTCCCGGCACCTGGAAATTGGTGGGATCGACGAAAGACTTAAATCCCGACAATTTGATGGAGGATAGACGCACGTTCTCGAAGAAGGATGGGTGTCGTGAAAAACCGCATCATACCATCTGTTCCTTGCTTTAAGGCCAAGATTCAGTGTCGCTTTTCTCCCTGTAGCGCCGTGAATCGGCCCCCGATCGCCACCGCAGTCCGCCCTCGCTGAAACAGCAATAATAATTGCTATCTCATCGCAATTTTAAATGCTATTCTATTTTTGCAACGGACGAGCCCATTGGCGCCCCACCTACAAGCAAAGGAAACCATGAAAAAGAAATGGCTTGCCATCCCAGCCGTGTTGCTGGTGCTGGTCGCAGCACTTCCCTTCGCGCCGGAACTGGCGCGCTTCTGGATGGCGCACCGGCCGCAGCCCAAGCTTGCGGTCGATGCCGCCATGCGCACGCAGGCGCTCGACACCCTGGTGACGAGGCTGAACCAGCACTATGTGTTTCCCGAACAGGCGAAAGAGATCGAAATGGTGCTGCGACAACGCCAAAAGCTCGGCGCCTACGACGCGATGACCGATGGCGAGAAATTCGCCGCCCAGCTCGAGGCCGACATCATGGGCGTCGCGCACGACCCGCACCTGGGAGTGTGGTTCAGCCCGGGCGCGGTACCGCCCGATCCCGATGAGGCGCCGGACCTGACGGGCCGCAAGCCGCCGCCCTTTGCCGCCAACCCCGTCATGCGCCTGCTCGCGTCCATCGCCCTCAGCAGGGAGAGCTTTGGCGTCGACAAGGTCGAACACCTGAGCCCCGGGGTGGGCTATTTGCAGCTGATGGCCTTTGCGCCACCTGTCATGTCGGCCGGCAGGGTCGCCAGCGCGATGAACGAATTGAACGACACGGACGCCCTCATCATCGACCTACGCGGCAGCAGGGGCGGCCACCCGGCCGGCGTGATCCTGATGATCAGCTATTTTGTCGACCAGCGCACCCACGTGAGCGATGTATGGTCGCGCGATACCGGGTCGACGACCGCACTCTGGACGGACGACGCGCTGGAAGGCAAACGCTATGGCGGCAAGAAGCCGGTCACCATCCTGGTGGACCGCGATACCAAGTCGGCCTCTGAGGACTTTGCGTATACGATGCAAGCGATGAAGCGTGCCACTATCGTCGGCAGCCGGACCTGGGGCGGCGGTCACGCAGCCCGCCCCTACCGTCTCGGCGACCATTTCCTGGTCTCGGTACCGGACGCGCGCTTCACCAGCCCGATCACCCACACCGATTTCGAGGGCGTGGGCGTGATTCCCGACGTCGAGGCCGCGTCAAGCGATGCGCTGAAGGTGGCGCAGGCGCTGCTGCAGCGCCAGACACGCGTGGCCGCACTCCGCCGAGGCGGCGGCCAATGAAGAAGCGATGGCTGGTCCTGCCTTGCATGGTCTTGCTGGCATCGGTCGCCGTGTTCCGGCCCCGCCCGGATGTCGCGATCGACAAGCTGGTGGCCGGGCTGGACGAGTACCAGCGCCAGAAGGACGGCGCCTACGACGGCGCCGGCAGCGGCATGCAACTCGCCCATCACACAGGACGCAGCGCTGGAAGCGCCGCGCGAGGACCGCAATGCCGCCTTGCGCTGGCTGGCCCGGATCGGGCGCAGCATGGAACCGTCCGGCGTCGACAGGGCCGCGCATCTAAGGCCGAAGATCGGCTACCTGAAGATCTCCGCTTTCCGGAGCCCTCGCTGACGGCCGAACACTACGCGGAAGCGATGAACCGGCTCGCCGATACCGACGCCCTCATCGTCGACCTGCGCACCCGCCTGAACGACATCTGGTACCGCGCGTCCGGCGAATCGGCGCAGTTCTGGACCCTGGATAAACTCGAAGGCCAGGCTTATGGCGGCAGGAAGCCGGTCCTGATCCTGGCCGGTCCGCGCACGGCGTCCGCCGGCGAAGATTTTACCTACACGATGCAGGCGCTGAAACGCCCCACCGTGATCGGCGAACGGACCTGGGGCGGCGACCATTTATATGCCGCGATACCGGCCTACCGCAGCATCAGCCCGATCACCCACGCCAACTGGGAAGGCAAGGGCATGACCCCGGATGTCGCGGCGGCGCCCGCTACAGCGCTCGGGGTGGCGAAAGCGCTGCTCCGCCGGCGGCCCGGCGCCGCCGGGTGATCAGGTACAGAGCACCCCGAAACGGCGTCTCGAAGGCGCGCACGGCGGCACATAGGGCCCGCGGGCCGGCTGCCAGCCGTTGCGCAGCCAGACCCGGTCGCTGCCGGACAGCTTGAGGGCGGCCGCGGTCAGCCATTGATGGGAATTGGCGGGATCGGCGCGCGGCAGCAGCATGGTCGCCGCCAGCAGGCCCAATAAAAGCGGCTGCGGCGAGCGGTCGCGCGCGGCGCGGGTGCGGGCGATGAACAGGCCCGCGCAGGCCAGGCCCAGCAGACAGCCGGCCGCCGCCTCGCTGGCCGAATGGGCGCCGACCTTGACCCGCGCGATGGCCACCGCCACCGCCAGCACCGCGCCGGCCAGCACAGTCAGGAGAAAACCCGCGCGCAGCCAGCTGCCGCCGCGCCGGTCCTGGCCGCCCGGCCGCGTTTCACTGCGCCTGTCCTCGCGCCGCAGGCCGCGCCTTTCCAGCAGCAGGAACAGCGCGACCGGGAACACGGCGGCGGCGCGCGTGGCGTGGCCGGAGAAGCCGGTGAATTCGAGGGAGCGCAGGCCGATGCCCCAGCCGAGGAAGGCCATCTGGCTGGCCGCCGCGATGAAGAGCGCGGCGCCGAACAGCAGGCACCAGGCCAGCGCCAGCCGCCAGCAACGCGCCCCGACCAGCCAGGCGGCGATGGCGACGGCAAGCAGCGCGGTGACGTTCAGGCCGCCGAGTGCGGATAGGTGATACCACCAGGTCATGTCGGTTTTTTTGGAAGGGAGATTGCGGCTCGACTATACCGCAGTTCCTCCCGTCGTCCCCGCGCTGGCGCGGGACCGACGGCTAGGCGGCCGCCACTTTCATCGAAGCGTCATTCATCGCCCCAGCCTGCATCGCCTCCGACAGCACCTGCCCCACCACCCCATCGATGGCCAGCACGCGCGCCGCCCCCGCATGCAGCATCTCGGCGAATTTTTCCGCGGACAGCGAGAAGGCTTCGCGCCGGCCCGCGCCCGAGAAGATGAAGAGCGTGCGCAGTGGGCTGACCCAGGCCAGCTTGACCTTGCGCGCACCCTCGGTGGTCTTGAACTCGAACCACATGCCGCGTTCGAGGCCATCGACAGGCGAAATCATCTGCCGGTGCGCCGCTTCCTGTTCGGAAGCAAGCTGTTCCAGCTCGACCCGGCGCAGCGCGTCCTGCTGGGCGGCTTCGACGGCCAGTTCCAGCTGGCGTTCCGGCGACAGTTCGATCGGCGCGCGCACGATCGAGGCGTGGCATTCGGCCAGGCCGGCGAAGAATTGCAGGCGCTCGGCGTCCTGCCAGCGGATCGCGTCCAGCCATTTGTTCAGCGTGGCCAGCAGGCGCGGCAGCTTGCCGATCAGGGCCTTGCGCTGCTCCTGGGTCTGTTTCGGCTTGACGCTCCAGATCAGGTCGTCCATCGCGCGGGTGGCGTTGGTCACCGCGCCCGGCTTGTCCGCGTCGATGCTGTAGGCGAAGGTCATGACCGTGGTCCAGCGCTGTTCGAGGAAGCCGCTGACCACCTGCCCGACGTCGCCGGCCTGCACGCGCAACTGCACGGCGTCGCGCGCGGCGCGGGTCGCGACCTGCAGTTTTTCCTGTTTCAGGGCGCTGGCCACCGGGGCGGCGATCGCTTCCTGCTGGGCGTTTTCCTCGGCGGCGATGCCCGCTTCCAGCTCGGCCACCGCTTCCGCAAACGCGTCGGGGCGGTCGTCGCCGGCACGTTCGACGCTGCGCTGCATGACCTGGAACAGCGGATCGTCCTGGTCCTTGCGCTGTTCCCAGCCCATGCGCGACAGCAGGTCGACCAGGCGCCGCGCCGGATGCGCTTCCTCGAAGAAGAAATTCTTGTCGAGCAGGGCCGCCTTCAGTACCGGCACCTGCAGAACGCGCAGCAGCTCGCGGGTCTGCGGCGGGATGCTGTCGTCGAGCAGCACGGTCTCGAACACGCGCGACAGCAGGCCGAGGGTGCTTTCGTCGCCGCGCGACAGGCTGCCCTTGGGCAGGCTCTGGGCAAAGCGCGGCAGGTAGAAGACCTCATGTGGCGGCGCGCCCGCCGTCGCCGGGATGGCGCCTGCAGAAGGCCCGGTCGCCGGCTGCGCCGCCTGCCGGCCAGGCTCGATGCGGGCCAGCAGTTCCAGCAGCGGCGCGACCTGGCCCGGGACCAGCACCGGCGCATCGTGCGCCAGGCCGGGGATGGCCGGCAGGCCACCGGCGAAGCCGCCGGCGTGAACGGCGCCCGAGACCTGCGGTGCGCCGGCCGCCGCGAGGCCGGTGACGGGCATGGCGGCCGGCGCCGGCATGAACGACGCATCTGTAGCGATGGCGCCGGCCGACGATGCGCCGCCTGGCGCAGCACTCGGCGCGGCGCCGAACGTGGCGCCGCCGGCCGCGGCAGGGAATCCGCCTGCCGGCTGCGCGGCCCTTGCCGCCTCGGAAAGTTCCACCGCCGCCCGCTGTCCCTCGCCCTGCGCCACCGGCGCCGCAGCAAAGCCCGCCGCCGCACTGGGCCGCCAGCCACCCGCCCCAGCCGGCAACGCCGGCAGCTCGGGGATCAGCGGCAGGTCCGGCACGACGGCGCCGTCTTCGTCGCCGAACAGCTTGCGCAGCTGCTCGGCCAGCGCCGCCTTGCCGCTGGCGCGCGCGGCGCGCGCCGCGGCCGCGTCGTCGGTCTTCTGGATGCGGTAGGCCTCGACCGCGCCCTGGCCGTCCTTGCCGGTCAAGCCGTCGACCAGGGCTTCGTACAGCGCGCCGAAATCGAACACCAGCTCGGGGCGCAGCAGTTCCAGGATCAGCGGGTGCGATTCCTCTTCGGGCTCGAACTCGCGCCAGGCTTCTTCCAGGGCTTTCAGGAAGACTTCGGGGCGGAAGGGATTGGCGTCGGCGCGCAGCACGCCCTTGCCCAGTAAAAGGCCGAGCCGCACCGACAGGGTCGCCAGCTGCTCTGAATGGGCGATGTCGAAGGGACGCGTGACAGCGCCGAAGGCGACCTTGTTGTCCATGACCTCGAGCGGCACCAGGCTGAGCGAGGACGGCGCGGCCTGGTGCGCGGCGCCCTGCGGCTGCAGGCGCTCGATCTCCTGGCGCACGGCCAGGTCGAGGCCGGTGCTGGCCAGGTGGAAGAAGGCGTAGCTGTTATCCCGCAGCAGCTTGCTGGAACGGACGCGCCGGTAGACTGCGCGCGTGTCGAGTCCGGGCTGGCTGACATCCGCCAGGGCCGCGCCGAAACGGGCGATCATCGGCGTCAGCTGCTCCTTGAGCTGGCCGGCCGCGATATCGGCGAGCGCATCCAGTGTCGCCTGCTTTTGCAAGGCGGCCTGACGCGCTGCCGGACTCTGGACTCGGCTCGATGACATGGTGGATGGTAAATGCGGTGGCTTGCTTATGCTTATTGTGGCACATAATTTCCACATGGCAACCAATATCTGCAAATTGCTTCCAGACGATATGGTTCGGCGCCAGGCCGGGGGCGCCTGAGAGGAAATGAATATCCTACGGAAGAGTTATCTCATCAGTAAAACCGTCGGATTATCACAATTCCAAGGGTGGCAGGAAGAACGAATATCGCATCACAGCAATCTTTGCGGAAAATTTATTCCCTAAGCGTAGGCCTCACTCCTACAAGGCCCCGCGCCGTGTTCCGATACCGCATCTACTGCCGGGCTTGCATTATTGCACTACCGGAAACGCTTCGGTAAGCAGGACTTTCCCATCTTAGAAAGGAATGATCATGGCTAAAAACAGCAAGTCGGGCAAGCAGGGCGGCTCGCGCGAACAGCACGCAGAAGCAGGTCGTCAAAGCCACAAGAACGACGCCGGCAAGCAGTCGGGCTCGCAACAGGCGGGCTCACAACAGTCGGGTTCGCAGTCCGGCTCCCAGCAATCGGGCTCGGGTTCCGGCTCGCGCTCGGGCGGTTCGGGCGGCAGCCGCGGCGGCAACCGCTGACTTTCCTGAGGCCGAAGGCGGCGGCGCAGCCCAGGCCGCGGCGCCGCCTACGGCCTTCAAGGACAGCAACAGGGCGTGGGCCGGTAACGGCGCCACGCCCTTTGTTTTGGCCGCGCGCCGGCGGCCGGGATCAGATGTTGCGCAGGGGCGCGCCCTTGGGCGGCGCGAAGTCCCTGACGTCGTTGACCAGGCCGGCAGTCTTGGCGTCGCGCCCGTTCAGGTGCAGGTCGCCGTACTGGTGGATGCCCCACTGCTCCGGCGTGAGTTCGATATGCTTGCGCAGGATCGATTCGGTGCGGGCATCGTCGGCGCGCAGGCCTTCGACGATGATGTTGAGGGCGTCCGGACGCGAGCCCGGCGAGGCCGTCGCGTGCGACTTGTGGATCATGAAGCGGGCCGTCTCGCTGGCATAGCGGCGGGTGCCCGACAGGAACAGGATCACCGCGATCGAGGCCACCGCGCCGCCGTTGTACATCACGAACTCGACCGGTGAATTGGCCAGGAAGTTATACAGGCACAGGCCGTCGCTCACATAGCCGCCGTTCGACTGCACCAGGATGTGGGCGGTCTCCAGGCCGTCCTCGGTCATCATCGAGACGGCCTCGAACACGCGATGCACCATGTCGCTGTTCACGTCACCGGACAGCGTGAAGTACGCCTCTTTTTGCTGTTTTGCTTGATCTTCGCTCATAGTGGGGCTCTCTTCTGTCGCAAGGTCATGGGGCAAGTGTAACAAAACACGGTTTTTTCTCTATGTGGACGCACTGCAATAGTGCGCGGCCTCTCCGAGGGTGGTTCCGAATTGACTTCCCTGCACACCTCGCATATCCTTCGCAGTCTTGACCGGGAGAGCGCAGCGCAAGGCTGCCGCCGAAGGGGCATCACCCGAAAACTCTCAGGCAACCGGACCGGTCGGGGGTCGCACGCCATGCACGATGCAGGCGCGGCGGCCAACTCTGGAGAGCGGCTCTTGACGAGCCCACCGAAGGGGCAGGCGGCATTGCGCCGCTATCTCTCAGGTATCGAGGACAGAGGGGTGCGAACGGCATGCGGACGAAAACCGTGTGCCGTAACCCTATTCAACTGCCCTAGGATCTCACGCCATGACGCTCAAAGCGACCCCGCTCAATTCCGTACACCGCGCATCCGGCGCCAAGATGGTCGACTTCGGCGGCTGGGACATGCCCGTCAACTACGGTTCGCAGATCGAAGAACACAATGCCGTGCGCACCGACGCAGGCATGTTCGACGTCTCCCACATGTGCGTGGTCGACCTGCACGGCGCCAATGCCCGTCCCTTCCTGCGCGGCCTGCTGGCCAACAACGTCGACAAGCTGCTGGCGGCCGGCAAGGCCCTCTACTCCTGCATGCTGAACCCTGACGGCGGCGTGATCGACGACCTGATCGTCTACTTCTTCCGCGAAGACTGGTTCCGCCTGGTCGTCAACGCCGGCACCGCCGAGAAGGACATCGCCTGGATCCGCCAGCAGAACGACGCCACCAATAGCGGCCTGAGCATCACCCCGCGCCGCGCCGACCTCAGCGACGACGGCATCGCCCTGATCGCCGTGCAGGGCCCGAACGCCCGCGCCAAGGTCTGGGAAGTGCTGCCGACGACCAAGGCATCCTCGGAAGCCATGAAGCCCTTCAACGTCACCATCGTCGACGGCACCCCGTTTGGCGAAGTGATGGTGGCGCGCACCGGCTACACCGGCGAAGACGGCTTCGAGATCGGCGTTCCCGCCGGCCAGGCCGAAGCGCTGTGGACCGCGCTGGCCAATGCCGGCGTCAAACCGGCCGGCCTCGGCGCGCGCGACACCCTGCGCCTGGAAGCCGGCATGAACCTGTACGGCCAGGACATGGACGATACCGTCTCGCCGCTCGACGCCGGCCTGGCCTGGACCGTCGACCTGGTCGCCGACCGCGACTTCATCGGCAAATCGGCCCTGCAAAGCAAAGGCCAGCAGCAGAACTTCGTCGGCCTGATCCTGCGCGAAAAAGGCGGCATCCTGCGCGCCCACCAGAAGGTCGTCGCGGCCTCCGGCAATGCCGGCGAAATCACCAGCGGCACCTTCAGCCCGAGCATGCAGCAGGCGATCGCGCTGGCGCGCGTCCCTAGCGAGGTGCAGGTCGGCGACACCGTGCACGTCGAAATCCGCGACAAGAAACTGGCCGCGTCCGTGGTCAAGCTGCCTTTCGTGCGCAACGGCAAAGTGCTGGCGTCCTGATTCGCAGCTCGTCACAAGAACAACGTATACTTACCGCCTCACCTTCTCATTAGGAGTCCTGCATGAACATCCCAGCCGACCTGAAATACACCGAATCCCACGAGTGGGTCCGTCAAGAGACCGACGGCACCCTGACCGTCGGCATCACCGAATACGCACAGGACGCGCTGGGCGACATCGTGTTCGTGGAACTGCCGCAGGTCGGCAAGTCCTTCACCGCCGGCGACGACGCCGCCGTGGTGGAGTCGGTCAAGGCCGCCAGCGACATCTATGCCCCGGTCTCGGGCACCGTCACCGCCGTCAACCAGGCCACCGCCGACGCCCCGGACTCGATCAACGCCGACGCCTACGGCGCCTGGCTGTTCAAGCTGCAACCGAGCGATGCGGCCGCGATCAACGGCCTGCTGGACGCCGCGGCTTACGGCAAGACCACTGAAGGTTAATCAGTCCCTCCCGCAAGCAGCACCCGTCGTCCCCGCGCAGGCGGGGATCCAAGTTCTGCGTGAGCCGCGTTATATGCAGCCAAACTTGGGTTCCCGCCTTCGCGGGAACGACGGAATCGAGCCGATTCCTCTTTTTCCGCCTCCTATCATGACCCGCACCAGCCTGACCCAACTCGAAGCACGCGATGGCTTCATCCCGCGCCACATCGGTCCGTCCGACGCCGAACAGGCAGCCATGCTGTCCGTCCTCGGCTACCAGAGCCGCGCCGCCCTGATCGATGCCGTCGTTCCCGCCAACATCCGCCGCAAGGACAAGCTGGACCTGGGCCAGTTCTTCGATCCGCTGCCCGAGCAGGCCGCGCTGGCCAAGCTGAAGGGCATCGCCTCGCAGAACAAGGTCATGAAGTCGATGATCGGCCAGGGCTACTACGGCACCTTCACCCCGCCCGTCATCCTGCGCAACATCTTCGAAAACCCGGCCTGGTACACCGCCTACACGCCTTACCAGCCGGAGATCTCGCAGGGCCGCCTGGAAGCGATCCTGAACTTCCAGCAGGTGATCACCGACCTGACCGGCATGGGCATCGCGAATGCCTCGATGCTGGACGAAGGCACCGCCGCCGCCGAAGCGATGACGCTGATCCAGCGCGTCGGCAAGTCGGCCTCGAAGGTCTTCTACGTGGCCGACGACGTACTGCCGCAGACCCGTGAAGTGATCGAGACGCGCGCCAAGCCGATCGGCGTCGAAGTGCGCAGCATCGCCGCCGCCGACATCGAGAACCTCGGCGAGACCTGCTTCGGCGTGCTGCTGCAGTACCCGGGCGTGAACGGCGACGTGCGCGACTACCGCAACGCCTGCGAGAAGCTGCATGCGATGGGCGCGATGGTCGTGGTGGCCGCCGACCTGCTGGCCCTGACCGTGCTGGCCCCGCCGGGAGAATGGGGCGCCGACGTCGTGGTCGGCAACAGCCAGCGCTTCGGCGTGCCGCTCGGTTTCGGCGGCCCGCACGCCGGCTACCTGGCCACCCGCGACGACTACAAGCGCAGCATGGCTGGCCGCCTGGCCGGCGTCACCGTCGACGCCCAGGGCAACAAGGCGTTCCGCCTGGCGCTGCAGACCCGCGAACAGCACATCCGCCGCGAAAAGGCGACCTCGAACATCTGCACCGCGCAGGTGCTGCTGGCCGTGATGGCCTCGATGTACGCCATCTACCACGGCCCGAAGGGTCTGGAGCAGATCGCCCGCCGCGTGCACCGCTACGCCGGCATCCTGGCGGCTTCGCTGAAGGAGCAAGGCTACCAGCTGGCCAACGAGACCTGGTTCGACACCCTGACCGTCATCGCGGACAACGCCGACGAACTGCACCGCATCGCCAACGATCACGGCGTCAACCTGCGCCGCATCGATGCGCGCCACGTCGGCCTGTCGCTGGACGAGACCACCGGCCGCGACGAGATCGCCCTGCTGGCCAAGATCTTCGGCGAAGCTGCCGGCAAGACCGCCGCCGTGGACTTCGACAGCCTGGACGGCGAGGTGCAGGACGCCTTCCCGGCCGCCCTGTCGCGCACCAGCGCCTACCTGACCCACCCGACCTTCCACCGCTACCACGCCGAGCACGAGATGCTGCGCTACCTGCGCGCCCTGGCCGACAAGGACCTGGCGCTGGACCGCACCATGATTCCGCTGGGCTCGTGCACCATGAAGCTGAACGCGACCTCGGAGATGATCCCGGTCACCTGGCCCGAGTTCTCGAACATCCACCCGTTCGCACCGGACGACCAGACCGTCGGCTACCGCGAGATGATCGCCCAGCTGGAAGCCATGCTGTGCGCCGTGACCGGCTATGCCGGCGTGTCGCTGCAGCCGAACGCCGGCTCGCAGGGCGAGTACGCGGGCCTGCTGATCATCCAGAAGTACCACCAGTCGCGCGGCGAAGGCCACCGCAACATCTGCCTGATCCCGTCCTCGGCGCACGGCACCAACCCGGCATCGGCCAGCATGGTCGGCATGCAGGTGGTCGTCACCGCCTGCGACGAGAACGGCAACGTCGACCTGGAAGACCTGAAGAAGAAGGCCGAGCAGCACAGCGCCAACCTGGCCTGCGTGATGGTCACCTACCCGTCGACCCATGGCGTGTTCGAGGAAGGCATCAAGGAACTGTGCGAGATCGTGCACGCGCACGGCGGCCAGGTCTACGTCGACGGCGCCAACATGAACGCCCTGGTGGGCGTGGCCGGCCCCGGCATCTTCGGCGGCGACGTCAGCCACCTGAACCTGCACAAGACCTTCTGCATCCCGCACGGCGGCGGCGGCCCGGGCGTCGGTCCGGTGGCGGTGGGCGCGCACCTGGTGCCCTTCCTGCCGAACCAGGCCTCGACCGGCTACCAGCGCGACGAACAAGGCATCGGCGCCGTCAGTGCCGCGCCTTACGGCTCGGCCTCGATCCTGCCGATCTCCTGGATGTACATCGCGATGATGGGCGCCGAGGGCCTGACCGCGGCAACCGAGATGGCGATCCTGAACGCCAACTACATCGCGCGCCGCCTGGCCCCGCACTACCCGGTGCTGTACACCGGCCACGACGGCCTGGTCGCGCACGAGTGCATCATCGACCTGCGCCCGCTGCAGGAATCGACCGGCATCAGCAACGAAGACGTGGCCAAGCGCCTGATGGACTTCGGCTTCCACGCCCCGACCATGAGCTTCCCGGTGCCGGGCACGCTGATGATCGAGCCGACCGAGTCGGAGTCGAAGGTGGAGCTGGACCGCTTCATCGAGGCGATGATCACCATCCACGCCGAGATCGTGAAGGTCGAGCGCGGCGAGTACGACCGCATGGACAACCCGCTGAAGGGCGCGCCGCACACCGCCGAAGTGGTCACCGCCGACGACTGGCAGCACACCTACACCCGCGAGGTGGCCGCCTTCCCGGTGCCGTCGCTGCGCAAGCGCAAATACTGGCCGCCGGTCGGCCGCGCCGACAACGTGTATGGCGACCGTAACCTGTTCTGCGGCTGCGCGCCTATTGAAGATTACGAGTGAGGGAACCTCGATAAACCTACTGCGCGGGCACATTTTGGGTCTGCGATGCTCGCCGTACAGTAAGTATGGCTGCGCTTCTCGACCCAAACTGAGCCCTGCTCGCTACGGTTTCTCGAGGTCCCGAAACTTTTAGTCCTTCCCTCGACGACTACTTGCTAGTCGAAGATAAGGATGCCCGGGGCTGCCGGGGCGTTTATTTAACGCTCCTGCAGCCCCGTTTTCTTGCTCGGCTTCCGGAGACGTCTGCACCGCCTCGTCCAGCCGGAACGACGCCACCGCCTGGGACAGGCTGAGCGCCTGCTCCTGCAGGCTGCGCGCGGCCATCGCCGCGTCTTCCACCATGCGCGTGCCCTGCTGGGTCAGTTCGTCCATGCGCACGATGGCCTGGTTCACGCCGGCCAGGTTCTCGGCCCGTTCGGCGCTGGTCGAGCCGATGCGGTTGACGATGTCGCCGACCGCCTGCACCGAGCTGGTAAGAATCGCCATGCTGGAGCCGGCGTCCAGCGCGATGCCGGTGCCGCCCTCGATGGCCGCCATCGTCTCGCGCGCCAGGGTTCGGGCTTCGCGCGCGCCCGCCACCGCGCGTCCCGCCAGCGCCCGCACCTCGCAGGCCGCCTGGGCGAAGCTCACGGCCTGCGGGCCGCCCTGGGCCGCGTCGACGGCCGCGCTCAGGGCCACGCCGCCGGCGCGCGAGCAGGCAGTCTCGATGTCTTCCCCAAGCTGGTCCAGGCGCGTGGCCGAGCGGCGCACGCTTTCCAGGGTCGCCACCAGCCGGTGCACCACGCTGCCGCCCTGCTGGGCCGCGGTGGACGCCGCTTCCGTCAGGCGGTTGGCCTGGCGCGCCGAATAGGCGGTCTCCATCATCGTCGCCGCCAGGTCCTGCATCGAGGTCGTGGTCTGCTCCAGCGAGGCGCGCACGCCGGCGCGCGCGGGCAGGCCGGCGCGGCCGAGGGCGATCTCGCGCGAGGCCGAGCCGATCGAACGCGCCGATTCGAGGATGGTGCGCAGCGACAGGTTCAGGTTGCGGATGCTGTCGTCCAGCGCGCGCGAGGTGGTGGCGATCTCGTCGTCGCCGTCGAGGCGGGTGCGCACCGTCAGGTCGCCGCTGGCCAGGCTGCTGGCGGCGGCCTCGATGGCGCCGATCTCGCCCAGCAGCGAGCGCCGCACCGCCATCGTGATGGCCAGCGAGGCCGCGATCGACAGCAGGATCACGATCGGCATCAGGATCGCGATGGCCCTGAAGTCCTCGGAAGCCTTGTCGGACGCCTCTTCCGACAGCGCCTGCTCGCGCCGCGACAGCTCGGTCAGGCGCTCGGCCACCACGCTGAAGGCGCGCTCCGCCTTGGCCATGGCATTGGCGCTGATCGACTGGTCTTCGCGGGCGATCTCGATCACGTCGCGCACCGCCGCCACGTACAGGCGCCAGGCAGAGGCCGCCTGTTCGATGTAGCGCAGCTCGGCTTCGCGGTGCCGCGGCGGGGTTTCCCGTGCCAGTTTCGTGAGGCTGGCGAAGCCGCGCTCGATGGCGGCCTGCTGCGACTGGACGTCGCGCACCAGCGGCTCGACCCGGGTGCGCGGGAAGCTGCCGCTGATCCAGGTCAGTATCTGGTAGGCTTGGGCATTCGCGCGCTGGGCGGACGCCACTAGCTCGGCGGCGGCGCGCATATGGGTGGCGCGCTGCTGCACGATGGCGTCGAGCGAATCGTTCTGGCGCAGCATCGCCAGGTAGGCGCCGCTGGACAGCAGGACCAGCAGCACCAGCACGACGCCGGGCGCCAGCAAGAGCTTGGGCCCGATACGCAGGCGGGTCAGCATATTGAACTGCAGCGTCATTGTCCTCTCCCCTGTCAACGATGTCGCTTGCACGCCGAAAAGACATGCATTGGGGAAATCTACGCTGTCCGGCACAATAGCTCTTGTGCCCGCTCAATATTCTGAAAGGATGCGCATGAACCGTTCCAAAGGGGCCGCCGCCCTGTTGTCCGCCCTGGTCTTTCCTGGCGTCGGCCAGTGGTACCTGGGCCGGCGCCGCCTCGCCCTGCTGTTTGCGCTGCCGGCGCTGGTGGCGGGCTATGTCTACCTGAACTTCGCGCTGGACGAGGCGAATGCGCTGACCGGGCAGCTGCTGTCCGGCGCCCTGCCGCTCGATCCGGCGGCGCTGGCGGCCAGGCTGGAGGCGCGGCCGACGCCGCTGACGGTGATGCTGTCGGGCTGGGTGTTTGCGCTGTGCTGGGTGGGCAGCGTGCTGGAGGCGTGGGTGCGGAAACCGGCGCCGTAAACGGATACGTGGGCACGGGGTGCCCACCCTACAATCGCCGTAGGGTGGGCACCCCGTGCCCACGTCGATTTACCGCTGATTAATCCAGCTTCGCCGCGTGCTCGCGGGTCGCATGGAACTGCAGCTTCGGCCAGCGTTCCTGGGTCAGGCGCAGGTTGACGCCGGACGTGGCCAGGAAGGCCAGGTTGCCGGCGGCGTCATAGGCCACCTGCGGCGCCAGCTGGGATTCGAAGTCGGACAGGGCTTTCTTGTCGTCGCTCGAGACCCAGCGCGCGCTGCTGATGCTGGAGCCTTCGAACATGGCGTCGACGCCGTATTCGTTCAGCAGGCGGCTCGCCACCACCTCGAACTGCAGCACGCCGACCGCGCCCAGGATCAGGTCGGAGCCGAGCACCGGCTTGAAGACCTGCACCGCGCCCTCTTCGCCCAGCTGCTGCAAGCCCTTGTGCAGCTGCTTGGTCTTCAGCGGATTGCGGATCCGCACCGTGCGGAACAGGTCCGGCGCGAAGTACGGGATGCCGGTGAAGGTCAGCAGCTCGCCTTCCGAGAAGCTGTCGCCGATCTGCATGTTGCCGTGGTTCGGCAAGCCGATGATGTCGCCGGCGTAGGCTTCCTCGACCTGCTCGCGGCTGGACGCCATGAAGGTCACGACGGACGACAGTTTTACTTCACGGCCCAGGCGCAGGTGACGAACCTTCATGCCCTTGTCGAAGCGCCCCGAGCACACGCGCAGGAAGGCGATGCGGTCGCGGTGGGCCGGGTCCATGTTGGCCTGGATCTTGAAGACGAAGCCGGAGAACGGCTGCTCGTCGGGCTTCACGGCGCGCACGGTGGCGTCGCGCTCGCGCGGAGCCGGAGCCCAGTCGATCAGCGCCGACAGGATCTCGCGTACGCCGAAGTTGTTGATCGCCGAACCGAAGAAGACCGGGGTCTGGACGCCGGACAGGAAGCGCTCGAGGTCGAACACGTGCGAAGCGCCGTGCACCAGTTCCACTTCCATCTTGAGCTGCTCGATCTCCATCGGGAACATCTCGGCCAGGCGCGGGTTGTCGATGCCCTTGATGATCTCGTAGTCGCCGTCGGCCTTTTCCTCGCCGGCCTTGAACAGCATGATCTCATCCTTGATCAGGTGATACACGCCGCGGAAATTCTTGCCCATGCCGATCGGCCAGGTCACCGGCGCGCACTCGATCTTCAGCACCGATTCCACTTCGTCGAGCAGCTCCAGCGGATCGCGGGTTTCGCGGTCCATCTTGTTCATGAAGGTGACGATGGGCGTGGCGCGCATGCGGCAGACGTCCAGCAGCTTGATCGTCTGCTCCTCCACGCCCTTGGCGGCGTCGATCACCATCAGGGCCGAGTCGACCGCCGTCAGCACGCGGTAGGTGTCTTCCGAGAAGTCCTGGTGGCCCGGGGTGTCCAGCAGGTTGATCACGTGGTCGCGGAACTCGAACTGCATCACCGAGGACGCGACCGAGATGCCGCGCTGCTTCTCGATGTCCATCCAGTCGGAGGTGGCGTGGCGCCCGCTCTTGCGGCCCTTGACGGTGCCGGCCAGCTGGATCGCGCCCGAGAACAGCAGCAGCTTTTCGGTGAGCGTGGTCTTGCCGGCGTCGGGGTGGGAAATGATGCCGAAGGTGCGGCGGCGGGCGACTTCGCGTGCGATCTGCGCGGCGGGTTTGGCCTGCGGGGCGGCGATCGGGTCGTCGCTGTTGTCTGGGGTTGCTGCGGTTTCGTTGGACATGGTCTCGCCCTTGCGGCGCGTGTGCATAAACGCGCGATTTTACCGAGTCTCGACCGGTTTGTCTTGCAATCCGCTGTAGGACAAGTCGGGCTTCCCCGGCGGTGGCGTGTGAAGTTTTCGTTAACCACGGAAAACGCCAGAGCGGCGCGCTATGTTCCTGACGAACTTAACAACACCGTTTTCGTTGTCAACACGTCATATAAAGCTGAGCGCGAAATCGATTAAATGCCGTCTTGCGTATTCTGGGATACAGACAATGGCCTTTTCTGAATGTTTCTCTCTAGTAGGACTGGACTGACAAAACATCATGCATAGAACCTACATGGGGGCGACGACTAGTCTTATGTTCGGCAAGAGACTATGGCAATAAAGTACACACATCGCGATGAGGAAACCCATCCAAGCATTCGCCCCCCACGAAATACGTGATGTCAGATAGAGATAACGAGGACAATATGAACAACGCTCAACTTGGTTTTGCCGCTCAGAAGCCCCAGTCGGTCAGCCAGATTCCCGCATCGGCCGAGGAATTCAAAGTGGCGTCCCGTCCGGTCGTCAGCTATAGCGGCACCCAACAGAACGAGTTGCTGGCAGCCCTGCCGCGCCCAGATCTGGAAAACCTGTTTGAGCACCTGGAACTGGTTCCACTGCCTTTCGGCAAGGAACTGTTCGAATTCGGCAGCAAACTCGAATACGTGTACTTCCCGACCACCGCCATCGTCTCCCTGCTGTACGTGATGGAAGACGGCGCCACCACCGAAATCGCCGTGGTCGGCCATGAAGGCGCGGTCGGCGTGTCCCTGTTCATGGGCGAACGCGCCACCTGCAGCGCCGTGGTCCAGAGCGCCGGCTACGGCTACCGCCTGAAGACCCAGTTCCTGCGCGACGCCTTCAACAAGGGCGGCGCCCTGCCCCAGCTGCTGATGCGCTACACCAATGCCCTGTTCGCCCAGATGGCCCAGAACGCCGTCGGCGGCCGCCACAGCTCGATCGAGCAGAAACTGTGCCGCTGGCTGCTGGACCGCCTGGACCGTTCGGCCAGCAACGAGCTGAAAGTGACCCAGGAACTGATCTCGATCATGCTGGGCGTGCGCCGCGAAAGCATCACCGCTGCCGCCGGCAAGCTGCAGGACGAAGGCCTGATCCAGTACCGCCGCGGCAACATCACCGTGCTGAACCGCCAGGGCCTGGAAGACTACGCCGGCGAGTGCTACAAGGTCGCTAAGAGCGAGTACGACCGTCTGCTGCTGGATGTTGCACGCGCATAAGCGGCGACATCGCCAGCACCGGCTGGGCCGGGGCGCCGGAAACGGCGTCCCCCGGCCCGGCAGCCGGCGCCTCCAAAGGCACCCAGGCTTGCACGCAGGTGCCGACGCCATTTACCCCACGCTCCACCTTTAAAGTCCCGCCCAGCAGCAGCGCGCGTTCGCGCATCCCCAGCAGGCCGTGCGACTTCGGGCGCCGCATCGCATCGGGCGGAATGCCGACGCCATCGTCGCTGACTTCCAGCGCCAGCCCCGCCCCTTCCCGCGCCAGATGCACGACCACGTGACGCGCCTGCGCGTACTTGGCGACATTGTTCAGCGATTCCTGGGCGATGCGGAACAGCGCGATCGCCTGCATCGTGCCGGCGCTGTCCGCCTCAAGCTCGACCAGGGCCTCGCAGTCCAGGCGCGTGGCGCGTGCAAAATCCTCGCAATAGCTTTGCAGCGCCGCCGCCAGGCCCATGTTGTCCAGCAGGCTGGGCCGTAAATCCTCGACGATGCGGCGCTTCAACTGCACGGTCTCGAGCAGGGTCGCGCGCGCGCAGCCGAGCGCGGCCGCCTGCTCGGGCTGGCTGTCCTTCAATTGCTCGCCCACGGAAGACAAATACATGCCGATCGCCGTCAGGTTGGCGCCCATCTCGTCGTGCAGCTCGCGCGCCAGGCGCGCCTTTTCCTCTTCCGAGACGCGGATCAGGTGGCGCGACAGCACCGACAATTGCTCGGTACGCTCCGCCACCACGGTTTCCAGTTGGTCGTTGCTCTGCTGAAGGGCGCGCTCGGCGGACAGGCGCAGGCTGAAGCCGCGCCAGATCAGGTTATAGAACAGCAGCAGCACGACGATGGCGGCGGCGTCGATGCCGATGCCGATCAGCGCGGTGCGGCGGTACTGGTCGTAGAAGGCGGCGCCGCCCGTCGCCAGCGCTTCGTTCTGCTCGCCCGTCATCACCACCACCTGCAGGCGGATCTCGTCCATGCGAACCTGGTCTTCCTGGCTGCGGGCGATGGCGACGATGTCCTGCAGGCCGCCATGACGATACACTTCCAGCGCCTCGCCCATCAGGCCGATGCGCCGCCTTACCAGGGTTTGCAGCTGCGCCAGGTTCTTCAGCTGCGATGGATCGTCGGCCAACAGCGTCTTGAGGGTCTCGAACTGGCCGTCCAGTTCGCGCTGGGCGGTGCGCAGCGGGCCGAGATAGGTTTCGGAGCCGGACAGGAAATAGCCGCGCAAGCCGCTGTCCGCATCGGTGACCAGCAGATTCACGTACTGCAGCCGGCTCGACTCGCGGTCCGCCTGGGCCTGCCTCGCATTGGCGGCCTTCAGTCCGTCGAGGTTGCCCACCAGGCTGACGCCGTTCAGCACCAGGATGAGCACGCACACCGCGCACAGCAGAGTTTGATACCACGGCAGGCTGCGCACCGGCCGGAAGGCGGGGTCGGCACTGAAATACATGCTGGAAGTCCTCTCACGCAGCGACGATGTGCGCGATTATAGACTGAGAGCAATTGCCTTGCTTCAGATCGGGGCTGGCGTGCGGGGGATGCGGTGGCAGGACGACGCGATGTTCACGTCGTCCTGGCCGTGAAATCTGCTCGATTGAGCAGATTATCCTGCTCAATCGAGCAGGTTGTTCTTCATTGCGTAGTAGGTCAGGTCGCTGTTCGACTGCAGGCCCATCTTTTCCATGATGCGCGTGCGGTAGGTCGAGACCGTCTTGATCGACAGCGACAAGGCATTGCCGATATCGGACACGGTCGCGCCCTTGGCCAGGCGCAGGAAGACCTGGAATTCGCGGTCCGACAGCTCCGTATGCAGGGCCGTGTTGGGGTCGCGGTCGAAGCTCTGTGCCAGCAGTTCGCCGACCTGGGAGCTGACGTAGCGGCGGCCCTGGTAGACGGTGCGCACGGCGGTCTTGAGTTCGTCGGCGTCGCATTCCTTGTTCAGGTAGCCGTTGGCGCCCATCTTGAACAGGTTGAGCGCGTACTGCTGGGCCGGGTAACCCGACAGGATCAGCACCGGCAGGTTCGGCTGGCCCTGGCGGATGGTGCGCAGGATGTCGATGCCGCTTTGATCCGGCATGGCGATATCCAATAGCAGCACGTCGCAAATCTCGCGACGTGCGATGTCGAGGGCTTCACGCCCGGTAGCGCCTTCGGCGACGACTTCGAAATCGCCCGACGACGAAAAAATCTGTTTGAAACCTGCTCGAACTATCTGGTGATCGTCACAAATGGCAACGCGTATCATTGTCTTCCCTTAGATTTTTCCTGAGGCAGGAAAGAGCCGAGGCTGACACCTCACGCCCGGAACTCGCATGCGTTTAAGTCAGCAACATTCGCAAGTGACATTCTAGCACCTCCTAGGTGCAGAACAACAGGAGCACGAATACTTGAGCCCGATACGCGAATGATGACTGGGATGCGCCGGATCAGGCGGCCGGCGGTCCGTGCTTCAGGATGGCGAGAATGGCCTGCAGTTCCTCGCGCAGCAACGCCGGCGCGATGGTCGGCTCGGGCGGCGCTATTGGCGCCGGAGGCACTGCTTCGACCTCCTCCGCCGCACCGCTCCTGCCGTCGAGGCGGTTGCGGGCGCCACTGATCGTGAAGCCCTGCTCGTACAGGAGCTCGCGGATCCGCCGGATCAAGAGCACTTCGTGGTGCTGGTAATACCGGCGGTTTCCACGACGTTTGACCGGCTTTAGCTGGGTAAATTCCTGCTCCCAGTAGCGCAGCACATGCGGCTTGACCCCGCACAATTCACTGACTTCCCCGATCGTGAAATAACGCTTCGCCGGAATCGGGGGCAATACGGTCAGTTCCATCTTGTTGGGTCGGTCATTCATGGCTCGGTTGACTCACTGCTCAGGCTGCGCGCGCCAGCGAACCATTGTCGGCGCTGGCCGGATTGGCCTCCTCGACCATGCCCTTGAGTTTCTGGCTGGCGTGGAAGGTCACGACGCGGCGCGCCGTAATCGGAATCTCTTCCCCGGTTTTCGGATTGCGGCCGGGCCGCTGCGGCTTGTCGCGCAACTGGAAGTTGCCGAAGCCGGACAGCTTGACCGCCTCGCCGCGTTCGAGCGCGTTGCGGATCTCGTCGAAGAAGGTCTCGACCATGTCCTTGGCTTCGCGCTTGTTCAGGCCCACCTGCTCGAACAGCAGCTCGGCGAGCTCCGCCTTGGTCAGGGTCGGCAACTCCTGTTCCGCTTCTTTCCGTACCCGGTGAGCGGCCAGCGCTTTTTCGAGAACGGCAGAATCTAGGTCGTTGTTGTTAATTTGAAGCCCCTACTTCATCTGTTTTGGAAGTTGGAACACCGAGAAAGCCGCCAGTTTGCGGCGGCCCTTCAGGTCCCTTCAGGCGCGCATTCTGGCGCCGTGTTGTTGTTGCGCTGCCTGTGCGAGCGCGGCCATGATGGCCTCGACCGCATCGTCCTGCAGCGTCGATTGAGTATCTTGCAAGCCAAAGCGGAAAGCAAGACTTTTTTCATCTTGCTCCAAACCCTTGCCGCGATATTCATCAAATAAAACAACGGCTTGCACGAGCTTTCCGTTCGGGTTCACAGCCAGTTCGGCCTTGAAGGCGTCGAGCAGCGCCTGCGCCGGAAGGTCCTGTTTCACCACCAGTGCGAGGTCGCGGGTGGCGCCCGGGAACTTCGAGATTTCCACATACGAAGGCAGCACGCGTTCGCACAGCGCGGCCGCATCGACCTCGAACAGCACCGGCGCCTGCAGCAGGTCGTACTTCTGCAGCCAGCGCGGATGCAGTTCGCCGATGAAGCCGATCACCTTGCCGTCGAGCTCGACAGCGGCCGAGCGGCCCGGGTGCAGCGCCGGATGCTCGAGCTTGCTGAAACGGAGCGTGCGCGGCGCGAACAGCGCTTCCAGGTCGCCCTTGACGTCGAAGTAGTCGACGGCGCGGGTCGCCTGGCCCCACTGCTCGTCCGCGGCCGGGCCGTAGGCCATGGCGGCGACGCGCTTCGGCTGGTCGAAACCGGCGATGGACAGCGGGCCGTCCTGGGCAGCCGGATTGCGGTGGAACACCGCGCCCACTTCGAACACGCGCACGCGGCCGGCCTTGCGGTTGACGTTGTAGCGCACGTTGGCGACCAGGCTGCCGATCAGGTTCGAGCGCATCACGCTCATCTGGCTGGCGATCGGATTCTGCAGCTTGATCGGGTCGGTATTGCCGGCAAAATCAGCTTCCCACTGGCTTTCCACGAAGCTCATGTTGACCACTTCCTGGTAGCCCAGATCCGCCAACTGGTGCCGGACCGCGAACAGCGAGCGTGTGTTTTCCGGCTCGATCAGCATGGCGGACGGCGCCACCGGCGGCAAGGCCGGGATGTTCTCGAAGCCGTAGACGCGCGCGACTTCCTCGATCAGGTCTTCCTCGATCTCGATGTCGAAACGGTAGGAGGGCGCGGTGACCGTGAAGCGGCCGGCCTCGCGCTCGAACGGCAGGCCGAGGCGGGTGAAGATGTCGGCGACGGTGTCGTCGTCGATCGCCACGCCGATCACCTTTTGCGCGCGCGCGGTGCGGAGCAGGACCGGCTGGCGCTGCGGCAGGTTCACGACCTGGTCGTCGACCGGTCCGACTTTCGTCGACGGCGTGCCGCAGATCTCGACGATCAGCGCGGTGATGCGCTCGATGCGCTCCACGGTACCGGCATAGTCGACGCCGCGCTCGTAGCGGTGCGACGCATCGGTCGAGAAATTGAAGCGGCGCGCGCGGCCCTGGATGGCGCCCGGCCACCAGAAGGCGGCTTCCAGGTAGATGTCGGTGGTGTCCAGCGTGACGGCGGTCGAATCGCCGCCCATGATGCCGGCCAGCGACTCGAGCTGCTTCTCGTCGGCGATCACGCCGACCCATTCGTCCACTTCGATCGTGTTGCCGTTCAGGAGCTTGAGCGTTTCGCCCTTGCGGCCCCAGCGCACATCGATGCTGCCATGAATTTTGGACAGATCGAACACGTGCGAAGGCTGGCCCATTTCCAGCATGACGTAGTTGGAGATGTCGACCAGGGCCGACACCGAGCGCTGGCCGCTGCGTTCCAGGCGGCGCTTCATCCACTCCGGGGTGGCGGCGCGCGCGTTCAGGCCGCGGATCACGCGGCCGCTGAAACGGCCGCACAGGTCCGGCGCCGAGACTTTGACCGGCAGGATCTCGTCCAGGTTGACGGCGACGATGCGCGCGGCCGGCTGGCTCAGCGGCGCACCGGTCAGGGCCGACACTTCGCGCGCCACGCCCAGCACCGACAGGCAGTCGGCCTTGTTCGGGGTCAGCTTGATGGTGAACTTCTGGTCGTTCAGGCCCAGGTAGTCGCGGATGTTCTGGCCGACCGGCGCATCTTCCGGCAGCTCCATCAGGCCGCTGCTCTCTTCCGAGATTTTCAGTTCCCTGGCCGAGCACATCATGCCCTGCGACTCGACGCCGCGCAGCTTGCCGATCTTGATTTCGAAGGGCTTGCCATCGGCGCCAGGCGGCAGCACGGCGCCGGCCTTGGCGCAAATCGCCTTCATGCCCGCGCGCACATTCGGCGCGCCGCAGACGATGTTCAACAGGGTGCCCGTGCCGACGTCGACCTGGCAGACGTTCAGGCGGTCCGCGTTCGGGTGCTTGGCGACTTCCTTGACTTCGGCGACCACGACGTTCGAGAACGGCGGCGCGACCGCTTCCACCTCTTCGACTTCGAGGCCGGACATGGTGAGCAGGTGGGCCAGTTCGTCCGAATTCATCTTCGGATCGACCATGGAACGGAGCCAGTTTTCGGAGAATTGCATGTTGTTTTGCCCTTTGGCTGATCTTGAGTTTTCTTCTCAAATGGCCTCAGAAACCGTAGCGAGCAGGGCTCAGTTTCGTTCGAGAAGCGCAGCCGTACTTGAGTACGGCGAGCATCACAGGACGGAAATGTGCCCGCGCAGCAGGTTTATGAGGCCATTTAGTTGAACTGTTTCAGGAAACGGAGGTCGCCTTCGTAGAACAGGCGAAGATCGTTGATCCCGTAACGTAGCATGGTCAGGCGCTCGAGGCCGGAGCCGAACGCGAAGCCGATGTATTTTTCCGGGTCGAGGCCGAAGTTGCGCACCACGATCGGGTGCACCTGGCCGGCGCCCGAGACTTCCAGCCAGCGGCCCTTCAGGGGCCCGGAGCCGAAGGCGATGTCGATCTCGGCCGAAGGTTCGGTGAACGGGAAGTAGGAAGGACGGAAGCGCACCTGCAGGTCGTCGGTCTCGAAGAAGGCCTTCACGAAGTTCAGGTACACGCCCTTCAGATCGGCGAAGCTGATGTCCTCGCCGATCCACAGGCCTTCGACCTGGTGGAACATCGGCGAGTGGGTGGCGTCGCTGTCGACGCGGTAGGTGCGGCCCGGCGCGATCACCTTGATCGGCGGCGTGTGGGTGCGGGCGTAGCGCACCTGCATCGGGCTGGTGTGGGTGCGCAGCAGCAGCGGTTTGCCGGTGCTGTCCTCGCCCTCGATGTAGAAGGTGTCCTGCATCGAACGCGCCGGGTGGTTTTCCGGGCTGTTCAGTGCCGTGAAATTGGTCCAGTCGGTCTCGATTTCCGGGCCGTCGGCGACGTCGAAGCCGATCGAGCGGAAGATCTGTTCGACCCGCTCCCAGCTGCGCATGACCGGGTGGATGCCCCCCAGGGAGCGGCCGCGGCCCGGCATGGTGACGTCGATGCTTTCCGCATTCAGGCGCGCCATCAGCTGGACGTTCGCAAGATCTTCGCGGCGGGCCGTCAGCGCCTGTTCGATTTTTTCTTTGGCGGCGTTGATCAGGGCGCCCTGCGCCTTGCGCTGGTCCGGGTCGAGCTTGCCGAGGCCCTTCATCAGTTCGGTCACCTGGCCGGTCTTGCCCAGGTATTTCGCTTTTGCGTTTTCCAGCGCGGCAGCGTCTTGTGCGGCGCCGAAATCAGATTGGGCCGAGACGACGAGTTCTTCCAGCGACGAGTTCATGCTTGTTCTTTTCCTGTTTTGAATGGCGGGGAACGCCAGAATCAAAAACGGGGCATCGGTCCTTCAACCTTTGCCCCGTCCTTTGTGCGCCGCCGGCTTTGCAACCGGGCGACGCTGTACTTCTGCGTGCTAACTGCTGATTAGGCAGCCAGCTTGGTCTTGACGGTGTTCACGATAGCGGCAAATGCCGGCTTGTCGTTCACAGCCATGTCGGCCAGGACTTTACGGTCCAGTTCAATCGCGGCTTTCTTCAGGCCGTTCATGAAGGCGCTGTAGGTCATGCCGTGCGAACGCGAAGCCGCGTTGATACGGGTGATCCACAGTGCGCGGAAAACGCGCTTCTTGTTGCGGCGGTCGCGGTATGCGTACTGGCCAGCGCGCATGACTGCTTGCTTGGCAATACGGAATACTTTACTGCGGCGGCCACGATAGCCTTTGGCAAGTTCAAGAACCTTCTTGTGACGGGCACGTGCAGTAACCCCACGTTTTACTCGAGGCATAGTAGCTCCTTAGTGATGTGAGATTAGACGGCCGACGGCATCATGCGGTAGACGCTCTGGACGTCCGACGCATTGATGTTACGGGTGCCACGCAGCTGGCGCTTGTTCTTGGTGGTCTTCTTGGTCAGGATGTGACGCTTGAACGCCATACCCGATTTGACGGTACCACCCGGACGCACGCGAAAACGCTTCTTCGCGGAGCTTTTGGTTTTCATTTTCGGCATAGTCATCTGCCCTCTTAGAGGCAGCCTCATATGTAACAGGATTGCAGGTGGCAGCAACGCTGCTCTTGGATGCCTGCTTTCACTTGTTTCTGCAGCAGAAGCGAGTCCACTACAGTCTTGCATTCCCGCATCAATTGAGACGGGAACCGCAGATTATACCACAGGATTATCGGATCGTGGGCACGGGGTGCCCACCCTACAACGGGATTTCGTAGGGCGGGCACCCCGTGCCCGCGTTCGCGATCGGCAAAAACGAAATAGGCCAGGCCCGGGCCGCAGGCGCACCTGGGGCCCGGGCCTGGCCCGGCTGGTCTCACGGCGAAGGACGAATTATTTCTTCTTCTTCGGCGCGACGACCATGATCATCTGGCGGCCTTCCATTTTCGGGAACTGCTCGACCTGGCCATACGGCTCCAGGTCGGTGCGCAGGCGCTCGAGCATGCGGGCGCCGATGTCCTGGTGGGCCATCTCGCGGCCGCGGAAGCGCAGCGTGATCTTGGTCTTGTCGCCTTCCTCGAGGAACTTCACCAGATTGCGCAGCTTGATGGTGTAGTCGCCCTCGTCCGTACCCGGACGGAACTTGACTTCCTTGACCTGAATGATCTTCTGCTTCAGCTTCGCTTCGTGCGCGCGCTTCTGTTCCGAATACTTGAACTTGCCGTAGTCCATCAGGCGGCAGACCGGCGGAGTCGCATTCGGGGCGATTTCCACCAGATCGACGTTCGCTTCTTCAGCCAGACGAAACGCTTCGGCCAGGCTCACAATGCCCAGCGGCTCGTTTTCCACCCCGCTCAGACGCATTTCGGGATGGGTGATTTCGCCATTGATGCGATGTGACGACTTGTCAGTAGCTATGGTGTTTCCTTTTAAAGTGTGTTTGATCGGGCCGTCTCAAGGCGCAGAGTTACTTCGCCTTGGTTGCTACCTCGCCTTGGAGGCGTTCCAGCAGCGCATCGACGGACATGACGCCCAGGTCGACATTGCCACGCGCGCGAACGGCCACAGTGTTGGCATCCCGCTCTTTATCACCGACAACTAAGATGTACGGCAGTTTTTGGACGGAGTGCTCCCGGATTTTATAGGTAATCTTCTCGTTCCGCAAATCAGCGTGAACACGCAAGCCCGCCGCCTTCAGACGCGCTTCGACTTCTTTCACATAGGAAGCTTGCGCGTCGGAAATATTCAGGATGGCAACCTGCACCGGCGCCAGCCACAGCGGCAGCGCGCCGGCATAGTTCTCGATCAGGATACCGATGAAACGCTCCATCGAGCCGACGATCGCCCGGTGCAGCATGACCGGCACCTTGCGGGTATTGTCTTCGGCCACGTATTCGGCGCCCAGGCGGCCCGGCATCGAGAAGTCGACCTGCATGGTGCCAACCTGCCACGGACGGCCGAGGCTATCCTTCAGGTGATACTCGATCTTCGGGCCGTAGAAGGCGCCCTCGCCCGGCAGCTCGGTCCACTCCACGCCGCAGGCGCGCAACGCCGAACGCAGCGCGTCTTCCGCTTCGTCCCACACTTCGTCGCTGCCGATGCGGCTGTCCGGACGCAGGGCCAGCTTGACGTCGATGTTGTTGAAGCCAAAATCGTCGTACACCTGCATCGCCTGCGCATGGAAGGCGGTCACTTCGGCTTCGATCTGCTCTTCGGTGCAGAAGATGTGGCCGTCGTCCTGGGTGAAGCCGCGCACCCGCATGATGCCGTGCAGCGCGCCCGAAGATTCGTTACGGTGGCACTGGCCGAATTCGCCGTAGCGCAGCGGCAGGTCGCGGTAGCTCTTCATGCCCGAGTTATAGATCTGCACATGGCCCGGGCAGTTCATCGGCTTGAGCGCGTAGGAACGGTTCTCCGACTCGGTGGTGAACATGTTCTCGCGATAGTTGTCCCAGTGGCCGGTCTTCTGCCACAGGGTCACGTCCAGGATCTGCGGCGCCTTCACTTCGTCGTAGCCGTTCACCTGGTATTTCTTGCGCATGTACTGCTCGACCTGCTGCCACACGGTCCAGCCTTTCGGGTGCCAGAAGATCAGGCCCGGGGCCTCCTCCTGGAAGTGGAACAGGTCGAGCTGCTTGCCGATCTTGCGGTGGTCGCGCTTTTCCGCTTCTTCGAGCATGTGCAGGTACTGCTCCTGGTCTTCCTTCCTGGCCCAGGCGGTGCCGTAGACACGCTGCAGCATCTCGTTCTTCGAGTCGCCGCGCCAGTAGGCGCCCGCCAGCTTCATCAGCTTGAAGACCTTCAGCTTGCCGGTCGAGGGCACGTGCGGGCCGCGGCACAGGTCGGTGAAACCGCCCTGGGCGTACAGCGAGACGTCTTCGCCCGCCGGAATCGAGGCGATGATCTCGGCCTTGTAGGCTTCGCCGATCGACTTGAAATAGGCGACGGCTTCGTCGCGCGGCAGCACCTTGCGGCTGACCGGCTCGTCCTTCCTGGCCAGTTCCGCCATCTTCTTTTCGATCGCGGCCAGGTCGTCCGGGGTGAACGGGCGCTTGTACGAGAAGTCGTAATAGAAGCCGTTCTCGATGACCGGGCCGATGGTGACCTGGGCGTCCGGGAACAGTTCCTTGACGGCGTGGGCCAGCAGGTGGGCGGTCGAGTGGCGGATCACCTCCAGGCCGTCCGCATCCTTGTCGGTGACGATGGCCAGCTCCGCGTCATTCTCGATCAGGAAGGAGGTGTCGACCACCTTGCCGTCGACCTTGCCGGCCAGGGCGGCCTTGGCCAGGCTCGGGGCGATACTCGACGCCACCTGGGCCACGGTGACCGGGCCTTCGAATTGACGGCTGGAGCCGTCCGGAAGTCGCACATTCAGCATCATGATCTCCAATCGGCGCCGGTTGCGCCCGTTAAGATTAGTAAAATTGAAACGTAAAGCATCTGGACGAAAAAAAACGCGCACCAGGCGCGTTTTCATGTAGTGTCGTCGAGCTTTTTAAAGGCAAAAGCACACCATACCGCGTCTAGCGATTCCCCCACAACATCGTTGTAGTTCGCGGTGTCATAACCGTCGGTGCCTTTCTCGCTCTTATATCTGAAGTATTCTGGTGGGCGGTGCAGAATTCGAATCTGCGACCCCTTGGATGTCGACCAAGTATTCTAACCAGCTGAACTAACCGCCCGTGTGCAAGCATTATAGGGGCATGTCGGCAATTGTGCAAGGCAGCACGCAGGGTGGACGCGCGGCGCCCGACACGATGCATGGGAAACGGTGGGCAGGGCGTGCCCACCCTACTATACTGCCGCCTGTTCATCATCCACTATCGCGCACATGTCCAAGCACGCCTCCTCCGCCCACCTGCACGCCCACCTCGACGGCGATGCCCGCCACGGCCACGTCATCGAAGGGCGCAGCCAGGCCGCGATGGGATTCGCGCTGGGGCTGACCCTGCTGTTCGCGCTGATCGAAGTGGTGACCGGCTTCATGTCGAATTCTCTGGCCCTGATCTCGGACGCCGGCCACATGGTGACGGACGCCGCCGCCCTCGGCCTGGCGCTGATGGCCCAGCTGATCGCGCGCCGCCCGCCGTCGAGCCGCCACTCCTTCGGCTTCGTGCGCGCCGAGGCGCTGGCGGCCTTCGTCAACAGCCTGGCGATGCTGCTGCTGGTGTGCTGGATCGTCTACGAGGCGGCGCAGCGCCTGCTCAAGCCCGAATCCGTGCAAGGCGGCACCGTGTTCGTGGTCGCCGCCATCGGCGCCTGCATCAATATCCTGGTGGCCTGGGTGCTGACGCGCGGCGAGCAGAGCATCAACACCCGCGCCGCCCTGGTCAACGTGCTGGGCGACCTGCTCGGCTCGGTGGCCGCGATCGCCGCCGGCGCCATCATCCACTTCACGGGCTGGGTGCGGATCGACCCCATCCTGTCGATCTTCGTGTCGATGCTGATCCTGAAATCGACCATCGGCGTGCTGCGCGAGTCCTACCACTTCCTGATGGAGGGCGTACCGGAGCAGATCGATTACCTGGGCGTCGGCGCCGACCTGGCCGCCGTGCCGGGCGTGCTGTCGGTGCACGACCTGCATGTGTGGGACATGTCGCCGGGCGAACCGGCGCTGATCGGCCACCTGGAAATCGCCGACCTGAACGCCTGGCCGGAGGTGCTGCGCGCCGTGAAGCAGATGCTGCTCGACAAACACTCCATCGACCATGTGACGCTGCAGCCGGAAATCTCTCACGATCATTGCTAGGCGTGTCAGCGCCCTCCCACCCTGTGTCGGGGCGCGCGCCGATAGGACATCGTGGATGGGTATGTCGATAATCAGCACATGCCCAATCAAGAACAAGTTTACGACACCCTCATCGTCGGCGGCGGCCCCGGCGGCCTGACCGCCGCCATGTACCTGCGCCGCTTCACCCGCAGCGTCGCCCTGGTCGACAAGGGCAACAGCCGCCTGCGCCTGATCCCCGTTTCGCACAACTACCCCGGCTTTCCGGAAGGCGTGCCGGGCAACGTCCTGCTCGGCAACCTGACCGTGCAGCTGGAACGCTATGGCGGCGCCGTGATGCCGGGCGAGATCCTCGACCTGCGCCTCGAGGACGGCCTGTTCGTGGCCGACTACGCCGCCGAGGATGCGCCGGAAGGCGAGCTCACGCAGCTGCGCGCCCATACCGTGATCCTGGCCACCGGCGTGGCCGACGCCGGCCTGCCGATCGAGAGCTGGCGCGAAGCGATCGCCTTCGGCTCGCTGCGCCTGTGTCCCGTCTGCGACGGCTTCGACGTGATGGACAAACGCATCGCCGTCGCCACCGCCGAAACGAATCCGGTCGGCCACGCCCTTTTCATGCGCACCTTCAGCGAGGACGTCACCCTGTTCGAGCGCGGTTCGCCGTCGATGCTCGACGACGAGGACAAGCGCCGCCTCGACGCCGCCGGCGTGCGCCTGGTCGAATCGCCGCTGCTGTCGGTGACCCTGGACGCGTCCATGAAACCGGTCATGCACACCGAGGATGGCGAGGAATACCCGGCCGACGTGTTCTACCCGATGCTGGGCGAGAAAGCCCGCTCGGGCCTGGCCGCGAAACTGGGCGCGCGCACCGCGCAGTGCGAGGAGCTGGTGGTGGACGAGCACTACGCCACTTCGGTGCCCGGCCTGTACGCGATCGGCGACGTGGTGGTCGGCCTGAACCAGATCGCGGTGGCGACCGGCGGCGCGGCGCGGGCGGCGGTGCGGATCCACAACCAGCTGCCGCCCGCGCTGCGTCAAGCGCCGCCGCGGCCGGCGCAGGCCGGCTGGACCGCGAGCTGAGAAAGGCTTCCGTGCCCGGATCGATCCTGGTGTCGATCCTGGCGCGCCTCGCGCCGCTGTTCGCGTCCGGCGTGCCCTGGTGTGAATTCATGCGGCTCGGCTACTATAATGACTTGCCATTCCGGCATGATCACCGAGACGAGCCCATGAAGAATTTCCTGCTGTTCGCCTGCGCGGCGCTGTCCGCCGGCGCCGCCGCCGCCGACGACGCCGCCATCCTCAAATGCCGCGCCCTGCCCGACACCGCCAGCCGGCTCGCCTGCTACGACGCGATGCCGGTCGGCGCCGCCCCCGCTTCGGCGCCTGCGGCGGCCCTTGCTCCCGCCGCGGCGCCCGAGCAGAACTTCGGCCTGCGCCCGGTGGTCAAGAAGCAGAAAGACGCGGAGCCGGACGCGATCCGCAGCAGCGTGGTCGGCCGCTTCGACGGCTGGGCGCCGGGCACGATCTTCACCCTGGCCAACGGCCAGGCCTGGAAAGTCACCGACGACGCCGACGCCGTGCTGCCCATCATGCAGAACCCGAAAGTGGAGATCACGCGCGGACTGCTCGGCGCCTATTTCCTGCAGGTCGAGGGCCACGCCAACAGCGCACGGGTGGCGCGGATCAGGTAAGGCCGGCGCCTCAGTTCTCCGACGCCAGCGCGATGCGGCGCCTGATCTGCTGCGCCGCCGCCGCATCGCCGGCGGCCTGCGCGCGCTGCGCCTGCACCCCGAGCCAGGCCAGCAGCGGCCTGCGCCAGCCCTGGTTCGAGGCCGTGTCGACGGCGTTCGCGATGTCGGCCGGCGTAATTTTCCCCGCTTTCATCAAGGCCCCTGCCGCCACCAGGCGCGCCAGCGGGTCCTGGACGCCGGCCAGGCCGCCGGCGGCGAGCACCGCGCGGTGCTGCTCCGGCAGCAGGGCCGCATTCAACCCCTGCCACTGGCCCGCCAGATAAGCCGCGTAGGCCTGCTGGGCCGGGGTGGCGTCGGGCGCCAGCGCCGTATAGCCCGGGCAGTCGTAGACCAGGCTTGCCACGCGCGCGGCGCAGCGCACCAGCTCCACCTGCGCCACATTCTCGAAGCGCCCGGTGCTGGCGGTCTCGCGGCGGGCGCGCGCGAACTCGGCGTCGGCGGCCGCGCTGTCGCCGTGCAGCCAGGCGTCCGTGAAGCCGTCGAGGGCGCTCCTGGCGTTCGGCTGCCAGTCGGGCGGCTGGGGCTTGCTGGCGCAGCCGGCCAGTATCATCGCGAGCAAGAATGCGGACTTCTTCATGGCAGCTTGATCTCCTCATCGCGCTTGAACGGCCATTTGCGGTTGATCTCGTCGACCAGCCGGTTCACCTTGCGCAGGCTGGCGTCCACCTCGCCGCGCAGCCGGCCCAGGTCCTGGGTCGCGACCTTGGCGTTGGCGCCCACCGCCTGCGCCTCCACCAGCACCGCGTCGACCTTCTGCAGCGTTCCGCGGGCGTCAAGCAGCACGCCGTTCAGCTGCCGCACCGCGGCCTGGGTGTCGTCCATCACGCCGTTCTTGCCGAACACCCGCTTGTCGGTCTTGGCCAGAATGGTGTCGACGCGCTGCAGGGTCTGCAGCAGCTTCTTCGCTTCCTGGTCGCCGCCCAGGGCCGTGCCCAGCACCCCGTACTTGCCGGTCAGGCGGCCGCTCAGGGTCTCGACGTTGCCGAGGGTGTTGGCGATCGCCGAGCCCTCCTGCGTCATGTTCTGCAGGTTTTCCAGCAGCGTGCGCGCGGTGGCCAGCAGGCGCGGGATCTCGGCGGCGGCGTCGCCGCGCAGCACCGGCCGGCTGGCCTTGTCCGGCAGCGGCGGGTCGCTCAGAATGCCGCTGTAGGCGCGCAAATGGGTCTGGCCGACCACGCTGCTCTCGAGCGTGAAGACGCTGGTGGTGCGCAGCCACTTGGCGTCCGCGGTCGGGATATCGACCAGGATGTTGACCTTGGCGTCCTTGCCCAGATCGACCTGGCGCACGCGCCCGATCGGGAAGCCGGCGAACGTCATGTCCATGCCGGGGATTACGCCTTCGGAATTGTCGGTCACCAGCACCAGCTGCTGGGTGGGCTCGAACACACCGCGCGCATACATCACGTACAGGAAGAAGCCGGCGATCAGCGCGCCGATCACGATCAGCAGGATCACCGCCTTCGCTTCGACGTGCTTTGGCTCGTTGGGATGGTTGTCCGGGACGGTATCCGCCATGCGCAGTCCTTCGTTAGATATATTTGACGGCCAGCGAACTGGCCTCGATCAGCAGCAGCACGAACAGCAGGCGCAGCGCGCCCGGCTGCACGTTCGAGCGGTAGCGGCGCCGCTGGCGCAGCATGTCCAGGATCGCGGCGCTCGGGATCACGGCCACGGCCAGCCCGAACAGCACGGTCTTGAACACGAAGCCCAGAGTCACGGTGGGGTCGAACACGCGGCCCACGGTGCGGGTGTAGTCGCTCAGGCCCCAGGGCGACAGGCCATACACGTTCAGGTAGGCCAGCACCAGCACGATCACGGTGCTGACCATGGCCAGGCTCAGCACCGAAAAGGCGTTCGCGATCACCTGCGGCACCAGGTCGCGGCGCACGCGGCGCAGGGCCGCCTCGGCGGCATCGCCGGGCGCCACGCCTTCGGCCGCCAGGCCCATCGCATTGGCGTCGAAGGCCATGCCGGCGCGCAGGGCAGCGAACATCGCCGCCGACAGCGGGATCAGCTCCAGCACCAGCACCCGCACCATCATCTCCAGCGCGTAGCGCGACAGGCCGTAGCTCTGCGCCGTCACCAGCACGATGCGGATGATGACGAGGCTGATGAGCGCCGTCAGCAGCGTGAACCAGGGCAGCACCGCCCAGGTGCCGGCGTAGATGTAGCGCGAGGTCGCCAGCCGGTTGCCGCGGTGCCAGGTGGACGGCGACATCGCCATCACCAGCGCCACCGCGCCCAGGTGCAGCATCGCCCACCAGCTGTGCAGATAGCGGACGATGCGGACGCCCCAGTCGCGCGGCTTCAGGTAGATGAGCGAGGTGATCATGCACCCGGCCGCATCATGTTCGCCGTGCTTCCTGCACGCCGGAGACTTCACCGATCGCCGACAAGGCCTTCTGCAGCTGCGCGGTCGACCCGATCTCCGCCGTGAACACCATGCGCGCATGGCCCTTGGCGCTTTGCGTGTTCACGCCGATCACGTTGATCTTCTCGCGCGTGAGCACCTCGGAGATGTCGCGCAGCAGGCCCTGGCGGTCGGAGGCCAGGATGAAGATGTCGATCGGATAGACGGTTTCCTTGTCGGCGCGGCCCCAGTCGGTCTCGATCACGCGTTCCGGCGCCTTGGAGGCCATCTCGCCGAAGTTCTTGCAGCTGGCGCGGTGGATGGACACGCCCTTGCCGCGCGTGACGAAGCCGATGATGGGGTCCGGCGGCGCCGGCTTGCAGCACTTGGCCAGCATGGTCAGCATGCCTTCGCTGCCCACCACCAGCACGCCCGACTTGGCGCCCTGCTCCACGCTGGAGGCGCGGCTCTTGTTGACCACCGCCGCGTCTTCCGGCTGCGCGGCCTCGCTCGGGTCGTGCAGCGCGGCCTCGACGTGGCGCAGGCTGAACTTCTCCTTGCCGACCGCGATGAACAGGTCGTCCACCTTGGCGAAGCCGAGCTTGTGCGCCAGGGCCTCCAGGTTGACCGCGGTCTTCCCTTCGCGCTGCAGCGACTTTTCCACCAGCGCCCGCCCGTGCGCCAGGGTCTCGGCCAGTTCCTGCGCATGGAACCAGGCGCGGATCTTGGTGCGGGTCCGGCTCGAGACCGTGTAGCCGGGGCTCAGCCAGTCGCGCGACGGACCGGCGCTGCCGGGCGCGCCCTTGGCGGTGATGATCTCGCAGGTCTGGCCGTTCTTCAGCGCCGTGTTCAGCGGCACCATCACGCCGTCGATCCTGGCGCCGCGGCAGCGGTGTCCGACCTCGCTGTGCAAGTGGTAGGCGAAGTCGATCGGGGTCGCGCCCTGCGGCAGTTCGAGCACGCGCGCCTGCGGCGTCAGCACGAAGATGCGGTCGTCGAGCGTCGTGGACTTGAGCTTCTCGACCCACTCGCGCTGCTTTTCCTCGTCGCCGGCGCCGGTCACGGCATCGGCCACCTCGCTCTTCCAGGCCAGCAGCTGGCGCAGCCAGGCGATCTTCTCGTCGTACTGCTGGCTCTTGAAATTGGAGCCGCCCTCTTCCTTGTAGCGCCAGTGCGCGGCCACGCCGTACTCGGCGAAATTGTGCATCTCCTGGGTGCGGATCTGGACTTCGAGCGGGCGGCCGTCGTCGGCGGTGACGACCGTGTGCAGCGACTGGTAGCCGTTCGGCTTCGGCCGCGAAATATAGTCGTCGAATTCCTTGGGGATCGGGGTCCAGATGTTGTGGACCAGGCCCAGCACCGTGTAGCAGGTCTTGGCATCGGCGACGATCACGCGGAAGGCGCGCACGTCGTACAGCGCGGTGAAATCGAGCTCCTTGCCGCGCATCTTCTTCCAGATGCTGTAGATGTGCTTGGGCCGGCCGCTGACCTCGGCCTTGATGCCGGCCGCGGCAAGCTCCTTCTGCAGGCGCTCGATCGACGATTGCACGAAGCTCTCGCGCAGCATGCGCTTCTCTTCGAGCATCTTGGCGATGCGCTTGTAGGTCTCGGGCTCCATCATCCGGAACGACAAATCTTCCAGTTCCCACTTCAGCTGGAAGATCCCGAGACGGTTGGCCAAGGGCGCGTACAGGTCCAGCACCTCGCTGCCGTAGTTGCGGGTCATCTCGTCGAAGCGCTTGGTCTCGGCGAAATAACGCAGGGTGGTGACGCAGGAGGCCAGGCGCACCAGCACCACGCGCATGTCGCTGGCCATCGCCAGCAGCATCTTGCGCAAGGTTTCCACTTGGGCCATCGCCTGCTGGGCGGCGTTCTTGCCGCGTCCAACCGGCGCCTGGCTTGCGGTCAGGTCGCGCAGGCGGATCAGCTGGTGCACGCCATGCACCAGGTCGGCCACTTCCTTGCCGAAGCGGTCTTCGAGCGTCTCGGCGATGAGCGGCTCGACCAGGCACAACTCGAACAGCAGGCCGGCGATGCGGGTCTCGGCGTCGGAGCGCAGCAGCGCGAGCGTGACCGCCACCCCGAGCGAAAACTCGAAGGCGCTCTGGCCCGAGGAACCATGACGCTCGCCGTAGGAGACCTGGGCAAAATCCAGCGCCGCCTGCACCCGCGCCAGGTCTTCCGGCCCGAGGCCGTGGACCAGCTGGGTGGTGGCGTCGCCGAGTGCGGCAATCGAAACCATACGGCTTAAGGGAGCGCGGCCACGATCACGATCTCCACCAGGCAGGCGGGATTCGCCAGCTTCGCTTCGACGGTGGCGCGCGGCGGCGTGTGGCCCTGGGCGACCCAGCCGTCCCAGACCTCGTTCATGCCCGGGAAGTGCTCCATGCTCGAGATATAGATCTGGCAGCTGAGGATGCGGGTCTTGTCGCTGCCGACTTCCGCCAGCAGGCGGTCGACGTGGCCCAGCACTTCGCGGGTCTGGCCGGCGATGCCCTGGGTGGTGTCCTCGGCGATCTGGCCGGCCAGGTAGACGGTGCCGTTGTGGATGGCGGTTTCGGACAGGCGCTTGCCTACGTGCAGACGTTTGATTTCCATGATTATTTGCTCACTTGGGTTCCCGCCTGCGCGGGAACGACGTTTACGTTAATAAAAAATCCCTGACGATCGCGATCTGGTGCGCATGCATCAGGGTCGGCGCGTGGCCGACGCCGGGGATCTCGGCCAGCTGCGGCTTCGGTCCCCGCCTCGTCATCTCTTCGGCCGTCGCGCGCGACAGCAGGTCGGACAGTTCGCCGCGGATCAGCAGGGTCGGACAGCGGATCGCGTCGAAGGCGCCCCACAGCGCGGCCTGGTCCTGCCCGGCGCGCTCGGGCGTGATCGCGGCGAAAGGCTTGGCCAGGCCGAGGTCGTAGTGACGCACCCAGGCGCCGCCGGGCTCCTGCACCAGCACGTCGCTGGCCAGCTTGTGCCATTCCTCGTCGCTGTGCGGGCCAAACGAGCTTGACACCTCCTTCACGAAGCGCGCGCCTTCCTCGAAGCTGGCGAAGCGCACGTCCTGGCCGATGTACTCGCCGATGCGGGCCAGCGCGGCGCCGTCCAGCACCGGGCCGATATCGTTCAGCACCAGGCGGCGGATCGGGCTGCCCTCGAGCGAGGCCAGGATCATGCCGATCAGGCCGCCCATCGAGGTGCCGACCCAGTGCACCGTGCCGTCGTCGCGGTTGGCCGTCGCGCGCGCGATCAAGGTCACCATGTCGGCCACGTATTGCGGCACCACGTACAGATGCGGGTCGCGCAGGCGTTCGGAACGGCCGCGCCCGACCACGTCCGGGCAGACCACGCGGTAGCGGTCGCTCAGGGCGCGCGCCAGCGCATCGAAATCGTCGGCCACGCGGGTGACGCCGTGCACGCACACCAGCACGTTCGCATTCCCGGGATCGCCCCACTCCTTGTAGGCCATGCGATGCAGGCCGGCCGGCGAACTGCATTGCACGCTCTTCAGCCTCGGTTCGACCATGCCACCTCCTCCTCGATCATCGCGTCTTGAACGGCCGCCAACATTTTAACCGGCGGAGCGATTAGAATTCTACCAAGTCCGGCCGCTTCAGACCGACACAGCTTTCAATTCCCAACTTCTGACGATGAGGTAGTAATGAATTCCACCATGCAGTCAGCAATACTTCGCGGCAAGACCGCTCTCGTAACCGGCTCGACCTCGGGCATCGGCCTCGGCATCGCCCGCGCGCTGGCCGAACAGGGCGCGAACATCGTGTTCAACGGCTTCGGCGACGCCCAGCAGATCGAGAAGCTGTACACCGACATCGGCCAGGAATTCGGCGTGCGCACCGCTTACCACAATGCCGACATGTCCAGGCCGGACCAGATCGAGGCCATGATGGCCTTCGCGTCCGACAAGTTCGGCGGCGTCGACATCCTGGTCAACAACGCCGGCATCCAGCACGTCGCCAAGGTCGAGGACTTCCCGGCCGAGAAGTGGGACGCCATCCTCGCCATCAACCTGACTTCGGCCTTCCACACCAGCCGCCTGGCCCTGCCCGGCATGCAGCGGAAGAACTGGGGCCGCATCATCAACCTGGCCTCGGTGCACGGCCTGGTCGGATCCGCCGGCAAGTCGGCCTATGTCGCGGCCAAGCACGGGCTGGTCGGCTTCACCAAGGTCACCGCGCTGGAGAACGCCCATACCGGCGTCACCTGCAACGCGATCTGTCCGGGCTGGGTATTGACCCCGCTGGTGCAGAAGCAGGTCGACGACCGCGCGGCGCGCGACGGCATGAGCAACGAGCAGGCCAAGAAGGCCCTGCTGAGCGAGAAGCAGCCGTCCGGCGAATTCGTCACCCCGGAAGAACTGGGCGCGCTGGCCGTGTTCTTCTGCTCGCCGGCCGCCGACCAGGTGCGCGGCGTGGCCTGGAACATGGATGGCGGCTGGGCCGCGCAGTAAGGCATGACGCAGCGCCTCGACGAACAGGCATTGCAGGACGCCTGCCTGGACCTGGCCCGGGTCGTGCTGGCCGCTGGCCACGCACAGGTCTCGAACGACATCCTCGAGACCCTGGCCGACCGCTTCCACCGCGAAGTCGTCGACTTCGCCCCCGGCATCGCGCGCGCCGGCCGCGATCCGAACCTGCTGACGCGCGCCGTCCATTACATCATCGACGCGCATGCGCTGCCGCTGATGGGCACCGACATGACGTGGTTCCGGCAGGCGCTGGTGTGCCTGGTGGAGCTGGCGGCGCCGGGGATTGCGCTGTCCGACAAGGGCGGCGCCTTCCTGCGCGACGTGCAGCTGGGGGTCGAACAGTCGCTGGGGGACCTGGAGGGCTAGCGCGCCGGCGCTTCGGTCTTGCCCATCTCCTCGATCGCCTGCCGGTACTGGCGGGAGGCCTTGAGCCTGTCCATGTAGCGGATGCCGCGGCGCTTGTCCATGCCGATGTCGTAGGTCAGGCTGCCGCGCGCGCCGCAGTGGGTCCAGCAGCTCGACTCGCCCTGCGGACCGTCGCGATCGGTCAGGACCAGCTTGTCTTTCTCGATGCCGGCCCGGAGCACGCAGGGGACGTGGCCCTGGAGCGGCGGCTCGGGATCACGATAGACGAACTTTCCGCCCTCGAAGCGCGCCATGCCTGAAATCTGGCACTGGTGGCCGTTATAGAATTCGAGGTCGGCGCGCACGTAGATGTGGTCCGCGTCGAAAGGCACGATTTCTATCACGTCTTCCGCCTGATAAGGTTCATCCGCTTTGCCGGGCACGACCACCCCGCTCATGAAGCGGTGCTTGTAGACGCCCGCCATTTTGTCCATCAATTGCTGCGCCTCCTGCGCGGCCGCCACGGACGATAGCGCGCCCACGGCGCAGAGTGCGAATACGATGCGGTTCAGTGTCTTCATGGTCCGATAGCATACGCCTGCGCGCGGCCCGAAAGCTCGCCAATTCTCACCCGGGCTCCGCTATGATGAGGTCTTTCCAATGCACAATTACAAGAGGAAGACACCCATGCGGATCCGCCCCAGGCAGCTCGCCCTTTCCATCTTTACGGCCCTCGCCGCCCTTGCCGGCACGCAGGCCCAGGCCGCGCCGCAAGCGCCCGATCCGCGCCCGGTCCTGATCACAGCCGACAAGGTCTGGACCGGCGACGGCGCCGCGCACCAGGGCTGGAGCGTGCTGGTGGCCCAGGGCCGCATCCAGGCCGTCGGCCCGGCGGACAAGATGACGGTCCCAAGCGACGCCGAGCGCATCGCCCTGCCCGGCAAGACCCTGATCCCCGGCCTGATCGACCTGCACTCGCACGTGCTGCTGCACCCGTATAACGAAACCACCTGGGACGACCAGGTGATCAAGGAAGCCCCGGCCTACCGCATCGCGCTGGCCGTGCGCCACGCGGCCGACACCTTGCAGGCCGGTTTCACCACCCTGCGCGACCTCGGCACCGAAGGCGTCGACTACGCCGACGTCGGCATCAAGCGCGCCATCGAGGAAGGCCAGGTGCCGGGCCCGCGCCTGCTGGTCGCCACCCGCGCGATCGTCGCCACCGCCAGCTATGGCCCGGCCGAGCGCAGCTACCGCCCGGACATGGAGATTCCCTATGGCGCCCAGCAGGCCACCGGCGTCGACGAAGTAACGAAAGCCGTGCGCGAGCAGGCCTCGCACGGCGCCGACTGGATCAAGTTCTACGCCGACTACCGCACCGGCATCGACGGCAGCACCCGCCCCACTTTCACGCTGGAAGAGATGAAGGCGATGGTGGCGGCCGCCCATGTCACGGGACGCAAGGTGGCGGCCCACGCCAGCAGCGACGACGCGATCCGCCTGGCCGTGCTGGCGGGCGTCGATACGATCGAGCATGGCTACGGCGCCAGCGAAGCCACGTTCAGGCTGATGATCGAGCGCCGCACGGCCTATGTGCCGACCTTGACGGCGCCGGAAGCGGTCGGCGAATACTTCCAGAAGCATGTGCGCGGCGCTACGCCGACCCCGGGCATGCAGGAAGCGGCGCGCGCCTTCCGCCTGGCGCACAAGCTTGGCGTGATCATCGGCAACGGCAGCGACGTCGGCGTCTTCACCCACGGCACCAACGAGCGCGAGCTGGAGTGGATGGTGCGCCTGGGCATGACGCCGACGGAAGCCTTGCGCGCCGCCACCACGGTTGCCGCCGGCATCCTCGGCAAGAAGGACCTGGGCGCGCTGCAGCCGGGCAGCCTGGCCGACGTGGTCGCGGTGGACGGCGACCCGACCGCCGACATCGCGGCGCTGCGAAAAGTGGGCTTCGTGATGAAGAACGGCGCCGTGTACAAGCGGAACTGAGCGCCCCCTGACATTCAGGAAGCGTAGGATGGGTTATGCGTGCCGGCGTTGCGGTTTTCCACAATAGTCCGCCCAGATATTTTCAGTAATGATGACGGCACTATCATTTACTCATGAAGCCCGATCATGAAAAAACCATTCTATAAAGTACTGTATATCCAGGTCCTGTTCGCGATTATCGCCGGCGTCCTGCTGGGCATCTTCGATCCGGGCCTGGCCACCGCGATGAAGCCTCTGGGAGACGGCTTCGTCAAGCTGATCAAGATGATCATCGCCCCGGTGATCTTCTGTACCGTGGTCGCCGGTATTGCCGGCATGCAGGACATGAAGAAGGTCGGGCGCGTCGGCGGCAAGGCCCTGATCTACTTCGAGATCGTGTCGACCTTCGCGCTGGCGATCGGCCTGCTGGTCGCCAACCTGATCAAGCCGGGCGCCGGCTTCAACGTCAACCCGGCCACCATCGACACCCACTCGATCGCCCAGTACACCGACAAGACCAAGGCGCTGACCACGACCGACTTCCTGATGAACATCATCCCGAACACCTTCGTGGATGCGTTCGCCAAGGGCGAGATCCTGCAGGTGCTGCTGATCGCGATCCTGTGCGGCTTCGCGCTGTCGATGATGGGCGAGCGCGGCCGTCCGATCACCCGCGGCATCGAAGCCCTGTCGCACATGATCTTCGGCGTGGTGAACATCATCATGAAGGCGGCCCCGATCGGCGCTTTCGGTGCGATGGCCTTTACTATCGGCAAGTTCGGCGTGAAATCGCTGATCCCGCTGGCTTCGCTGGTCGGGTCCTTCTACCTGACCTGCGCGGTCTTCGTGATCGGCGTGCTGGGCCTGATCGCCTGGAAAACCGGCTTCTCGATCTTCCGCTACCTCGCCTACATCAAGGAAGAGCTGCTGATCGTGCTGGGCACCAGCTCGTCGGAAAGCGCGCTGCCGGCCATCATGCGCAAGCTCGAAAAACTGGGCTGCCCGAAATCGGTGGTGGGCCTGGTGGTTCCGACCGGCTACTCGTTCAACCTGGACGGCACCAACATCTACATGACCATGGCCGCCCTGTTCGTGGCCCAGGCCACCAACACCGACCTGACCCTGACCCAGGAGCTGACCATCCTGCTGGTGGCCATGCTGACCTCGAAGGGCGCGTCCGGCATCACCGGCGCCGGCTTCATCACCCTGGCGGCGACCCTGGCCGTGGTGCCGACCATCCCGGTGGCGGGCATGACCCTGATCCTGGGCATCGACAAGTTCATGAGCGAGTGCCGCGCCCTGACCAACATCATCGGCAACGGCGTCGCCACCATCGTCGTGTCGAAGTGGGAAGGCGAGCTGGACAAGGAGCGCCTGACCGCGGAACTGATGAACCCGACCACCGACGACGGTTCGCTGCGCACCCAGGCAATGCACGAGACCGCCTGATTCCTTTCGGATCAAGCATCCTCATGCAGACGCCGGGTTCGCCCGGCGTCTTTTTTTGCGGTTAGAATCCACCTTATGAAGAATTGGATCAACCGCTTGCGTGGCAATGCAGACAATACCCCCGCCACGCCGGCCGGCCCCCAGGCCGCCACAGCCGACGAGCAGGCCGCCGGCCTCGCCGCCGAGATCGAGTCCACCTATTACCGCTGGCTGACGGCGGCGCGCGCTTACACCGCCCCGGCCGAGGTCGAGACCCGCATCCTCGACGAAGTCCGGATCCTGGGCCTGCAGCCGGGCGAAGCCGCCGGCCTGGTGCCGCGCGTGCCCGAAGCGATTCCCGAACTGCTGGCCAGCCTGAACGACGGGGACGCCTCCATCGCCGAACTGGCGCGCCAGGTGGCGCAGGACGTGGTGCTGGTGGCGGAAGTCATCCGCGAAGCCAACAGCGCCTATTACCGCCCGATCGCCCCCGTCAAGAACGTCGAGGCCGCCATCATGATGCTCGGCCAGAACGGCTTGCGCATGCTGCTGGCGCGGGTCGCCTTCCGCCCCCTCATCAATATGCAGGCCGGCGGCTTCGCGCGCGAGGCCGCGCCCCAGGTCTGGAACCAGTCGGTCAGCTGCGCCCTCGCCGCCAGCCTGATGGCGCCGGGCCTGAGCACCGGCGTGTTCGAGGCCTACCTGGCCGGCCTGATGCAGAACGTCGGCCTGGTGGTGGCCTTCCGCCTGGCCGACCGCGTCTGCGACGATGGCCGCATCCCCGGCGCAAGCGGCTTCGGCGCCCGCCTGCTGGCCGGCAGCCGCCAGCTGTCCGCCGCCATCGCGGTGCACTGGAACTTCCCGCAAGAAGTCGCCCAGGCCATCGCCCAGGCCGGCGAACCGGGTGCGAACCGCCTGGCCGAAGCCCTGGCCCTGGGCGACCGCATCGCCAAGCTGCGCCTGCTGATCGACGCCGGGCTGCTGGCCGAGGACGACAGCCTGGTGACCGAGGGCCTGGACAACGTCCAGCGGCGCTGCCTGGGCAAGCTGGCCAAGCTGGAAGGCTGAGCGCTCAGGGCTTGTGCGCCGGACGCAGCTTTGCCGGCGCCGCGTTCTCGAGACGGTACACGACGTCCACCGACTGACCGAGCTTGAGCGCCTGCACCGCCAGGAAGGTGTCGCGGTCGATCTCGTCCGCGCGCTGGTTGCCGGTGCGGCGGCCGCCACGCGGCGCCTTGAACTCTTCGCGCTCCAGGCCGAGGCGGGTGCCGAGCTTCTTGAGCGCATCGGTCGTCATCGCCATGGCCGGACCGAGGCGGCGCCCGGAAGCCGCGGCCATCACTTCGGCACGGCGGCGCGCGTCCATGACCGCCTCGGTGACGAGTTCATCGTTGACCTTGTCCATCGTGCTGAGATCGAAGTCCGCGGCGAAACTGTCCACATTCGGCTTGCCCAGCACGCCGCCCGCGAGGCGCGGCCAGTTGGCGACATTGCGCACGTTGATCTTCACGGCGGCGCTCAGTTCGTACAGCGCCGCGCCATCCGGAGCGCGTTCCTTGCGCACGCCCTGGCGCACATCGCTCACCACCATGTCCTCCGGGTCGACGCTCAGTTCCTGCATCAGGGCGCGGACCTCGGCCACCCTGGCTTCGATCACGGCGCGCGCGGCAGCCGGATCGGCGTCCGCCGCGATGATCTGGAAGTCGAGCGCGGCGATGTCCGGCATTTCGACCCTGAACGAGTTGCCGATCACGTGCACGAAGGGATAGTCGGGAATGGTCGAGGCCGCGGCGGGGGCCGCCGGCAAGGCCAGCACGGCAGCGGCGAGGAAACCCGCGACGAGGATAGGCAGCAAAGGCTTCAGTTTCAGCATGAATACTCCATCAGTGAGAAATCATTGATCGCGCAAGGCCAGGGCCGGCGGCATCCGCATCGCCGCCACCGCCTGGCGCACGCAGCCGGCCAGCGCCACCGCGCCGACACCAAGGCAGGCCAGCACCAGCGGCCACCAGCCCATCGGCGCGCGCTCGACGAAGCCGGCCAGGTAGCGCTCGGTCCACAGCCAGGCCGGCGCCAGCGCCAGCAGCGCACCCGCGGCCAGGAGCGCCAGCCATTCGCGCGCGACGAGCAGGCCGATGTGGCGCGGCGTGGCGCCATGCAGCTTGCGCAGCACGAATTCGCGGGCGCGACGGCGGATCGTGTAGCTCGACAATACGTAGATGCCGAAGCAGGCCAGCGCGGTCGCCACCACGCTGGCCAGGGCCAGCAGCCTGGCCTGGCGCAGGTCGTCGGCGTAATTCGCGGCGAAGACGCCGGCCGCGCTTTCGACATTCGGGGCGTCGTTCGGGAAGTGGCGCATCCACAGCGCTTCGAGGGCGGCGCGCGCTTCCGGCAGCGGGCCGTGCACGCGCACCGTCAGCACGCCACCGCCCTCGTTCTGCAGGTACATGATCGGCCCGGGCTTCTCGCGCAAGGTAGTGAAGCGCAGGTCCGGGGCGATGCCGACCACCCGCTTGTCCTTGTCGACGATCTGGCCGACCGCCGCTTCCGGCGTGGCGAAGCCGAGCGCATAGGCGGCGCGCGCATTCAGCACCACGCCCTCCTCGCCCTCGCGCGAAAACAGCCGGCCGGCCAGCGGGTGCAGGCCGAAAACCTGGAAGAAGTTGGCGCCGACCTCCTTGCCCTCGATGGGGACGGTGCTGCCATCGCGCATCCTCACGCCAAGGGTGATCGTGACATCGTCGTGCCCGACCGCTTCCGACATCGCAGTCACGCCCTCGACCACGGGCAGGCGCGCCAGCTCGGCCTGGAAGGCATGCGCCGCGGCCCCCAGGCGCTCGCCGCGCTGGCCCGGCAGCTGCAGCACCAGCTGGGACGCGGGATCGAAACCCGGATCGGCCTGGCTCGCATAGTGCGCCTGCCACCACACGGACAGGCTGGCGGCCACCAGCCCGATCGCGGCCGCGAACTGCGCCACCGTCAGGATGCGGCGCAGGCGCATGCCTTCCAGGGTCTCGCCGTCGCGCCCGCCGAGCGCCGCGCTGGCCGGCACGCGCGCCGCCAGCCAGGCCGGATACAGGCCGGACAGCAAGCCGGTCCCGATGCCGATCGCGGCCATGAGAGCCCAGGCCCCTGGCCCGAAGGCGGCAGCCAGGGGCACCGCGACCAGCTCGGAAAACAGGGGCATGCTCAGCCAGGCCAGCAGCGCGCCGAGCAGGGTCGAGCCGGCGCCCACCAGCAGCGCCTCGGCCGCGAACTGGCCGGCCAGGCCGGCGCCGGAGATGCCGAGCGTCTTGCGCACCGCGATCTCGCGCCGGCGCGCGGCGGTCCGCACCGCCGCCAGGTTCACGTAATTGGTGGCGGCCAGCACCAGGATCAGCAGGCCGAGCAGGGCCAGGCCGCCGATCGCCGCCGGGTTGCCGTTGCCTGCGGCGCTGCCGCCGGCCGCCAGGTCCTCATCGAAATAGATGTTCGATAGCGGCGTCACGCCGATATTCGTCAAGGGCTTCGGCCGCCCCTCCTTGAGCGATGCCGGCAGGCTGGCGTCGCGCTCGGCGGCCACCGTGTTTTCCAGCGCCGCCTGCAGTTGCGCTGCCGTGACGCCCGGGGCCGGCCGCAGGTAGAGGCTCTCGCGCCGGGACCAGGCGTCCTGAGTGGACTTGGGCGCCGGATCCCAGCTGTGCCCGCCCTTGCCGAGCAGTGCGCCGAAGGCCGGACTGGTATTCGCCGGCAGTTCGTCGACGATGGCGCGCACGACGAAGGGTTTGCCGGCGATCGTCAGCACCTTGCCGAGCGCGTCAAGCGTGCCGAACAGGCGCTCGGCTTCGCCGCGGCCCAGCACCAGGGCGTCGGGGCGGGCCAGCGCGGCGTCGGCGTCGCCGGCGATGGCCCGCAGGCCGAAGAAGTTCAGGTAGTTCGCGTCCACCACGGACACCTTGAGCTGCACGAAACGCTCCTGGACCCGTGCGCCGACCTGCTGCGACCGGGCGCTGGTCGCCGCGCTCGCCAGCCCGGCCGCGACCGCCCTCCCCGCCAGCGGCGCCGGGCCGCTCGGCCCCCAGCTCGCGCGCGGGAAGAGGTTGCGGCGCTCCTTGACCACATAGATGCCGTCGGCGCCGGCGATGGCGTCGTTGTAGGTCCAGGCATAGCGGACCAGCCCGAACAACAGGAAGCAGGCGGCCAGCGCCACCGCCAGGCCCAGTACCGCGACGGCGGAATAGACGGGCTCGCGGGCCAGCAGGCGCCATGCGAGGCGCATGTTTCGTAACTTCATCGGCATCCTCGAAGATGTAGACAATGATGTCTATGCTATGCCGGTCGCGCCCGTTCAAGCAATAGCAATTCGATAAATATTTTTGTAGACAGGGCAATCTAGAAGGGCTAGTCTACGCGTGCGCATATCCAGCTTTACGAGGAACCGTCATGGCCAAATCCCCCGCCCCTTCCAAGCCGACCCCGGCCGAACTCGACCTGCTGCAGGTGCTGTGGCCGCTGGGCTCGGGCACGGCGCGCCAGGTCCACGACGAAATTCTCAAAACCCGCCCCGACGTGACTTACGCCACCGTGCTGCGCCTGATGCAGATCATGCATGCCAAGGGTTTGCTGATCCGTGACGAGAGCGAACGGTCTCACGTGTATGCACCGGCCCAGGCCCAGGAATCACTGCAGACCAAGCTGCTGAAGGACCTGGTGCAGCGCGCCTTTTCCGGTTCGGCCAAGGCCCTGGTGCTGGCCGCGCTCAAGAGCGGCATCTCGAAAAAGGAGCGGGAGGAAATCGAAGAACTGCTGAAGGGCGAGGACAAGCAATGAGCGCCCCGGCCCTGATCGCCGCACTCGGCTGGACCCTGGTCCATTTCGTCTGGCAGGGCGCCCTGCTCGGCTGCATCGTGGCCGTGCTGCTGACGGCCCTGCGCAATGCGCGGCCTGAAACGCGCTATGCGGTGGCCTGTGCCGGCCTGCTGCTCTGCCTGGCCTGGCCGGCCGTCGACCTGGCGCTGCTGCTGCAGTCCGGCACGGGCGCCGAGAGCGGCAAGCTGTTCCGTAGCGCCGGCGGCGCCATGGCAGCCGTGCAGGATGCATCCGGGATGCTGCCCTGGCTGGGCCGCAATCTCGGCTGGATCGTGGCCTTGTGGGCGGGCTGTGCCGGTGCGCTGAGCCTGCGCATGGCGGTCGGCCTGCTGTGGATCGGCCGCGCCGCGCGCATCCAGGCCCGCGATCCGGCCTGGCAGGCGCGCCTGTCGCGCCTGGCCGAACGCTGCGGCCTCGGCCGCGAAGTACGGCTGCGCGTGGTCGACGGCCTGGCCAGCCCGATCACCGCCGGCTGGTGGCGCCCCGTGGTGCTGGTGCCGGCCAGCCTGGTCGCCGGCATGCCGCCGCATCTGCTCGAGGCCCTGCTGGCCCACGAGCTCGGCCACGTACGCCGCCACGACTACCTGGTCAACCTGCTGCAGAACGTGATCGAGACCCTGCTGTTCTACCACCCGGCCGTGTGGTGGCTGTCGCGCCGCATCCGCGCCGAGCGCGAGCAGATCGCCGACGACTTCGCCGCCCGCCACCTGGGCGAACCGCGCCGCCTGGCGCTGGCCCTGTCGGAACTGGAAAAGCTGCAGTTTTCCAGCCACCACCTGGCGCAAGCCGCGAACGGCGGCGACCTGATGGGCCGCATCCGCCGCCTGCTGCAGCCAAGCGTGCAGGCCCTGAACTGGAAGGCGGCGATCCCGGTGCTGGGGCTGGCCGTGGTCTGCGCCGCCAGCGCGCACGCGCCGGTGAGCCGTGTTACGTCGCCCGTGCATCCCGCTGGCGTCAAGCGGCAGGCAGTCGTCGATTTCGGCAGCTGCCGCAAGCCGGAGTATCCGAAAGCCGACCTCGCCGCGGGGCATGTAGGCACGACGACGCTCGGCTTCATGCTCGACGAGCACGGCAAGGTCCTCGAGGCTTTCATCAAGAAGTCGAGCGGCCACGCTGGCCTGGACGAGGCCGCGCGCGGCGCCCTGGCCCTATGCAAGTTCCGTCCGGCGCTCGACAAGGGCGTGCCGGTCCGGACCGTGGTGCCTGTCCAATACGTCTGGACGCTGGAATAAGAAAAGCCGCCTGTCACGGCGGCTTTTCTCGGATCGCGCTTGCTTAGAGCGTGGAGACGTCCAGCTCGGCGGTAGTCGCTTCGACCACCTGCTCCTTGGTTACGCCCGGCGCCAGCTCGACCAGCTTGAGGCCGGTGTCGGTGACGTCGATCACGCCCAGGTCGGTGATGATGCGGTCGACCACGCCCACGCCGGTCAGCGGCAGGTCGCACTTCTTGAGGATCTTGTGGCTGGTCGAGCCGTCCTTGGCGGTGGCGACGTGCTCCATCAGCACCACCACGCGCTTGACGCCGGCCACCAGGTCCATCGCGCCGCCCATGCCCTTGACCATTTTGCCCGGGATCATCCAATTGGCCAGGTCACCCTTTTCCGAGACCTGCATCGCGCCCAGGATCGCCAGGTTGATCTTGCCGCCGCGGATCATGCCGAAGGAATCGGCCGAGCTGAAGTAGGCGGCGCCCGGCAGCGCCGTCACGGTCTGCTTGCCGGCGTTGATCAGGTCGGCGTCGACTTCCGCATCAAGCGGGAAGGGGCCGATGCCCAGCAAGCCGTTTTCCGACTGCAGGAAGACTTCGACGTCCTTCGGGACGTAGTTCGCCACCAGGGTCGGCAGGCCGATGCCCAGGTTCACATAGAAACCGTCCTGCAGTTCCTTTGCCGCGCGCGCGGCCATTTCATCACGAGTCCATGCCATGTCGTCTGTCTCCTGGTCTTAGGCTGCGCGCACGGTGCGCTGTTCGATGCGCTTTTCCGGCGTCGGGTTGTGAACGATGCGGTGCACGAAGATGCTCGGCAGGTGCACCTGGTCCGGATCGATCTCGCCGGTCTCGACCAGCTGTTCCACCTCGACGATGCAGATCTTGCCGGCGGTGGCGACGTTCGGGTTGAAGTTGCGCGAAGTCTTGCGGAACACCAGGTTGCCTGCGCGGTCGGCCTTCCAGGCCTTGACCAGGGCGACGTCCGGGTTCAGCGCGCGTTCCATCACATACATGTCGCCGTCGAATTCGCGGGTCTCCTTGCCGTCGGCGACGATGGTGCCGTAGCCGGTCTTGGTGAAGAAGGCCGGGATGCCGGCGCCGCCGGCGCGCAGCTTCTCGGCCAGCGTGCCCTGGGGCGTGAATTCCAGCTCGAGCTCGCCGGCCAGGTACTGGCGCGCGAACTCCTTGTTCTCGCCGACGTAGGACGCGATCATCTTCTTGATCTGGCGCGTGGCGAGCAGCTGGCCGAGGCCGAAGTCGTCGACGCCGGCATTGTTCGAGATGGCGGTCAGGTCCTTGACGCCGGAATCGCGCAGCGCGCCGATCAGCGCCTCCGGAATACCGCACAGGCCGAAGCCGCCCACGGCGATGGTCTGGCCGTCCTGGACGACGCCTTCGAGTGCGGACCGCGCATCTGGATAAACTTTATTCATACCCGTCCCTTTAGTAAGTGATCTGTACAGCAGAGTAGAATTCGAGAATAGAATAGCGCCCTGCAAAGCACAATACCGTAGAAATACCGCCCCATAAATGAGCGCATCATACGCCATCGATTACGAGATGATTTTCCAGCATGCGCCGGTCGGCATGTGCATCTCCGTCAACCGCATCATCCAGGCCTGCAACCACGCGCTGGCGGACATGTTCGGCTACGACTGCGCCCACCTGGACGGCAAGTCCTTCGAGGTGCTCTACCCCACCGAGGACGAGTTCCTGCGCACCGGCGACCGCATCGTGCCCATCATGAATGCGAAAGGCCGCTACTCCGACGAGCGCATCATGCGCCGCGCCAGCGGCGAACTGTTCTGGTGCCACGTGACCGGCCGCGCGCTCGATGCGAAAGAACCGCTGGGCGCCGGCGTCTGGACCTTCGAGGATGTGAGCGAGAAGCGCCCGGTGACGGCCGCGCTGACCCCGCGCGAACGCGAGATCGCGGCCCTGCTGGTCGAGGGCAAGACCAGCAAGGTGATCGCGCGCGAGACCGACCTGTCGCCGCGCACGGTGGAGATGCACCGGGCCAGGCTGATGAAGAAGTTTTCGGCCTCGACTTCGTCGGAGCTGGTGCACAAGCTGGTGGGGGTGGCGCGCTAGCGGCTCAGCGTTTTACGCCCAGGCGCGCCAGCACTTCATCGAGATCGACGAGATCGGCGTCGCCCGGCCTGGACGCTGCCGCACCCTTGAATTTCCATAGCCGCCTGGGATCGATGACTTGCTTGCCATCGCGTTCGATGACGGCCGCCCAGCCGACCCTGCCCTCTTCTTCGATGACCAGGACCGGCCCGCGGACTGCCGCGAAGAAAGGCCCGAATTCACCGCTGCGCGCCTTGAATTGCCGCGCCGCGTCGGATTCGCCCGCCAGAACCTGGTCGACCTTGAAGTCCATGGTCTCGCAGGCGCCGTTGCGCGACATGCACACGGCCCGCGATCCGTCGGCACGTTCGATCACCATCTGCGGACAGATGAGCGGGCAGTTCGGCATGCCCGAAGGCTCCAGCGTCAGGCGCTGGACATGGCCCAGGAGCAGCTGGGCCTCGGCCAAGGCCAGCGGAGATGCGCCGAGCAGGAGCGCGGCAAGCAAGACGGATTTCATCATCGGCGTTGTCCCTCGTTGTCGTGACACGCCATGCTACCCGAGCCGGGCAGCCTGAAAATCCGCGAATTGTTTCAAGCCTCCACGGCCGGTAGCTGGCTGCGGATGCGTTCCGGCAGCGCCACCGATTTCTCGGCCTGGAAATCGATCCACACGACCTTACCGCCGCCATGGGCATACACGGTCTCGGCCTTGCCATCCCCGTCCACCAGGCTGATCTCGTGCGTGACCTCGAAGCTCGATCGCCCCGGCGCGCCGGCATAGGTGCGGACCTCGATCTCGCCGGGATACTTGAGCTGCTTGATGAAGGTGCAGTAGGCGGTGACGATCACCGGGCCCTGCCCTTTGGCGTCGAACTTGCCGTTCAGGTCTTCCAGGAAGGCGATGCGGCCGGTTTCCATGTAGCGGAAATAGATGGTGTTGTTGACGTGGCCGAGCACGTCCATGTCGCCCCAGCGGATGGCCTGGCGCATGGTGTGCATTAACTTCCGGTTTGACTTCTCGATGTTCATCGTTGCCTGCTTCTGTTGAAAAAAACAGGCATTGTATGCTCTCAGCCGGGAGAATGCCCCCGTACGATGCCATCGACGATGCCGCAGAAGGCCGCCGGATCCTCGAGCATCATCAGGTGCCCGGCCTTCGGCTGCACCATGCTCCGCGCGGCCAGCGCCAACACCCATTCGGGGATGTCCCAGCCGGCTGCGGACAGCTCGCCGCCCAGCAGGTAGAGCGGCACGCCGCTGCCCAGCACGCGCCGCACGCCCTCCAGATACGAAGGCGAGCCGGTCACCTCCAGCACAGAGCGCGCCATCGCCTGGATGGTCGTATAGGGCTGGTTTTCCAGGATCTCGCGCGCCATGGCGATGCGCTCGTCGCTGGCTTCGATGCCGGTCCGCTCCAGCCAGCCCGCCGGATCGTCCTCCATGGCGCCGTACTCGAAGGCCCAGTCGGCCTCCGGCATGGCCGCGATGCGCGAGCACCAGAACGCATCCTTCAAGGTGAAATTGCCTTCCACGCTGATCAATCCGCGCACCAGCTCCGGCGCCTGTTCCGCCGCCAGCATCATGACCGCGCCGCCGACACTGTGGCCGAGCAGCCAGGCCGGCTCGCCGACTTCCTCGCGCAGCACGCGCGCGACTTCCTCGGCCTGCGCAAGGAGGTCGATGCCCAGGTCCACGCTGCGCTTCGCGCCATAGCCGAGCAGGTCCGGCGTGCGCAGGTCCAGTCCGGGCAGATACGCTTTCGGGTCGTAGTAGCTGCCGGAACCCAGCAGCCCGTGGACCATGACCAGCGCGCTCATTGAGCGGTCATGCCATCGTCGGCGGTGATGATGGTGCCGTTGATGAAGTGGGCTTCCTCGGCCGCCAGCAGCAGGAGCAGGCCGTCGAGGTCTTCCGGCTTGCCGATGCGGCGGCGCGGCAGCATCTCGATCAGCTTCTTGCCCTGCTCGGTATCGAAGTAATCCTCGTTCATCTCGGTGGCGATGTAGCCGGGGCAGATGGCGTTGACGTTGATGCCGTAGCGGCCCCACTCGACCGCCATGGCCTTGGTCATCTGGATCACGCCGGCCTTGCTCATGCAGTAGACGCCGATCTGCGGCAGCACGCGCAAGCCCGCCACCGAGGCGATGTTGACGATGCGGTGCTGCTTTTTCGGATCGCCCTTGGCGCGCTGGATCATGCGCTTGGCGCACTGCTGGGCCATGAAGAAGGCGCCGCGCAGGTTGGTGTCCATGATGTAGTTGTAGTCGTCCTCGGTGACGTCCAGCAGGCGCTGGGTGGTCGACACGCCCGAGTTGTTGACGAGGATGTCGATCGGGCCCGCCTCGGTCTCGGCATGGGCGATCGCCGCCTTGATGCTGGCGAGGTCGGTGACGTCCAGCGCCACCACGTGGGCGGCGCCGCCATCCGCTTCGATCTCCGCGCGCAATTCCTTCAGGCGCTCGATGCGGCGCGAGGCCAGCACCACCTGCGCCCCGGCCCCGGCCAGGGCCTTCGCGAAGCGCGCGCCGAGTCCGCTGGACGCGCCTGTCACCATTGCGATCTTGCCTTCGAAATTGACTTCTATGCCCACGTTTTCGCTCCCTTACTCAGTCTCACCGAACTATATTCTGTTGCGACGACATAATGATTACATACTTCACCCATTTCGCCGCGATTAGATTGCCGCATCTAATATCTGCCCTACAATAGCGCGCTGCGTTGCAATCATGAGCAAAAAAGTGCACACTCGTGCTTAAATTTTCTAACACAACTAAAACATGACTCAGCCCAACTCCCTCATCGAACAATACGGTCCGCGCGAAGCGATGGAATACGACGTCGTCATCGTCGGTGGTGGCCCCGCTGGCTTATCGAGCGCGATCCGCCTGAAGCAGCTGGCGGCGGAGCAAGGCCGCGAGGTCTCGGTCTGCGTTCTCGAAAAAGGCGGCGAGCTGGGTGCGCACATCCTGTCGGGCGCGGTCATGGATCCGCGCGCGCTGGACGAACTGTTCCCGAACTGGAAGGAACTCGGCGCCCCCTTGAATACCGCCGTCACCGAAGACCGCGTGCTGTTCCTGACCGAGACCAAGGCCTATCAGACCCCGAACTTCATGGTGCCGAAGGCCCTGACCAATCACGGCAACTACGTGATCTCGCTGGCCAACGTGGTGCGCTGGCTGGGCCAGCAGGCCGAAGCGCTGGGCGTGGAAATCTTCCCCGGCTTCCCGGCCGCCGAAGTCCTGTACAACGACGACGGTTCCGTCAAGGGTGTCGCCACCGGCAACATGGGTGTGAACCGCCACGGCGAGCCGACCGACGCGTTCCAGCTGGGCATGGAACTGCACGCGAAATACACGCTGTTCGCCGAAGGCTGCCGCGGCCACCTGGGCAAGCAGCTGATCGCCAGGTATGCGCTGGACAAGGGCAAGGACCCGCAGACCTACGGCATCGGCATCAAGGAGCTGTGGGAGATCGACCCAGCCCTGCACAAGCCGGGCCTGGTGGTCCACACCGCCGGCTGGCCGCTGGATTCCAGCACCTACGGCGGCTCCTTCATGTACCACCTCGAGAACAACCTGGTCGCGGTCGGTTTCGTGGTCGGCCTGGCCTACCAGAACCCCTACCTGTCGCCCTACGAGGAATTCCAGCGTTATAAGACGCACCCGGAAATCCGCAAGTTCTTCGAAGGCGGCAAGCGCATCTCCTACGGCGCGCGCGCGATCACCGCTGGCGGCCTGCAGTCGCTGCCGAAGACCGTGTTCCCGGGCGGCGCCCTGGTCGGCGACGACGCCGGCTTCCTGAACGTCAGCCGCATCAAGGGCAGCCACGCCGCCATCAAGACCGGCATGCTGGCCGCCGACGCCGCCTTTGCCGCACTCGGCGAAGGCCGCCAGCACGACGAGCTGGCGAGCTTCCCGGCCGCCTTCGAGCAATCCTGGCTGCACGAAGAACTGCACGTGGCGCGCAACTTCAAGCCGTGGATGAGCAAGGGCCTCTACCTGGGCACGCTGATGACCGGCATCGACCAGATCCTGTTCAAGGGCAAGGCGCCCTGGACCCTGCACCACAAGCACGCCGACCACGAATGCCTGCGCCCGGCGTCCGAGTTCAAGCCCATCGTGTACCCGAAGCCGGACGGCAAGCTGACCTTCGACCGCCTGTCCTCGGTGTTCATCTCGAACACCAACCACGCGGAAGACCAGCCGGTGCACCTGACGCTGAAGAACCCGGCCATCCCGACCGAGATCAACCTGCCGAAGTACGCCGGCCCGGAACAGCGCTACTGCCCGGCGGGCGTGTACGAGTTCGTGAAGACGGACGAAGGCAAGGACCGCCTGCAGATCAACGCGCAGAACTGCGTGCACTGCAAGACCTGCGACATCAAGGACCCGACGCAGAACATCGTGTGGGTCACGCCGGAGGGCGGCGGCGGGCCGAATTACCCGAATATGTAATTCAGCCGGTGCGGCGCAGGGCGAGCTTTTCCAGCGCCTGCGCCGTCATCGGATGCCCGAACATGTAACCCTGCGCATAATCGCAGCCGGCATCCGCCAGCAGCGCGCGCTGCGCCGCCGTCTCCACCCCCTCCGCCACCACCTTCAGCCCCAGCTTGTGCGCCATGGCGACGATCGCCTCGTACAGCGCCAGCTCCCCGCCCTCGCCGTCCAGCGTCTGCGCCAGCGAGGGGTCGATCTTCACGAAGTCGATGTCGTAGCGTTTTAAATGCGACAGCGAAGCGTAGCCGGTGCCGAAGTGGTCCAGCGCCACCTGCAGGCCCAGCATGCGGTATTGCGCCAGCCGCCCCAGTAGCGCATCGGCGCCGCCCTGCAGCGCGCCTTCGCTGATCTCGACCACGATGCTTTGCGGCGGCAGCGCCATCTCGCGCAGGTAGTCGAGCCAGCCCTGGTACTGGCCGCCGTCGCGCCGGAACTGCACCGGCGACTTGTTCACGCTCACCTGGAAATCCGCGGCGATGCTGCGCTGCCAGCACTGGACCTGGCGCGCCGCCTCGCGGAATACCCAATCGCCGATCTCGACGATCATGCCGCTCGATTCCGCGAACGGGATGAACTGGGCCGGGGCCAGCAGGCCGCGGGTCGGATGGCGCCAGCGCAGCAGGGCCTCGGCCTTGTGCACGGCCCCCGTGCGCAGCGAGACGATGGGCTGGTACAGGATCTCGAACTGCTGCTGGGCGATGGCCTCGCGCAGGTCGCTTGCGATCACCTGGCGCGCCAGCGCCGCTTCCTGCAGGTCCTGGGTGAAGTAGCTGTAGCGGTTGCGGCCGGCGTTCTTCGATGCGTACATGGCCTGGTCGGCGTGCGACAGCAGGTCCGGCAGCTCGCGCGCATCGGCCGGATACAGGGCGATGCCGACCGAGGCCGAGATCTCGGCTAATTCTCCTGCTAAGTCGAACGGCCGCGCCAGCGCATCGACGATGGACTGGGCGATGCGGTCGACGCTGCCGACCCGCTCCAGCCCGGACAGGATCACGGTGAACTCGTCGCCGCCCAGCCGCGCCAGGGTGTCGGTGGCGCGCACGCAGGCCTTCACGCGGCGCGCGGCCTCGGCCAGCAGGGTGTCGCCGACGGCGTGGCCGAGGCGGTCGTTGACTTCCTTGAAGTGATCGAGGTCGATGTACAGCAGGGCCACGAAGGTGGCGCCGCGGTCGGCCTTGCGCATCTCCTGGGCCAGGCGGTCGCGGAACATGTGGCGGTTCGGCAGGCCGGTCAGCTCGTCGAAGTTCGCCTGGTGCCAGATCCGCTCGGCCGAGGCGCGCTGGCGCGTGATGTCGGTCACCAGGGCCAGCGTGCCGACATAATTCCCGGCGACGTCGAAGATGGGCGTGGTGGCGGCGCTGGTCCAGAGTTCGCTGCCGTCGCTGCGGATGAACTTGAGTTCGACGCGCTCGCCGCGCGCATGCTGGCGCCGCACGTCGTGGGTCTCGAAGCGCGCGCGTCCCTCCTCGTCCATGAAGCGTACCAGCGGCTGCTCGAGCAGACCCTCGATCTCGCAGCCCAGCAGGGCCGCCATCTTCGGATTGACGAAGGTGATGAAGCCGAGCGCGTCGATCTCCCAGATGCCTTCGTCGGCGCAGTGGACGATGCGGCGGAAGCGTTCCTCGGAGCGTTCGAGCGCAGCCAGCTTGCCGTCGACAGGCTCGACCACGATGCGGCAGGCCTGGCCGCTGCCGTCGGCGCTGGCCAGCAGCACCACCGGGCCGGGCGCGCCATGGTCGGCGCAGGTCATCTCGATGCGCTGGCGGCGCGGCGCGCGGCTGTTGATGGCGGCTTCGAAGAAGATGTCGAACTCTTCGCGCCAGTTGCGCCGCACGAAATCGCGGAAGCGGTGCCCGCCGGCCGTGCCGCGCGGCACGCCGATCAGCTGGGCGCCGGCCACGTTCGCCTGCAGGATGCGGCCGTCGAAGGCCACCACGAAATAGCCGACCGGGGCCAGCAGGTAGAGTTCGTTGAAATGCGCCTGCTCCTGCTCGTGGCGCAGGCGCTCGGGGCTGACGCCGCTGTCGAGCTGTTGCACGTCCATGTCCATCTCACCTCGCTTGGCTTGGTTGAGTTGCCCGGATTCTATTGCTTTTTAGAAAAGCCTAGCATGGCGCAAAGACCTTGTCGATCCACTGAAGTTTTAGTGTTGCTGATGCGCCCGATTCAGGCGCCGCTCGGCGCGGCGCTGCAGGCCTTCGAAGAACAGGCTGAGTATCCAGTAGATGATGGCCGCTGCGACGTAGAGCGGCAATGGACGGAATGTGACGGAGATCAATTCTTTGGTGACAAGCATGAGCTCGGTCATGGTGATCACCGAGACCAGCGAGGTGTCCTTGATCAGGCTGATCAGGGTATTGCTCATCGACGGCACCGCCACCCGCAGCGCCTGCGGCAGCACCACGTGGCCGAGGGTCTGGCCCCAGCCCAGGCCGAGGCTGTAGGCGGCCCGCCACTGACCCTGGGCGATGGCCAGGATGGCGCCGCGCAGGCTTTCGGAAAGGTAGGCGCCGGCGTTCAGCGACAGGGTCAGCACACCCGCCGTCACCGGCGTGAATTCGATGCCGATGCTGGGCAGGCCGTAATAGACGACGAACAGCTGCACCAGCAGCGGGGTGCCGCGGAAGGCGCTGACGTAGACCGCCGCCGGCCAGCGCAGCAGCGCCCAGGGCGAGACCCGCATCAGGGCCGCCGGCACGCCCAGCACCAGGCCGCCCAGCATGGCCGCGACCGCCAATGACAGGGTCAGGCCGGCGCCGCGCAGCATGACCGGCGCGGACTCGCGCAGCAAGTCCAGCAGTTCCTGGAATTCCATCTGGACTTGGGGCTTAAGGCGCGCGGGTGGCGTCGACGCCGAACCACTTCAGGGAAGCGGCCTTCAGGCTGCCGTCGGCGCGGACTTCTTCGAGCGCCTTGTCGACCGCGGCGCGGAATTTCGGATTCCCTTTCTGGAAGGCGACGGCGGTGCGCTCGACCGCGCCCACGCGCGCGCCGGCGCGGATCGGCAGCTGCGAGGATTTCAGCAGGTAGCCGACCATCAGGCTGTCGTTCAGGGCGGCGTCGATGCGGCCGAAGGCGAGGTCCTGCAGGTTTTCAGGCGCCGCCGGGTAGCTCTTCACCTCGACGCCCGGCATGGCCTTGGCCTGCTGCTCGAACACGCTGCCCTGCCCGACCCCGACCTTCTTGCCCTTCAGGTCTTCCAGCTTTTTGTAGTCGATGCGCTCGTTGCGGCGCACGATCAGTTGCGGCGTCGAATAGGTATAGGGGGTGGAGAAATCGAAGGCCTGCTCGCGCTTGGGCGTGACGTTGACCTGGCTGATGATGACGTCGTACTTGCCGGCGCCCAGCCCGGCCAGGATCGAGGCCCACTCGGTGGTCACGAAGTCCGGCTTCAGGCCGAGCCTGGCCGCCACCAGCCTGGCGACGTCGACGTCGTAGCCGGTCAATTGGCCGGTCTTCGGGTCCTTGAAGTTGAAGGGCGGGTAGGTTCCCTCGAGGGCGATGCGCAGCGTGCCGCGGGCCTTGGCGTTGTCCAGCAGGTCGGCGGCATGGGCAGGCAGCGCCAGCATGGCGGCGGCCACGGCGGCGCCGGCCAGAATCTTCCTGCGGAAATTGTTAGGGGAACCCTTTTGCATCGCATTCCTTTCAAGCAGCAGAGCCTGATTTATAACCGAAAACACGATCATGCGAAAAGGGAATTATTCGCTTATCAATATAGCCTGCGGCTATGCTTGAAATTGTGGCCGGTGACGATCAGTGTGCTCTCGACCAGGGTCGACAGGCCCAGCAGCAGCTGCACCAGCTTGTCTTCCGGCAGTATCCAGACCTGGCCGGCCGGCTGCTCGGCATGCGTGGCGGCCATGATCAGGGGCGCGATCCAGCCGGCATCCGGCTCGACGTCGAGCAGCACGGCGTCGCCGGTGGTCTGCAGATAGACGTCGCCGCCCGGCGCCAGCGTGAAGCGGACGCCGACCCCGGTTTCCTGGGGGCCGATCATTTCCTGCATGGTGCGGTTGTGCGCATCGATCCAGAGTTCGACGTCCTGCGGGGTCTCCAGCGGGGTCCAGGGCACGGGGCGGAAACGGGGGCGCTCGGCGCTGTCCCTGGTCGAATCTTGGCTCATGAGGCTAACGGGTCTGATAATGGGATGGCAAGGCCGCACATGCTAAGCCATGGATGCCAGGGGGCGCAAGCACGGGTTCATGCGAGCGTCACCAGCCGCGCCGCGACCTGCCCGTTGTCGATGATGAGCTCGCCCGCCGCGATCGGCAGACTGAAACGTCGCCGCCCGGCGCTGCCGGGGTTCACGTACAGCACCCCGCCGCGCTCCACGCAGGCCGGCTTGTGCGAATGCCCGGATACCACCACCCGCAGGCCGGCCGCCGGCGGGTCGAGGTCCAGTTCCTTAAGGTCATGGATCACGTAGACCGGCACGCCGCCGGGCGCGATGCGGGCGGTAGCCGGGATGCTCTTCGCCCACGCGGCGCTATCGTTGTTCCCGCGCACCACGGTCAGGGGCGCGATCGCGGCCAGGCGCTCGAGGATCTCCGGGTTGCCGATGTCGCCGCCATGCACGATGTGGTCGCTGCCGGCCAGGAAATCCAGGGCTTCCGGGCGCAGCAGGCCGTGCGTATCCGAGATCAGTCCGATCCGCATGGCCCGCCGTGGCGTGTCGGCCGCCAACTCAAGCCGGCGTCCGGTGCCGGCCGATCCTGGTGGCCATCCAGATCGAGTACAGCGCGGAAATGCCGACCAGCACATAGACCAGGCGGGTGGCCGGGCTGCCGGCGCCGAACAGGCTGGCGACGACGTCGACGTCGAACAGGCCGACCATCGCCCAGTTCAGGCCGCCGATGATCAGCAGGGCCATGGCGATGTAGTCGACTGCGGACATCGCCGTCTGCCCTTCGCGCACGGTCGCCCGCCGCTCGGGCAGGTGCCGCCGTTCCATGGTGGGTGCGTTCATGGTTGCCATCGTGTCCTCCTTCGGAAAGTTTGACAGGCAAGCCACGATAGCAAAAATGGGCGCGGGCGTGCGCCGCCTAGCCGCTGAGGAATCAACCCTTCCAGGTACGGTTCAGGCCGGTATCGGCGTGTATCCAGCCGCCTTTCGGGCCGGAGCGGTAATAGAAGCCGACCCCGCCCTGGCGGAAGCTGCGCACCAGGCCGCCCAGCACTTCCTCGGTCAGCCCGGCGATGCGGATATCGGCCGCCTTGCCGGACATGTGCAGGGACTGGCGCGCGGCCGGTACGCCCTGCTCGATCAAGCGCTTGTTGGAATCCGGGGTGCGGTAGCCGGACAGGATCTCGAGCGGCTTGTCGAGACCGTAGCGCGCGACGAAGGCCTGGGAAGCCCACAGGGTCTCGATCAGCTTGGGATCGATGGCCATGCTGGCCTTGCCGTTCACGTCGCGCAGCAAATGGCACAGTTCCTGGTAGGCCGAGTCGATGACTTCGCCATCCTTCCAGTACAGCACTCTGGTGCGCTCGCCGCTGGCCGGACGCACCACGGACAGGGTGCGCGGCTTGACCCAGAAGTCGAGGTCGACCACCTGGGCGTCGAACAGGTCGGGAGGCGGGGCGATGTCGGTGTCGGGTTTCGCCTGGCTGGAAGTGCCGCGCGCAGCCGCGCCGGCGTCGATCAGCGGCGTTGCGACCAGCCCGAGTGCGGTAAGGCGCAAGCCGTGGTGAAGGAAATCTCTGCGGGAAGCCATAACAAACTCATCATTGGAACCCGCCTACTATATCTCAATAGATACCAGGAAAGAAGATGAGCACGTGTTAGCGAATGTTTCATGCAACACGGCGGAATTGATGCGGATTCCGGCTTATTTGCCGCTGCAGCTGCAATAACGCTTGCTGGCCGGCACTTCGACGGCATTCAGCTGCTTCCACAGGAAATCGCACTCGAGGCCGAAGCAGGCTTTATCCTTGCCGGCATTCACATAGCCGAGCCGCTCGAAAAAGCCGCTGCTCGAAGCCGGGCAGTGCATGTGCAGCTTGGCGATGTCCCAGGAGCGGGCGCGCGCTTCGACGGCCTGTACCATGGCGCGGCCTATGCCCTGCTGCAGTTGCCCCGGCATCACGTAGCACAGCGCCAGCTTGCCGGCCTGGGTCAGCAGCGCCATGCCGGCCAGTTGCTGGCCGTCGACCGCGACCACGGCGAAATTGCTGGGCGAGGAAAACCAGGTCGTGACGTTCTGCAGCGTCTTGTTGCTCAGCCAGGCCTGGAGGATGTCGGTACGCGCGCCGTGGTCGGCGGCGCAGCCTTCTTCGATCGAACGGCGCAGCAGCGCGCATGCTTCCGGCGCGTCGTTCGGTGTTGCCTGGCGGATGTCAATACCCATGTACGGTCGGTCTAAAAGCGGTGGTTCGGCAGGCCGGACTATAACCCAAAGCGTGCATTCGTGCTGCCCAGCCATGCGGTGGGCATGGACCGTCTAAGCATATGATGAAAATGTCCTTTTGTTCCGATATTTCTTCGTAGATGATGGCCCTGGTTTCCACAGGTCTCTACAAGGAAGAACAAACAATGGTCCGAACCCAATCTCCGCTGCGCCGCCACCTGCTGGCGCTTACCCTGGCGCTCGGCGCCGCCCTCCCCTTCGCCGCGCAGGCCGCCGAAGTCGAGCTGCTGAACGTCTCCTACGACGTCGCGCGCGAGCTGTACAAGGACGTGAACCCGGCCTTCGTCGCCGAATGGAAGAAAAGCACCGGCGAGACCGTCGTCATCAAGCAGTCGCACGGCGGCTCCAGCAAGCAGGCGCGCGCCGTCGCCGATGGCCTGGAAGCCTCGGTGGTGACCCTGAACCAGGCCAACGACATCGACATGCTGGCCGACCGCGGCCTGGTCGCCAAGGACTGGAGCAAGAAATTCCCGAACAACGCCTCGCCCTATTATTCGACCATGGTGTTCCTGGTCCGCAAGGGCAACCCGAAGGGCATCCATGACTGGGCCGACCTGGCCAAGGCCGGCGTCAAGGTCGTGATCCCGAACCCGAAGACCGCGGGCAATGGCCGCTACACCTACCTGGCGGCCTGGGGCTCGGTGCTCAAGAAAGGCGGCAACGAAGCCCAGGCGCGCGAGCTGGTCGGCAAGATCTTCAAGAACGTGCCGGTGCTGGACGCCGGCGGTCGCGCCGCCACCACCACCTTCACCCAGCGCCAGATCGGCGACGCCCTGGTGACCTTCGAGAACGAAGTCAACCTGGTGCGCGCCGAGTTCGGCGACAACTTCGAGGTGGTCTACCCGTCGATTTCCGTGCTGGCTGAAACCCCGGTGGCGATCATCGACAAGGTGGTCGACCGCAAGGGCACGCGCAAGCAGGCCACCGGCTACCTGAACTTCCTGTACTCGGAAGCCGGCCAGGCGATCGGCGCCAAGCACTACCTGCGGGTGCGCAGCGAGAAAGTCATGAAACAGTTCGCGGCCAATTACAAGCCGGTCCAGCTGTTCACGGTCGACGATGTATTCGGCGGCTGGCGCGCGGCGCAGAAACGCCATTTCGACGATGGCGGCGAATTCGACAAGATCTACCTGCCGAAATGAAGCTTCGTTAATAATGAATTGCAATAAGACTGTATAGATATACAGGATTTGCCACCAGAAAATAAAGCTGAGTCGCTTTTTAGAGATTTCTTTTAGAAAAATTTCAATTTTCCGTTCACAAATAAGGCCTTGCGATCACGCGAGGCCTTTTTTTCTTGTAGAATCTTTCCGTTGGTATTTGATTTTCCCCCGATGACATTGATCTATGTCATTGCATCGGTATTCTGCCAATAAATAGTTCCCATATAGCTGGCCGCTATTGGTCTAACTGAACGATTTGATGCTCCGCCGCCGTTCGGCGCCCGACCATTTAAACGTACCCCACACATACAAATGATCAAAAAATTCCTCGCTGCCGTGCTGATGACGATTTCCAGCGCGGCCGCCCTCGCCGTGCCTTTCGGATCGCAGTCGGTGCTGGTCGTCGAAGACGATACCGGCAAGGTCCTGTTCGAAAAGAACTCGGCCGCCGTCGTGCCCATCGCCTCGCTAACCAAACTGATGACCGCCATGGTCGTGCTCGATGCCCACCAGGACATGAACGAGCCGATCGAGATCGAAAAGCAGGACGTCGACATGCTCAAGCACAGCACCTCGCGGGTCCCGGTCGGCGCGACCATCCCGCGCCGCGACGTGCTGCAACTGGCCCTGATGTCCTCGGACAACCGCGCCGCCGCCGCCCTCGGCCGCACCTACCCGGGCGGCATGGACGCTTTCCGCATCGCCGTGAAGCGCAAGATCGCCGCGCTGGGCATGACCCAGACCGTGATCGAGGAACCGACCGGCCTGAGCCCGCATAACAAGTCGTCCGCGACCGACCTGGTCAAGATGGCGACCGCGGCCTCGAACTATGCCGAGATCACCCGTATCACGACCTCGTCGAGCGACCTCATCAACATCAAGGGCCGCGACGTCGAATACCACAACACCAACCGCCTGGTCGGCGCCAAGGGCTGGGACATCGGCCTGTCGAAGACCGGCTACACCCAGGAAGCGGGCCGCTGCCTGATCATGCGCATCAAGGCGGCCGGCAAGAACGCCACCCTGGTGCTGCTGAACGCCGGCGCCTCCTCGGTGCGCATCCTGGATGCCCTGAACATCCGCCGCCACGTGCTGGGCGACGCCGCCCCGGCCGCCACCAGCCCGGTGCGCGCACGCGTCAGCTCGCGCATCAAGGCCGCCGTCGGCGGTCCGCGCATCAAGGCTTCGGCCGGCGGCGCCCGCGTCAAGGCTTCGAGCGGCCGCACCAGCCGCTTCAAGCATGCGCCGGTGACGCGTCATCGCCGTCACCGCTGACCGGCTTCCCGGCCGATCGATCGGCCGGACACAAAAAAACCGCGACGGCACGCCTCGCGGTTTTTTTACGTCTGGCAAAAAATCAGCGTGCCTTGAGTTGCCGCACATGCCCTTCCAGCTCGGCGAAGCTCGGCCTTTCGGTGGCCGAGATGACCTTGCGCCCGAACTCGACCGCGATGGTCGGCGCATAGCCGTTCATGCTGGCCAGCAGCGTCACTTTCACGCACTGCAAGGCCTTGACCACTTCCTGGTGGCGGCGGTGCAGCAGGCTGGCGAGCGGCGCCACCAGTCCATAGGACAGCAGGATGCCGAGGAAGGTGCCGACCAGGGCCGCCGCGATCAGGCTGCCCAGCTCGGCCGGCGGCCGGCCGATCGAGCCCATGGTGTGGACCACGCCCATCACCGCGGCGACGATGCCGAAGGCCGGCATGCCGTCGGCCAGCTTGTGGATCGCCTGCACCGGGATGTCCGAGTCTTCCTGGTAGGTCTCGATCTCGCAGTCCATCAGGTTTTCCAGCTGGTAGGCATTCATGGTGCCGGATACCAGCAGGCGCAGGTAGTCGGTGATGAAGTCGAGCAGGTGGTCATCCGTCAGCACCAGGCGGTACCTGCCGAAGAGCGGACTTTCATAGGGCGCGTCGATATCGTCCTCGAGCGACATCAGGCCTTCGCGCCGCACCTTGGTCAGCACGTCGAACATCAGCGCCATCAGCGACATGTAGAGCTCGCGTGTGTAGCGCGAGCCGTGGAACAGCGTCGGGATGCTGTGCCAGGTCAGGGAGATCGCCTTGCGGTCGTTGGCGATCACGAAGGCGCCCATGGCGCCGCCGAAGATCATCAGCAGCTCATACGGCTGGAACAGCGCGGCCAGGTGCCCGTCCTGCAGCACGAAGCCGCCGAACACGGCCAGCATCACGACCGAAAAACCGACAAAGATCAACATGGCGCAGGCTCCAGAGTTCCCAGACTGCAACTTTAACATTGTTGCCATCAGGAAAGCAAAGACTGGCGCAAATTATCGTTTGCCCGTCGTTCCCGCGCAGGCGGGAACGACGCTTACTTCTCGATCATCCCTCGAAGCCCACTCGCCCTGTGCGTCCGCTTGCCGATCGCTTCGCCCAACACCCCCGGCACCGGCGTCAGCAAGGTAAACTCGCGGCTGGCCCGCGTGATCCCGGTGTACACCAGCTCGCGCGCCAGCACCGCCCCGCCCTCTTTCGGCAGCGCCAGCACCGTGTGCGCGAATTCCGAGCCCTGGGATTTGTGGACCGTCATCGCGTAGGCCGTCTCCACGTGGCGCAGGCGCGTGGCCAGCACGCTGCGCACCTTGTCGCCCTCCAGGAAGTACACGCGCAGCGAGCCGGCACGCGCCGGGTCGGCCAGGGTCAGGCCGATGTCGCCGTTGAAGACATTGGTCGAATAATCGTTGCGGGTCACCATGACCGGGCGGCCGACATACCAGTCGCCGCTGCGGCGGATCAGGCCGACGCCGTCGAGGCGCTGCTCGATCGCCGTGTTCAGGCCCTCGACGCCCCACTCGCCCTCGCGCACGGCGCACAGGATGCGGAAGGCCTCGAAACGCTGCAGCACCATGCGCACCCAGTCCTCGTGCGCGCCCGCCGGCCCTTCGCCCAGCAAACGCAGGTAGGGCCGGTAGCCTTCCAGCGCCAGCGCGATCGCGTGCTGCTGCTGGGCGTGCTCGATCCAGCGCAGCGCGTGGGCGACTTCGACGCCCAGGACGCCGCGCTCGCGCAGCACCGCGGTCGCGGCCTCGACGTCGCCGGCGTTGACGGCCAGCGCCAGCTGCCCGATCGGGCCGCCGAAGCGCCGGCTGTGGCGCAGCATGACGGTCTGCTGGGCCAGCGCGCCGCCTTCGTGCACGTACGCGGCCGGGATGTCTTCGCCGCTGGCCTCGCGCACGTAGTCGACCGTGGCGGCATTGTAATTGCCGGCCTGGGCGTCGGCGCACAGATCGCCCAGCACCGCGCCCGCCTCCACCGAGGCCAGCTGGTCCTTGTCGCCCAGCAGGATCAGGGTCGCGCCAGGCGGCAGCGCATCCAGCAGCGAGGCCATCATCTCCAGGTGGACCATCGAGGCTTCGTCGACGATCAGCACGTCGACGTCGAGCGGATTGCCGCGGTGGTGGGCAAAAGCACGGCTGTCCGGGCGCGCGCCCAGCAGGCTGTGCAGGGTGCGGGCGGCGCCCATGCGCGCGGTCAGCTCGCGCAGCGGCAACTGGTCGCCGACCTTGTCCGCCAGTTCGTTCAAGGCCTTGTCGATCGACTGCTTCAGGCGCGCGGCCGCCTTGCCGGTGGGCGCGGCCAGGGCGATGCGCTGGCGGGCGGCGTCCCGCGAGGTCGCGAACAGCAGCGCCAGCAGGCGCGCCACGGTATAGGTCTTGCCGGTGCCGGGGCCGCCGGTGATGATCGCCATCCTGCCGCGCAGGGCGATGGCGCAGGCCAGCTTTTGCCAGTCTGGTTTTTCCGCAGCGCGCTGCGAGGCGAACAGCCGGTCCAGCCATTCGCGCACGACGGGAACGTCGACCGGCTGGTGCTTGCCGGCGCGCTCGCGGACGCTGGTTGCGACCACGGTCTCGTCGCGCCAGTAGCGGCGCAGGTAGAGGCGGCCGTCGTCGCCATCGCCGTCCAGCACCAGCGGCTGGCCGTAATCGAGGTCGCCGACGCGCCACACCTGCTCGCAGCCGCCCAGCTGGGTGATCCAGGCTTTCGCATTCTTCGGCAGTGGCTTGATGGCGGCGGCCAGCTCGGTCCACTCTTCCGCGGGCAGGCCGAGCAGGCCGGCGGTGTCGGCGGCCAGGTCGGCCAGCAGCAGGCAGCTGTGGCCGCGCCCTTCGAGCTCGGACAGCACCAGGGAGGCCAGCAGCAGCGGCCCCGGCGCCGGCCCGAGCGAGGCCATGAAGCGGGCGAAGGCGCCGGACAGGCGGCGCAACTCGCCGGCCTCGGTCAGGCGCTCCACCTCGAGCCAGAAGATATCGATCCTGTCGGGGTCCAGCATATCAGTGTGTTTATTGGTCATTCGCCAGCAGCCCATCGAGTCCGTCGAGCAGGACCATGTCCGGCTCGATCAGGTAGCAGCCGCGCGTGGACGCGTTGCCGATCCCGCGCAGGAACAGGAACACGGCGCCGCCCAGCTGTTCCGCCGGGTCGTAAGCCTCGCCCAGGCGCGCGCGCAGCAGCCGGTGCAGAGCCAGCAGATAGATCGCGCCCTGGATGTCGTAGCGGTGCTCGGCCATCGCCGCCGCCATCGCCGGCCCGGTATAGGCGGCGTCGCCATACCCCAGCGCGTTCGACTTGTAGTCCAGCACCCAGTAGCGGCCCTGGCATTCGAACACCAGGTCCGTAAAACCTTTCAGCATGCCGTGCAGCTGGCGTTCCGGCAGGGTCGGACGCGGCGTATCGCCCAGCAGGCGCCGGCGGCACAGGCGGTCCAGCGCGCCCACATCCAGGCCGTGGCTGGGGAACCAGAACTCCATCTCCGGCAGCACTTCCTCGAGGTCCGACAGCGCGCACCCTACCGGTGGCAGCGGCTCGCTCACCAGCGCGTCGAGCCAGGCAATGGCGTCGTCCACGCGCTTGCCCCAGCCGGCCCGCTGGATGCGCTGGATGCGGCGCGGATAAACGTCGTCATCGTCCATTCGGCTGAAGCCTTCCTGCGCCATCCACTCCAGCTGCTCGTGCAGGAAGTTGCCGGGCGTGGCGCCGCGCGGGAAGCGGTGCCAGGGCGCGTCGTCGGCCTTCTGGACCTCGACCGTGCCCGGCTCCTCTTCTTCCAGCAGATTCTCTTCCTGCGGCCGGGTCGGCGCCGCCACCGTGTGGCGGGTCAGCGAGGTAAACGAGCCGACCGCCCAGTTGCGCTCGAACTGGCCGGCAAAGGACGGGGCCTCGACCAGCTCCGGACGCACGTCGGCGCGGACCAGCCGCGTGCAGCCGTCCGGCGCGTCCAGCGTGTGCAGCTCGATCGCATCCAGGCCGCCGCGCAAGGCTTCCCAGCGCGCCTGCATGGCGCTGGCCGGCACCGGTTCGCCGCCGGTCAGCAGATAGCCCAGCGCCGATTCGTGCAGCCGGTTCTCGCCATTGCGGCCGGCAGCCACCGCCGCCACGCCCAGCCACAGGAAATGCCGCGCGCGCGTCAGCGCCACGTAGAGCAGGCGCAAATCCTCCTCGATGCGGGCGCGGTCGACGGCCTTCAGCGCATCCTCGCTCAGGCCGAGGTCGATGCGCCGCTCGCCGTCCTCGTGCACGTACTCGAAGAAGGCGCGGTTGCGGCGGTCGGTCTTGCGCGCGGTGACGGCGAAGGGTAAATACACCAGCGGGTATTCCAGGCCTTTCGACTTGTGCACCGTGACCACCTTGACCAGCTCGGCGTCGCTTTCCAGGCGCAGCACCCGTTCGTCGCCGCCCTCGCCCAGTCCCTCGACCTGCTCGGCGAACCAGCGGATCAGGGCCTGTTCGCCATCCAGCTCGCGGCTGGCTTCCTGCAGCAGCTCGGCCAGGTGCAGCAAATTCGTCAGGCGGCGCTCGCCGCCGCTGGCGCCCAGCAGTTTGGCCGGCAGTCCCAGTTCGTGGATGAAGCGGCGCAGCATCGCCAGCACGCCCTGGCGCTGCCAGGTCTGGTGCAGGTTTTTCAGCTGTTCGACGCGCTCTTCCCAGGCCAGTTCGTCGCTCGACAAACGGGCCAGCTCGGGTAGCGGCAGCGCGCAGGTGGCGGTGGCGAAGGCGGTGCGCGCCAGCGTGCCGTCGAGCGGACTCGCGACCGCCTGCAGCCAGCGCAGCACGTCCACCGCTTCCTGGCTCTCGACCACCGAGTCCTGGTCGGACAGGTAGACGCTGGCGACGCGGCGCTGCACCAGCGCGCGCCGGATCGCCGCGGCTTCGCGGCGGTCGCGCACCAGCACCGCGATATCGGCCGGCATCAGGCGCTTGAAGTTTCCCTCGCCGTCCAGGAAGCCGGCCTGCGGGTCGTTCAGCAGGGTGACGATGTGCTCGGCGCAGTGGTGGGCGAAGAAGTCGCGGTAGTCGTCGGCGCGCAGGTCTTCGCGCGGCGTCGAGGCCACCGCCAGCGCCTGGAAGGGACCGTCGACGCCGACCAGTTGCTGCTTGCGCCCGGCCGCGTCCACCGCCTCGAAGGGCAGCGGATTCTCGCCCTCTTTCCTGAAACGGAAGGCGCCCGCCGCATAGCCCTGTTCGGCATGCTCGAACAGGCGGTTCACGGCCGCCACCACCTGCGCGGTCGAACGGTAGTTGGTGCCCAGCTGGTAGTGGCGCCCGCTGGTGTCCCGCCGCGCCGACAGGTAGCTGTGGATGTCGGCGCCGCGGAAGCCGTAGATCGACTGCTTGGGGTCGCCGATCAGGAACAGGCCATGCGTGGGGTCGTTCTCGAGCACGCGGTACAGCAGGTCGAAGATGCGGTACTGGTCGGGCGAGGTGTCCTGGAATTCGTCGACCATCGCGACCGGGAACTGGTCGAGGATGCGCTTGCGCAGCGCCTCGCCGTTCACGCCTTCGAGCGCATTTTTCAGGCGCGCCAGCATGTCGGCGAAACCGAACTGGCGCTTGCGGCGCTTCAGGTCGATCATGCGGCCCGCGATATTGCAGGCGGCGTGGCGCAGCAGCGCGTGCGCCATCGGCTCGATCTGGTCCAGCGCTTCCTTCAGCGCCGCGGTATGCGCGAAGCACGCCGGCACCTCGGCGCTGTAGCCCCTGGCGAAGGCTTCGGCAACGCCGTCCGGCGTCAGGCGGGTCCAGGCTTTTTCGCCGATCTCCGGCGCCAGCATTGCCGGGTCCAGGGCCCAGGCGCGCAGCCCCTCGAACCACTTGACCAGGGTGTCCGGCTTCATCATGTTGCCGTTCAGGCAGCGCGGGTTGGCCGCGCGCTGCGAGGCGATCCAGCTTTCCATCGCGTCCGCGCGCTCGCGCCAGCCTTCCTTCAGGCGCGCCAGCTTGCCCTTCTGCGCGCGTTCGACGCCGGCGATGACGGCGCCCAGCGCTTCCATGTCGTTGGGCCGGCCCTCCTCGTCCACGCAGTCCGGGCCCAGCAGCTCGGCGCGCTTGACCAGCTCGCGCGCCGCGCCTTTCAGCGCCTCGACGTCGGTCCACACGGCCAGCAGCGATTTCAGCGCATGGCCGCCCAGCGGGTAGACGTGCTGGCGCCAGTAGTCGTTGGCGGCGTCCTCGAACAGGGCGCGCTCGTCGCCGACCAGCTCTTCGTCGAACAGGCTGCCGCTGTCGAAGGCGTGCTCGCGCAGCATGCGCTGGCACCAGGCGTCGATGGTGAAGATCGCCGCCTCGTCCATGGTCTCGGCGGCCAGCACCAGGCGGTGGGCCGCGACCAGGCGCGCGGCCTCGTCCTCGTAGCTGCCGGCCAGGGCTTCCAGGTAGGGATCGTCGACATAGGTGTCGCCACTGAGCTCACCGCGGAAGAAGGCCGCGGCCTGCACCAAGCGCTCGCGCACGCGGTTCGACAGTTCGCGCGTGGCGGCGCGGGTAAAGGTCATCACCAGGATTTCGGGCGGCAGCAAGGGCCGGGTAAATCCCGTCTCGCCGCCGTGTCCGAGCACCAGGCGCAGATACAGCGCGGCGATGGTCCAGGTTTTACCGGTGCCGGCGCTGGCCTCGATCAGGCGCGAGCCGTGCAGCGGGAATGCCAGGGGCTGGAGCAGTTGGCTCATGCTTGCCTGCTCCCTTCTTCGGCGCCGAATTTCGTCACATGGACACTCTCGCGCAGCCAGATGGCGAGCGGGCCGTACAGGGACTCGGCGGCGCCCGGCCAGTCGCCGGCCGCGCGCAGCACGGCGAATTCCGGCCACAGGCGCGCCAGGCACGGGTCGTCGACTTCGCCATTGGTATCGTAGCCGCCGTCGTAGACCTCGCGCGCGCTGTTCTTGTCCGCCAGGTAGGCCAGCGCGGTCTTGCAGGCCACCGCCAGCGGACGGTCCAGGTTGGCGCGCCACAGCGCCACGATGTTTTCCAGCGCCGCAAGGGCGATGGCGGGATCGATCGCGTCCAGCCGCAGCGTGGCGTCGCGCGCCACCAGGTAGCCGGTGATGCGCTGGCCCATGGCGCTTGCCGCCAGCTGGCGCAGCCAGGGTCCGATCAGCTTGTCGCCGCGCGGCGCGCCCTTGCGGTCCAGGACCTTCGAGGAGATCTGCAGCAGCCACACGGTTTCGCCCTCGTTGCTGCGCAGCTTGTCGATCCAGTCGTCGAGCAGGACCGGCACGCCGTGGCGGCCGTTCAATTCGAGGCTGACCACCTGCTTGGGCGCCGCGGCCGGATAGCGCGCTCCCAGCGCCAGCCAGCTGCGCCGCACCGGCACCAGTTCCTCGACCAGCTGCTGCTGCCACTGCTTGCCGACCAGGCCGATCGGCAGCCTGCCCTCGCGTACCAGGCGCTGGGCGCGCAGGTCCAATACCTGGCGCACCTCGTTCTGCGCTTCCGGCGCGCCGCTGTCGTCCAGAAGTGCGTCTTCGAGGAAAAAGCGTTCGAGGGCGTCCAGCGAGAACGGTTCCTCGTCCTCGCCCACCACTTCGTTGGCGCCGAAGTTGACGCCCAGGCGGCGCCGGAAGAAGTAGCGCGCCGGCTGGCGCAGGAAGGACAGCAGTTCGCCGAGTTTGAGGCGGTAGCCTTCTTCCAGTTCGTAGGGCGGCAATGCCTCGTCGCCACCCGCGTCTTCGCCCGCGTCCTCGCCGGGCTTGTGCGCCGAGCGCCATTCGCCGGCATAGGTCAGCAGGCCGCCGCGCTCGAAATAACGGCGCGAGAAAGGCTGCAGCGCGTGCACCGTGGTGCGGTCCGGCAGGCCGTCTTCCATGTCCCAGCCCGCCTTCAGGTAGTCGCGCAGCTGCGAGACCAGCACCGAGGCCGGCTGCTCGGTGTTGTCGCGCACGTTGCGCCCGACCCAGCTCAGGTACAGTTTTTCGCGCGCGGCCAGCAGCGCTTCCAGCATCAGGTAGCGGTCGTCGTCGCGGCGCGAGCGGTCGCCGGGGCGGCCCATGCCCGGCAAGGCCAGCAGGTCGAAGTCGGACTGGTGGCCGCGGCGCGGAAAGTCGCCGTCGTTCATGCCCAGCAGGCAGACCACCTTGAAGGGCACGGCGCGCATCGGCATCAGGGTGCAGAAGGTCACGCCGCCGGACACGAACTGGTGGTTCAGGGCCGGCTGGTCGAGTTCCGCCAGCCAGGCTTCGCGCATCACGCCCAGCGGCACGGCTTCGTCGAACAGAGCGTTCTCGCAGATCTCCAGCCAGCACTGCAGCGCTTCCTCGAGCTGGTTCAGCATCATGCGGTCCTGGTCGTCGCGGGCGCGGAAGAAACGCGCCATCAGGGCGCGGGCGCGCTGGCCCCACTCGGCCGGCGTCAGGACCGCGTCCAGCTGCTCGCGCCAGGCCAGCAGGCTTTCCACCAGCTCGGCCAGGGCGCCGGCCAGGGCCGCGTCCAGCCCGCCGACTTCCGCATAGGGCTCGATCTCGCCGTAGCTCGGGCCGGCGCCGGTGGCATAGCCCAGCAGCATGCGCCGGATGCCGAACAGCCAGGAATTCTGTTCGCCCGCCGAGCCCAGGCCCAGGCCGGCGCGGTGCTTCTGGTCCAGGCCCCAGCGCACGCTGGCGCCTTCGATCCAGCGGCCCAGGGTCGGCAGGTCATCTTCTTCCAGGCCGAAGCGCGCGGCCAGCGCCGGCACGTCCAGCAGGTCGCGCACCTCGCTCTGGCGGCAGCGCTGCTGCGGCAGGCGCAGCAGCCATTCCATCGCCACCAGCAGCGGGTTCACGCTGCGGTCCTTGACGTCGCCGATCTCGAAGGGGATGTAGCGCGGGTCGCTGCGCTTGTGCTGGTCGAACACGGCGTGCACGGCGGCCGAGAAGCTGTCGATGTCCGGCACCATGACCACGATGTCGCGCGGGCGCAGGTCGCGGTCGCGGGCGAACCAGGACAGCAGCTGGTCGTGCAGCACCTCGACCTCGCGCTGGGCGCTGTGGGCGATGTGGAATTCGATCGAGCGGTCCTCGGGATCGGGCGCCACGTGCGGATGCTCGCTCAGGGGCAGCAGGTCGCGCACCGCCGCCTGCACCTGGGACAGCAGGGTGCCCTCGTCGCCCTCGTTGAACAGGTCGACCCGCATGTTGCCGAAGCGCGCGCCGAGCTCGCCGTCGAACTCGTCCAGCATGCGCACGAAGTCGCGGCCCTGGCGCCCCCAGCTGGCCAGCAGCGGGTGGCTGTGCGCGTGCAGTTCCTCGACCGGCACCTCGGCCAGGTTGCTGCCGTTGCGCGACTGGTGGCGGCGGTAGGCGGCGGTCAGCAGCTCGCGGCCCTCGATGATGTCGCCCCAGTGGAACTGGCAGGGATTCGGTACCGCCAGCAGCACCTGGGTATGGCGCGACAGGCCCGCCATCGCCTCGATGGTCTGGTAAGGCAGGGTCGACATCCCGAACAGCACCACGCGGCGCGGCAGCCGCAGCGCCGGCTGGCGCTCGTCCGCCACCGCGGCCATGAACTGCTGGTGGATGGTGGCGCGGCCCGACCAGCGGCGCTCGGGCGGCAGGCTTTCGTGGATCTCGCGCCAGAGCTGGGCCTGCCAGCACTGGTCGGGCGCCAGCGGCACGGGTTCGCCGCCCGGCCGGCGCAGCTGGTCAAGGCCCTGGGCCCAGTCGGTCAGCCAGTCGGCGCGGTAGACCTGGTACTGGTCGTACAGGTCGGACAGGCGTTCGGCCAGCTGCAGGCGGCGTTCGGGATCGCCGTCGGACAGGAAGTGGCGCAGCGGCGCGAACTGTTCCTTGGCCAGCAGCTCGGGCAGCAGGCGCATCAGGCGCCAGGTGAGCGCGTCCTTGTCGAAGGGCGAGCGGCGCGGCACCCGCTCCGGCCCCAGCATGCCGCGGTAGGCCTCCCACTGGAAGCGCGCCGGCAGCGCCACGCGGGTGGCTGCGCACACACCCAGCTCCTCGGCCAGCGCGATCTTCAGCCATTCGGCCACGCCGTTCGACTGCACGAGGATGATTTCCTCCTCGAGCGCGCCGAGCGGATTCGCGCGCAGCCAGTCGAAGACGGCGGCGCGCAGCAGTTCCATCTGGTTGCCGTGCAGGATGAGGAGGCCGGGAGAGATCGGAGAGCGCATGATGGGAGACTTCAAGTAGACCCCCGCAGCATACTACCAAGGGAGACTTCTCAACAAGATAAGGGCTGGGTTTATACCTTCTGATCCTGCTGGCGCGCCCCGAGTTCCGCGGCGATGTGGCGTTCCAACCGCGCCAGCAGCGCGCGCAGGCGTGCCGCGAGCGAACGCGCCTGCGCGATCGTGCCGCGCTCGCGCTGGGATTCGAGGTCGGCGCAGACGTCGCCGAAGCCCATCGCGCCCACGGTGCGCGCGGAGGACTTGATGCGGTGCGCGACCGCGGCGGCGCGCCCGACCTCGCCGGAAGCGAGGGCGCGGTCGATCTCCAGCAGGCCTTCGCGCGCGGTCTCCAGGAACATGAAGGCATATTTACGCATCTTGTCCGGATTGCCGCCGAAGGTTTCCGACAGCACCGCCATGTCCAGCAGGGCCGCCGCGGCCGCGGGCGGCGCCGGCGCGGCCAGCGCATGCTGCACGCTGCGCCCGACCGCGCGGGCGACGGCCGCCACCAGGGCCTCGGGCGCCACCGGCTTGGTCACGAATTCGTCCATGCCTGCGGCCTGGCAGCGCGCCTGGTCTTCCAGTCCGGCGTTGGCCGTCATCGCGATCACGCGGGCGTCCTTGAGAAGCACGTCGGCGCGAATGCGGCGGGTGGCCTCGAAGCCGTCCATCACCGGCATCTGCACGTCCATCAGCACGCAGTCGAAGGCGGCGCCCGGCGCGCGCATCAGTTCCAGCGCTTCGCTGCCGTTGCCGGCCACGACCACGCCGGCGCCGGCGTCTTCCAGCAGCTCGCGCGCGACCTGCTGGTTGAAGGCGTTGTCTTCGACCAGCAGGATGCTGCTGCCGGCCAGCGCGCCCGGTCCAGTGGGCGCGGCCGCCGGCGCGCCGGCCGGCGACGCCGCCCTGGCCGCATCGGCCAGGGCGGCAGTGAACCAGAAGCTACTGCCCTGGCCCGGCGTGCTCTCGACCCCGACCTCGCCGCCCATCAGCTCGGCCAGCTGCTTGCTGATCACCAGCCCGAGGCCGGTGCCGCCGTAGCGCCGCGTGGTCGAGGGGTCGGCCTGGTGGAAAGGCGTGAACAGATGCGGCAGCTCTTCGGCGGCGATGCCGATCCCGCGGTCGCGCACTTCGAAGCGCACCAGCAGGTCCGCGCCCGCGCTGCGCACCGTCCCGGCCCGCACCACGATCGGCCCCTGCTCGGAAAACTTGATCGCGTTCGAGGTGAAGTTCAGCAGCACCTGTTCGAGCCGCAGCGGATCGCCGCGCAGCGGGCGCCGCAGCTCGGGCGCGATCTCGAATTCGAGCGCCAGTCCACGCGCGGAGGCCGCTTCACCCAGCTGGCTGGCGAGATTGCGCATCAGCGCCTCCAGGGTGAAGTCCAGCAGCTCGAGCTCGATGCGTCCGGCCTCGATCTTGGAAAAGTCGAGAATGTGGTTGATGATGCCGAGCAGGTGCTGGGCCGAGTGGTGGATCTTCTGCAGGTAATCGCGCTGGCGCGGTTCGGCGGCCTGCTTGAGCGCCAGCCAGGACATGCCGATGATGCTGTTCATCGGCGTGCGGATCTCGTGGCTCATGTTCGACAGGAAGTCGCTCTTCGCCTGGCTGGCGGCATCGGCCCTGGCCTTCAGCTCATGCAGCTCGGTGACGTCGGTGGACACGCACAGCATCGCCGTCACGACGCCGTCGGCGCGCACCGGCACCTTCACGCTCCACAAGTGGCGCACGCTGCCGTCGGCCAGCCTGGCCTCGTTCTGCACCGAACGGCTTAGTCCCGTCTCCAGCACGCTGCGCTCGACTTCCCGGATCGCCTCGCTGGCCCCCGGCAAGTCGATTTCGCGGTCGCGCCGGCCGATCATCTGCTCGGCGCGCAGGCCGGCCGCCTCCGCCGTCTTCGCGTTCACGTAGCTGAAACGGCGCTCGCGGTCCTTCATGTAGACATAGGCGTCGACGTTGTCCAGCACCAGGTCGAGCAGCACGCGCTGCTCCACCGCCTGGCGCCGCGACCAGTACAGCTTCAGGAACAGCGCGTAGATCAGCAGCGTTGCGCCGAAGCCGGAAAGGAAGGCCAGGCGCGGGAACCAGGTGCCGAAGCCGTCGACCAGCTCGGCGCGGTCGGCCATGAAACGCGCCTTCCACAGCTTGTTCTGGAAGCGCACCGGCAACACCGTCTCGAACAGCTCGCTGGCTTCGGCGCGCGCCTGCGGGCCGGGCGTTTCGCCGCCGACGCTGTCGTAAAGCAGCGTGTCGACGGCCGTCACGGCCAGCGGACGCCCCGCGCCCTGCAAGTCCTCGGCCCCCAGGTACAACTGGAGCGCCACCGGATGGCGTCCCATGCCGTCCAGCGCGCGTTGCACCAGGGTGGGTATCGAAAAGCCGATGCCCACCGAGCCGACGTAGGCGGCGCGCCGCCCTTCGACGCTGCCCGGCACGGCGCCGCCGCGGTAGACCGGCAAGCGCAGCGTCAAGCCGAGCATGGGGCGCGGAACCGTCAACTTCAGCGGCCTGGCGGATGCGGACAGCTCCGCGCGGTCGCGCGCCTCCCCGAGATAGCGTGCGACCGCCGGCCCGTTCGCCAGCATATCGATCCCCAGCCGGGACGCCAGCATCGGCTCCATATAGGTCAGGACCAGATAGGCCGGGCGGCGGCCGGGCGGCCGGATGTCGAAGCCAGGATAGCCGAGCGGATCGACGCTGCGGTCGGCTCGCACCGCGGCCACGAAGGCGTCGCGCTGTGCGTCGAGGACGTGGGCGCCGTAATTGAGCGATTCGATCGCCGGAAAGTGCTGTTTCACATCGAGCGACGCGACATAGCGGTGAAACTGCTGGCGCGAGACCTCGCCGCCGTTGGCATCGAACAGCGCACCGAGGTTGCGCACCACCTGGGCATAGGATTGCACCGCGCCGTCGAGGCGCTGGCGCGCGCCCTGGGCGATGCTGTCGAAGCGGCGCCGGGCGTCGTCGTCGACGGTGCGGGTGGCGCCCAGGTGCAGGGCCGCGCCCACCATCAGCGCCAGCCACAGGCCCCCGCCCCACAAAGCGATGCGCACCGGGCCGTTGGCGCCGACGGTCTTCCCCATGTTGCGCGTGCTCGCTTCAGCCATGTCCGGTCGTGGTCGAATTTTCAATACTTGCTAGTATTACGCAATCGGCACCAATTGGCGAGAAGGACAGTATCGATGACACAGGCACAGGACCCCTATCTCTGGCTGGAGGACGTCGCCTCCGAACGCGCGCTCGGCTGGGTCGGCGCACGCAACGCGGACACCGAAGCCGAACTGGCCGCGGCGCCCGGCTACGCCCCTTTGCGCGCGCGCCTGAAGACCATCCTCGACTCGAAGGACCGCATTCCCTACGTGAGCCTGTACGAAGGCCGCTGCTACAACTTCTGGCGCGACGCCGGCCACGAGCGCGGCATCTGGCGCCGCACCACGCTGGACGAATACCGCAAACCGGCGCCGCAGTGGGAGACGGTGCTCGACCTCGACCGGCTCGCGCGCGACGAGAACGAGAACTGGGTCTGGGCCGGCGCCTCCTTCCTCAAGCCGCGGGGCGGGCGCTGCCTGGTTTCGCTGTCGCGCGGCGGCGGCGACGCCCACGTGGTGCGCGAATTCGACCTCGAAGGCCTGGCCTTCGTCGCCGACGGTTTCAATCTAGCGGAAGCCAAGGGCGGCGCCAGCTGGATCGATCGCGACGCCGTGTTCGTGGCCACCGACTTCGGCCCCGGCTCGATGACCGCTTCCGGCTACCCGCGCGTGATCAAGGCGTGGAAGCGCGGCACGCCGCTCGCGGACGCCCGCCCGGTCTACGAAGCCCGGGAGGATGACCTGTCCGCCTCCGCCTGGTTCGACTACACGCCCGGCCACGAGCGCCAGTTCGTGCAGCGCCAGATCGGCTTCTACAGCAGCGAACTGTTCGTGCGCGAGCCAGGCAGCGGCGCGCTGACCAAGGTCGACAAGCCCGAGGACGCGGATGCCTTCACGGTGCGCGACCAGCTGCTGGTCCAGCTGCGCTCGGCGTGGGAAGCGGGCGGCAAGCGCTGGCCGCAGGGCGCATTGCTGGCGATCGGTTTCAAGGAATTCCTCGATGGCGCGCGCGATTTCCAGCCGCTGTTCACGCCGACGGAGACCACTTCGCTGGACGGCATCGGCGTGACCCGCGACGCCATCCTGCTGACGGTGCTGGACAAGGTCAAGAACCGCATCGTCGAGCTTCGCCACGAGGATGGCGCCTGGCGGCGGCGCGAGGTCGCGGCGCCGGGCATGGGCGCGCTGGGCGTGTCCGGTCTCGACGAAATCGCATCGAACGAGTACTTCCTCACCGTGACCGACTTCCTGACCCCGAGCACGCTCTACCTGGCGCGCGCCGGCAGCGACGAGCGCGAGCTGCTGAAGGCGATGCCGGCCTTCTTCGACGCCGGCCCCTGCAAGGTCGCCCAGTTCGAGGCGGTGTCCACGGACGGCGCGCGCATCCCCTACTTCGTGGTGATGCGGAAGGACACGAGGATGAATGGCGCCAATCCGACCCTGTTGTACGGCTACGGCGGCTTCGAGGTCTCGCTCACGCCCTTCTACAGCGGCGTTACCGGCGAAGCCTGGCTGGCGCGCGGCGGCGTGTATGTGCTGGCGAATATCCGTGGCGGCGGCGAGTTCGGCCCGCGCTGGCACCAGGCCGCATTGAAGCATCGGCGCCAGCAAGCCTTCGACGATTTCCTGGCGGTGGCCGAAGACCTGGCCGCGCGCAAGCTCACCAGCCCGGAACACCTGGGCATCATGGGCGGCAGCAATGGCGGCCTGCTGGTCGGCGCCGCGCTGACCCAGCGCCCGGAACTGTTCGGCGCCGTGGTCTGCCAGGTGCCGCTGCTGGACATGCGGCGCTACCACCAGCTGCTGGCCGGCGCCTCCTGGATGGGCGAGTACGGCGATCCGGACGATCCGGAGCAATGGGCCTATATCGGCAAGTATTCGCCCTATCACCAGGTGGGGCGGCACAAGCGCTATCCGCGTGTGCTGTTCACCACCTCGACCCGGGACGACCGCGTCCATCCCGGCCACGCGCGCAAGATGGCGGCGCTGATGCAGGAACAGGGCCACGACCTGCTGTACTGGGAAAACACCGAGGGCGGCCATGCCGGCGCGGCCAACAATGAGCAGACCGCCACCATGTGGGCGCTGACCTATACTTTCCTGTGGCAAGAACTGACGCGAAAATCAAGCCCCAAAGCATGAGATTTGCGCTAGCTCAACTAGCGGAACAACACTTCCCCCTCTCTGTAGGGGAGTTCCTGGAGGAACTATCAATATTGCTAGGTCGCCGGATGAATGATGCATGGAATACTTGTCTTCCACACATCTTTACAACCTTTACGAAGGAGGAGCGGCGATGGCTAATGATTTCGTTACCGAAGCAAGCCTGCGGGAGCCCGAAGCAGGCAATGCAAAATTCCAGGCAGCGCTGGCTCCAACCGTCAGCGAACTGAAGAAGTACCGCATCGGCAAGCGGGAAAGTCAGGAGAAATTCTGGGGGCGCTTCGGCGTGACGCAATCGAGCGGCAGCCGCTTCGAGACGGGCCTGGCGATTCCAGCCCCGGTCGCCCTGCTGCTGAAGCTGTATGTGAACGGCAAACTCAACGATGGTGATCTTCTGGGGTAATCAGCCCCAGCGAGATCGCGCGCACGACCGCCTGCTGCCGGGTGTTGACGTTGAATTTCTGGCGAATATTGCCCATATGAAAATTCACCGTCGCCTCGGAGCAGCCGGTAATCTTTGAAATCTCCCACGAAGATTTCCCCGCCATTACCCAGTTCAAGACCTCGAGTTCGCGCGGCGTCAGCCGTGGCGCGGCTTCGTGCGTGGGAGGCGGACAAAAGCGCACGCCGGAAGCGAAGGCATGGTCGCGCACCAGGGCCAGTTCCGGCAGCAAGCCCACGACTTCGCAGGCAAACCGGCGCTCCGGGCCGGGGTCGCAGGCAAAGCTGAGCATGCCGAACTCTCCGTTCGGCCCGTGGATGGGAAAACTGACGCCGACGCGGAGGCCGTAGGCGCACCCCTCTTCATACATGGCGCGCTGGGCCGGGCTGCGGAAGGTGTCGGCCTGCCACACCAGCGGCAGCGTGCTCGCCAGGCAATGGCTGACCAGCGGGTCGACATAGGCGAGACGCTCGGCCTCGTAGCGGTCGCGCCAGGGCCTCGGATAATTCGTCTGGAAAAACGCATGTTCCAGGCGCGCATGGCGCGAACCCGACATCGCGAACAGGACTTTTTCGAAACCGTAGTGCCGGCCCAGGGAAAACAGCGCCTCTCCCCAGCTCGACGCCGTGTCGCAATGCATCAGCTCGTCAAGTTCGACGCTCATCATGGCTTACCCCGCGCTGTCAATATTCATTTCATACCCGCCATGCTAGATGAGTTGTAACTGAAAAGCACGAAAAATTATTCTTTTAATCATCTTCATCCCGGCAATCTCTGTGTAGAAGTTGTCGGATTGCTACAACAGAGGCTGTTGCAGCCTGGTCAATCGTGCGCCCCTCATTTTCGGATTTCGCTAAGCTCGCGCGGATTGTCTATCGAAAATTGCAAATGTGCAAGTTTATGACCGATGCGTAACAGTGTTGCCATTTTTTACTTGCCCTGGCTTGACTTGATCGAACACAAGAGTATCTTTACGAGTTTCTGACATTTAACAATACATGTCCGCCCCGCTCTACTTCTTCTCTACCTCGAGGAACCCAAGTCGATGAATAACATGACTGACATGGCTGAACAGCTGGATGTCAAGCTGCTGCTTTCCACGCTGATGGCGCTGAAAAAAGGCGACTTCTCCGTGCGCATGCCCTCCGACTGGACCGGCGTGTCCGGCAAGATTGCCGACACCCTGAACGACATCATCGAAACCAAGCAGAAAATGGTCGAGACGGTGACGGAAGTGTCGCGCGTCGTGGGCCGCGAAGGCCACTTGACCCAGCGTGCGGACGTGCCGGGCGTGGTCGGCGGCTGGTCGACCATCATCAGTTCCGTCAACACCCTGATCGACGACCTGGTGCGTCCGACGACCGAGATGGCGCGCGTCATCGGCGCGGTGGCGAAGGGCGACCTGTCGCAGACCATGGCCCTGGAAGTGGATGGGCACCCGCTGAAGGGCCAGTACCTGCGCGCGGCGACTACCGCGAACACGATGGTGGAACAGCTGTCCTCCTTCTCCTCCGAGGTGACGCGCGTGGCGCGCGAGGTCGGTACCGAGGGCAAGCTGGGCGGCCAGGCCTACGTCCCGGGCGTCGCGGGTACCTGGAAGGACCTGACCGACTCGGTGAACTCGATGGCGGGTAACCTGACCTCGCAGGTGCGTAACATCGCGGAAGTGACCACCGCGGTGGCGAACGGCGACTTGTCGAAGAAGATCACGGTGGACGTGCGCGGCGAGATCCTGCAGCTGAAGGACACCATCAACGTGATGGTGGACCAGCTGCGATCCTTCGCCTCCGAGGTGACGCGCGTGGCGCGCGAGGTGGGTACCGAGGGCAAGCTGGGCGGCCAGGCCTATGTGCCGGGCGTGGGCGGCACCTGGAAGGACTTGACCGACAACGTGAACTTCATGGCGTCCAACCTGACGGGCCAGGTGCGTAACATCGCGGCGGTGACGACCGCGGTGGCGAACGGCGACCTGTCCAAGAAGATTACCGTGGACGTGAAGGGCGAGATTCTCGAACTGAAGAATACGATCAACGTGATGGTGGACCAGCTGTCCTCCTTCGCATCCGAGGTGACGCGTGTGGCGCGTGAGGTGGGTACCGAGGGTAAACTCGGCGGCCAGGCGCAGGTGAAGGGCGTGGCCGGTACCTGGAAAGACTTGACCGACTCGGTGAACTCGATGGCGGGTAACCTGACCGGCCAGGTGCGTAACATCGCGGACGTGACGACCGCGGTGGCGAACGGCGACTTGTCCAAGAAGATCACCGTGGACGTGAAGGGCGAGATCCTGGAGCTGAAGAACACCATCAACGTGATGGTGGACCAGCTGAACTCCTTCGCGTCCGAGGTGACCCGCGTGGCGCGTGAGGTGGGTACCGAGGGCCGCCTGGGCGGCCAGGCGAACGTGCCTGGCGTCGCCGGCACCTGGAAGGACTTGACCGACGGCGTGAACTCGATGGCGGGTAACCTGACCGGCCAGGTGCGTAACATCGCGGACGTGACCACCGCGGTGGCGAACGGCGACCTGTCCAAGAAGATTACCGTGGACGTGAAGGGCGAGATTCTCGAACTGAAGAACACCATCAACGTGATGGTGGACCAGCTGTCCTCCTTCGCCTCCGAGGTGACCCGCGTGGCGCGCGAGGTGGGTACCGAGGGCAAGCTGGGCGGCCAGGCCTATGTGCCGGGCGTGGGCGGCACCTGGAAGGACTTGACCGATAACGTGAACTTCATGGCGTCCAACCTGACGGGCCAGGTGCGTAACATCGCGGCGGTGACGACCGCGGTGGCGCGCGGCGACCTGTCCAAGAAGATTACCGTGGACGTGAAGGGCGAGATCCTGGAACTGAAGGACACCATCAACGTGATGGTGGACCAGCTGTCCTCCTTCGCCTCCGAGGTGACCCGCGTGGCGCGCGAGGTGGGTACCGAAGGTAAACTCGGCGGCCAGGCGAACGTGTCCGGCGTGGCGGGTACCTGGAAGGACTTGACCGAGAACGTCAACCAGCTGGCGGCAAACCTGACCAACCAGATGCGTGCGATCGGTGAAGTCGCGACGGCGGTGACCCGCGGCGACCTTTCGCGTTCGATTCAGGTGGAAGCGCGCGGCGAGATGTCCTACCTGAAGGACAACATCAACGAGATGATCCGTAACCTGAAGGAGACCACGCAGAAGAACGCGCAGCAGGACTGGCTGAAGACCAACCTGGCGCGCTTCACCCGCCTGCTGCAGGGCCAGCGCGACCTGGGCGCGGTGACCAAGCTGATCCTGTCGGAACTGGCGCCCCTGATTACCGCCCACCACGGCGTGTTCTACATGATGGACTCGGAAGGCAACGATGCGCGCCTGCGCCTGATCGCCTCCTACGGCTACCGCTCCAGCCGCAAGCTGCCGACCTCCTTCCTGCCGGGCGAAGGCCTGGTGGGCCAGTGCGCGCTGGAGAAGACCCGCATCTGGTTGACCGACGTCCCGCGCGACTACATCCAGGTGTCGTCGGGCCTGGGCGCGGCGCCGCCGACGAATATCGTGGTGCTGCCCATCCTGTTCGAACAGCAGGTCAAGGCGGTCATCGAGATCGCCTCGCTGGACCGCTTCACCGAGACCCACCTGTCCTTCCTCGATCAGCTGATGGAATCGATCGGCGTGGTGCTGAACACCATCGAGGCGAACAGCCGTACCGAATCGCTGCTGACCCAGTCGCAGTCGCTGGCGCAGGAACTGCAGCAGACCAACCAAGAGCTGGCGGAGAAAGCGCGCCTGCTGTCCGAGCAGAACATCGAGGTGGAACGCAAGAACCGCGAGGTGGAACAGGCGAAACTGGCGCTGGAAGAGAAGGCGACCCAGCTGGCCCTGTCCTCGAAGTACAAGTCCGAGTTCCTGGCGAATATGTCGCACGAACTGCGTACGCCCCTGAACTCGCTGCTGATCCTGGCGCAGCAGCTGTCGGATAACCCCGAGGGCAACCTGTCGATGAAGCAGGTGGAATTCGCGAAGACCATCCACGGCTCCGGCTCCGACCTGCTGACCCTGATTAACGACATTCTCGACCTGTCGAAGATCGAGTCCGGCACCGTCACGCTGGACGTGTCCGAGTACCGCTTCTCGGCCCTGCGCAACTACGTGGACCGCACCTTCCGCCACATGGCCGAAGCCAAACACCTCGGCTTCGGGGTCGAGCTGGCGGACAACCTGCCGACCGCGCTGATGACGGATACGACGCGCCTGCAACAGGTCCTGAAAAACCTGCTGTCGAACGCGTTCAAGTTCACCAGCCATGGCCAGGTGTCGCTGAACATCAGCCTCGTGACCAGCGGCTGGACCGCCGACCACCCGCACCTGCTGCATGCCGATGCGGTGCTGGCCTTCTCGGTCAGCGACACCGGCGTCGGCATCCCGTCCGACAAGCTGCAGCTGATCTTCGAAGCCTTCCAGCAGGCCGACGGCTCGACCGCCCGCAAATACGGCGGCACCGGCCTGGGCCTGTCGATCTCGCGCGAACTGGCGCGCCTGCTGGGCGGCGAGATCCGCGTCGAATCGACGGTCAACATCGGCTCGACCTTCACGCTCTACCTGCCTTACAACCGCGCCGGTTTCATCAACTACGAGCAGACCCGCCAGCCGCAGCCGGCGCGCCTGGCGCCGCCGCAGCAGCCGGTCGCGCTGGCCGCTCCGGCCCCGGCGATGCTGCTGGAAGTGGAAACCGACACCGCGGTCGGCACGGCGCTCGCCGTGCCCGATCCCGCGACCGGCCTGGTCGAGTACGCGAGCATGCTGGACGACCGCGGCCTGATCGTGCCGGGCGACCCCTCGGTGCTGATCGTCGAGGATGACGAGCGCTTCGCCAAGACCCTGCTCGACTTCGCCCGCGAGAAGAACTTCAAGGGCATCGTGACCCACCGCGGCGACTCGGCGCTGTCGCTGGCGCGCGACTTCCAGCCGGCCGCGATCCTGCTCGACATCGACCTGCCGGACATCGACGGCCTGACGGTGCTGGAGCGCCTGAAGCGCGACCCGGGCACCCGCCACATCCCGGTGCACGTGCTGTCGGCGATGCGCGAGCGCGAGCGCGCGCTGCGCCAGGGCGCGATCAGCTATATCAACAAGCCGGTCAGCCGCGAGATGCTGCAGGAGGAATTCACCCGCATCCAGAAGTTCCTGATGGGCGGCAAGCGTTCGCTGCTGGTGGTCGAGGACGACATGGCCCAGCGCGAATCGATCGTCTCGCTGATCGGCGACTCCGACGTGCGCATCGTCACGGTGGACACCGGCGCCGCGGCGCTGGAGGCCCTGGCCGCCCAGCACTTCGACTGCATGGTGCTGGACCTGACCCTGCCGGACATCTCGGGCTTCGATCTGCTCGACCAGATCGGCAAGCAGCCGCTGCTGCGCGACCTGCCGATCGTGATCTACACGGCCGCGGAACTGGGCCGCAAGGAAGTCACGAAGCTCAAGCGCTACGCCAAGACCATCGTGGTCAAGGACGCCCGCTCGCCGGAGCGCCTGCTGGACGAGACCGCGCTGTTCCTGCACCGCTCGCACGCCAGCCTGCCCGACCTGCAGCGCCGCATCCTGGAAGAGATCCACGCGGCCGACGGCGGCCTGGCCGGCCGCAAGGTGCTGATCGTCGACGATGACCTGCGCAACATCTTCGCGCTGTCCTCGCTGCTCGAGCGCCAGCAGATGCAGGTCTTGTTTGCCGAGAACGGCCGCGACGGCATCGAGGTGCTGGAGAAGGATCCGAGCATCGAGATCGTCCTGATGGACATCATGATGCCGGAGATGGACGGCTACGACACGATGCGGGCGATCCGCCGCATCCCGAAGTTCAAGTCGCTGCCCATCATCACCCTGACCGCGAAAGCGATGAAGGGCGACCGCGACAAGTGCATCGCCGCCGGCGCCTCGGACTACATCACCAAGCCGGTGGATGTCGCCCAGCTGCTGTCGATGATGCGGGTCTGGCTCCATTGATGGCTGCATCGAGGGGGGCATCATGAATGCGTGGACCGGCCTTGCGGCCGGGCTCGCGATCGAGGAGCTGGAAACGGAGCTGCTGCTGGAAGCGATCTTCCAGCGCTTCGGCTACGACTTCCGCGCCTACGACCGCGCGGCGGTGCGCGCAAGGCTGAACCAGGCCATGCGCGCGGGCGGTGCGGCCACCCTGTCAGGGCTGCAGGAACGGGCGCTGCACGATCCCGGGGCAGCGTCAAGCCTGCTGCGCGCGCTGTCGGTGCCGCCCGCCCAGCTGTTCGACTGCGTCGGCCACGCGTCCCGCCTGCGCGGGGTGCTGGCGCCGTCGCTGCGCGGCTGGCCGGTGCCACGGGTCTGGCTGGCCGACTGCGCCGGCGTGGGCGAGGCGTGGACCCTGGCCATCGTGCTGGCCGAGGAAGGCGTGATGGGCAAGCTCGACATCCACGCCACCCTCGCCAACGAAGAGCTGGTGGCGGCGAATCAGGACGCCTGCCTGCCGCTGGCCGAGCTCGAGGAAGCGCGCCAGCGCCACCTTGACAGCGGCGGCCGCGGCGACCTGCTGTCCTTCTTCGAGATCGGGGATGGCGAGGACGGCAAATGCGCCCGCCTGCGCGCCGACCTGCGGCGCCGCATCACGTGGTCGCAATACAGCCTGGTGACGGACGCCTCCTTCAACGAGTTCCAGGCGATTTTGTGCTGCCACGCGCTGGGCGACTTCGGGCCGGTGCTGCGCCAGCGGGTGCTGCGGCTGTTCCATGACAGCCTGGCGCGGTTCGGGGTGCTGTGCCTGGACCGCACGCTGTCGGTGGCGGATGCGTGTGCGGGGACGTATCAGGCGATCGAGGGGGATCGGCCGTGGTATAAGCGGGTGGGATAATCAAGCACCGTCATTCCCGCGCAGGCGGGAATCCAAGTTCCGCAGGCGTTGCGTCAGCGCGTCCAACTTGGATTCCCGCCTCCGCGGGAATGACGTTTCAAGGCCACAGGCCGCGTTTACACCACCGCCGCACTCGGCCTTTCCGCCACCCGATCCCGCCAGGCCTGCAGGTGGCCAAACCCCTCCTCCCCCGCCCTGAACTTCATCAGCCCGCGCGCAAACTCCAGCGCGCAGAAGGCCGTGATGTCGGCAATCGTGAAGCGGTCCCCGGCAATGAAAGCCTGGCGCGCCAGCACGCCGTCCAGCCAACGCGCGGTGTCGCGCATCTTCTGGCCCTGCGAGGCGCCGAAGTCGGCGAACTGCGGCTGCTCCAGCGGCGCCAGGCCGGGATGCGTGTGGCGGATGCAGTTGGCGGCCTTCAGGAACAGCTGCAGTTCGGCGCGGCGGTCGGCCATTTCGATGAAGGCGCGCTCCTCGAAGCCCTCGCCCATCAGGTTGTGCTGCGGGTAGAGGCCCTCGAGATAGGTGCAGATCGCGCGGGTCTCGGCCAGTTCGCGGCCGTCGTCCAGTTCCAGCACCGGAATCTGCGCCATCGGGTTCATGCCGGTGAAGCCCTCGCTCCTGTGCTCGCCCTTGAACAGGTCGACCTGCACCAGCTCGATGCCGGTGATGCCCTTTTCGGCGATGAACATGAGCACGCGGCGCGGGTTCGGGGTACGGTGGCTGGTGTACAGCTTCATGCGTCCTCCTTGTAACGGTTGTACAGATTGACAGGGTAGCATCTTGAACGTAGATTCGCGGCTTGACCTTGCCCTTTTTTCGAGACCCCATGCACCGCAATCTGCTGTCCGCCGCCATCGCCCTCGCGTTCGCCGCCTTTCCCCTTCAACAAGCAGCCGCGGCCTTGACGCCGGCAGCGAACCAGGAAGCCACCACCCAGCTGCCGCGCGGCGTGATCCCCAGCCATTACGACATCGCGCTGGCGCCCGACGCCGCCAGGGGCCGCTTCGACGCCAAGGCCGTCATTACGCTGAGCGTCGCCAGGGCCACCAGCAGCATCACATTGAACGCGGCCGACCTGGGCTTCAAGGACGTGACGATCGCCCCGGCCGCCGGCGGCGCCGCGCAAACGGCCAGGTCCAGCATCGATGCCGACGCCCAGACCGCCAGCTTCGCCTTCGACAAGCCGCTCGCGCCCGGCCTGTACAAGCTCACGCTGGATTACAGCGGCGTGATCGGCACCCAGGCGGTCGGCCTGTTCTCGCTCGATTATCCCGGCAGCGATGGCAAGCAGCAGCGCGCCCTCTACACCCAGTTCGAGAACTCGGACGCGCGCCGCATGATCCCGTCATGGGACGAGCCGGCCTACAAGGCGAGCTTCACGCTGGAGGTCACGGTCCCGGCCGGCCAGATGGCGGTCAGTAACATGCCGGCCGCGCGCACGGAAACGCTGGCCGACGGCCGGCGGAAGGTGAGCTTCGCGAAGTCGCCGAAGATGTCGACCTACCTGCTCTTCCTCGCGGCGGGCGACTTCGAGCGCGCCACCGCGAAGGAGCAAGGCACCGAGCTGGGCGTGGTCACGCGCCGCGGCGCCATCGACCAGGCGAAATTCGCGCTCGACTCCTCGAAGGACATCCTGCGCGAGTACAACGATTACTTCGGCGTGCGCTACCCGCTGCCCAAGCTGGACAACATCGCCGGCGCCGGCCGCAGCCAGTTCTTCGGCGCGATGGAAAACTGGGGCGCCATCTTCACCTTCGAATACGCGCTGCTGTTCGACCCGGCCAGCTCGACCCAGCACGACCGCCAGGAGATCTTCGCCACCGCGGCCCACGAGATGGCGCACCAGTGGTTCGGCGACCTGGTCACGATGCGCTGGTGGGACGACCTGTGGCTGAACGAAGGCTTCGCCTCGTGGATGGAAAGCCGCATGACCGCGCGCCTGCACCCGGAATGGAATACCCGCCTGGGCACGGTCGGCAGCCGCGACGGCGCCATGCAGCGCGACTCGGTCGCCACCACCCACCCGGTAGTGCAGCACATCCAGACCGTCGAGCAGGCCAACCAGGCCTTCGACGAGATCACCTACCAGAAGGGCGAAGCCGTCATCCGCATGCTCGAAGCCTATGTCGGCGAGAACGCCTGGCGCAGCGGCGTGCGCAGCTACATGCAGGCCCACGCCTACGGCAATACCGTGTCCGACGACCTGTGGAAGCAGATCGAGAAGGCGGCCCGCAAGCCGGTGACGGCGATCGCCCACGACTTCACGCTGCAGCCGGGCGTGCCGCTGATCCGCGTCGGCGAGCCGGTGTGCAGGAACGGTTCGACCACGGTGGCCCTGGCCCAGGGCGAATTCGCGCGCGACCTGCCAGGGAAGAAGCCGCTGGCCTGGCGCGTGCCGGTGATCGCGCAAGTCGCCGGCAATGCGAAGCAGGCGTCGACGCTGGTGGCCGGCGGCAAGGGCAGCATCGTGCTGCCGGGCTGCGGCGCGGTGATCGTCAACGCCGGCCAGAGCGGCTATTACCGCACCCTGTACGCACCGAAGGAATTCGCGCGGCTGGCGCAGGCCTTCGCGACGCTGGCGCCGATCGACCAGCTCGGCCTGCTGTCGGACAGCTCGGCACTGGGCCTGGCCGGCCTGCAGCCGGCATCGAGCGCGCTGGACCTGGTCAAGGCCACGCCGGTGGGCGCCGACCCGCAGGTCTGGAGCCGCATCGGCCACGTGTTCGAGGGACTGCACTGGCGCTATGGGGACGACAAGGCGCGCCGCCAGCGCCTGGACGCGTTCGCGATCGCGCGCCTGGCGCCGGTGATGGCGCAGACCGGCTGGGAAGCCCGGAATGGCGAAGCCCCGGCCATCGCCAACCTGCGCGAGCAGCTGATCGACACCCTGAGCGAGCTCGGGGACCCGACCGTGATCGCCGAGGCGCGCCGCCGCTACGCCGCGATGGACAAGGATGCGTCCGCGGTGCCGGGCCCGCTGCGCAAGACGGTGCTGGCGGTGGTCGCCCAGCACGCCGACGCCGCCACCTGGGACGGCCTGCACGCCCGCGCCAGCGCGGAGACCAACCCGCTGCTACGCGACCGCCTGTACACGCTGCTCGCCATCGCCGAAGACAAGGCGCTGGCCCAGCGCGCGCTCGACATGGCGCTGACCGACGAACCTGGTCTCACCAACAGCGCCGCGATGATCTCGGCGGTGGCCCAGCGCTACCCGGACATGGCGCTCGACTTCGCGCTGGCGCACGTGGAGAAGATCAACCAGCGCGTCGACGCCAGCTCGCGCAGCCGCTACTTCGCGCGCCTGGCCATGGGGTCCTCGAATCCGGCGACGGTCGCCAAGCTGCAAGGCTACGGCCAGGCCAACCTGGCGCCGACCTCGCGCGGCGACGTCGATGCGGCGATCGCGGCGATCCAGGACCGCATCAAGACCAATGCGGCGCGGCTGCCGGAGATCGACGCCTGGCTGCAGCAGAACGGCGGCTGATCAATCCAGGGCGCGCATGAACGCGGCCGGTGCGGAAGCCCCGCGCCGCGCCGCCCATGCCGCCAGCCAGTCTTCCAGCCGGCGCGCGGCATCCGGCCGCTGCGCCGGCGGCACGAACAGTCCCAGCTTGGTGCGGCGCCACAGGATGTCCTCCGCGGTGTGCGCCCATTCGTGCTTGACCAGCCAGTCGGCCTCGATCTCGAACAGGCCCGGCACGATTTCCTCGCCGAGATCGGGCCGGCTGCGGTAATGGCCCAGCATCGCGCCCAGCCGGGTGCCGTAGGCGCGCGCATAGCGGGCCACCAGCGCCGGCGGCAGCGCGGCGTACTGCTGCTGGCGGGTGCGGGTCCAGGCCTCGAAGTCGCGCACCGCGCGGGCGCTGGGCTGCCGTCCGAACAGGTCGCCGCCCGGCAGGCAGGCCTGGCCGGTCCAGCCGGGCACGCGCCGCCCCAACGCGGGCGCGATCCAGTCCACGGCCTGCTCGGCCAGCTTGCGAAAGGTCGTTACCTTGCCGCCGAAGACGGACAGTAAGGGCGCGCCATTGCGGTCCGTTTCGAGCCGGTAGTCGCGGCTGGCGCTCGATGCATTCCTCCCCTCCTCGCCGATCAGCGGCCGCACGCCCGCATAGCTCCACACCAGGTCTTCCGGCCCGATACGCTGGACGAAGGCGCGGTTGACGGCAGCGCACAGGTAATCGACTTCCGCATCGCCGATCGCGACCCGGTCGATGTCGCCCTGGTAGTCGACGTCGGTGGTGCCGACCAGGGTGAACTGCCCCTCGTAGGGAATCGCGAACACGATGCGGCCGTCCGGCTGCTGCAGGATATACGCGCTGTCGTGGGTGAACAGGCGCGGCACCACGATGTGGCTGCCCTTCACCAGGCGCAGCGCGCGGGCGCCGGTCTTGCCGGTGGCCGTGCCGAGGAAGCTCGCCGCCCACGGGCCGGCCGCGTTCACGACGCAGCGCGCCTGCACCCGCAGCGCCTCGCCGGCGCCCTGCAGGGTGGCGGTCCAGCGCTGGGCCTCGCGCACCAGTTGCGTGCAGCGCGTGCGCGTCAGGATGGTGGCGCCGCGCTCGCGGGCGTCGATGGCGGCCAGCACCACCAGCCGCGCGTCGTCGACACAGGCATCGGAATAGGCGAAAGCACGGCTGAAGTGGGGCTGCAGCGGCGTGCCGGCCGGGTGCTCCCGCAGCGACAGCGCCTCCGAGCCGGGCAGGAAATCGCGGTGCGCCAGATGATCGTAGAGGAACAGGCCGGCGCGGATCATCCAGGCCGGCCGCATGCCCACGCCGGGCGCGTGCGGCATCACGAAGCGCAGCGGGCGCATGATGTGCGGGCCGCTTTTCAGCAGCACCTCGCGCTCGGCCAGCGCCTTGCGCACCAGGCCGAAATGGTATTGCTCGAGGTAGCGCAGGCCGCCGTGGATCAGCTTGCTGGACGCCGAGGACGTGTGCTGGGCCAGGTCGTCCTTTTCGCACAGCACCACGCGCAGCCCGCGTCCGCTGGCGTCGCGCGCGATGCCGGCGCCGTTGATGCCGCCGCCTACCACCAGTACGTCGCAATCGATGCGCCGGCCAGACCTGCCTCTTGCATGCTCGCTCATCCCGCCTCCCCATGTCCGCGCAGCAGTCAAGTGTAGTGTCCGCCCGGCCGCGGGTATTCGTCCATATCAATGTAGAATTCCCGCATGACGATACGCGCCTGGGTTCGCATGCCTTCCGGCAAGCGCCTCGACCTGCTCAATCCTACCCCATTCGACTGGGACGATGCCGACCTCGCCCTGGGCCTGGCCCGCACCTACCGCTGGGGCGGCCACTCGGCCTGGCCGCTGCCGCTGTCCGTGGCCCAGCATTCGATCTGCGTGATGCTGCTGCGCCGCGCCGCCGCGCCGGCGCCGCTGGCGCCCGTCATCGAATTGCGCGAACTGCTGCACGACGCCGAGGAAGGCTTGCTCGGCTTCGACGCCGTCTCTCCTCTGAAGCCCTTCCTCGGTGAAGGGTTCAAGGCATTGACGCGGCGCCTGGAGCAGATGGTCTTTCTGCGCTACGGCCTGCCGGCCTGGACGCCCACCGAACACGCGAAGCACAAGCGGGCCGACCGCCTGGCGGCCGCCAGCGAGGCCGTGCACGTGGTCGGCTGGAAGGTGGAGGAAGTGCGCAATACCCTGCGCATCCGCGCCGCCGTGCTGGAAGAAGACCCGCTGGCCGAGCGCTACCGTTGCCGGCCCTGGGAGCCCTGGCCACCGGTGATCGCGGCCGAGCGTTTCCTGCTCGAACTGGATCATTTGAAGCAGCGCATCGAGGCGGGAGAGGGTCATGGCTGAGGCTTTCGATGCCGCCATCGCCTTGGACGGCCTGCGCCGCCAGCGCGATCTCATGCCTCAATGAAAGAATCTTTCGCCCTGAGCTCCCAGATGAAATTTTCTTTCATGTAGAAATAATGCGCAGTCATGGCCATACAGAACAATTGGCCTTACGAAAATGCTAAGACCTTTCTCAAGATCAGCGCCTAAATCCTTGATTCCTCAGCTTTTATTTTCATATCCACAGGAAATGTGGATAACTGTGTGGACAAGCGCCTCTTGACAAGCCGGGAGCGCAGTATTGGTGCGGGTTTCAACAAATTGCCCGTTCAACAGGCAAATTTTAAGCCTATACAAATCAATGACTTACACCTGGCCTAGTTTTGTGAAGGATATGGCTATGAGGCAAATTCCTACAACTGTAGGACACGGGGGATAACTCATTCGGGCTAGCCGAAAACCGGCCTCATTTCCAGGCATTTCTTGCCCTGTCTCTCACCAGCATTCGCACCTCGTCCGGCATCGGCTTGCGGCTGTGCGGCGTGTCGGCGTTCACCCAGCTGCATTCCTCGAAATGCTTGAGCATGGCCGGGCTGATGAAGCGGGTGCGCTGGGCGTAGACGTGGCGGTCGCCCATCTGCGCCTGCTGCTTGATGAAGAAGCGGTTCGGCAGCACCAGGTGCAGCTGCTCCCTGGCGCGCGTCATCGCCACATAGAGCAGGCGCCGCTCTTCCTCGATGTCGTCGGCGCTGCCGGTGGCCATGTCGGACGGGATGCAGCCGTCGACCACGCTCAGCACGTGCACGGCCTTCCACTCCTGGCCCTTGGACGAGTGGATGGTCGACAGGATCAGGTAGTCCTCGTCCAGCAGCGGCGGGCCGGCGCGGTCGCTGGTCGCATCGGGCGGGTCCAGCGTCAGCTCGGTCAGGAAACTCTCGCGCGAGCCGTAGCCGCCGGCCAGCTGCACCAGCTGCTCGAGGTCGGCCGCGCGCACCGGGGCGTCGTCGTACAGGCGTTCCAGGTGCGGCAGGTACCAATTTTTCACCAGCTCGATGTCCATCGGCCAGCGCAGCCCTGGCGCGCGCAGCGTGCGGTACAGCGCCACGAAGGCTGCCCAGTCGCCTTGCGCGCGCGCCGGGGCCTCGAAGGCTTCCATGGCGGCGGCCGGCTCGGCGGACTCGCCCACCGCATCCAGCAGGCGCGCCGCGGTGGCCGGGCCGATGCCGGGAATCAGCTGGGCGACGCGGAAGCCGGCCAGGCGCCCGTTCGGGTTCTGGGCAAAGCGCAGCACCGCGAGGATGTCCTTGATATGGGCCGCTTCCAGGAACTTCAGGCCGCCGAACTTCACGAAGGGGATGTTCCGCCGCACCAGTTCCAGTTCCAGCGCGGCGCTGTGGCTGGCGGCGCGGAACAGCACCGCCTGCTGGGTCAGCTTTGTGCCGCTTTCCCTCTGCGCCAGCACCTGGTTGCAGACCCAGCGCGCCTGCTCGGCCTCGTCCGGGATCAGCACCAGCTGCGGCTTCGCCGTCGACACTTTATCGGTCCACAGCGTCTTCGCATGCCGTTCCAGCGCCGCCGCGATCACCGCGTTCGAGGCATCCAGGATGGGCTGGGTCGAGCGGTAGTTGCGGTCCAGCGTGATCGTGCGCGCCGGCTGCGAGAAGGCTTGCGCGAAGTCGAGGATGTTGCGCACCGTCGCGCCGCGGAAGGAATAGATCGATTGCGCATCGTCGCCGACCACCATCACCCCGCGCCCATCCGGCTTCATGCCCTGGATGATGGCGGCCTGCAGGCGGTTGGTGTCCTGGTATTCGTCGACCAGTACATGGTCGAACAGCGCGCCCAGCTCCGGCCCCAGCGCCGGGTCGGAGGCCATCTCGGACCAGAACAGCAGCAGGTCGTCGTAATCGAGCACGTTCTGCTCCTGCTTGGCGTCGACGTAGGCGCCGAACAGGCGTTTCAGCTCCTCTTCCCATTCGCCGCACCAGGGGAAGGTCGACTGCAGCACGTCGGCCAGCGAATCGCGGCTGTTCACCACCCGCGAATAGATCGCCAGGCAGGTTCCCTTCAGCGGGAAACGCTTCTGGCCGCCGGTAAGGCCGATGTCCTGGCGCACCATGCCCATCAGGTCTTCGGAATCGGCGCGGTCGTGGATGGTGAAGGAGGCTTCCAGCCCGATCCGGCCCGCGTACTCGCGCAGCAGGCGCGCGCCGATGGCGTGGAAGGTGCCGGCCCAGGGCAGCGCGGCCACCGCCTGCGCGGAGGTGCCGAAGATGCGCTGCAGGACGCCGCCGGCGCGCTGCACCATCTCGTTGGCGCCGCGCCGCGAAAACGTCAGCAACAGGATGCGCTGCGGGTCGGCGCCGGACTGGATCAGGCGCGCGACGCGGTGCGCCAGCGTATTGGTCTTGCCCGAGCCGGCGCCGGCCACCACCAGCAAGGGCCGCGGCGCCGCGGCGCCGACGTCATGCTCGACCGCCGCGCGCTGTTCGGGATTCAGGGACGCATAAGGGTCCGCGAGCGCGGGCTCGGCGAGGCTGGGGTCGGCGGTATCGGGCATGGGACGACAGTTCTGTGAATGGTAGAACTGTACATTTATCCAGTGAACTTACGCAAGCCAAATATGCCGGGAAGGCTTGTACAGATATCCACAAAAACTGTGGACAAACATGTGGAAAAACACCCCCTTGACATGCCGGAAGCAAGGATTGATGCGGCTTTCAACAAATTGCCCATTGCACGTGCAGCTTGTGAAGACCGCAAAATCAATGGTTTACGAAGTCAAGAGGCGCACAATTCGAATATTTTTGCAAGATGTGCGCAGGAAACTTTTGTGCATAACAAATGCGCTTGGTAAAGGCTCAACTAGCAATTGCCCGGCGGCGTTCCGGCTCGCCCAATACCCGTTCAATTACTTCGGAAGCAATGTCCTGCGAGCGCAGGAATTCGACGGCCGAGACGGTGCCCGAACGTCCCTGCAGGACAATGCCGCGGTCGACGATCTGGCGGCGGTGCGCGTCCTGGCGCTGGCTGGTGCGAATCTGGTCCATCGGTCCTCCCGGGCTGTCGGCGCGGCGGCTTGCCGCCCACGCAGTATCGCACACGCCGGCGCGCCCGCGTGCGCCGCCTCCGCGCGGCCCGGCCTAGAATGGTCGCGTCAACCACCACCAGCGAGGCCCCCATGACCACGACTCCCGATCCCGACATGAAACCGGGCGACGAAGCCGAACCGGGCACCCCGGGCGCGGGCGAGGACCTGTGCGAGACCTGCGGCGGCAGCGGCAAGCTCGCCGACGGCAAGCAGTGCCCGGAATGCGAAGGCACGGGCCGCGTGATGCGCGGCATCGGCGGCGGCTAACGCTCCGCATGGACAGCTGGTGGGGCGTGGCGCGATAATCGCGCCATGAGCAATCCGCCGCAACCATCGCCGGGAGAGTCCGCCTCTCCGCCCCGCCCGCAGTCCCTGTCCGATCTTTTTATTTCCTTCACCTGGCTGGCCCTGCAGGGTTTCGGCGGCGTGCTTGCTGTCGTCCAGCGCGAACTGGTCGAGCGCAAGCGCTGGATGACGCAGGAAGAATTCATCGAGGACTGGGCCGTCGCCCAGATCATGCCCGGCCCGAACGTGGTCAACCTGTCGCTGATGATAGGCGGGCGCTGGTTCGGCCTGCCCGGCGCCCTGGCGGCGCTGGGTGGCCTGCTGGCCCTGCCGCTGCTGCTGGTGCTGGGCCTGGCCGTGCTGCACGACCGCTTCGCCGACAGCCCGCAGGTGGCCGGCGCCCTGCGCGGCATGGCCGCCGTCTCGGCCGGTCTGATCGGCGCCGCCGGCCTGAAACTGGCCGTGGCCCTAAAGCGCAGCCCGCTGCCCATGCCCTGGTGCGTGGCCATCGCCACCCTCGGCTTCGTGCTCGTCGCGCTGCTGAAGTGTCCGCTGCTGTATGTATTGGGAGGGCTCGGCGGGCTGGGCTGCATCCTCACCTGGCGCAGGCTCGCGGCATGAGCGCGGCGCCCGCGACCCTGCATCTGGCCCTGGCCTGGTCCGACTGGCTGAACCTGTTCGGCCACTTCCTGCTGCTGTCGATGATGTCGATCGGCGGCGCGATCTCGACCTCCTCCGAGATGCACCGTTTCCTGGTCGAACAGCATGCCTGGCTGACTCAGGATCAATTCAACGCCGCGATTGCCCTGGCCCAGGCGGCGCCCGGCCCGAACGTGCTGTTTGTCGCCCTGATGGGCTGGCACGTGGGCATGAACGCCGGCAGCCTGGGCGCCGCCCTGTTCGGCGTGCTGGTCACCATGGTCGGCATCATGACGCCGTCCACCATCATCACCTACACCGCCGCGCGCTGGGGCCACCGCAACCGCGACCTGCGCGCGGTGCGCGCCTTCAAGCAGGGCATGGCGCCGGTGGTGATCGCCCTGCTGCTGTCGACCGCCTGGATCCTCGGCAGCGCGGCCGGCGCCGCCGGCTGGCGCCTGCCGCTGCTGGCGGTGGCGGCCGGGGTGGTGATCTGGCGTACGCGGCTGCATCTGCTGTGGGTGCTGGCGGCCGGCGCGCTGCTCGGGGCATTCGGATTGGTCTAATATTGCGTCATTGCTCACCTGACGAGAGAAGAAAATGACCGAGCTTGCCCAATTAAATGTGCTAAGCGAACACGCCTGCTTCGGCGGCGTGCAGCGCTTTTACCAGCACGCCTCGAGCGCGATCGGCCTGCCGATGCGCTTTTCCGTCTACCTGCCGCCCGGCGCCGAAGGCAAACGGCTGCCGGTGCTGTTCTACCTGGCCGGCCTGACCTGCACCGAAGAGACCTTCATGATCAAGGCCGGCGCCCAGCGGGCCGCAAGCGAGCTGGGCATCATCCTGGTCGCGCCCGACACCAGCCCGCGCGGTGCCGGCGTGCCCGGCGAGACCGACAGCTGGGACTTCGGCGCCGGCGCCGGCTTCTACCTCGACGCCACCGCCGAGCCCTGGTCGCGCCACTACCGCATGGAGAGCTACATCCTCGAGCTGCGCGAACTGGTGCTGGCCACCCTCCCCGCCGATCCGCAGCGGGTCGGCATCTTCGGCCACTCGATGGGCGGGCATGGCGCGCTGACCCTGGCGCTGCGCCACCCGGAACTGTTCCGCTCGGTCTCGGCCTTCGCGCCGATCGCCGCGCCGACCCGCTGCCCCTGGGGCCGGAAGGCCTTCGGCGGCTACCTCGGCGCCGACCAGTCCGCCTGGCGCGCCCACGACGCCACCGAACTGATCAAGGATGCGGGCCGCGCCGTCTTCCCGGACGGCATCCTGGTCGACCAGGGCCTGGCCGACAAGTTCCTCGCCGAGCAGCTGTACCCGGAAGCCCTCGAGGAAGCCTGCCGCGCCGCCGGCCAGCCGCTCGAACTGCGCCGCCACGCCGGCTACGACCACGGCTATTACTTCATCTCCAGCTTCGTCGAAGACCACCTGCGCTTCCACAGCCTCAATCTCGGCTGAGCCGGCGAATTCCCCCGAAGTGCCCGCCGGCTGGCGGGCATCAATATTGCCTGCACCCCGCTTGAAAAACGTTTTTGTCCGCCCTATAAAAAGAGTGGCGGCATGCTTTGCATCGCCCGTCATATCACTCATCCATTGCCAAGGGAGGTCTCATCATGAACCTGATCAGGAGAGGCAACAGCCCGCTGTCGACGCTTCGCGGCGGCCCCATGGACGACCAGTTTGGACGGATGGTCGAGAACATGCTCCAGGATTTCCTCGCACCGCTGGCCCAGGGCGCACGCTGGACGGACGATGGCCTGGCCATGCCGCGCCTGGACCTCAGCGAGACCGAAAAAACCTTCGAAGTGCAAGCCGAGCTGCCGGGCGTCAAGAAGGACGACGTCAAGGTCTCGATCGACGGCCAGCGCGTCACGATCGAAGGCGAATGTCAGCAGGCAAACGAACAGCGTCAGGGCGAACAGGTGGTGTATTCTGAACGTTCGACGCGCAGGTACCAGCGCAGCTTCACGCTGCCGTCCGAGGTCGACGACGCAGGCGCCGAAGCCAGGCTCGAAAACGGGGTCCTGATGCTGACGCTGCCCAAGAAACAGGGTGGCGCGGCCAAGCGTCTGACCATCCAGTAGCGAGGGCAAGAGCAGGCATGGCAGAGTTTCGCCGCTTCAAGGACCGCACCCAGGCCGGCAAGTTGCTGGCCCGGGACTTGCGCGAGTACGCGGGACGCGCGGACGCCATCGTGCTGGCGCTGCCGCGCGGCGGAGTGCCCGTTGGGTTCGCCATCGCACAGCGGCTCGCCATCGAACTCGATATTCTCCTCGTCAGAAAGCTGGGTTTGCCGAATCACGAGGAATACGCCATGGGGGCGGTCGGCAGCGGCGGCGTGTGCGTGCTGCAGCCGGGCGTGCCCGGCCTGATGGGCGTCACGGCCGAGCAGGTCGAGGCCGTGACCAGGCGCGAGCTGGACGAGTTGCAGCGGCGCGAGCGCGCCTACCGGGGCGCGCGCGCGCCGCTGGCGCTGGCCGGGCGCACCGCGATCCTGGTCGACGACGGTGTCGCCACCGGCTCGACCATGCTGGCGGCGATCCGCGTGGCGCGCGGCCTGGGCCCGGGCAAGCTGGTGCTGGCGGTGCCGGTGGCGCCGCCGCAGACCCTGGCCCTGCTCGAGCCGGAGGTCGACCATCTGGTGTGCCTGGCGGCGCCGCCCCTGTTCCGCTCCGTGGGCCAGTGGTACGACGCCTTCGACCAGACCAGCGACGAGGAAGTGCAGGATCTGCTGGCCGACGCCTGGCATGCGCGGACGGCCGAACGACAACAACCACATGGAGGACCGAATCATGCAACGACTGCCGACGACAAGCACGACGACGACGGACACCGGGCTTGAACTTGCCAAATGGCTGGGCGGCGCCGCCGCCGGCGCCCTGTTGATGTACATGCTCGACCCCGACCGCGGCGGCGCACGCCGCGCCCAGTCGGCCGCCGCCGTGCGCAACGCCGGCTCGCGCACTTCCAGCGCCCTCGGCAATGTCTGGCATGGCGCCAGCAGCCGCATGGGCGCTGCCGCCGACGATGCCATCGAAGCCGCGAAGCCGGACGGCAGCATCGGCTCGGCGATCTCGAGCGCGCTGTCGACCGCCAGGGACGCGATGAGCCGCGCCGCCAGCGCCGCCGGCGACCTGGCCGAGGATGCGATCTCGAAGGCAAAAAGCAGCGCCGACGAGCTGCACGACAGCGACACGTTTTCGACCGCGCGCAGCAGCGTGAGCAAGGCCGTGAGCCACGCCGCCGACAGCGCCGTCGACTTCTACGACGACACCCGCAAGAGCGCAGGCCGCCTCGGCAAGCGCATGGCGGAGGAAGTGCGCGGCGACGGCGAAGGCGCCTGGAGCCCGACCATGCGCAACACCGCGCTGGTGGGCGGCGGCCTGCTGGCCCTGCTCGGCGTGATGCGCCGTTCGCCGCTGAGCGCCGTGCTCGGCCTGGCCGGCGCCGCCCTGCTCGCGCGCGGCGCCGCCAACCAGCCGCTGCGCACCCTGGCCGGACGCGGCGCAGCCGGTCTCGGCATGGGCAAGGACCTGGCGCGCAAGCTGAGCATGGACCAGACCATCGACTTCGAAAAGACCATCCATATCGAAGCCTCGCCGGACGATGTCTACCAGCAGTTCGCCAACTACGAGAACTTCCCGCGCTACATGTCGCACGTCACTGAAGTGCGCGACCTCGGCCACCGCCGCTCGCACTGGAGCGTGAAGGGTCCGGGCGGTTCGAAGTTCGAATGGAATTCCGTGCTGACCGAACAGAGCCGCCCGAACCGCCTGGCCTGGCGCAGCGAAGCCGGCGCCGAAATTCCGAACAGCGGTTCGATCCAGTTCGAGCGCCACCGCGGCGGCACCCTGGTCACCGTGCGCATGTGCTATACCCCGCCGGCCGGCGCCCTCGGCCACGGCCTGGCCCTGCTGCTCGGTTCCGATCCGAAGTCCAGGATGGACGAGGACCTGGCGCGCATGCGGGCCCATATCGAGCGCGGTTCGCTGCCGCGCGAAGCCGCCCAGTCCAGCTGGACCAGCCGCTTCCTGCATTAAGCATCATGGCCAGCGTCGATCCCCTTGACGCCATCCGCGCCGCCGCCGTCCCCCTGAGCGGCGGCGCGCGCGACTACGACGCACTGCTGGACCTGGTCGGCGATGCCCGCTTCGTGCTGCTGGGCGAAGCCACCCACGGCACCCACGAGTTCTACGAGGAGCGCGCGCGGATCACCCAAAGGCTGATCGAGGAAAAGGGCTTCCACGCCGTGGCCGTCGAGGCCGACTGGCCGGATGCCTACCGCGTCAACCGCTACGTTCGCGGCCAGGGAGAAGATGGCGACGCCAACGCCGCCCTGTCCGGCTTCCAGCGCTTCCCGAACTGGATGTGGCGGAATACGGACGTTTCCACCTTCGTCGAATGGCTGCGCGAGCGCAACCAGAAACAGGCCGATGGCAGGCAGGTCGGCTTCTACGGGCTCGACCTGTACAGCCTGTTCACCTCGCTGCGCGAAGTGCTGGCCTACCTCGACAAGGTCGATCCGCAGGCGGCCAGGGTGGCGCGCGAGCGCTATGCCTGCTTCGACCACTATTATGAAGACAGCCAGCACTACGGCTATTCGGCCAACATGAATTTGTCCGCCTCCTGCGAGGAAGGCGTGATCGAGCAATTGAACCAGCTGCAGCAGCGCGCCTACGAGTACTCGCAAAAGGACGGCAGCGCCGACGCCTTCTTCCACGCCCAGCAGAACGCGCGCCTGGTCAAGAATGCCGAGGAATACTACCGGACCATGTTCCGCGGCCGCATCTCGTCCTGGAACTTGCGCGACAGCCACATGGCCGAGACCCTGGACGCCCTGGCCCGGCACCTGTCGACGGATGGCGAGCCGGCCAGGATCGTGGTCTGGGAGCACAACTCCCACATCGGCGACGCCCGCGCCACCGAGGTCGGCGAACTGGGCGAGTGGAACGTGGGCGAGCTGGCCCGCAAGGCCTACGACGGCCAGACCCGCCTGATCGGCTTTTCCACGTATGAAGGCTATGTGACGGCGGCCTCCGAATGGGACGGCCCGGCCGAGCACAAGCAGGTGCGGCCCGGCATGCCCGGCAGCTACGAGGAATTGCTGCACAACACCGGCATCGAACGCTTCCTGCTGCCCCTGCGCGGGGATCATCCGGCCCGCGAAGCCCTGATGCAGCGCCGCCTGGAACGGGCCATCGGCGTCATCTATTTGCCGCGCACCGAGCGCCAGAGCCATTATTTTTCGGCCCAGATGGCAAGCCAGTTCGACGCCGTGATCCACATCGACCGCACCACGGCGGTCACGCCCCTCGATGCGGGCGGCGGCTGGCATTCGGAGGAGCCGCCGGAGACCTATCCCGGCGGTTTGTAGGGCGCGGTACGCAAGATTTTCGTGGGCATGGAGTGCCCACCCTAGCTCCGTTTGGTTTACGATTGTGTTGTTATGTTCTGGCAATAACTTAAACAACACATGAGTAAATACACGTTGAACGTCAACGGCAAGGCGCAGCCGGTCGACGTCGAGGCCGATACGCCCCTGCTGTGGGCGCTGCGCGACACCATGGGCCTGGTCGGCACCAAGTACGGCTGCGGCGTCGGCGCTTGCGGCGCCTGCACCGTTCACGTGGACGGCCAGCCGGCACGTGCCTGCCAGCTGCCCGTGTCCAGCATCGGCAAGCGCAGGATCACCACCATCGAGGGACTCGACGCCAGGGCCGCGCATCCGCTGCAGCAAGCCTGGCAGGAACTCGACGTGCCCCAGTGCGGCTACTGCCAGTCCGGCCAGATCATGAGCGCGTGCGCCCTGCTCAAGCAGCATCCGCGCCCGACCGAGGCCCAGATCGACGAGGCCATGGCCGGCAACCTGTGCCGCTGCGCCACCTATGTCCGCATCCGCGCCGGCATCCAGCGCGCCGCCGACATCGCATCCAGCGCATCCGCCGCATCGACCGGAAAGGGCAGGAAATGAGCGCCCGCCACGACGATCTGCAATCCAGTGCGCGCCGCAGCTTCCTGCGCCGCTCCGCGGCCGGCGGTTCGCTGCTGGCGCTCGGCATGTCCGGCAATGGCGCCATCGCCGCCCTCGCCCACGGCCAGGACAAGGCAGCCGGCAGCGCGGCGGCCGCCGAATTCTCGCCCAACGTCTTCATCCGCATCGCCCAGGACGGCGTCGTGACCCTGGTGTCCAAGCAGCCGGAGATCGGCCAGGGCATCAAGACCTCGCTGCCGATGATCATCGCCGAGGAACTGGAAGTCGCCTGGTCCGACGTGCGCGTGGTCCAGGGCGACCTGAACCCGGCCTACGGTTCGCAGGGCGCCGGCGGTTCGACCTCGACCCCGACCAATTACGAAAACTTCCACCGCCTGGGCGCCACCGCGCGCACCATGCTGGTCCAGGCGGCCAGCCAGGCCTGGGGCGTGCCGGCCGCCGAATGCCGCGCCGAGCGCGGCGCGGTGCTGCACGAGGCCAGCAAGCGCCGTCTCGGCTACGGCGAGCTGGTCAAGGCCGCCGCCGTGCTGCCGGTGCCGGACGCCAGCGGCGTGCAACTGAAGGACCCGGCCGCGTATAAACTGCTCGGCACCCGCGTCGGCGGCGTCGACAACGACAAGGTAGTGTCGGGCAAGCCGCTGTTCGGCATCGACGTCCAGCTGCCCGGCATGCTGTATGCCGTCTACGTCAAGTGCCCGGTTCTGGGCGGGCGCCCGGTCTCGGCCAACCTGGAGGCGATCAAGGCCATGCCGGGCGTGAAGGACGCCTTCATCGTCGAGGGCAGCGACAACCTGAACGGCCTGCGTCCGGGCGTGGCGATCGTCGCCAGCAGCACCTGGAACGCGATCCGCGCGCGCAAGAAGCTGGCGGTGCAGTGGGACGAAGGCGAAGGCGCGAACCACAGCTGGTCGGGCTTCCTGGCCCAGGCCCAGGCGGCCAGCAAACAGCCGGGCGTGGCCACCATGCGCCACGACGGCGACGTCGAAACGGCCCTGGCCGGCGCCGCCCGCACCGTGGAAGCGGCCTACGTCTACCCCTTCATCTCGCACGCGAGCATGGAGCCGCAGAATTGCACCGCCGCGGTCGATCCGAAGGACGGCAGCGTGGAACTGTGGGCGCCGACCCAGAACCCGGGCGCCGGCCAGGCCCTGGTGGCCAGCACCTTCAACATCCCGAAAGAGAAGATCACGCTGCACATCATGCGCAGCGGCGGCGGTTTCGGGCGCCGGCTGTCGTCGGACTTCATCGTCGATGCGGTCGCCATCGCGCAAAAGATGAAGGCGCCGGTCAAGCTGACCTGGATGCGCGAAGACGACCTGCAGCACGACCACTTCCGCGCCGGCGGCTTCCACTTCCTGCGCGGCGGCGTCGACGAGCAGGGCAAGCTGGTGGCCTGGCATAACCACTTCGTGACCTTCGCCAACCGCGTCGAACAGAAGGAAAGCGACGGTAGCACCGGCAGCGTGCTGCGGCCGGGCAGCGGCGGCAGCCTGTCGGGCGACGAGTTCCCCGGCCGCTGGGCGCCGAACTGCCTGCTCGAACAAACCCCGCTCGAATGCCGCATCCCGATGGGACCGTGGCGCGCGCCGGGCTCGAACGTGTTCGCCTGGGTCTTCCACAGCTTCATCGACGAACTGGCGCATGCCGCCGGCCGCGATCCGATCGAATTCCGTCTCGAGATCCTCGGCGACAAGGACATGGTGGCCGGCACCGGCGAACGCGGCGTGCCCTACAACGTGGCGCGCATGCGCAATGTGCTCAAGGCCGTGGCCGAGAAGTCCGGCTGGGGCAAGCGCAAGTTCGCGCGCGGCCAGGGCGCCGGCGTCGCCTTCCACTTCAGCCACCGCGGCTATGTGGCGGAGGTGGCCGAGGTCACGGTATCGAAGGAAGGCCAGCTGAAGGTGGACCGCGTGGTGGTCGTGACCGACATCGGCGCCCAGATCGTCAACCTGTCCGGCGCCGAGAACCAGGTGCAGGGCTCGGTGATCGACGGCCTGTCCACGCTGATGTACCCGGCGCTGGACATCCAGCAAGGCCGCATCGTGCAGAGCAACTTCCACGACTACCCGCTGCTGCGCATGCCGGACACGCCGGCCAAGATCGAGACCCACTTCCTGAAGACCGACTACCCGGTCACGGGCCTGGGCGAGCCGGTGTTCCCGCCGCTGGCGCCGGCCGTCTGCAATGCGATCTTCGCCGCCACCGGCAAGCGGGTGCGCGAGCTGCCGCTGTCGAAGGCGGACCTCAGCTGGCGCTGAGCATGGAGTGCGCCTGGACCTGAACGCCCTGCTCCGCCAGGCCGTCGCCCTGCACCAGGAGGGCCGGCTGGAGCAGGCGCGCGTGCTCTACGGGCAGGTGCTGGAGCGCGATCCGAAGCAGTTCGACGCCCTGCACCTGAGCGGCGTGATCGAACGCCAGCACGGCGATCCCGCGCGCGCGGCGGACCTGATCCGCGCCGCGCTGCAAGTCGACCCGCAACAGGCCCGCGCCCACGCCAACCTGGGCGCGGCGCTGAACGACCTCGGCCAGCATGCCGCGGCGCTGGACAGCATCGATGCCGCGCTGCGCCTCGACCCGCGCTACGCGCTGGCCTGGAACAACCGCGGCAACACCCTGCGCCGCCTTGGTCGCCAGCCGGAGGCGCTGGACAGCTACGAGCGCGCGCTGGCCCTGCAAGCCAGCTACCCGGAAGCCTGGTGCCACCGCGCGATTGTCTTGAATGACCTCGGCCGCCATGCCGATGCCGCCGCCAGCGCCGAGCAGGCCCTGGGCATGCGCGCCGGCTATGCGGACGCCCTGCAGGCGCTGGGGAATGCCCTGCAGGCGCTGGAGCGCCACCCGGAAGCGGTGGCGGCCTACGACCGCGCGCTGGCCGCCGCGCCGGCGGCCCGGCAGGCCGAGATCTGGTGCGCGCGCGGCGCCGCCCTCAAGAAGGCCGGCATGCTGGAACAGTCCCTGGCCAGCTACGAACAGGCGCTCCGGTTGCGTCCCGATTACGCGATGGCCGAGCACTACCGCGCCAACGTGCTGCGCGCGCTGGACCGGCGCGAGGACGCGCTGCAGTCCTACCGCCGCGCGCGCGAACTGGGCGCCGACCCGGCCGGCATCGCCTTCGCGCTGGCCGCACTCGGCGACGGCGCGGCGCCCTCTTCCGCGCCCGCGGATTACGTCAGGGGCCTGTTCGACCAGTACGCCGGCCACTTCGACCGCCACCTGGTCGGGACGCTGGAATACCGCACGCCCGAGCTGTTAAGCGCGATGCTGCACGAACGCCTGGGACCGCAGCCGGCGCTGACGTCGGCGCTGGACCTGGGCTGCGGCACCGGCCTGTGCGCGCCGCTGCTGCGGCCGATGGCGCAGCGCCTGGCCGGGGTCGACCTGTCGGAAAAGATGCTGGACAAGGCCCGCGAAGGCGGGCTGTACGACGAACTGGCCTGCGCCGACATCGTGCCCTGGCTGGCGGGCCGGCGGGCGGAATGGCAGCTGGTGCTGGCGGCCGACGTGCTGGTGTATTTCGGCGAACTGAGGCCGTTGTTCGGCGGCGTGGCGCAGGCGCTGCGGCCGGGCGGGTGGTTTGCGTTTTCGGTGGAGTCGCTGGGCGCCGGCAGCGCCGAAGGCTACGCGATCACGGCCTCGAACCGCTTCGCGCACACCGAGGCTTACGTGCGCGCCTGCGCCCTCACCGCCGGCCTCGCGCTGGTGGAACGGCGCGAGGCCGTCCTGCGCAAGGAACACGGGCGCGAGGTCCGCGGCCTGCTGTTCCTGCTAAACCGCCCATGAGCTACTGGCCGGCTTTACCGATATTCTTCCGCAGGAAGGTTTCGACCCGTCCCCAGAAGTCGAGGCGCGTCTCGACCAGCTTCCAGCCATGGGCTTCGTCGTCGTACACCACCCACTCGACATCCTTGTTGCTGCGCTTGACGGCGTCGAAAAGCTTGCGGCCGTGATACAGCGGTACGCGCAGGTCGGCGCCGCCGTAGGCCAGCAGCAGCGGCTGGGTCAGGCGGACAGCCTGCTTCAGGGGCGAAGTCGCCGCGAACTGCGCCGCATCCTTCGCGGGGTCGCCCACCAGGGTCGGCATCCCATAGCGCTTGTAGGCGTCGGAGGTGTCGCTGTCGCGAGTCCAGGAGCCGGTGTAGAGCAGTTCGATGTCGGTCACGCCCACCCAGTCGATCCCGCACTTGTACAGGTCCGGGTCGCGGATCAGGCCCATCAGCGTGGCGTAGCCGCCATAGCTGGCGCCGGCAATGCAGATGCGCTGCGGATCGGCCATGCCCTGGGCGATGGCCCATCGGGTGGCATCGGCGATATCGTCCTGCATTGCCAGCCCCCACTGCTTCCAGCCGGCGCGGAAGTGGGCTTCGCCATAGCCTGTGCTGCCGCGGAACTCGGGCTCCAGCACGAGGTAGCCGCGCGAAGCCAGGAACTGGCTCTCGCTGTCCCAACCCCACTGACGCCCGCGCACGTAGGGCCCGCCGTGCACCAGCACGACCATCGGCAGCTTCTTGCCTGCGCTGTTGTTCGGCACCGTCAGCCAGGTCGGGATCGTCCTGCCGTCGCGCGCCGTGACGATCGTCAGGTCCTGCGCGGCCATCCGCGCCGGGTCGATCGCCGGGCGGCTGCTGCCGAGGCGGGAGAGCTTGCCGGTCTGCCTGTCGAACAACAGGAACACGCCGGGCTGGCGATCCGACCAGGACCGGACCAGCACGAAGGGCGTCTCGGAACGTAGGCCAACGCTCAACACATTGACGTGGCCTGGCAGCAGCCTGTCGACCGCCGCCTGCGCTTCCTTCATGGCGGGATCGAACCAGGCCACCCCGACGGTATCCGCGGTATAGCGTATGCCCAGCAGCTTGCCGGCGCTGACGACCAGTTCGCCGCTGAAGTCGAATGCTTCGAGGTCGACCAGCGGCCGCGCCGCCATCTTGCCGGTGGCGAGGTCGTAGACGAAGGGCGCCGCCTTGTCCCGGTGGGGACGTCCGACCACGTAGAGGCTGCCTTCAGGCGAAAACCCCAGCGGCGTGAACGCGTCCTTGCCGCCCAGGTAGGCGTCCTGCGTGGCGAGCTTGCGCCAGCGACCATCCTTTGGATCAAGGTAATGCAGCATCTCCAGCTTGCCGTCGACCGTGGTCGCCAGCGCAGGCCGGCCTTTGGCGTCCAGCCACCAGGCGCGCGCCCTGCCCTGTCCCGGCTCGGGCACGGGGTCCGTGCGGCCGCTCACGGTGTCGAGCCTGATCAGCTCGACCGCCTCGACCGAGTGGTCGCTGCCGAAGTGCACTTTCTCGACATAGACCCAGTTCGAATCCTGGGCGCCGGGCTGGTCCAGCATGAAAGTATTCCAGGGCATCTTCTCGCGCTCACTGGAAGCGCCGGAAGAGACGAAGCTGCGGCCCGAGACTTCCACCAGCTGGCGCCGCACGCCGCCGTCGATGTTCACGGCAAACAGGCCGGGCGCATAGCGCTCCTCGCCCGGGGCCGTGTTCTTGTCGCGCGAGTCGTAGAGCAGGCGCTCGTTGTTTACCCATTCGAAGTGGCCGACGTCGGCGTTCGAAAATCCGGCCACGACCTTGATGGACTTGTCGGCCAGGGTCACCACGCCGAGCTGGTCGTGGCCTTGTTCATTGTTGACCAGCATGGCAAGCCGCTTGCCGTCAGGCGAGAGCCTGGCATTGCTCATGCTGACATTGCCGAAAAAGGCGGCGATGGGGACGGGCTGCTCGCCGGCGGACGAGCTCGCCGCAGCCAGCAGGCTCAGGTGCAGTACGAAGGCGTAGCGCAGGACGGCCGCGCCCACACGAGAAAATCGGATGTGCATGATGAAAGATTAATAAGGACGCGGTATGGTAGCGCGTCCTTATTCATTTTCACAGCACAATGTTTTTGAGTATCAGGCCACCGACAACGCCGTCATCCCCACCTCACCCAGGCGCACCGGCACCGCGCCCCGCGCCACCATGCGGTCCATCGCCCGCCTGCCATCGCCCGCTTCGGCATCCACCGCGCGCATCGCCTCTGGCACGATGATGGCGTCGAAGCCCTCTTCCAGCGCATCGGTGACGGTGTTCAGCACGCAGTAATCGGTGGCCAGGCCGCACACGGTCACCCGCCCGACGCCGCGCGCCCGCAGCTCGCCCGCCAGCCTGGTGCCCTTGAAGGCCGAATAGGCATCCTGCGCCGCGGTGTCGGCCTTGGAGACGACGATGGCGTCGTCCGGCAGCGCCAGCTCGGCGGTGAACTCGGCGCCCGGCGTGCCGGCCACGCAATGCGGCGGCCACGGCCCGCCCTGGGCCGCGAACGAACAGTGGTTCTCCGGATGCCAGTCGCGCGAGGCGACGATGGGCAGGCCCTGTTCGCGGAACAGGCCGATCAGGTGGTTGATCGGCGCGACGACCTCGTGCCCGGCTTCGACGCCGAGGGCGCCGCCGGGGAGGAAGTCGACCTGCATGTCGATGATGAGCAGGGCGTCGCTCGGTTCGAGATGGATTGCGCTCATATTTTTCCCGTCAGCTTGAACACGTCGTCAATCAATGCCGGTGCGCTGGATCCGGATCCAGCGCCCCATGACGCGCCAGGATCGCCTCGGCACGCTGCGCCAGGCCGTCGTCGAGCGCATTCACGACCAGCATGCAATCGCGCACGTCGTCCTGCGCCGTCGGCGCGTAGGTATGCGTGTAGGCGGTCTTGCCCTTCACCTCGGGCCTGTCGCCGACGGTGAAATTGCCCTGCACGGCGCCGGTTTCATAAATGAGCATGTCGATTTTCACGTCGTCGGCCGGGACGCCGGCCGCCAGGAGCTCCTGGCGCGCCTGTTCGGCGGATGACAGCTGCTTGAACGTGCGAACGATCGGCTTATGCATGGCGTGCTCCAACAGTGATTCGGTCAGGCCCACCGTACCAGAAACGGCCACGGCGCGGCGCTCGCGCTGGCGCCGGCTTCCGGCCTGGATTGCCCGGAGGTTACATATGTGTCCCGTGCGTCATGAATTTTTAAAACTAGTACAATCAGGAAACACTCTGCCGTGCAAGACCAAATTTCCAGCAATATCAGATAGTTACGGAGACAGACCAGAATGCATATCTCGGCCAGGATCGCCAACTCCCGCCCCCTCGCTACCACCGCCATGCACGGCCGCGTCGAAAGCCTGCGCGCGGAAGGTGTGCCGGTCATCGACTTCTCGATCGCGATCTCGCACTTCCCGGCGCCGCGCCCGGTGCTGGACGCGGTCGCCGCCGCCGTCGAACGCGAGCGCACCATGCCGTATACCAGCGTGGTCGGCGCCCTCGACGTGCGCCGCCGCCTTGCCGCCAAGCTGGCGAAGGAAAACGGCATCGACGCCAGCGCCGACGAGATCATCGTCACCAACGGCGCCAAGCAAGCGCTGTACGAAGCGCTGTACACCATCACCAACCCCGGCGACAGCGTCCTGATCTTCAAGCCGCACTGGCCGGCCTACGTCGCCACTTCGCAGCTGCTGGGCCTGCGCCCCATCCTCGCCGAGTTGCCCGAGGCCATCACGCCACAGTTCCTGGACAGCCTGGAAACGCCCACGGTACTCATCATCAATAACCCGCACAACCCGACCGGCAAGGTGTACACTCGCGGCGAACTGGAACACATTCGTGCCTGGGTGGAACGTATTGGAGCAAAGGTCATCGTCGACGAAAGTTACGAGCACCTGATCTTCGATGGCGCACACACCAGCCTGGCGGCCTTGTGCGACTGGCGGAAGATCGGCGTCATTACCATCTTCTCGGCTTCGCAGAGCTACGCCATGATGGGCTGGCGGGTCGGCTTCGCGCTGGCCCCCGCCGAAGTGGTCAACGCGATGCAGACGCTGCAGGGTCCGATCACGGCCGCCGCGCCCCACCTGTCGCAGGTGGCGGCCGACGCCGCCTTCGCCACCGGCGCGCCCCACGAAATGATGGCGGAATACCGCCAGCGGCGCGACCTGGCGGTGAAGCTGTTTGCCGAGGTCCCCTGGATAGAGATGCACGCGCCGGCTTCCGGACCGTACCTGTGGGGGGACGTGCGCAGCCTGACGATGGACACCGTCGGCTTCGCCGAGCGGCTGATCGAACAGAAGAAAGTGGCCATCATGCCCGGCGACGCGCTTGGCGTACCGGGCTTTATCCGCCTGGGCTACATTTCCGACGACGTGGCGACGCTGCGCGACGGCATCCGCAGGATCATAGAATTTGGTGATGCCTACAAGGCAGTGTAAAGACAACGATGACATCTGGGTTGGGCCGTGGTAAAGGCCGATTTCGGCTGAACAGTTTGCGCAGCCGCTTGATGCTGCTGGTTGCGCTGGCGATCATGCCGCTTGCGGTGATGACGATCCTGTCGGGCGTCCGCGAGCGCGAGCACGCCATCAAGGCGTCCGAGGAAAACCTGCGCCGCCTGACCGGCATGGCGGCGGCCAACGAAGCCCAGTCGATCGAAGGCGCGCGCCAGATCCTGGTCGACCTGGCCAGCGTGCCCGACCTGATGGGCGATACCGCGAAGTGCACCTCGCTGCTGTCGGATGTCCTCGACCGCAACGAGGGCTTCGTCAACTTCGGCCTGATCCAGCTGAACGGCGACGTCACCTGCTCCGCAGTGCCCCTGCTGCATCCCGTGAACCTGGGCGACCGCAGCCACTTCCGCCGCGCGATTTCCGAACGCCGCTTCATCGCCGGCGACTACGTGTTCGGGCGCGTGATCAAGAAGCACACGATCAACCTCACCTACCCGGTCATCGACCGCAGCGGCAAGGTGCTGGCGGTGGTGTTCGCCGCGATGGACCTGGAAGGCCTCGACACCTTCATCAACGACATCAACCTGCCGCCGGGCTCCGTGCTGGCGACCGCCGATGCGCGCGGCAGCATCATCTCGCGCCGCCCCGACCCCGAGCGCTATTTCGGCACGCGTCTCTCGCCGGCCACGCTGGAAGCTCAGGCCACCGCCGGCCAGCGCGCCATGACCATCCGCGGCGAGGACGGCGTCGAACGCCTGCACACCTTCGCCCGCGTCGGCGCGCCGGCCCTGACCGACTACACCGTCACCATCGGCATCCCGACCGAGACCATCACTTCGGCCGCGCGCCACGACCAGCTGATGTCGCTGCTGGGCCTGGCCGCCACCACCATGCTGGCCCTGCTCGCGGCCTGGCTGGTCGGCGACGTGCTGATCGTGCAGCGCGTGCGCAAGCTGATGGGCACCGCCGAGCGCATCGCCGCCGGCGACCTCGACGCCCGCTCCGGCATCGATTACGCCCACGAGGAGATCGGCAACCTGGCCCAGGCGCTGGACCGCATGGCCGCCGCGCTGCAAAAGAAGGAATCGGCGCGCTCGCTGGCCGAGCGCGAGCTGCGCGCCGCCGACCAGCGCAAGGACGAGTTCCTGGCGATGCTGGCGCACGAGCTGCGCAACCCGCTGGCGCCGATCAGCACTGGCGCGCACCTGTTGAAGCTGCTGCACTCGGATAACGCCCAGATCACCCAGACCTGCTCGATCATCGTGCGCCAGGTCGATCACATGACCAGCCTGGTCGACGACCTGCTGGACGTCTCGCGCGTGACGCGCGGGCTGGTGTCCTTGTCGACCCAGGTGCTGGACCTGAAGCGCGTGGTCGACGACGCCGCCGAGCAGATCCGGCCGCTGATCACGGCGCGGCGCCACCGCCTGGTGGTCGAGCTGCCGACCAGCCCGGCCCACGTCAAGGGCGACCACAAGCGCCTGGTGCAGGTGGTCGCCAACCTGCTGAACAACGCGACCAAGTACACGCCGGAAGGCGGCACCCTGCGCGTGCGCCTGGAGGCCGAGGGCGATGACTTCGTGCTGACGGTGCTCGACGACGGCATCGGCATGGACCCTGGCCTGGTGGAGCGCGTGTTCGACCTGTTCACCCAGGCCGAGCGCACCCCGGACCGCTCGCAGGGCGGCCTGGGCCTGGGCCTGGCGCTGGTCAAGAGCCTGGTCGAATTGCATGGCGGCACCGTGCAGGCGGCCAGCGCCGGCCTGGGCAAGGGCTCGACCTTCACGGTGCGACTGCCGCGCTACACCCAGGACGTGGTGCTGGCGCCGCCACCCTCCGGCGAACCCCTGCCCGAGGGCGCGGTGCCGCTGCGCATCCTGCTGGTGGACGACAACGTCGACGCCGTGCACACCCTGCAGCTGTTCCTGCATTCGTCCGGCCACGAGGTCGAGGTCGCGTACTGCGCCGGCGATGCACTGGAGCTGGCCAGGTCCATGGCGCCGGACGTGTGCCTGCTCGACATCGGCCTGCCCGACTTCGACGGCAACGAACTGGCGCGCCGCCTGCGCCTGCTGCCGCAGGCCGCCGGCAGCACCCTGATCGCGATGACGGGCTACGGCCGCCAGCAGGACCGCGACGCGTCGATGGCGGCCGGCTTCGATCACTACTTGGTCAAGCCGGTCAATACGACCCAGCTGTCGGATATCCTGGCGGCGGCGGCCGAGGCCAAGGTCAAGGGCTGAGGCGGAAAAGATATTCAAGTTGTAACGGCGATTGCCAGTTCGATGGCTTTGTAGCAAGTTAGCGGCACAATAACTTCTACGAGGCCTTCGATGAAACCCGCAACCGCCGCCGCCGGCGCCTTACCGCTCGTCGCCCTGCTGCTGGCCGCCTGCAGCACCTCCACGCCGCCCGGGCAGGAGATCACGGTCGAGAAGACGGTGTCCGCGCAAGCGACGTCGTCCCGGGCCGAGTTCAATCGCGCGCCACCCGCGCCGACGGCGCCGTCCCCGGTCACGGTGACCGGTGCCGCCAACACCTATGCCTACAGCCGCGCACAGGCGCCGATGATGATCGCGCCGGCGCCGCCCTTCATCCCGCCCGGCTATGTGCCTGTCCTGCCCCAGGGTGCGGACAAGTTCCCGGACAAGGAAGCCAACAAGACGGTGCTGGTGAGCGAGCAGCCGGTCTCCACCTTCAGCACCGACGTCGACACCGCGTCCTACGCCTTCGTGCGCCGCACCCTGTCGGCGGGCCGCCTGCCGGCGCCGGACGCGGTGCGCGTCGAAGAGATGGTGAATTACTTCCCCTACCACTATGCCGGCCCGCGCAGCGCCGCCGAACCGTTCGCGGTGAGCACCGAAGTGCTGCCGAACCCATGGAAGGCCGGCACCCAGCTGCTCCACATCGCCGTGCGGGGTTATGACATCAAGACCGCGGCGCGCCCGCGCGCCAACGTGGTGCTGCTGGTCGACGTCTCGGGCTCGATGATGCCGCCCGACCGCCTGCCCCTGCTCAAGCAGGGCTTCCGCCTGTTCGCCCAGCAGCTACGGGACGAAGACACCGTCGCCATCGTCAGCTACGCCGACGGCACCCGGGTCGTGCTGGAACCGACCCCGGGCAAGGACAAGGGCAAGATCCTCGATGCGATCGACTCGCTGCGCGGCGGCGGCGGCACCGCGGGCGGCGCCGGCCTGCAGCGCGCCTACGAGATGGCCGAGCGCCACTTCGACGCCAAGGCGGTGAACCGCGTGATCCTGGCCACCGACGGCGACTTCAACCTCGGCATGACCGATCCGAAGCAGCTGGAACGCTTCATCGCCGACAAGCGCAAGAGCGGCGTCTACCTGTCGATCTTCGGCGTCGGCGCCGGCAACCTGAACGACGCGCTGATGCAGCGCCTGGCCCAGTCGGGCAACGGCAATGCCGCCTACATCGACTCGCTGCTGGAAGCGCGCAAGGCGCTCGGCGAGGAGCTGGGCTCGACCATGTTCCCGATCGCGAACGACGTCAAGATCCAGGTCGAATTCAACCCGGAGCAGGTGGCGGCCTACCGCCTGGTCGGCTACGAAACCCGGATGCTGCAGCGCCAGGATTTCAAGGACGACAAGGTCGACGCCGGCGACATGGGCGCGGGCCATACCGTCACCGCGATCTACGAGATCACCCCGGCAAGCGAAGCCGGCAAGCTGGCCGATCCGCTCCGCTACGGCAAGAAGGAAAAGGCGAGAGCAGCGGCCGGCAAGCATGGCGATGAGCTGTGCTTCGTGAAGCTGCGCTACAAGCTGCCGGGTAAATCGACGAGCCGCGAGATCGCGCACGCGGTGCACACGGCGGCGGCGCGCAAGAGCCTGGAGGCGGCGCCAAGCGACCAGCGCTTCGCCGTCGCCGTGGCCGCCTTCGGCCAGCGCCTGCGCGGCGAGCCGCAGCTGGCCGATTACGGCTACGACCGCATCGCCGAGCTGGCCAACACGGCGCGCGGCGACGATCCGGAAGGCTACCGCGCCGAGTTCGTGAAGCTGGTGCGCATGGCCGAGACCCTGGGCCAGGCCGGGACGGGCGGCCAGCCCTGAGCCCGGCCACGGGCTGGCGGACCACGCTCTTCCGTTCCATCCTTTATCATCGGGTTTTGATCAGGAGGTAGCGGATGGAATCGGTCGAAGTCGTCCTGGCGATGCTGCTGGCGGTGGTCGCCAGCGGCTGGGTGGGACGGATACTGCCCTTCGGCGTGCCGCTGCCGCTGATCCAGATCGCGCTGGGCGCCGTGATCTCGGGCGTGTTCCGCCATGGCGTCGCGCTGGAACCGGACATCTTCTTCCTGCTGTTCCTGCCGCCGCTGCTGTTCCTGGACGGCTGGCGCATCCCCAAGGTCGGCCTGTTCCGCGACAAGGGCACCATCATCGAGCTGGCCCTCGGCCTGGTGCTGTTCACCGTCGTCGGCGCCGGCTACCTGGTGCACTGGCTGATTCCCTCGATGCCGCTGCCGGTCGCCTTCGCGCTGGCGGCCATCGTCGCGCCCACCGACCCGGTGGCGGTGTCCGCCATCACCAGCCGGATCCCGGTGCCGCCGCGCCTGATGCACATCATCGAAGGCGAATCCCTGCTCAACGACGCCAGCGGCCTGGTGTGCTTCCGCTTCGCCGTGGCGGCCGCCGTCACCGGCAGCTTTTCGCCCACCAGGGCCGGCCTGACCTTCCTGTGGGTGGCGCTGGCCGGCATCGCCGCCGGGGTGTTCGTTACCTGGGCCGTGAGCCGCGCCCACGGCGCCCTGCTGCGGCGCTTCGGCGAGGACGACGGCATGCCGATCCTGATCAACCTGCTGACGCCCTTCGGCGCCTACCTGGCGGCCGAGCACATCGGCGCCTCGGGCATCCTGGCGGCGGTGGCGGCCGGCATCGCGATGAGCTATGTGGAGCTCAGCGGCTCGGCCTCGCCCTCGACCCGCATCCGCCGCAACGTCATCTGGGACACCCTGCAATTTTCACTGAACGGCGTGATGTTCGTGCTGCTGGGCGAACAGCTGCCGGACATCGCGCGCGAGGCCTTGCATCCGCCGGGCGGCGGCGCGCCCCTCGACCCGTGGTGGCTGGCGCGGAATGCGCTGGCGCTCAGCCTGGGCCTGGTGGTGCTGCGCTTCGTCTGGGTCTGGGTGTCGCTGCGCCTGACCATCCTGAACCGGCGCCGCCTCGGCCAGCAGGTGTTCAAGCCGCGCATGCGGCTGATCCTGGCCACTTCCTTTGCCGGCGTGCGCGGCGCGCTGACCATGGCCGGCGTGATGACGCTGCCGCTGGCGCTGGAAGACGGCTCGCCCTTCCCCGGCCGCCAGCTGGCGATCCTGCTGGCCAGCGCGGTGATCGTGGTCTCGCTGCTGCTGGCCAGCGTGGCCCTGCCGCGCCTGCTGCGCGGGCTGGAGGTGCCGCTTGAGCCCGAGGCCGAGCAGGAAGAGGACCGGGCCCGCCACGCCGCGGTGACGGCGGCGGTCGATGCGGTGGAACGCGCCGGCCGCGCCCATTCAGGCGAGCCGGACGCCGAGCTGCACGCGCATGCCTGGGGCACGGTGGCTGGCCTGTACCGCCACCGGCTGCGCAATATCCAACTGGGCAACGCCGCCGGCCCCGACGTCCAGGCGGCGCGCCAGGCCGAGCGCGACTACCGCTTGATTGCGCTGCGGGCCGAGCGCGATACGATCCTGCGGCTGGGGCGGCGAAGGGAGATTTCGGATGAGGTGGCGCGGAAGTTGCTGCGCGAGATCGATTTGGTGGAGGCGCGGTATCGGGAGTCTTGAAACCTGAAATGCGCAACTATCAGGGCGGCATTTGACGAGCCTGGCCATCTGCTCTAGATTCGGCTCGTCAATCGGGTATCGGCCGCAAGCTCCCGGCCATTACCTTGTTCCTAACTGGCGGGAGTCAGGGACATGCTTCCTCAAATGGGGAACCCGTACACCAGCGATACCTTGATTGCGGCGACCACGGACGCGCCCCATATCGCCGCCCTGGGACTGATGATCATCAGCGAATCCGGCGGCGTCATCGACATCGAGCAATGGGTAACCGGATGGGGAGCGCGTGGCATCGGTAGAGCAATGATCGCGTGGTTGAGGGAGTCCTTCCATCCGACCGCGATCAAGCTCATCGCCAAAAAGGACGTCAAACGCCACTACCGAAAGATGGGGTTCCAGGATGCATCCGCCGACACCGACCATATGAGCTTGCGTTTTTCCTTGTTTGACGCGCCAGCGGTTTCGGGAGGAAGCGCCGCGGCGCAAACGGCATCTTCGCTTGCGCCGCCCTCCGCTTCCCCATCGGCCGCCTCGGCGGGTGCAAGCCCGCCTTCGCCTGCCTCCTCGAGCGCGCTGCCATCGTCGCTGCCACAGTTGTTCGGCCCGATGTCGCCGCCATCGCCACCGTCTCCGACCGTTCGCCACGCGGCCACCGCGCCATCCCCACCGCAGGTGTTCCGCCCCGCGTCGCCGCCTCCGCCTCCGCCTCCGCCGGGATCGCCTCCGCCTTCGCCACCACCATCGCCACCGTCATCGCCTCCATCGTCGCCGCGAGGGCGCTAGCGAATTCGCCTGTCCAAAAAAAGCATTCGATTGCCCAGCGTTAAAAACGCATGGCGCCGGAAAGCGCATGGCGCCGGCGACTGGCCCCCTAAGAACCTATCCCAGTAGGAAGGAGGAAGTTGATGACGATGCATGGCAAGCGCGGGCCAGGCGCGAGGAGGCCGCATGGCGAGCCATGCAACGACGAGCAACGCCGCCCGCGCTTGTCAGGCGCGTCAGCAACGACTCATTCCCTACTGGGATAGGTTCTAAGTGCGCTCCCGTACGGTAGGCCGATTCGTGTGCAGCGTAGACTTTGCTCTCCTCTCGAGGGCACGCTAATCAGTCCCGGACTGATTGGCGTGCCCTACGCCTGCACCTCGAACGGGACCACCATGAAGAGCGAAATCGACCCCGAACAACGCGCCGCGGACGCCGGCGCGATACCGAACAGCGATCCGCCCACCGCGGCGAAGGCGGCCGGCCTGCGCTACGTCCTCGACGACCGCCCCGGCATCCGCCGCGAGCCGGAAAAGGACGGCTTTCGCTACCTCGACGCGCGTGGCGAGAGGGTCGACGACGAAGCGACCCTCAAACGCATCAAGTCGCTGGCGATTCCGCCCGCCTGGACCGGGGTCTGGATCTGCCCCCAGGCGAATGGGCACCTGCAGGCCACCGGGCGCGATGCGCGCGGGCGCAAGCAGTACCGCTACCACCCGAAATGGCGCGAGGTGCGCGACGAGGTCAAGTACGAACGCATGATCAAGTTCGGCAAGGCGCTGCCGCAGATCCGCAAGGAAGTCGACCGCGCCCTGAGTCTGCCCGGCCTGCCGCGCGAGAAGGTGCTGGCGACCATCGTCTACCTGCTCGAGGCGACCATGATGCGCATCGGGAACGACGAATACGCCCGCGAGAACAAGTCGTACGGCTTGACCACGCTGCGCAACCGCCACGTCAGGATCGACGGCAGCGAGGTGGAGTTCCGCTTCCGCGGCAAGAGCGGCGTCTACCACAACGTCAAGGTCAACGACCGGCGGCTGGCGCGCATCGTCCAGCGTTCGCGCGACCTGCCGGGCCAGGACCTGTTCGAGTACCTGGACGAAAACAAGGAAACGCACACGGTCAACTCGTCCGACGTCAACGACTACCTGCGCGAGATCTCCGGCGAAGACTATACCGCCAAGGACTTCCGTACCTGGTCGGGCACGGTGCTGGCCGCGATCGCGCTGCAGGAATTCGAGAAGTTCGATTCCGAGGCCCAGGCCAAGAAGAACGTCGTGCGCGCCATCGAGACGGTGGCCGAAAAGCTGGGCAACACGCCCTCGGTGTGCCGCAAATGCTATGTGCACCCGGCCGTGCTCGACTCCTACATGGACGGCACCATGATCGAAGGCCTGCTGGCGCGCGCCGAGGAAAAGCTGGCCGAGGACCTGCAGGACCTGCAGCCCGAGGAAGCGGCGGTGCTGGCGATGCTGCAGCAGCGCCTGGCGCGGGACGTGCCGGAACCGAAAAAGGTACAGCGCAGCCGCAAGGCCGCATGAACTCAACCCCTCAGGAAAGGAAGCACCATGTCAGGCAAGGCATCGATCGAACTGGTCGCGGAGTTCGGCCACCAGGTAACCGGCGTGTCGGTCTCGGAAACCAAGCGCATCTTCGTCAACTTCCCGCGCTGGACCGAGGACACGGCCATCTCGGTGGCGGAACTGAAGGACGGCGAAGTCATACCGTATCCGGACACAGAATGGAACGCCTGGCGCAACGCGAAGAAGGACGAGATCACGCCGAACGACCACTGGGTCTGCGTGCAGAGCGTGGTGGCCGACCAGCGCGGCAGCCTGTGGGTGCTGGACCCGGCGGCGCCGGCCCAGTCCCACCTGGTGGACAAGGGGCCGAAGCTGGTGCGCATCGACCTCGCCAGCGACAAGGTGGCCCAGGTCATCGCCTTCGACGAAGACGCCGCGCCGCAGGGCTCCTACCTGAACGACGTGCGCTTCTCGAACGACGGCAAGTACGCCTTCATCACCGATTCCGGCGTCAAGGGCGCGCTGCTGGTGGTCGATATCGCGGCCGGCAAGACCGCGCGCGTGCTGGACGGCCATCCATCGACGCAGATGAAGAAGGGCCTGAACGTCAAGGCGGACGGCAAGATACTCCGCCGCCCGGACGGCCGCGGCGTCGAGTTCTCGGCCGACGGCATCGAGCTCTCATCCGACGGCAAGTACCTGTACTGGCAGGCGATCAAGGGCGATGAGCTGTACCGCATCCGCGCGGACGCGCTGACGGGCGCCGGCCTTCGCGGTGAAGACGTTTCAGCGCAAGTCGAGCACTACGGCGTCAACGGGGTCAACGACGGCCTGCTGATCGCGCGCGGCACCGAAGACATGTACCTGACTTCGGTGCAGGACAACGCCATCAAGCTGCGTAAGCTGGCCGAAGGACCGCAGGCCGCCGCGCAGACCGTGGTGCAGGACGAGCGCCTGCGCTGGCCGGACACCTTTTCGCAGGGGCCGGACGGCACGATCTACGTGACGACCTCGCACATCCAGGACTCGGCCTTCTTCAAGCCGGATGCGCCGGCGGCGCTGCCGACGCAGTTGTGGCGTCTGAAGCGCGAAGCCTGATCAGCGACTGGTGACGAGCGGCGCAGCGGCGGCCTGGCCGTCGTGCGCCGGCGTATCGGCATGCGCCAGGCCGATGCTGGCAAGCGCCACGACGGCGACCAGCAGGGACAGGACGCGCAGGCGGCGGAAGCGGGTGGAAGGCAGGGAGTGTCTCATGTCGTTATCCTGATTCTTATATGTATCTGTGCAGCTAGCCTTCTAGCATACCAAGGTACATACAGAAAGAAATACGCGAAATGTAACGTGTATCTCGGAAGCAACACATCGTTTAGAATAGGGCAAGACCGACTCTTCCTGCGCCGATGTTCTTGACCCAATTGCTGCCGGTTTTCCTGCTCGCCGGCCTCGGCGCCCTGCTCGTGCGCCTGCCCTGGCTGCGCGCGTCCTGGCATGCGGGCGTCACCGAACTGACCGCCAGATTCCTGGTGCCCTGCCTGCTGTTCAGCAGCGCGTGGCGCACCGGCATTCCGCCTTCGCTGTCCTGGAAAGTCCTGTGCGCCTTCTATCTGCCGCTGGGCCTGCTGTTCCTGGCGGCGCGCTGGATCGCGCGGCGCGGCGGCGACGGCGCGGCCACGGCCCTGGCGGCCACCTACTCGAACACCGTGTTCGTCGGCGTGCCGGTGCTGGTGCTGGTGCTCGGCGACGACAGCCTGCGGTTCGCCTATCCGGTGATCGCCTTTCACAGCCTGTTCTGCTTCACGCTCTACCACCTGAACGAGGATGCGGCGCCGTCGGGCTGGCTCAAGCCGGTGCTGAACACCCTCGGGAATCCCATCGTCGCCGCGCTGCTGCTGGGTCTTGCGCTGAACCTGGCGCGCATCCAGCTGCCGGCGCCGCTGCTGCGCGCCCTCGACATGCTGGGCGGCGCGGCCCTACCCTGCGCGCTGCTGTCGCTGGGCGCCTCGGTGGCCTCGCTCAAGCCCGGCCGCTGGCGCGCGACCTTCGCCATCGTGCTGGCCAAGCTGGTGCTGCTGCCGCTGGGTGTGATGGCCTTGTCGGTGTTCGTGTTCGAGCTGCCGATGGCGGCCGCGATGGTGCTGGTCGTACTGGCCTCCTGCCCGGTCGGCATCAACGCCGCCTTCGTGGTCAAGCCGGGCGGCCCGGGCGCGCAGCGCGTGAACTCGGCGATCCTGCTGTCCAGCCTCCTGTGCGCGGCGAGCATGCCGGCCTGGCTGTGGGCGCTACGCCAGCTCTGAACCGAGCCCGAAGGCGCCCTGCCGCAGCACGCCGCGCACGACGCGGAAGCGCCAGACCCGTTCGACCGGCGGCTGCCGGTCCGGGTCGGCCGCGTTCCAGTCGATCTGTACGAGGCCCTGCAGCTGCAGCATGTCGCCGCTGTTGAAATCGGCCAGCACGATGGCGGCGCGCGGCTCGGCGATGAAATTTCCGAGCGTGTTGAAGTAACGGTTGCCGTTGTAGTCGGGGATCGCCAGCACGCTGCCGTCCAGCCGCGCGAACCCGGGCGGGCCGCCGCGATGCGAGATGTCGAGGCCCGCCGCCGCGCCATGTGCATCGGCGCCGCTGGCGCTGGCAACGAACAGGGTGCTGCTCGACGCCAGCAGTTCGCGCGCCCGCGCCGGCAGCGCGTCATCGAATACGGTCACTGGGCCGGCCTGGCGTAGCAGCGGCATCAACTCGCGCACCTGGATATAACGCGGGCAGTTACCGAAGGACTGCACCACGTCGACCGCGAAGCCGCCCTCGCCTGCCTGCGCGATCACACCGTTCAGGCGGTTGCGCCGGCGCGTGGCCAGGTCGATGCCGAGCAGTCCTGCCGGCGCCCCTTCTGTTAACCGCGCCCGTACCGGATCGCTCGGCGGCGGCATGGCGCCGACCACCAGCCGCGCCGGATCGGGCGAGTAAGCAAAGCCGGGCGGGCCCTCGACCAGGGTCGCCAGCGACCACCCTTCGGCATCCGGCACCGCCACGCAGACGAAGCGCAGCAAGGGAAAGAAGGCCCGGTGCTGCTCCGGCATGAAGGCGCGGATCGGCGCGGCGGCGGGCGCGGCGCCGGCCAGGCGCTGGGCCTGCAGTTCGCCGGCGTGGAAAGGCAGCTCGATGCGGTCTCCGTTCATGGCCGCCTCACGCATCCGGCATCGGCACGAAACCCGGCAGGGCCTGCACCCTTGCGATCCAGGCGCGGACCTGGGGATAAGGCGCGAGCGCGATGCCGCCTTCGGGCGCATGGGCGATGTAGGCATGGCAGGCGACATCGGCGATGCTCGGTTCGAGGCCGGCCAGCCAGGGGTGGGCGGCCAGCTCGCCGTCCATCGCACCCAGCACGCGCGCCGCAAGGCGCTGGCTCAGCGCCGGCGGCACCCCGGTATCGTAGAAGCGCGCGTTGATGCGGGCGCTGGCCGGGCCGTAGGCGATCTCGCCGGCCGCCATCGACAGCCAGCGCTGCACGCGCGCCGCCTGGAGTGGGTCCTCCGGCAGCCAGTTGCTGCCCGCCGCATAGCGCCTGGCGAGGTAGACCAGGATGGCATTGCTGTCCACCAGCGCCAGCTCGCCGTCTTCGAGCACCGGGATCTGGCCGAGCGGGTTCAGGCGGCGGAATGCGGGCGTGTCACGCACCGCGGCCGGGCTGTCGGCGAACTCGTACGGCAAGCCCAGCAGGTGCAGGAAGAGCATGACCCGATGCGTGTGGCCGGACAGGCGGGTGCCGTGGAGGATGCGTCGGGGCTGGTCCATGATGGTCTCTTTATCGGTGATGGAAGTCGCCATGCTAGGCCGATTGCACTACCTGGTGAATCCGGCATAATCGCAATACAGCATTTCATTAATCGCAATAATGGACAGACTCGACGAACTGCAGGTCCTGGTTGCCATCCTCGACACCGGCAGCATGGCGGCCGCCGCGCGCAAGCTGGGCCGCTCGCCGGCCGCCGTCACGCGTGTACTGTCCGCGCTGGAAGTGCGCGCCGGGGCGCGCCTGCTGGAACGCAGCACGCGCCGCCTGACGCCCACCGAGGCCGGCCTGCGCCTTGCCGAACAGGCGCGCCGCCTGCTGGCCGACTACGACGCCGCCCTGCTGCCGGAAGCCGCCGGCACGCCGCGCGGCCTGCTGCGCATCGCCGCGCCCAACGTGTTCGGGCGCAGGCACGTGGCGCCGGTGGTGACGCGCTTCCTCGCCGCGCAGCCGGCGGTGCAGGTCGAGCTGCTGCTGTCGGACCGGAACGTGGACCTGATCGAGGAAGGCATCGACGCCGCCCTACGCATCGGCGCCGTATCGAGCATGAGCGTGGTCGCGCGCCCGCTGGGGAAGGTAACGCGGGTGACGGTGGCCAGTCCCGCCTACCTCGAGCGGCGCGGCACGCCGCTCGAGCCGGCCGACCTGGCGCACCACGAGCTGATCATGTCGACCTCGGTGCGCAGCGTGGCCGAGTGGCGTTTCAAGGCGGGCGCGCGCGAGCACGTGGTGCGCTACAGCCCGCGCCTGCGCGTGAACGATGTCGAGGCGGTGCTCGGCGCGGCCTGCGACGGCTTCGGCATCGCCCGCGCCCTGTCCTACCAGGTCGAGCCGCTGCTGCGTTCCGGCGCCCTGCAGCGCGTGCTGGCCGGCTTCGAGCCCGAACCGCTGCCGGTGCAACTGGTATGGCCCAGCAGCCGCCACATGCCGCCGCGGCTGCGCGCCTTCGTCGACTTCGCGGTGGCGCAGTTCGCGGCCCTGGACGTGCTCAGGTAGGCAGGACGACGGTTTCCGGCGAGCGCTCGCGGTGCGCAGACGCGCAGCTCAGCACACCCGCGATCAGCAGCGCCATCGCCAGCCATTCCAGTCCGGTGGGCAGGCGCCCCTCCCAGATGAAGCCGTACAGCAGCGCGAACAAGGTCTCGAACACGATCATCTGGCCGGTCATGGTCAGCGGCAGCAGGCGGCTGGCGTGGTTCCACAGCGCGTTGCCGACCACCGAGCACAGGATCGCGACCGTGGTGACCACGCCGCCGAAATACCACCAGGCCTGCGCCGCGTGCTCGCCCGGGTTCAGTATGAAAGCCGGCACCGCCAGCAGCAGCGCCTGGGCCCCGGTGACGACACCCACCAGCAGGCTCCAGTCATGCGCCGAGACCCCATGCAGCCGGGTCAGCGCACGGCTGTTGCCGACCGCGTACAGGGTCCAGGACAGCAGCGCGCCCACCGCGCACAGCAGGCCGAGGAGCGAGCCCGCCATCGAACCGTGCTGCGGATTCGCCAGCGACTGCCAGCTGATGCAGGCCAGGCCGGCGACGCCCAGCGCCAGCGACGGCAGCAGGCGCAGCATGGGCGCGGCATCGGCGTCGCGCCGCCCGGCCAGCGTGACCGTTACCGGCAGCAGGCCGATGATCAAGGAAGTCATCGCCACCCCACCCAGCTGCACCGCGTTTGCCAGGAACACGTAATAGATGATGTTGCCGGCAAAGCTGAGCCAGCCCAGCGTGCGCCAGTCGCGCCAGCCCAGCATGGGCCGCACCCGGCGCCAGGACGGCGCCAGCAATGCGGCCGCGACCAGGCCGTAGGCCAGGTAACGGCCGGCCGAGAGCTGCAGCGGCGAAAAGCCGCGCGTCAGCTCGGGGGTGAGAAAGACCAGGCCCCAGAAGGCGCCGGCCAGGATGCTCGCGCCGATGCCGAGCCAGTGATTTCGTGTAAGCATATTCAGTAAAACCTCCCGAGCGGGCATGATGCGGGAAATGCTCGGCTGTTTCTTGACCTGGCCTCGCGCTAAATTGACCTGTCCTGCAGCGCGGCGTCCAGGCGGCGGAACAGGATCGCCGTCAGGCAGGCCACCGTGTCGATGGCGAGGCAGAATTCGCCCCAGGAGTCGCGCCGGTAGCCAGTCGAATACTGGAAATCCGGGACCACCACGCCGGGGTCGAATGCCGAAAGCCGAATCGGGAACAGGTCGGCGGACGTGATCCCGGTGCCCGGCCAGGTGATGGCAAAGCGGCAGCGCAGCTTGCCCCATGCGCCCTTGGCGAACGAATCGTCGAGCAGGCTGAAGACGTATTTGCCGTTCGCGGCAAGGCGCTGGAAATGGCTGAAGCGGCGGCTCGGCGCGACCAGCCTGAATCCTGCGGGCGCCAGGGTCCGCATGTAGCGTTCACGCAGCAGGGCCATGCGCACACGCGTATCCAGCGCGGCGAATTCCGGACGTTCGGGTTCGCCGGAGCTCGCGACGGCCTGGCGCCTGGCCTCCAGCCCGGCCAGCCACGCGTCATGCTGGGGCGTGCCGGGCTCGAACACGGTTTCCAGCCAGGCCTTGAAGGCGGGCTCGATCTGCGGCGACTGAATCAGCTCGCCGGCCGGCAGCAGATGCGCCTTGCTGCGCAGGTCCGCGATCAGCGCCGAGCGATAGCCCCAGGGCGCGGCATAGTGGCCACGCAGGATGTCGATCGGGCTGTCCAGCGCGGACAAATCCTCTTTTGCATATTCGCGCCAATAGTCGAGCAAGCCCTGCCTGCTGGCGACCCGGTCGGCCAGCGCCAGCTGCGCCTCGCGCACGATGGCGCCGGGACGGTCGTAGCCCTGCGCCGTCAGTTCGTCCCGGATTTCCTCGGCCTGTTCGGCAAGGGCCAGCATCGCCCGCGACAGTTCCCAGCGGTCCGCATCCGAGACCGGCGGCGGCTTGCGGCTCATGCCTGCGCGGACAGGTGCTGGCGCCGGTAAGCCGCCGGCGTCATCCCGATGGCCTTGCGCAGCGCCCGCGTCAGCGCGCTCTGCTCGGAAAAGCCGGCGCGCAGCGCGATCTCGGCGATCGGCGTGGCGCTGCCCGCCAGCCACTCGCGCGCCTTGTCGAGGCGGCGGCCGAGCAGCCAGGCATGCGGCGTGGTGTCGTGCTCTTCGCGGAACAGCGCGTGCAGGCGGCTGACGCTGCAGCCCAGCGCCTGCGCCATCGTTTCGATGGTCCATGGCTGCCCAGGCGCGGCTTCGATGCGCGCCATCAGCGCGGCCAGCTTCGAGACCGGGCGCGGGCTGCCGAGCGCCAGCGTATCGACCAGCAGCGGCACCCAGCCCTGCACCACCGAAGGGGGCGCGGCGCCGCTGCCGCTCATCAGCGCCATGAATTCAATCAGTTTTCGGGAGGCCGGGCCGAGCGGCGCGAACGGGCGCTCGAACAGGCGTTCGGCGGCATCCGGCGCGAGAGCCTGTTCGGCGATGTCGACGATGATGGAACGGTTGCCGGCATCGCCGTGCTGGGCATGCCAGGCGCCGGGCGCGACGAAACCGGCGCGCAGCGGGTCCAGTACGCCCTGCCGTCCCTCGACCTCGAGCAGCAGCGCGCCGCGCAAAGGGAGCACCAGCTGGCCGTAGTCGTGGCGGTCGGGCGCGGTGAATTCGCCATAGCTGCGCAGGTGGAGGTCGACGGTGGATGAAGCCATCGGGCTAGTTTAGCACCGATGGGTCCCGTGGCGCCGGCGCGGAGGCCGGCGCCACGGGCATCGATCCGACGCGTCATGCGTCAGGACGGATGTTGTGGTTGAAGCGGAACAGGTTGTCGGGGTCGTAGCGCTGCTTGATGCCGACCAGGCGCGCGTAGTTGGGACCGTAGGCCTCGTGGATGCGCGCGCCCTCGTCCTGGGTCAGGAAGTTGATGTAGACGCTGCCGGCGGCATGCGGCGCCGCGGCCGCGAAGAATTCGCGCGCCCACGAGACCACCTTGTCGTCGTCCGACGCTTCGATCCAGCGCCCGTGCACGTTCATCGCGAACTGCACGTTGCGGTGCGGGTAGGCGGTGTCGCCGGGCGCCCTGGCGTTGGCCTTGCCGCCGATCAGGCCGAGGAAGATCTCGCAGTGCGGCGTCGGCACCGCCCCGGCATAGCGCAGCACGACGTCGATGGCTTTGTCGGACAGGCGCGTGAAGTTGTGCGATTTCCAGTAGTTGCGCGCCCCCGGGGCCAGCAGCGGGTCGAAGGCCTTCTGCCAGGCTTCATAGGGCATCGCGCCGACGTGCTCGCCCACCGGCTGGCCGAAACTGCGGATCTGCTCGAGCAAGGGCGCCACAGCCTCGGGCGTCCTGGGCGAAAACACGGCCAGCGCGACGATCGCGGTGCCGTGCACTTCGGGCGCCAGGAAAGGCAGCGGCGGCGCCTGGCGCAGCACGGCCCAGACGCTGGCGTCGTCCGGCAGGACGTCGACGAAGTCGCGGTAGCGGCGCATCACCTCGCGCGCCTGCGCGGCCGGGAACACGACCAGCCCGGCCGTGACCTCGGGTCCGACCGGATGCAGGGCGAACTGGAACAGCGTGACCACGCCAAAATTGCCGCCGCCGCCGCGGATCGCCCAGAACAGGTCCGGCTCGTCCTGCGCGCTGGCCCAGTGGCGCTTGCCGTCCGCGGTGACGACCTCGGCGCCGACCAGGTTGTCGACCGCCAGCCCGTGCATGCGGCTCAGCCAGCCGAAGCCGCCGCCCAGCGTCAGGCCGGCGGCGCCGGTGGTCGAGTTGATGCCCAGCGGGACCGCGAGACCGCAGGACTGGGTTTCGTGGTCGACGTCGGACAGCAGCGCGCCGCCGCCGACCCAGGCCAGGCGCGCCCGTGGGTCGACGTGGACGTCGCGCATGGCGGACAGGTCGATCACCATGCCGTCCTCGCACAGCGCACTGCCGGCGATGTTGTGGCCGCCGCCCTTGACCGCCAGCGGCAAGCCGTTGTCGCGCGCGAAGTTCACGCTTGAAACCACATCGGCGGTGCCGGCGCAGCGCACGATCAGGGCCGGACGGCGGTCGATCATGGCGTTCCAGATCGCGCGCGCATCGTCGTAATTCGGGTCGCCCGGCTGCAGCACCGGTCCCCGCAGCGTGGCCTTGAATGCAGCGACCACTTCGTTCTTCATATTGGTCATCTTTCGCCTCCACTCGCCAGGGCGCCGGCTGGCGCCGTCCTATGCAGGATAGGTGCTGTGGGACGATGTGCAAGCGCTGTCTGCTGTCCAGCCAGGCTGCTATGATGCCGCAAGGAGAAAACATGCGGACCCAATCTACTTGCCTGCTCTTCGCCGCCGCTTTGCTGAGCCATGGACTCGCCCATGCCGGCGGCTACGAAGGCTGGCGCTTCGGCATGACCCACGAACAGGTCAAGGCGGTCGGCGATCCCTCGCGCTACTACGGCTTCAAGAACGGCGACCTGGGCGCCGGCAAGCAGCCCTTCGAAGGCGGCGACGCCCTGCTCTCGTTTTATTTCAAGGGCGACCACATGGAGCGGGTGATGTTGATCCCCTACATGGGCGACGATCTCAAACAGGGCCGCGAAGCCTGGCGCAAGTCGCTGGACCATCTGACGCGGGTATGCGGTGGTGTCGAATCGCCCTCGCTCGGCAAGGGTGCAGCCAAGCCCGAGGCGGTGATGGCGGCATGGGACGAGGCGGTGCCCTTGATGGCGCCCGGCGAACGGCACCAGATGGGTTGTTCGCCGATGCCTGGCGGAGAGCGAATCTGGGCTTCGGCGACACGTGGCGCCGGCACCCAGGTGATGGTATCCGTGAATTACGGCGAGCCGTGAACGCCGGCAACGACGCTCACAAACGCACCAGCCGCCCGCCGTCGACGCGCATCCCGGCGCCCCGGATGAAGGCGGCATCCTCGCCGCACAGGAAGGCGATCGCGGCGGCGACGTCGTCGGGGGTGCCGACTTCGGCCTTGTTGATGACTTCCGCGCCCGAACGCACGTTCGGGTTATCCCAGAGCATGGGCGTGTCGATCGCGCCCGGCAGCACGGCGTTCACGCGCACGCCCTTGGGCTTGCCCTCCAGCGCGGCCGAGCGCGTCAGCGACAGCAGCGCCGTCTTGGCCGCCGCATAGGGCGCGACCAGCGGCTCGGTCTCGACCGCGTGCACGCTGGAGACATTGACCACCGCCCCACCCGCTTTCATCTTGAGGAAGGCCTGCTTGATGAAGAGGAAGGCGCCGAGCAGGTCGACGCCCAGGATGCGCTGCCAGTCCTCGACGGCCTGGTCTTCGATGGCCTTGAAGATCATCAGGCCGGCGTTGTTGACCACGATGTCCCAGTGGCCGAACCTGGCGATCGCCGCATCGGCCGCGGCGGCGACCTGGTCTTCCCTGGAGACGTCGCAGACGATGGTGGCGATGCGGTCCGGCTCGGCCCCGGTGTCGAGCTGGAGCTGGGTGGCTGCGGCGTCGAGCCTACCCTGGTCGAGGTCGGCCAGCAGCACGCTGGCGCCCTCCCTCAGCAGCCGGCGCGCGGTGGCGAGGCCGATGCCGCCGGCCGCGCCGGTCACGATTGCGCTGCGTCCGTCGAGTTTCATATGTGCTGGTCGAATACCTGGCGTAAATAAGCGATGAAGGTCTCGTCCGTTCCCATGCCCTTGCCCGGACTGTCGGACAGCTTGGCCACCGGCTGGCCGTTGCAGCGTGTGAGCTTCATCACGATGTTGAGCGGCTCGTACTGGGTATCGTTGGTGAGCTTGGTGCCGATGCCGAAGCCCAGCTGCACGCGGTCGGCGAAATGCCGATACAGGCTCAGCGCCTTCGGCACCGTCAGCGCATCCGAGAACACCAGGCGCTTGGTACGGGCGTCGATGCGCAGCTTGGCGTAATGGGCGAGCGCCTTTTCGCCCCACTCGACCGGATCGCCGGAATCGTGGCGCAGGCCGTCGAACAGCTTGGCGAAATACAGGTCGAAGTCGCGCAGGAAGGCGTCCATGCCGACCACGTCGGTGAGCGCGGTGCCGAGGTCGCCGCGGTATTCCTGCACCCAGTCTTCGAGCGCCTTTTTCTGGAAGTCGCGCAGGCGCACGTCGAAGGACTGGAAGGCCTGCATGTATTCATGGGCCATGGTCCCGATCGGCACCAGGTTGAAGTTCTTTGCCAGGTAGACGTTCGAAGTGCCCCTGAAGAACTGCGGCAGCTCGCGCGCCAGGGTCGCCACGACCTCTTCGTGCCACTCGCCGGAAAAGCGGCGGCGCACGCCGAAGTCGAAGAAATCGAAGGGATTCAGGCGCTGCGGCTCGGCGTCGAAGGCGCGGAATTCCTCGACCTTCTGCGCCAGGCGCCTGCGTCCCTCTTCCAGCGCGGCGGCCTGGTCGAAGCGGCGGAAATACAGCTCGTTGACGATGTAGAGCACGAAGATCTCGAAGCCCATCACGTGCACGATGGGGCCGGTGGCGCGGATGCGCAGGTGCGGGCCGTCGGTCTCGACGCGGATGAACTTGCGCTGGAAGCGGAACAGGGTCAGGTAGTCGGCGAAATCGCTCTTGATGAAGCGCAGCGAACGCAGGTAGTCGACCTCGTCCTCGGTGAACATCATCTCGCACAGGTGGTCGAGCTCGCGCTCGATCTCGTCCTTCAGCTCGGCCAGCGGATAGGCCGGCGTGTTGCGGCACTTGAATTCATATTCGCCGATGGCGCCCGGATGCATGTGCAGGAAGGCCTGCCACATCGTGAACTTGTACAGGTCGGTCTCGAGCAGGCTGCGGACGACTGGCTTCATGAAGACCTTTCGCTTTTCTTGCGCGAGCGGCGCTTGGGCGCCAGCATGGTCCCGCTGCAGCCGGGCGTGCCGCAACGGCAGGCGAACTGGCGCTTGAGCGCCGGCGTGTGCCGCTCGTCGTAGATCAGCGCATAGTTGTAGTTGAGTTCCTCGCCCTCGTCGATGTCGCGCAGGGCGTGGATATAGACCCGGCCGTCTTCCTCGTAGGCTTCGCAGTTCGGTTCGCAGGCGTGGTTGATCCAGCGCGCATCGTTGCCCCGGCGCCCGCCGTCGATCACGTTGCCGTCGGCGAGGCTGAAATAGAAGGTGTGGTTGATCGGGCCGCCGCGCTCGGCAGCGCGCTCGGTCGCATGGTCCCAGCTGATGCGTTCGCCGCGGTATTCGATGATGCGTTCCCCGGCGCCTATCGGGCGCAAGGCGAACACGCCGTTGCCGTGGACCGGGGACTTCCTGACTTCGTAGTTTTTTGCGGATGAACTCATTGCGGATGCGTGGGCGATGGATGAACCAAGAGGATGCCTATTATTGACCGAAAAGCACTTTTGCGCCGCACGCGATCACCGATTGCAACTAAGCTGATCCTGCACAAAAGGTCTCAGCGTCGATCTTGACGGCGTCCCAACGAAGGCACAGCCTTGAAGGCTCGGCTGCTTTTCGCGCATCTCCTGAATGAGGAACCATCATGCTGCAGACCCTGCGTCCCGACCCCACGTTTCACCCGTCACCGCGCCTGGCGATGGAAGCGGAAGTTGAACACATCGCCTATACGGTGCTGCTGTCGCCGGATCGCTCGAAACCCGACGCCCTCGCCGTCATCGACGTCGATCCCGAGTCCGCCACCTACGGCAAGGTGATCGAGCGGCTCGACATGCCCTATCGAGGTGACGAATTCCACCACTTCGGCTGGAACGCCTGCAGCTCGGCGCTGTCCCCGATGTCGGGCCATGCGTTTCTACAACGCCGCTACCTGATCATTCCGGGCATCCGCTCCTCGCGCATCTACATCGTCGATACCCAGCCCGACCCGCGCAAGCCGAAGCTGGTCAAGACCATCGAACCGGAAGAGCTGCTGCGCAAGACCGGCTACTCGCGTCCGCACACCGTGCATTGCGGCCCCGAAGGCATCTACATCAGCACCCTGGGCGGCGCCGGCGCGGACGGCACCCAGGGGCCGCCGGGCATCGCCATCATGGATTGCGAGAGCTTCGAGATCCACGGCAAATGGGAAATCGAGCGCGGGCCGCAAAAGCTGCACTACGATTTCTGGTGGAACCTGCCGCGCGACTACATGGTGTCCAGCGAATGGGGCCTGCCGCCGCAGTTCGAAAACGGCATCGTCCCCGAAGACCTGCTCGCCAATCGATACGGCCACGCGGTGCATTTCTGGAGCCTGCGCGAGCGCAAGCACCTGCAGACCATCGACCTGGGCGCGAATCACCAGATGGCGCTCGAGATCCGTCCGGCCCACGATCCGACCAGAGAGTACGGCTTCCTGGGCGTGGTGGTGGACACGACCAGCCTGGAAGGCTCGATCTGGACCTGGTATCGCGAAAACGGCAGCTTCCATATCAAGAAGACCGCGGTCATTCCGCCCGAGCCGGCCGACGCCGACCGCTTGCCGCCGCTCCTGAAAGGCTTCGGCGCCGTGCCGCCGCTGATCACGGACATCGACCTCTCGCTCGACGACCGCTTCCTCTACGTGGCCTGCTGGGGCACCGGCGAGCTGCGCCAATACGATGTGACGGATCCCTTCAATCCCGTCCTGGCGGGCAGCGTGCGCATTGGCGGCATCGCGCAGCGGGCGAAGCACCCGAACGGCCGGCCGGTCGGCGGCGGCCCGCAAATGACCGAGATCAGCCGCGACGGCAAGCGGGTGTACTTCACCAACTCGCTGTACAGCAGCTGGGACACGCAGTTCTATCCGGACGGCGTGCCGGGCGTGCAGCTGATGTGCAGGGTCGGGGCGAACGGCGGCATCGAGCTGGATCCATCCTTCTACGTCGATTTCGGGCCTGATCATGCCGCGCACCAGATCCGGCTGCAGGGTGGCGACTGCTCGACGGATTCGTTCTGCTATCCGTCGGCGTGACGACGGGCGTGCTCTGGATGGCCGTGATCGGCCTTGGCCTCTACCATGGCCTGAATCCGGCCATGGGCTGGCCGCTGGCGGTCGCGAACGGCATGGCGGACCGGCGCGCTGCGTCGGTGTTCGCCACCCTGCTGCCGCTCGGCAGCGGGCATTTCGCCGCCATCGCCGTCGGGCTGGCGCCTTTCGCCCTGCTCGGCTGATATGTCGAATGGAGCCAGGCCATCCGCATCGGCGCCGGTTCAGCCGTGCTGCTGTTCGGCGTATTCAAGCTGCTTTACCGGCGCCATCCACGAATGCTGGCGCGCGTTGCGCCGACGCGGCTGGCCTGGTGGTCCTTTTTGATGGCGACCTCGCATGGGGCGGGTCTCATGCTGGCGCCTTTCATGCTCGGGCTGTGCGCGGCGCCTGGGCACCATGCGCCAGCGGCTGGGCTGGCGCGGGCGACGATGTGGGCGGCGCTTGGGGTCGCGGTGGTGCATACGGCCGCGGCCCTGCTCGCCGGGATCGCCATTGCCTGGATCGTGTATCGCTACCTCGGCTTGGGATGCTTGCGGCGCGCCTGGCTCAACCTGGAAGCGGTGTGGGGAATCAGCCTCGTCCTTGCCGGCGCGGCCGGGATCGGGTTGGCGCTCTAGTGCGCTCCCAGAACCGAGCGCCTGTGTTTCCGAGTAATGCACCAGCGGCTCATGGCAGAATGAGGTCGATCTCGACCAGTGCGCTGCCTTTCGCCGCATAGCCGAGCTTGGCTGCCGCCACGTACGATAGATCAATGATCCTGTCAGAGAGGAAGGGGCCGCGGTCGTTCACGCGAACGACCACCGTTCGGCCGTTCTCGAGGTTGGTCACCCTGACATAAGAAGGGATGGGAAGGACAGGATGCGCAGCCGTCAACTTCATCACGTCGTAGAGTTCACCACTTGCCGTCGGCAATCCGTGATAGCGGGTGCCGTACCAGCTTGCCACACCACGCGCATGGTAGAGCGCTAACTTGTTCATCGGCCGGAAGCTATTTCCCATAGCAACATAAGGCTTGAGCGTACCGGAGACAAACCGCTCCACCTTGGGTACCGGCTCCTTGACGGCATCGATCTGCGCCTGGCTTATGCCTTTTGGTGGACCATCGTTGAGGTAATAGCGCCCACCTGCTTTTGTTGGCTGAACTTTTGGTGTCGAGCAGGCTGCTAGAGACATCGCCAACACAAGGACCAGCCCTGGTCCTGAACAGATAGCTGAAATACTTCTCATCGTTCCTTTCCACACGTTTTCATCGCGCCGGACGCGCCGTCGACCTGACACCATTTCGGGTGAACATCAACTGACCCGGTCGAAATCTTCCTCGCGATACTCGGTACCGGTCCGCCCACCCGCCTGCTCCGCCTTGCGCAACTCGACCCGCCGGATCTTGCCCGAGATCGTCTTCGGCAGCTCGGTGAACTCCAGCCGGCGAATCCGTTTATAAGCCGACAGCCGCGCGCGCGCAAAAGCGAAAATGGCCCCGGCCAGCTCGCGGGTCGGCTCCACGCCCGGCCGCAAAGTGATGAAGGCCTTGGGCACCGACAGGCGCAGCGGATCGGGACTCGGCACGATGGCCGCTTCCAGCACGTCCGGATACTCGATCAGCACGCTCTCCAGCTCGAAGGGGCTGATGCGGTAATCCGAGGACTTGAACACGTCGTCGTTGCGGCCGACGTAGAAGTAATAACCGTCCTCGTCCACCGTGGCCGTGTCGCCGGTGTGGTAGTGGCCGCCGCGCATGACGTCGGCGGTCTTGGCCTCGTCGCCTTCGTAGCACAGCATCAGGCCCAGCGGCGACGGCGCCAGCACCAGCGAGATCTCGCCTTCCTGTGCCGGCTGCTCGTCGATGTCGAGCAGGGTCACCTGGTAGCCGGGCAGCGGGCGTCCCATCGAGCCCGGCTTCACGAGCTGGCCCGGCGGATTGCCGATCTGGCAGGTGGTCTCCGACTGGCCGAAGCCGTCGCGGATGCGGATGCCCCAGGCGCGCTCGACCTGCTCGATGACTTCCGGGTTCAGCGGTTCGCCGGCGCCGACCAGCTCGCGCAGCGGCGGCTTCCAGGCGCTCAAATCTTCCTTGATCATCATGCGCCACACGGTCGGCGGCGCGCACAGCGAGGTGACGCCGCAGCGGCAGATCACGTCCAGGCAGGCGCGCGCCGAGAAGCGCTCGTAGTTGTAGACGAAGATGGTGGCGCCGGCATTCCAGGGCGCGAAGAAGCAGCTCCAGGCATGCTTGGCCCAGCCGGGCGAACTGATGTTCCAGTGGACGTCGCCCTGCTTCAGGCCGATCCAGTACATGGTCGACAAATGGCCGACCGGGTAGCTCTGCTGGCTGTGCAGCACCAGCTTGGGTTTCGCTGTGGTGCCGGAGGTGAAGTAGAGCAGCAGCGGGTCGGTGGCCTTCGTCATGCCGTCCGGCGTGAATTGCGGGTCCGCCCTGCCGCTGTCGGTGAACGCGGTCCAGCCCTCGGCCGTGCCGCCGACCGCGATGCGGGTGTAGTCGCCGGCCAGCGTTTCGAACTTGTGCGTCTCGGAAGACTGCGCGATCACGTGGCGGATATGGCCGCGCTGCAGGCGGTCTTCGAGGTCGGCCGGCGAGACCAGCATGGTGGTCGGCACCAGCACCGCGCCCAGCTTGATCCCGGCCAGCATGATTTCCCACAGCTCGACGCGGTTCGGCAGCATCAGCAGCACGCGGTCGCCGCGGCGGACGCCCTGCTCGCGCAGCCAGTTCGCGACCTGGCTTGATCTGGCCGCCATGTCGGCGTAGCTGATCTTGCGCTCGCTGCCGTCTTCCTCGACCACCCACAGGACCGGGGTGTCGTTGCCCTTGGCCTGGACGTCGAAGAAGTCCAGCGCCCAGTTGAACTCATCGAGTTCGGGGGCACGGTAGTCGCGGTAGGCGGTGTCGTAGTCGAGGCGGTGCCGCTGCAGGAAGTCGCGCGCCTGGATGAAGCGCTCGTAAGGCGTCTGGGCCATGGTCGTCTCCTTTTATGTTCTAGTGCGAACATTTTGCCATGGCTTGGCGGTCGAGGTGCGCGAAGGTCCGCGTGGGCAGGTGGCGCCCACCCCACCGTCAGGTTCAAAGACGCTTGATCTCGCCGATGTTGACCTCGTCCTTCGGCGTCATCATGTCGATCACGCGGCAGTCGCCGCACATGCGCATGCGGTCCAGGTTGCCGGCGAAGGCCGGGTGCGAGGCCAGGCGCGCGAGCATGGTCTCGACCATCTTCAAGGTGCCGAAGGGCTTGCTGCAACGGATGCAGTGGAAGGGCTGGGTTTCGTTCAGCACCACGGTCTGCTTGCGCGTCTCCGTGAGGTTCATCCGCGGCGCCAGGCGGATCGCGTCTTCCGGGCAGGTGGTGGCGCACAGGCCGCACTGCACGCAGTTTTTCTCGACGAAGCGCAGCTGGGGCGCATTCTGGCCGTCCATCAGCGCGGAACTCGGGCAGACGCCGACGCAGGACATGCACAGGCTGCAGGCGGATGCGTCCACCGCCAGCGTGCCGAAGGGTGCCCCCACCGGCAGCGGGATTTCCTGCACGGGCGACGGCGCATGCTTCACCAGGTGGTCGAGCGCATAGTCGAGCGTGTTGCGTTTATCGGCCGCGATATTGAAGCCGGCGCGCTGGACCGGCCCCTGGCCGCGCGGCGCGTGCTGCAGCGCCACCGCCAGCTCGTCCGGGCTGCTGGCGCGCAGCAGCTGCAGGTGCGGACCGGCATAACCGAGGCCGTCGAGGATGGCCTGGACGATCTCCATCTGCTGCCCCAGCGCGGCCGCGTACTGGGGCGCTTCGGCCTCGGTCATGAGCACCGTCACGCCGGCCGCGCCATAGGCCAGTGCGCTGAGCCAGACGTCGATCCCGGTCGAGGCCGTATGGTGCAGCCCGAGCGGCAGCAGGCGGCCCGGGATGGCGTCCCCGGCCTGGGCCAGCAGCGCCGCGCCTTCCAGGCCGTGCAGCAGCAGGACCGGCTCCTGGCCGCCCGCCTCCGCATAGGCCTGCAGCACGGCCTTGATGCGGCCGCCCGTGTGGCTGGCCGCCGGGTAGGCATAGGAGATGGCGCCGGTCGGGCAGACCGTGGTGCAGGCGCCGCAGCCGGCGCACAAATAAGGGTTCACCTTGATCAGGTCGCCCGCCCCTTCGATGGCGCCGGCCGAGCAGATCTCGACGCAGGCATTGCAGCCGACCAGCTGGTTGCGGCTGTGCGCGCACAGCCGCTCCTTGTAGGCGAAATACTTCGGCTTTTCGAACTCGCCGACCATGTCCAGCAGCTGCTCGACGGCTTGCGTGCGTTCGGCTTCGTCCGGGCCGGGGAAATAATAGCCGTGCGGACGCTGGTGGGTGGCGATCCGCGGCGCGGCGCCGAGGTCCAGCACCAGGTCGAACTTGCCGTGCCCGGGGGCGCGGCCCGGGGCCTGCCAGGTGGCCTGGAAGGCGCCCAGCCAGCCGCTCAGCACGACGGCGCGCGCGTTGAAGACGGGGTAGATGCGCAGCGGCGGCCTGTCCTCTTCGTCGAGAAGCAGCACGGTCACGTTCAGGCCGCCGGCCAGGCGGTCGGCCCAGGGCAGGGCCTGGGCGCCGCTGCCGATGACGAGGGTGCGGCCGGTCGAATGGTAGCCGACCGTGTCGAGCGCCTCGGGCGGCTCGATGGCGCCGAGGGCGGCGACGGCGGCCACCCTGGCCAGCAGGTTCCTGGCCTCCTGGGCCGGACCGGCGCCCTGCCCTTCGATGAAACGGATATTCATTGTGTCTCTTGTTCAGGTGGTTGTTCTGGTTGTGGTTCCGCTTTTGCTTCCGCTGTTGTTTCCGGCACTGCGGGTTCGTCCTCGACCATCGTCATGAAGGTGCTCTTCGCGTGGTTCAGCGAGGCCAGCATCGCCTCGGACATGGGGCTGGGCTTGTTGTAGTCGTCGATGTAGACGTCCAGCCTGTCCATCACATTGAAATGCGGATCGGCGAACAGTTTTTTCAGGGCGCTGCGGCGCACGGCCTGGTCGACGCCGCGCGCGACGAAGCCGGAAAAGTCGGAATCGGCTTTCAGCGCGGCGACATCGTCCATGGTCGGCAGCGGGCGCTCGGCCGGCAAGGGCCGCGGCTCGGCGGCGCTCTCCAGCGGCGCCTGCACGGGCTCGGCGGCCGGCGCCGCAAACGCCGCCGCATTCAGGGGCGCCTCGGCGACCGGTTCAGGCGCAGGCGCGCGCCCTTCCCGAACCTCGTTCTTGCGGCGCGCCCAGCGGCGCAGGAAACCTTCGTCGGCCATGCTGTCCTTATCCGTGCTGCCGGCCGCGGCGCGGCTTGGGCTGGTAGTGCTCGCGCAGGTAGCTCGCCACCCAGGCGTAGATGTCGGCCGGCATGGTCACGCCGTCGGCGTTTTCGCCCGAGTCGAACATGCGCGTGCCTTCGACGTAGCTGACCGAGGCCCGTACCGGCATCGCCCGGCCATTCTCCATGCGCCATAGCACGAAGATCTTGGATTCCGGCGCCATCACGTTCTCGAAATAGCCTTCGTTCTCGTCCGTGTAGAGTTCCAGCTCCAGGCCCGAGACCAGGTAGTAGTCGCGCTCCGGCGCCTGGCTCAGCACCTGGACCGGCGGCAGATTGCCGCGGTCCGGCACCACGCCCACCGCTTCCCAGGCTTCGTCCGCCCACACGTGCTTGACGCTGCGGCGCTGCATCAGCACCGCGATCGGCATGCTGCCCATTTTCATTGTGCTGTCCCGTTCATTTCTTGCTCACGTCGGTCGGCGTGCCTTTCTGGACCGTCGGCTCGGCGTTTTTCGGCTGGGCCCTGGTCTGGAATTTCTTGACGTCTTCGCTCGGCGGGGCCGTGCCCAGTTTCTCGCTCTTGACCGCCGGATTCACGCCGGCCTGTCCGGCGGCCGTCGTGTTGCCGGCGCCCTGAGACCCCGCGGGGGCGGGGCTGGCCGCCCCGGCCGCGGTGACGGGCGCGGCGCCGGCAGCCGGCGCGGCGGCCACGACCGCCACCGCCGGATGGGTCTTCCAGCCTTCCCGGGCGGCGCGCGCGCGATAGTGGGCGGTGACCGCGTCCATGGACGCCGACAGGCTCAGCTTGTCCTGGGCGGCCTGTGCGTCGGCCTTGGCCTTCTTGTCGGCCGCGGCCTGCTGCTGGGCCGGGGTCGGCGGCGGCAGGGCCGCCCAGGCCACACTCGCGATCAGAAGGCCTGCGATCAGCAGCGCCGCCTTGAGCGCGGGATGCCGCCCTGTGTGCTGCCGGTTGAGTCGATTCGTTCTCATGACTGTGTCCTCCTTTGCGTCAGCGCCCCGGCGCCGCGCTGCTCGCGCCCGGGTCGCGGTGGGCGGCGGCCGGCTGCGGCGCCGGCGTGGCGTCAGGTTTCACCGGATTGTTGCCGCCGTCGCCGGACGGCTTCCCGGTGGCGCCGGTCTGCGCCGCGGCACCGCTGGACGGCGTCGACACGCCGTTGCTCGGCCCCTGCCCGGTCTCGCGCGTGCTGCCGCCGGTGCCCGCGCCGGCGGTATTGCCACCTGCGCCGCCGGCGATGCCGGGGGTGCCGCCCGCATAGGTCGCATCGGTCTTCGGTCCGCCGTTACGCGCCATGATCTGCCCGCTGGTGCCGCCGCCGGCCGTGACCATGGCCGGGAACTTGGTCTGGCGCATGGATTGGTCGCCGTGTCTGCTGCAGCCGGCCGCGCTCAGGAGCAGCGCGAGCGCACCCGCATGCATAAGAAAAACTGATGCTTTCATGGGCGTACTCCCGGCGGCACATTACCCGAAGGAAGATTACCCGATGCGCCGCCGGCGGGCGGATGATCGGGCGGCGGCACGCGCTTGTCGAAGGTGCCGACCGGCACGCCGGCCTTCACTTCGTCCAGCCAGACGCCGTGGTGGGCACGGGCCCAGGCTTCGTCGACGTCGCCGTGGCGCATCGCGTGGTAGGCGCCCGGCGTGCCCCAGGTGCCGATGTAGATGTGGCCCATGGCGGCGGCAATGTACAAGGTGGCGCCGGCCAGGTGCAGGTAGTTGGCGACCTGCAGCACGTAGCGGGTCTGGCCGAAGGCGACGAAGTCGAGGATCAGGCCGCTGATCGACATCACCAGCCCCAGCAGCGTCACGCCCAGCCAGAACCAGCTCTTTTCGCCGGCATTGAAGAAACCGGCCGGCACGTGCTCGTGGGTCAGCATGCCGCCGCCCTTCTTGAACCACATCCAGTCGATCCTGCGGAAGAAATTCCGGTGCAGGAAAGTGAAGAACATCAGCACCGAGCACACGATGAACAGGGGGCCGACGAAGTTGTGCAGGTACTTGAACACCCAGGCGATGAAGGCGAACACGTCGTGCCCGAGCAGCGGAATCAAGAGCTTCTTGCCGAACAGGATCACCAGCCCGGTCACGGCCAGGATGATGAAGCTGATCGCCGTCGCCCAGTGGATGTGGCGCTCCCAGGCGGTAAAGCGCTGGATGCGGCGCCCGGTGTCGGGGTCGGCGCTCAGCTTGCCGACCACCTTGGCGACGAGCAGGATAGCCAGCAGCGCCAGCACCAGGATGGCGCCGGACAGGGTCGCCAGCGGGCCGTTGCGCAGCACGCGCCATTCGTTTCCGCCGCGCTGGACGATGACGGTGCCCTCCTTATTGCCGTACTGGCCGAGGTAGTGGCGGTCGATGTGCACGCGGCCGGAATCCTTGGAGGCCAGGCCCGGCTCCGGCGCGCGCGCGTCGTGCTCGGCCTGCAGGATGGTCTGCTCTTCGGCATAGGCCGGCTGCGCGCGGTTGTTGGGCACGCCGGCCCAGGCAGACGACAGGCTCAGCGCCATGAGAACACTTAGGAAGAACGCTCGCATGCTCGGCTCCTCAGGGATTGGCCCGGTTGTATTCGTTCTGGTGCTGGTTGCGGTTGCTGATCGTGCCCCACCAGGACAGCCGGTCGCGGTGGAAGTGGGTCTGGAACGGCAGGTCGTCCTTCTTGCCCGCGTACTGGCCCTTGACCCAGTGCGGGTGCTGGTCGACCTCGAGGCAGCCGGCCAGCAGCGCCAGTGGAATCAATACGAGGAAGAGTCGCTTCATGTCGGCAGCCTCCCCTCGTCGTTCTGGGAATCCTTCAGGTTCTGGTTCTCGCGCGGCCCGTTGCCGGTGGCCTTGATGTCGCCGCCGCGCTTCGGTTTGCCGTAGGCGATCTTCCAGCCCCACAGTTCCGGGCCGTAGCCGCGGGTCTCGACGCGCTGGCGGTAGATGTCGGCGATCAGCCCCGCGTCACCGGCGACCAGGGCCTTGGTGCCGCACATCTCGGCACAGGCCGGCAGCTTGCCCTCGGCGATGCGGTTGCGGCCATATTTCTTGAACTCGGCTTCGGAGGTATCCGGTTCCGGACCGCCGGCGCAGAAAGTGCACTTGTCCATCTTGCCGCGGTGGTTGAACAGGCCGGTCTCCGGGAATTGCGGCGCGCCGAAGGGACAGGCGTAATAGCAGTAGCCACAGCCGATGCACTGGTCCTTCGAGTGCAGGACGATGCCATCCTCGGTGTGGTAGATGCAATTGACCGGACACACCGCCAGGCAGGGTGCGTCGGTGCAGTGCATGCAGGCCATCGAGATCGAGCGCTCGCCGGGAACGCCGTCGTTGATGGTCACCACGCGGCGCCGGTTCACACCCCAGGGCGTCTCGTTCTCGTTCTTGCAGGCCGTCACGCAGCCGTTGCAGTCGATGCAGCGCTCCGTGTCGCAGATGAACTTCATTCTTGCAGCCATAAAACCTCCTTGACTTGGATTCCCGCCTTCGCGGGAATGACGTTCAGGCGCGCACCAAACGGCACATCGACACTTTCGTTTCCTGCATCATCGTCACGGCGTCATAGCCATAGGTCCAGCCGGTGTTGACGGCCTCGCCGCGCACGGCCGGGGCGCCGCCTTCCGGATAATGCTTTTCGAGGTCCTCGCCCATCCACCAGCCACCGAAGTGGAAGGGCATCCACACCAGGCCCTGGGGCACGCGCTGGGTCACCATCGCCATCATCTTGAGGTTGGCCCCGGTCGGGGTCTGGACCCAGATGAAGTCGCCCAGCTTGACGCCGATCTGGGCCGCATCCTCGGGGTTCACCTCGCAGAACATGTTCTGCTGCAGCTCGGCCAGCCAGGGATTCGAGCGGGTCTCCTCGCCGCCGCCTTCGAACTCGACCAGGCGACCCGAGGTCATGATCAGCGGATAGTCCTTCGAGAAGTCGACCTGCTGCACCGACTTGTACAGGGTCGGCAAGCGCCAGAAGGCGGCCTTGTCGTCGTAGGTGGGGTACTTGGCCACCAGGTCGCGGCGCGGCGAGACCAGCGGCTCGCGGTGGGTCGGGATCGGGTCCGGGAAGTTCCAGACATTGCAGCGCGCCCGGGCATTGCCCCATGGCGCGCAACCGTGGGAAATGACCACCCGGATAATGCCGCCGGAAAGGTCGGTCTTCCAGTTCTTGCCCTCGGCGGCGACCTGCTCTTCCGGCGTCAGGTCGGACCACCAGCCCAGCTTCTTCATGAAGATGTGGTCGAATTCCGGATAGCCGACGTCCAGTTCGCTGTCCTTGTTGGTCGAGCCGTCGGCCGCCAGCAGGGTCTCGCCGTTGTGCTCGACGCCCCAGTTGGCGCGGAACGGCAGGCCGCCTTCGGCCACCGATTTGTTCAGGTCGTACAGGATGGGGGTGCCCGGGTGTTTCATCTCCGGCGTACCCCAGCACGGCCAGGGCAGGCCGTAGTAGTCGCCCTTGCACGGGCCGTCGTCGGCGCGCATGGTGGTCGGATTGAAAGTGTGCTTGTTCTGCATGTGCAGCTTGAGGCGCTCCGGCGAGCAGCCGGTGTAGCCGATGGTCCAGCAGGAGCGGTTGATCTCGCGGAGGATGTCCTCGATGACCGGCTCGTTATTGACCACCTTGATGTTCTTGCACAGTTGTTCCGCGAAGCCGAACTTTTTCGCGAACAGATACATGATCTCGTGGTCGGTCTTGCATTCGAACAGGGGCTGGATCACCCGCTCGCGCCACTGGATCGAGCGGTTCGAGGCGGTCACCGAGCCCTGGCATTCGAACTGCGAAGCCGCCGGCAGCAGGTAGACGCCGTCCTGGCGCCCGTGCATCGAGGCCGTCATGCTCGGATAGGGGTCGATCACGACCAGCATGTCCAGCTTCTGCATGGCCGCCTTCATGTCCGGCAGGCGGGTCTGGCTGTTCGGCGCGTGGCCCCAGTAGATCACGGCGCGCAGGTTGCTGGGCTGGTCGACGTACTGGTTGTCCTCGTTCACGGCGTCGAACCAGCGCGACACCGTGATGCCCGGCTTTTCCATCAGCTCCTTGGAGCCGAAGCGCGACTTGATCCACTCGTAGTCGACGCCCCAGACCGCGGCGAAGTGCTTCCAGGCGCCCTCGGCGATGCCGTAGTAGCCCGGCAGCGAGTCGCCGTTCGGGCCGACGTCGGTGGCGCCCTGCACGTTGTCGTGGCCGCGGTAGATGTTGGCGCCGCCGCCCGGCTTGCCGATATTGCCCAGCGCCAGCTGCAGGATCGACAGCGCACGCACGTTGGCGGTACCGACGTGGTGCTGGGTGATGCCCATGCACCAGACCACCGAGGAAGGACGGTTCTTGGCCAGCATCTCGGCCGCCATGCGGACGCTGGCTTCCGGCACGCCGGTCACGTCGGTGACTTTATCCGGCGTCCATTTCGCCACCTCCTTGCGCACGTCGTCCATGCCATAGGTGCGGGCGGCGATGTAGTCCTTGTCTTCCCAGCCGTTCTCGAAGATGTGCCACAGGATTCCCCACACCAGCGGGATGTCGGTGCCCGGGCGCACCCGCACATAGTGGTGGGCGAAGCGCGCGGTGCGGGTGAAGCGCGGGTCGACCACGATCATCTTCGCGCCCAGTTCCTTGGCGTGCAGGAAGTGCAGCATCGAGATCGGGTGGGCCTCGGCCGGATTCGACCCGATGAACATCACGGCCTTGCTGTAATGCAGGTCGTTGAAGGAGTTCGTCATCGCGCCGTAGCCGAAGGTCTGGGCCACGCCCGCCACCGTGGTCGAGTGGCAGATGCGCGCCTGGTGGTCGCAGTTGTTGCTGCCCCAGAAAGAGACCCATTTGCGCAGCAGGTAGGACTGCTCGTTGTTGTGCTTGGAGCTGCCGATCAGCATCAGCGCATCCGGGCCGGACTTCTGGCGCAGGGCCAAGAGCTTGTCGCCGATTTCGTTGATGGCCTGGTCCCAGGAGATGCGCTCGTACTTGCCGTTGACGAGCTTCATCGGGTAGCGCAGGCGGTGCTCGCCGAAGCCGTGCTCGCGCACCGAAGCGCCCTTGGCGCAGTGGGCGCCCATGTTGATCGGCGAATCGAAGGCGGCTTCCTGGCGCACCCAGACCCCGTTGCTGACCACCGCCTCCACCGAGCAGCCGACCGAGCAGTGGCTGCAGACGGTGTGCTTGATTTCGGTCTTGGGCGCGGCCGCGGGCGCCGGGTCGGCCGCGCTGGCCGGCTCGATCACGTTCAGCGGCAGGTGGCGCGCGACCGCCGCGGCGCCGGCCGTGACACCGGCGCCAGCCAGGAATTTGCGGCGCTTCAAGCCATTCCTCGTGCCGTTGTCACGCGTAGTCTTCACCATCGTCATGGCTGCTGCTCCTCTGTTTACCAGTAGGCGGCCGTCGCGTAGTAACGGCGGATGTGTTCGGTCTCGTGGTAGCCCCTGGGCTTGGCGGGTTCTTCCGGCGCGGGTGCGGGCGGCGCGGTCTCGGCGGCGCTGGCGCGGGCGGCCACCACGGCCAGGGCGCCCAGCGGCGCGGCCTTCAGCAGGCTGCGGCGGGCGGGGTCGGGAGTTTGTTCGTCCTTGGCCATGATGTCCTCATGCGGCAACGTTGGAATCGGCCGGCTGCCACATTGCAAACGCAAGGGCTTCGACCCCGAGGTAGGCGCCGATGAAGGCCGCCACCACTTTGTAGAAATTCGCAGCTTCGGCGCCGGCGATGTCGGCCATGCAGGCCGCGTACCAGGGCTGGATATGGGCCGTGAACAGGTGCTGCTGCTCTTCGAGCGGCTGGCGCGCGATGCCCGGCGCGCCGGTAATCAGGACGCGCATGGTCTCGCACAGGGCGCCCAGGTGGTCTTCGAGCTCGCCGACGCCGCGCGCCCGCGCGATGCCGAGGCGGCCCAGGTCCTGGCGCAGCTCGGCCAGCGGCACGTCGTTCAGGTGGCCCGCCACGTAGAAGGAGCCGTAGGGATTCAGGAGCGGATTGCCGGTGCTGATGAAGAGGGCCGAGAATTCGTCGGCGACCGCCGCCGCATCCATCACGCTGGCGGCCTGGCTCAGTTTCAGCCAGGCGTCCTCGAGAGCGATCCCGGCTTCGGCGAGGCCTTCGGCATGGATGGGCTCGGCGTCGGCCAGGGCCTTCAAGAGGCCGGCGTTCGGCGGCGCCAGCAGCAGGCGTGCGATCAGTGCGTAAAAATCGGCCCGCGCCTGGTCCTCATCGGACAAGGGCAAGGCAATCGTTTGTAAGGACACATTCTCCTGTGGCACTGAGCGGTTCTCCCGTTAGCAAATCTGCACTGAAAGTGTAGTCCCAGGGAACCCAAGAGGCGCGCACGGTTGAACTGCCTATTTCATGCCGGCCGCATGCATGAGCACCCGCAACAGCCAGGCGACGCCAGCCAGCGCCGCCACCCCGACCAGCCAGAGACCGATCATCCAGCCCAGCCTGCGCATCCAGAGCGTGTTCATCAGTGGTATCCCTCGGTGTCGATGACCTTGCCGCGAAACACATAATAGGCCCAGCCCGTATAGGCCAGGATCAGGGGCAGCACGATCAGCGTGCCGACCAGCGCGAAGCTCTGGGTGGCCGGCGGCGCGGCCGCTTCCCAGATCGTGATGAAGGGTGGGACGATGTGCGGCCAGATGCTGATCGCCATGCCCGTAAAGCCCAGCAGCACCAGCGCCAGCGCGGCGGCGAAGGGTTGCCAGGAGGGACTGCGCGCCAGGGACCATAGCAGCCAGACGAGGGAGGCGGCCACCAGCAGCGGCACCGGCGACAGGATCAGCAGGTTCGGGAAGCTGAACCAGCGCTCGGCCACCTGGTGCTGGGACAACGGGGTCCACACGCTGACCACGGCGATGGCCGCCAGCAGCAGCCAGGTGAAAGGCCGCGCCAGCTTGCGCATGCGTTCATGCAGCTCGCCGCCGGTCTTCATCACCAGCCAGGTCGCGCCCAGCAGCGCATAGGCGATCATGACGCCGCAGCCGGCCGCCAGCGGGAAAGGCGCGAACCAGTCCAGCGGCCCGCCCGCATAGCTGCGCCCCGACACCGGAATTCCGGAAAGAAAGGCGCCCAGCGATACGCCCTGGAAGAAGGCCGCCGTCATCGAGCCAGCGATGAAAGCCAGGTCCCAGACCGGCCGTTCGCGGTCGTTGGCCTTGAAGCGGAATTCGAAAGCCACGCCGCGGAAGATCAGCCCGAGCAGCATGAAGATCAGCGGCAGGTAGAGGCCGGGCAGGATCACCGCATAGGCCACCGGGAAGGCCGCCAGCAGGCCCTCGCCGCCCAGCACCAGCCAGGTCTCGTTGCCGTCCCAGATCGGCGCCACCGAATTCATCATCGTGTCGCGGTCGCGCCTGTCCGGCACGAAGGGATAGAGCATGCCGATGCCGAGGTCGAAGCCGTCCAGCACCACGTACATGAAGACGGAGAAGAAGATGATGCCGGCCCAGACCGCGGTGATGTCGATGTCCATAGTCATGTCAGGTTGTCTTCGTTGGCCGAGGCCTCGGCTTCCGGCACGGACAGGGGCCGCGCCGGCGTGCGCCCCCTGCCCGGCCCGCCCTGGGCCGCGCGCGTGGTGTCGAAGGCTTGCGGTCCCTTGCGCACCAGCCGCAGCACATAGGCGATGCCGACCCCGAACACGAACAGGTAAGCCACCACGAACAGCGCCAGCGACAGGGCCAGCGGACCGGCGGAGATCTTCGAGGCGGCATCCGCGGTGCGCAGCACGCCGTAGACGATCCAGGGCTGGCGCCCGACCTCGGTGGTGATCCAGCCGGCCAGCACCGCCAGCAGGCCCGCCGGCCCCATCCACATCGCCATCTTCAGGAAGCCGCGGCTGTCGTACAGCCGCTTTTTAAGCCGCAGCCACAGGCTCCAGGCGCCCAGCGCGATCATCAGCAGGCCCAGGCCGACCATCGCGCGGAAGCTCCAGAAGATAATCAGGGCGTTGGGCCGCTCGTCCTTCGGGAATGCCTTGAGGCCCCTGATCTGGCCGCCCCAGGTGTGCGTGAGTATCCAGCTGCCGACGCGCGGGATGCCGAGTGCGAATTTCGTTTCCTCGTCCTTCATGGAAGGGATGCCGAACAGCAGCAGCGGCAAGGGCTTGTCGCCTTCGTTTTCCCAATGCCCCTCGAGCGCCGCGATCTTGGCCGGCTGGTGCTGCAAGGTGTTCAGGCCATGCATGTCCCCGACCACGGCCTGGATGGGCGCGACGATCAGCACCATCCACATCGCCATCGACAGCATGGTGCGCACCGCTTCGTTGCCGCGGCCTTTCAGGAGATGCCAGGCGGCGGAGGCGCCCACGAACAAGGCCGTCGACAGGAAGGCGGCAATCGACATGTGCACCAGCCGGTAGGGAAAGGACGGGTTGAAAATGATTTTGAGCCAGTCGACCGGCACCATGCGTCCATCGACGATGGCATAGCCCTGCGGCGTCTGCATCCAGCTGTTCGAGCCGAGGATCCAGGTGGCGGAGATCAGGGTGCCGAGCGCGACCATGCAAGTGGCGAGGAAGTGCAGCCCGGGCCCGACCTTGGTCCAGCCGAACAGCATCACGCCCAGGAAGCCGGCTTCCAGGAAGAAGGCGGTCAGCACCTCGTAGGCCAGCAGCGGCCCGGTGATGGCGCCGGCGTATTCGGAAAAAAAACTCCAGTTGGTGCCGAACTGGTAAGCCATCACGATGCCGGAGACCACGCCCATGCCGAAAGTCACGGCGAAAATCCGCAACCAGAACTGGTACAGGTCGACGAAGACCTGGCGCCTGGTCTTCAGCCAGCACAGCTCCAGCACGGCCAGGTAACTGGCCAGGCCGATGGTGATCGCTGGAAACAGGATGTGGAACGACATCGTGAACGCGAACTGAAGGCGCGCCAGGTCCAATGCCGCCAAGCCGAACATGTGAGCTCCCCTTATTGTTGTGTACAGAATCTAGCACGCGCCGGGGTGCGCACGATTGCCAGGGTGGCAAGGCAGGCCTGCGGTCAAAATGCGACGTCATGTGAACAGGCGTTCAACTGTTCCGGCGGGAAGATGCACAGTCCTCGAACAGCGACCGTATAATCACGGATATTGACCCCCAACCGTCTCCACCGACCGATGATCCAGGCCATCAGCTTACCGACCGACGACAAACTGCTGAACGTGCAAACCCTGAAGGCCAGTTGCGCGGCCTGCAGCATGCACCAGCTCTGCCTGCCGATGGGCCTCGCGGATGCGGACATCGACCGTCTCGACAAGATCATCGGCCGCCGCCGGCGCGTGGCGCGCGACGAGCCCCTGTACCGCAAGGGCGATCCCTTCCGCAACCTGTACGCGGTGCGTTTCGGGCATTTCAAGACTTACCAGGTGAACGCCGCCGGCGAAACCCAGATCACCGGCTTCCAGATGGCCGGCGAACTGCTGGGCATGGACGCGATCAGCAGCGAATGCCACCACTGCGATGCGGTGGCGCTGGAGGACAGCGAAGTCTGCGAGATCCCCTTCGGCAACCTGGAAGAGCTGTTCGGCCAGGTGCCGACCCTGCTGCGCCACTTCCACCGCATGATGAGCAACGAGATCACGCGCGAGCAGAACGCCATGCTACTGCTCGGCAATATGCGGGCGGAACAGCGTTTTGCCGTCTTCCTGGTCAACAAGTCGGCCCGCTACGCGGCGCGCGGCTATTCGCCGACCCAGTTCGCCCTGCGCATGTCGCGCGAAGACATCGGCAACTACCTGGGCCTGACGATCGAGAGCATCAGCCGCCTGCTGTCGCGTTTCAAGAAGATGGGCCTGCTGACGATCGACAAGCGCGAGGTCACCCTGCTCGATCCGGCCCGCCTGAAGGCGCTGGCGGCCGGCACCGAGCAATGCAGCCCGATGGCCTGATCAGGGCTGTTCGAGTTTTCCGCGCTTTAACTCATCGATGACGCTCGCGACCTTGGTCGTGATGACGTCGACCGCCGGGCCGTTCGCGCCGTGCGGCAGGATGACGTCGGCGTGGCGCTTGGTCGGTTCGATGAACTGCTTGTGCATCGGGCGCACCGTTTCCAGGTACTGGTTGACGATGCTCTCGGTCGTGCGGCCGCGCTCGGCAATATCCCGCTGCATGCGGCGGATGAAGCGCACGTCCGGCGCCGTGTCGACGAAGATCTTCAGCGACATCATCTTGCGCAGGTCCGCGTCGTAGAGGGCGAACAGGCCTTCGATCACGATCACCGGGGCCGGCTTGACCGGTATGGTCTTGCTGGAGCGGTTGTCGATCGTGAAATCGTATTCCGGCATCTGGATCGTTTCGCCATTGCGCAGGGCGCGCACGTGCTGCACCATCAGCGGCCAGTCGAAGGCGTCCGGGTGGTCGTAATTCTGCCGGCGGCGGACTTCAGGGGTGAGTTCGGACTGGTCGTTGTAATAGTCGTCCTGCATGACGACCGACACCATCTCGGCGCCGAAGGAAGACAGCACCTGCTGCGTCACCGTGGACTTGCCGCTGCCGCTGCCGCCGGCCACGCCGATGACGAAGGGTTGGAAGGAATTCTGGTTCATCCCCGAATGATACCGGAGCGGGGCGCGAACTGACAGAGGCAGTCATTTGTTCATAAACTTTAAGCATGCACACTGGACAGGCCGTGCGGCATGTCCTACAAAGACGGCCGAAGCCCTCCTATGGTCGGCGCTGGCCCGCCTATCCATGATGGTCTTCCCTACTATTAGGAGATGATCATGAAAACAGTGCAAGGCCTCTTCATCGGCAGCATGATCGCCCTGTCCCTGGGGGCATGCAGCGCGACACGCACGAGCGGCAGCGACATGGACGCCAGTTCCGCAACGGGTTCGACCTCCAGCGGTTCCACAACCAGCGGCACAATGGAAGGCAACACGATGGGCACCACCGGCAGCCCGGGCACGGTGGGCGCGTCCGGCCAGGGCGCGGGGGCCACGTCGACGACCCCGCCGACGACGCCGCCCACGGACCCGCAGCCGACCGATCGGCGTTGAGTTTCTTCGCAATGCGAATGCCGGGCCGGACTGGTACCAGTCGTATCCCTGGATCCGGCAGCCTACCCGCCTGGCCGCCATCCGCCAGGCGGCGGTTCGAGCATCGACTTGATGAAGCCGAGGGCGTAAAGTCGCGGCGCCTCCCCTTCCGTGTGCCGGGCCGGTACGGGCCGGAGCGCCGGAGCGGCGCTCCAGCGATCAGTCGACGCTGACCTCCTTGCGATTATCGCGCGACACCCGGTCGATCATCTTGTTGTAAGGGTCGACGCCGACCTCGAAAGGCCGCGCCTTGACGGTCACGGTCAGCACCGGATTCGCGCCGCTCAGCACCCGCTTCTCCAGCAGCAGCACCTTCTCGTCCGCCTCCTTGGCCCCCCTGGCGCGCGCGAACACGCCGATCTCCACCGGCTCGTCGTAGGCGCGCGCCGTCTCCTTGCCCTTGCCGTCGGCCTCCATCTTCGCCAGGTGCAGCTTCATCGTCACGTCCCACTGGCCGTCAGGGCGCTTCTTGGCAGTGGCTTCCGTCACGCGGTTATCGTAGAAAACGATCTTCTCGAACAGGTCGGTGATCAGCGCCTGCTTGTCGGCCGGCGCTTCCTGGCGAATATAGGCGACCAGCTCGGCGGAGGTCGTGAACGGCGACTCCTGGTAGCCCTTGTCGACCAGGAAGCGCTTCAATGCGCGGTTCAGCGCTTCCTCGCCGATCTCGTCGCGCAGGCGGTAGAAGACGAGGCTGCCCTTGCGGTAGTGGATGTACTGCTGGTTTTCCACCCGCACCAGCGGCAGCTCCTCGATCGCTTCGCCGCCGCGCGAGCTGAGGTAGCGATCCAGTTCGTAGCGCAGGAAGCGGCGCATCTGGTGGCGGCCGTATTCCTTCTCCATCACCATCAGCGCGGAATACTGCGACAGCGATTCGATCAGCATGCTCGAGCCCTGCACGTTGGCGGCGGTCACCTGGTGGCCCCACCACTGGTGCGCCATTTCGTGGGCCGTCACGTAGAAGACGTAGTCGATGTCCTCCTTGTCGCGCAGGTCGGCGATGAAGCCGATCGATTCCGAGAACGGGATCGTGTTCGCGAACGACTGGGCGAAGCTGGCGTAGTTCGGGAACTCCAGGATGCGCACCTGCTTGTGCTGGTAAGGCGTGAACTGGGTCGTGTAGTAGTCCAGCGCCTTTTGCGTGGCCTCGATCATGCGGTCCACGTTGTAGCGGTGCTTGGGATCGTGGTAGATCTCGATCGGGATGCCGTGCCAGTCGCCCTTCTTGACCTGCCAGTTGGCCGACAGGTAGGCAAAGAAGGGCATCATCTTCCGGTCCATCTTGTACTGGAAGTAGTTGCGGCCGTTTTCCTTCCACGACTTCTGCAGGTAGCCCGGCGCCAGCGCGATCTGCTCGCCACTGGTCGAGACGACCGTCTCGAAGTCGATCCAGTCCGCGTCCGCGCCGAACATCGAGTTGGCGCGCGCCGCCTGGTCTTCCAGCTTGGCCATGCGCTCCGGCTCGCCCAGGCCGCGCTTGCGGCGTTCGTTGCGGTCGCCCAGCTCCTGGTCCGGCTGGTAGCCGATCAGCGGGAAGAAGGCGCGGTTGTTGAAGAAGCTGCCGTTGTAATTGATCGTGTCGGCTTCGCCGTTGTTCTGGAAGCCGGGCCGGCGCACGTCGACCGTGAAGTCGAGCGGCAGCCGCCCGCCCGGCGGCAAGGCCTGCGCCAGCTTGATGATGCGGAAGCCGAACTTCTTGTCATCCAGTTCGACCTTGTGCGCGGGCAGCCCGGACAGGGTGGTCTCGACGTCCGGATTGCACTGCAGGCGCAGGGTGTCGAGCGGCATGTTGGTCTTGTTTTGCAGGACATAGCGGCCCTTGATCGACACGCGGCGCTGGTCCGGGTAGATGTCCACCGCGGCCTTGACGTCGGTGATCTTCGGGTGCGGCAGGTCCTTGTACTTGCGATAGGTCTTTTCGTAGTCCGCGCGCTTGTCCATGGCCACGTCGCCGGCCTCGTAGTGCGCCAGGGTGTTCGTGTTGTGGAAGATCCAGCCGCCCACGCCGGCAAACGCCACCAGGCACAGGGCCAGCGCCACCCCGGACGCGCCCTTCAGGCGGCGGCCGGCTTCGCGCACGCGCGAGCGCCAGTCCAGCGACAGGCCGCGCACCCAGAAGGCCTGGGCCACGATCAGGGCCGCCACCGTGAACAGGCTCCAGTACAGCGCGAACCAGGCCCAGCCGGCGAGAAAGTGGCCATAGCCGTTCATGTCCGAGTACGGCGTGCGCGGCAGGCCGTCGAGGTTCATCAGGTTGTGATCCAGGTGCATGACGCCGGCCACGATCTGCGACACGATCAGCAGGATCATCAGCAGGTAGCCGATGAACTTGTTGTTCGTGATGACCTGCAGGAACACGGCGATCAGGCCCAGGAGGGCGAAAGGCAGGCCGGCAATCATGACGCCCTTCAGGTAGAGCAGTCCCTCGACCGGCGCCCCGCCCTTCACCAGCTGGATGCAGACAGCGGCCAGGCTGCCGGCCAGCAGGAAGGCCAGCACCACGCCCATCAGCGCCAGGCTCTTGGCCGCCAGCGGCGCCCAGTTCGGCACCGGCATGGCGTCGTTGACGTCGGCGATCCTGACCTGGCGCTCCTTGAAGATCAGCTCACCCGCGTAGAAGGTGACGATGATGAGCAGGAAGAAGTTGAAGCTGCCGCTCAGCAGCTCGACCATCAGGTGGGTCATCGGATAGACGTCGGTCCCGAACATCTTGCCCATCTGGGACCCGGCGCCGACCATGTTCAGCACGCCGAACAGCAGCATCACCAGGAAAGGCACGCTCTTGAACACCGCCACGGCGTCGAAGGCGAGGATGTGACGGCACTGGGTCCAGCGCGTGCCGGCCGTGAAACGGGGCTCGATGCGCGGCAGGGCGATCTGCGCGGGCACCGGTGCGGAGGCCGGCAGCGCCCTGGCCTTGCCGAACAGGCGCCTGCCGGTGCCGGCGCGCTGCGGCTTGAACAGGACCAGGGTCAGGCCGAACAGGGCCAGCGCAACCGCGGTCCAGACCGCGCGGTTGGCCAGCATGTAGCCGGCGATCGCCGGCAGCCCGGCATTGGCCTCGGCGGTGGAAAAATAACGGGTGGCGCGGCCCAGGGCGCGGATGCCGAAGGGGTCGGCCAGCACGGCGATCCATTCGTTGTCGATGTTCTGGGTGAACTTGCCGGCCACGATCCACAGCACGAAGAAGGCCAGCACGCCCACGTAGACCAGCATGATCGAGCGCGTGGTCGAGGCCAGCAGCATCAGCAGCGCGCCGACGAAGAACAGGTTGGGCACGACCAGCACGCCCAGCGCCCACAGGTAGGCGCTGCCGGGGAAAGGCCCGACGCGCTGCGGGTCGACCCAGGGCATTAGCGGGCCGATCATCATGCCGAGGACGATGACGGCGAAGATGAACAGGCAGGCCACCAGGCCGGCGGAGAAGCGGCCGACCAGGTAGTCGCGCTTCTTCATCGGCGTGGCGAACAGCATGTCCGAGATGCCGACTTCGCTGTCGCGCAGCACGGTGCCGGCGATGAAGATGGTCACCACGAACATCGACATCAGGCTGAAGGCGCCGAGCAGGTTGGCGACGACCACGGGCGCATTGCGGTTGACGTTGCCGATGCTGCCGCCGACCTGGACCGCATCGGTGGTGCTGGCGCCGAAGGCCAGCGCGCCGAGGACCAGCGCGCACACCCACAGCAAGGGCTGGCGCAGCTGGGTGCCCAGCTCGAAACTGAAGAATTCTCTCAACATGGCCGCTCCTTATGCCGTGACGGGCGCAGTCGGCGCGGCGGCGGCCGGCGCTGCCGCGCTACGGTCGGCGTTGCGGATCTGGAGGAAGTAGACGTCTTCGAGGTCCGGCTCGACGCTGGTGAAACCGTCGTCCGGCTGCGACTCGGCGTACACGTTGATCTGCGGCCGGCCCGCCACCAGGCGCGTCGACAGCACGTTGAAGCGCTCCTGGTATGCCGGCAGCGCTTCCTGGCTGACGGTGCGGCGCCAGACGCGGTTCTTCAGCGTGTCGATGGCGGCTTGGGGCTCGCCCTGCAGCAGCACCGTGCCCTTGGCGATCATCGCCATGCGCGGGCACAGGTCGGTCACGTCTTCGACGATGTGGGTGGAGAGGATCACCACCACCTGCTCGCCGATCCTGGCCAGCAGGTTGAGGAAGCGGTTGCGCTCATCGGGATCGAGGCCGGCGGTCGGCTCGTCGACGATCACCAGGCGCGGCGCGCCGAGCAGGGCCTGGGCGATGCCGAAGCGCTGGCGCATGCCGCCGGAAAAGCTGCCGAGCTGGCGCTTGCGCGCGTCCCACAGGTTGGTCTGGTGCAGCAGGCCTTCGACCGCCTCCTTGCGCTCGCCCTTGCCGCTCAGCCCTTTCAGCACGGCGAAGTGGTTCAGCAGCTTTTCGGCGCTGACCTTCGGGTAGACGCCGAAGTCCTGCGGCAGGTAACCCAGCTGGCGCAGCAGCCCTTCCTTGTTCTTCAGGACGTCGAGGCCGTTGAAGTGGATGCTGCCGCTGTCGGGATCCTGCAGCGTCGCGATGGTACGCATCAGCGAAGACTTGCCGGCGCCATTCGGGCCGAGCAGGCCGAACATGCCGTTCGGGATCTCGAGGCTGACATTGTTGATGGCCTTTACGCCATTGGCATAGGTCTTGTTCAGCTGCTTGATCGATAGCATGTGGGCCGCCTCCAAAAGTTGTCCAGGAATATTTCCTTTTGGATAATTTACCCTTAATCAAAAGCAATGCTCAAGTTATATTGCGATGAACTGCAGGATTCGACGTCTGAACGACGTATTCCTGATATATGCATGGGAACTTGAAAAGCGTGCGACATCGGCGCACGATGCCATGCACCATTTGCGCCAACCACAAGAAGGAGACGACGATGATCAAGGTAAGCGTGATGTACCCGAACGGCCCGGACGCGCATTTCGACGACGCCTATTACCGCGACCGGCACATGCCGATGGTGAAGCAGCTGATGGGGGATTACTGCAAGTTCTACACGGTCGACAAGGCGCTGGCCAAGGGCGCGTCCGACCCGAACGCACCCTACATCGCGATGGGCCACCTGTTCTGCGATTCGGTCGAGTCTTTCCAGGCGGGGTTCGGTCCGCATACGAAGGAAATCATGGGGGATATTCCCAACTATACGAACCAGACGCCGGTGGTGCAGATCAGCGAGGTGGTGGTGGGGCAGTAAGCCCCGCCGCCGGCCCGCTCAGAAGCGCAGCTGACCCTCGATCGAATCGTCGAGCGTCTTGCCGAGCGCCGCGCCGACCGCCACCTTGGCGCCGGCGATGGCATTGCCATGCTTGTTGTCCCAGTAGTAGCCGCGTTCCGGCACGAAGCGGATGACGGTGATGCGCGGGTCGTCTTCGCCCTCCGTGAACCAGGTGCGCAGCATGAAATTCCACAGCTCCTTGATGCGCGCACGGTCGGTCAGCACCTCGGCGCGCCCTTCCAGCTCGAGGAACCCGGCGTGGGCGCCGGCCTGGAAGTGAAGCGTCACCGCAGAACTGGCCGCCAGCTCCCGGTTCTTGTAGCTGTCGCTGGCGCTGAGGAACCAGAGATGGCCGGCATCGTCCACCTCGCGCACGCTCATCGGGCGCACGCCGCGGCTGGGGCCGATGGCGCCGTCGGTGCGGAAGAAGCAGGAGGTGGCGTCGTCCACCATGTCCTGCACGCGTTTTACGGCCTCGGCGCCATCGAGGTCGCGGCGGTTCTGTTCCGGCTGCTGCTTGTTGATCGAATCCATAGGGGTCTCCAAAGGCCGACGTGGCCGATGTCCGACTCTAGCGCAGCCCTCTCACGCGGTATGTGCAGCCGCGAACACAGCCGGCGACAATCGTTCAGGGCCGGTCGGCGACGATCGCCAGCGCCTGTTGCCGCGGCCAGTCCCAGCTCCGGGCCAGGCGCCAGTCGCGCCGCTTGCCTTCGACGACCACCTGCCAGTGGGTCTGCTCCAGCACCGGCAGCGAGACCGAAAACGCGCCGCCGGGGTCCGGCCTGACGAGCAGGCTCAGGTCGCGCTGCGGCAGGGTCGGGTGCGCCAGATGGACCGTGAACGGCGCCGCCAGCGGCCGGCCGAAGCTTTCGATGCGGCCGTTCAGGCGTCCGCCCTCGTAGCGCAGCTGCAGGGCCAGGCCCATGGCGCTGGCCACGCGGTCGCGGCGCAGGTCCTGGTTGATCGCCTTGCCCTGCTTGTAGTAGTCGTCGACCACCATGGCGTCCGGGTGGCCGAGCGCCAGCCAGGTGGCGAACGCGCCGCCCACCAGCACGGTGGCCGGGCCGATCATGAGGAACCAGGGCCAGCGATGCGTGTACCAGGGCGCGGCCTGGGTGGGAATCCGGGAGATGTTCATGGGCTTTCCATTATCTGGGAACGATGAAGACCGCTCTCTCGCTCACGCGCAGCGAGGGATCGTCCAGCGCGCTGAGGGTGAAGCGGATCGGATGCGAGCCGGCGGCCGCCTTGCCGGGCTTGACGCGCACGCGCACCGGCACCGCGCGCGTGGAGGCGCCGGCCAGTTCGACCAGGTCCTCGTCGGCGATGCCGGCGCTCGGGATGCCGTCCACCTCGATGCGGTACAGGTGCGCGCGCTCGGCGGTGTTCATCACCTGCAGGCGGTAGACGTTTTCGATCATGCCGTCCTCGACTTCGCGCCCCATGGCGCCGCGGTCGCGGATCACGTCGAGTTTCAAGGGGGTGCGCAGGGCCAGCGCGCCCGAAAACGCGGCGGCGATGGCCACGAACACGAGGCCGTAGCCGATCACGCGCGGGCGCAGCAGCCGGCGCTTGATCCGCGCCGCGGACCAGCGTCCGGCCAGCGCATTCTCGGTCGCGTAGCGGATCAGGCCAGGCGGCTTGCCCACCTTGTCCATCACGCTGTCGCAGGCGTCGATGCAGGCGGCGCAGCCGATGCATTCGTACTGCAGGCCCTGGCGGATGTCGATGCCGGTCGGGCAGACCTGGACGCACAGGCTGCAATCGATGCAGTCGCCCTTCCCTTGCGCGCGCGCCGCCGCGCGCGGCTCGCCACGCGCCAGGTCATAGCTGACGATCAGGGTGTCGCGATCGAACATCGCGCTCTGGAAGCGCGCGTAGGGGCACATGTACTTGCAGACCTGCTCGCGCATCCAGCCGGCATTGCCGTAGGTGGCGAAACCGTAGAACAGTACCCAGAAGGCTTCCCACGGGCCGAGCGAGAAGCCCAGCGCCTCATGGGCCAGCTGGCGCACCGGCGTGAAGTAGCCGACGAAGGAAAAGCCGGTCCATAGCGCCACCAGCCCCCAGGCCAGATGCTTGGCGCCGCGCTTGGCCGTCTTCTCCGCCGTCCACGGCTGACGGTCAAGGCGGATGCGCGCGCTGCGATTGCCTTCGATGCGGCGCTCGATCCACAGGAAGATCTCGGTGTACACGGTCTGCGGGCAGGCGTAGCCGCACCAGACCCGCCCCGCCACCGTCGTCACCAGGAACAGGCCGTAGGCGCAGATGATCAGCAGGCCGGCCAGGTAAATGAAATCCTGCGGCCACAACACCAGGCCGAACAGGTGGAATTTACGGGCGCCGAGGTCGAACAGCACCGCCTGGCGTCCATGCATCTGCAGCCAGGGCAGTCCGTAGAACAGGGCCTGGGTCAGCCACACGCAGGCCCAGCGCAGCGTGGCGTAACGGCCCTTCACCTCGCGCGGGTGGATCTCCTCGCGCGCCGCGTACATCTTGATGACGGTCTCCTTGACCGCCGGTTCCGGCGCATTCATTTCAGCTGGTCCTGGTTCGACAGGCTCCAGACATAGGCCGCCAGCACATGCGACTTACCCTCGCCGAGGAACTCGCCCCAGGCCGGCATGGTGTTGTTGCGGCCCTTGCGGATGGTTTCCATCACGGTTTCCGCGCTGCCGCCGTAGAGCCAGACCTTGTCCGTCAGGTTGGGGGCGCCCAGCGCGGGGTTGCCGTGCGCGTCGGCGCCGTGGCAGGCCGCGCAGGCGCCGAATTTCGGCTTGCCGAAGGCGACCTTCACCGGGTCCGCGGTCAGGCCGGACAGGCTGCGCACGTAATGCGCCACGTTTTCGACGTCAGTGTCCGAGCCGAGCGCCGCGCCCATCGGCGGCATCTGGCCGTTGCGGCCCTTCATGATGGTCTCCTTGATCACCGAGGGCTCGCCGCCGTAGAGCCAGTCCTTGTCGGTCAGGTTCGGATAGCCCTTGTTGCCGCGCGCATCCGAGCCGTGGCATTGCGCACAGTAATTCAGGAACAGGCGCTCGCCGATCGCCTGCGCCTGCGGGTCGCGCGCGACCGCCTTGATATCCTGCTGCAGGTACTTGTCGAACAGCGGGCCGTAGTCGGCGTTCGCCTGCTTGACCTCGAGCTGGTAGGCGCCGCTCGACTTCCATCCCAGCTTGCCGGCGTAGGCGCCGAGCCCCGGGTACAGCACCAGGTAGCCGATCGCGAACACGATGGTGAGATAGAACAGTCCCATCCACCAGCGCGGCATCGGGGTATTCAGTTCGGTCAGGTCCTCGTCCCAGACATGGCCGGTGGTCTTTTCGGGCTGGCCGTCGGCGCCGATCCGGACCTTGTGCTTCGATTGGGACCACAGCAGCAGGCCGCAGCCGGCAATCGACAGCAGCGTGATCAGGGCCACGTACCAATTCCAGAAACCGCTGGTGAAGTCAGACATGATCTTCGGCCTCCTGCTCGTCGGCGAAAGGCAGCGCCGCCGCCTGGGCGAAGTCGCGCTCCTTGCGCAGGAAGGTCCAGGCCAGGATGCCGGTGAAGGTGGCGAAGCTGATCACGGTCATGACGCGGCTTGCGTCATCGAAGAGGTATTGGAGTTCCATCTCAGTTCCTTGTCTTGATTTGCGTGCCCAGGCCCTGCAGGTAGGCGATCAGCGCATCCTGCTCGCTCTTGCCTTCCAGCTCGGCCGGCGCGTCCTGCACCTCCTTGTCGGAGTACGGCACGTTCAGGCGCCGCATCGCGCGCATCTTCGGCACGATCGATTGCGGGTCCAGCCTGGTACTGGCCAGCCACGGGTAGCCCGGCATGTTCGATTCCGGGACCACGTCGCGCGGGTTGTCGAGGTGGGTGCGGTGCCACTCGTCCGAGTAGCGGCCGCCGACGCGCGCCAGGTCCGGACCGGTGCGCTTCGAGCCCCACTGGAAGGGGTGGTCGTAGACGAATTCGCCGGCCACCGAATAGTGGCCATAGCGCTCGGTCTCGGCGCGGAAGGGACGGATCATCTGCGAGTGGCAGTTGTAGCAGCCTTCGCGGATGTAGATGTCGCGCCCGGCCAGGCGCAGCGCCGAATACGGCTTCAGGCCGGCGACCGGCTCGGTGGTCGATTTCTGGAAGAACAGCGGCACGATTTCGACCAGGCCGCCGAAGGAGATCACGACCAGCACCAGGCCGATCAGCAGCCAGGGATTCTTCTCGATCCACTCGTGGCTGAACTTTGTCATACCAATTTTCATGATGGGCTTCCTGATTTCTTTATGCGTGTTCGGGGACTGAGGTTCCAGCGGCCGGCTTGTGGGGCTGCAGTGAAGGAATGGGCGCATCGACGGACACGGTGCCGCGCATGGTCAGCCAGGTGTTGTACGCCATCAGGCACATGCCGCTCAGGTACATCAGGCCGCCGCCGAAGCGGATCACGTAATACGGATAGGTCGCCTTGACGCCTTCGACGAAGGTGTAGGTCAGCGTGCCGTCCGGGTTCACGGCGCGCCACATCAGGCCCTGCATCACGCCGGCAATCCACATCGCGGCAATGTAGAGCACGATGCCGATGGTGCCGAGCCAGAAGTGGGTCTCGATCAGCGCCACGCTGGCCATCTGCTTCTTGCCGGCCAGGCGCGGGATCAGGTAGTACAGCGAGCCCATGGTGATGAAACCGACCCAGCCCAGGGCGCCGCCATGGACGTGGGCGATGCCCCAGTCGGTGTAGTGGGACAGCGAGTTGATGGTCTTGATCGACATCATCGGGCCCTCGAAGGTGGCCATGCCGTAGAAGGACAGCGAGACGATCATGAATTTGAGGATGGGGTCGGAGCGCAGCTTGTGCCAGGCGCCCGACAGGGTCATGATCCCGTTGATCATGCCGCCCCAGGAAGGCGCCAGCAGGATCAGCGAGAACACCATGCCGATCGACTGGGTCCAGTCGGGCAGCGCGGTGTAGTGCAGGTGGTGCGGGCCGGCCCACATGTAGGTGAAGATCAGGGCCCAGAAGTGCACGATCGACAGGCGGTAGGAATACACCGGGCGCTCGGCCTGCTTGGGGATGAAGTAATAGACCATGCCGAGATAGCCGGCGGTGAGGATGAAGCCGACCGCGTTGTGGCCGTACCACCACTGGATCATCGCGTCCTGCACGCCCGCATACATCGAATAGGACTTCATGAAAGACACCGGCATCGACATGCCGTTCACGATGTGCAGCACCGCCACCGCGATGATGTAGGCGCCGAAGAACCAGTTGGCCACGTAGATGTGCTGCACGCGGCGCTTGAGGATGGTGCCGAAAAAGACCACCGCATAGGCCACCCACACGATGGCGATCAGGATCGCGATCGGCCATTCCAGCTCGGCGTACTCCTTGCCGCGCGTGAAACCCATCGGCAGCGTGACCGCGGCCGACACCAGCACCGCCTGCCAGCCCCAGAAGGTGAAGGCGGCCAGCTTGTCCGAGAACAGGCGGACCTGGCAGGTGCGCTGCACGACATAGTAGGAGGTGGCGAACAGGCCGCAAATGCCGAAGGCGAAGATGACGGCGTTCGTGTGCAGCGGACGCAGGCGGCCGTAGGTCAGCCAGGGGATGTCGAAGTTCAGCGCCGGCCAGGCCAGCTGGGCCGCGATCCACACGCCGGCCAGCATGCCGATCACGCCCCAGGCCACGGTGGCGATGGCAAACTGGCGCACGATTTTGTAGTTGTAGTTTAGACTGCTGTCCAAGATGCACTCCTGAATATGAAGAAATGAACGACATCAGGAGTGTGTGTTTCTGAACTTGAAAAATCCTTGATGTGAATCAAAATGTTCAGAATGGGATGCGGCAGGAGATAAAAGCGTCTAACAAAAGCCTCAGGGCGAGGCGCATCGTCGAAGACCCAAGCGTTGACAGGAATTCTCATGCCGCCCATCTCATCAGAACTGCAGGACCAGATCGGCAAGCGCCTGCGCAAGGATCGCGAGGACATGCTGGCCGCCATCCACGCCCGCACCGACGGCGACACCGACGACCGTCCGGCGATCTCGCCGATGGCCCACATGGGCTCGAACGACGACGCCCCGGCCGGCGAAATGCTGAGCCATAACGAGGAGCACCTGGCCGAGCACGAGTCCCATCTGCTGGCCGACATCGACGCCGCGCTCGGGCGGCTGGAAGCGGGCGGCTACGGGATCTGCGCCCGCTGCGGGATGGCGATTCCGGAGGCGCGGCTGGTGGCGACGCCGACGGTGCAGACCTGCATCGGATGCCAGGAAGAGATCGAGCGGGAGCAGCATACGGGGCGTGGGCCGTCGATGTGAGCCGCAGGGGGGCACCGCAGGGGTCACCGCAGGGGTCAGAGCCCGGTGTTGCTTTCAAAAGGGCTCTGACCCCGGAGTTGCTGACCCCGGAGTTGACCCCGGAGTTGCCGACGCTTGAACAGCACGGTATCTCCGCCGCCAACAACTCCGGGGTCAGAGCCCACCCGAGTAAACCGGGCTCTGACCCCTGCGGCTGACCCCTGCGGCCGAGGCAGCTAATCATCATCATGCAAGATCCGCAAAGCCGGCCCATCCAGATCCTCGAACTGGCCGCTCTCCGCCGCCCCGAAGAACACCCACACCGCAAACGCCACCAGGATCAGGCTCAGCGGAATCAGCAGGTACAAGGCTTCCATCAGTCCACCCTCCTCAGCCGCAAGGCATTCAGGACCACCAGCGCCGAACTGGCCGTCATGCCGATCGCGGACAGCCAGGGATTCAGCAGGCCGCTGGCCGCCGCCGGAATCGCCACCAGGTTATAGAGCATCGCCCAGCCCAGGTTCTGGCGGATGACGCGCGCGCAGGCACTGGCGGTCCGTATGGCTTCCTCCAGCGGCGCCAATCCTTCGCCAAGCAGCACGCAATCGGCGTGCAGCTGCGCCAGCTGGGCGCCCTGGCCCATCGCGAAGGAGACGTCGGCGCCGCCCAGCACGGCGGCGTCGTTGATGCCGTCGCCGACCATCGCCACCACCGCGCCGCCGGCCTGCAGGGCGCGCACGGCGTCCAGCTTGTCCTGCGGGAGCTGGCGGCCGCGCGCGTCGCGGATGCCGAGCCGGGCGGCCACCGCCCGCACCGCATCCTCGTCGTCGCCGGACAGCAGCAGCACGGTTTTTCCCTTCGCCTGCAGCGCGCGCACCAGGGCCGGCGCTTCCGGGCGCAGCGCGTCGACCAGGTCGAAGCGCGCCAGCCAGCGCCCGCTGCCGCCCAGCCAGACCGCGGTGGCGCCGGCGCCCGCGCCCGGCGGGGCAAGGCCGCCCGCCAGCCCGGCCACGAACGCGGCGCTGCCGAGACGGTAGCGCAGGCCGGCCACTTCGCCCTCGACACCCTGTCCCACCACGTTATCGATGTCCTGCGCCTTCAGCGTGATGGCCCCGGATGCGGCCGCCGCTTCGCGCAAGGCCGCCGCCAGCGGATGCGCGCTGCCCGCTTCCAGCGCCGCGGCGATGCGCAGGCAGCCGGCGCCGTCCACCATGCCCAGCGCCACGGCCTCGCGCAGTTCCGGGCGGCCGCGGGTCAGGGTGCCGGTCTTGTCGAACACCACGTGGGTGGCGCGCTCCAGGGTCTCCAGCACATGCGGCTTCACCGCCAGCACGCCGTGGCGCAGCAGGCGCTCCAGCGCCGCCGCCAGCGCGGTCGGCGTCGCCAGCGACAGCGCGCAGGGACAGGACGCCACCAACACCGCGATCGCCGCCGGCCAGGCGCGCGCTGGATCGGCGACCCGCCAGAACGCGAACACGGCCACGGTCAACACCAGCAGCACCAGCACGAACCAGGCGCCGACGCGATCGGCCCATCGCGCCAGCCGCGGCTTGTCCTGGCCCGCGCGTTGGCTCAGGCGCACCAGCAGCGCCAGGGTACTGTCGGCGGCGCTGCTGGCCACGCGCAGCGTCACCGCCTGCGCGACGTTGACGGCGCCGCCGGGCAGCTGTTCGCCCGGTCCGATGGCGCGGGTGCGGCTCTCGCCGGTCAGCAGGGCCAGGTCGATTTCCGTGCGGCCCTCGAGGATGACGCCGTCCGCCGCCACGGTCTGGCCCGGCGGCACCAGGATCACGTCGCCGGGGCGCAGGCGGCTGGCCGCCACCGTCTCCGCTTCACACGGCGCCGGCCAGGCGGCCAGCAGCAAGGCGGTGGCCGGCGCCGCGTGCTGCAGGCCTTCGAGGGCGCGCGCGGCCTTGCGGCGGGCGTCGAGCTCGAGCCAGCGGCTGCCGAGCAGCAGGAACACGAACATGGTGATCGAGTCGAACCAGACCTCGCCCTCGCCGCGCACCAGCGAAACGGCGCTGCCGGCGAAGGCGGCCAGGATGCCCAGCGCCACCGGCACGTCCATGCCGGGCAGGCCGCGGCGCAGGTCCAGCCAGGCGCCGCGCATGAAGGGCCAGGCGCAGTAAGTGACCGCGGGCAGCGTCAGCAGGAAGGAGGCCCAGCCCATCAGGGCCTTCATGTCGGCGTCCATGGTGCCGTCGGTGGCCAGGTAGACCGGGACGGCGTACATCATCACCTGCATCATGGCCAGCCCGGCCACGAACAGGCGCCGCAGCAGCGCCTTGCGGGCGCGCTCCAGCTGGGCGCCGTGGCGGGTGGCGTCGTAGGGATAGGCGGTGTAGCCGATCGCGCGCAGGGCAAGCAGGATGTCGCTGGGGCGGCAATTGGCGGCGTCCCAGCGCACGTGCAGGCGCTCGGTGGCGACGTTCAGCAGCGCCGACTGCACGCCGGGCAGCGCGGCCACGCGGCGCTCGATCAGCCAGACGCAGGCCGCGCAGCGCAGGCCTTCGACGGTGAACACGGCATCGCCGTTCAGTCCCATCTCATCGTAGAGCTTCAGTTCCGGCGCCTCGCCCGCGGCGGCCGGCGCGGCGTAGCCGGTGCGGCTGCCGTAGTAGTCGTCCAGGCCGGCGTCCGCGATGGCCTGGGCCGCCGCCGCGCAGCCGGGGCAGCACATGCTGCGCGGCGCGCCGCCGATGCTGACCCGCCAGCGCGCGCCGTCGACCGCCGCCTGGCCGCAGTGGTAGCAAGCCGCGAACTCGCTGATCGCGTTCATGCCGCCGCTCCCGGCGTGAGGCAGAGGGTTTCGAGCCAGCTGTGCGGCAGGCCGCCGGCGGCGCGCGCGAGGCCCAGCAGGCCGAAGCCCAGCACCAGCGCACCGCAGGCGAGGCGCACGCCGCGCAGGCGCAGGCCCGCGCGCAGGCGCGCGCCCAGCAGCCCGAGGCCGAGCAGCATCGGCAGCGTGCCGAGGCCGAAGGCCAGCATCGCCAGCGCGCCCCCAAGGGCGGAACCGGACAGCATGGCCGTCAGCAGCACGCTGTAGACCATCCCGCAGGGCAGCCAGCCCCACAGGGCGCCGGCCGCCAGCATCCTGGCCGGGCCGAAGGCGCTTCCATTCGACGGCCGCACATGCCGCAGCAGCGGCTGGACGCGGCGCCACAATATCTGGCCGCCCTGCTCCAGCCGCGCCAGGCCGCGCCAGACATCCATCAGATAAAGGCCGAGCAGCGCCAGCATCAGGTTGGCCATCCAGTAGCCGCCCGCCTGCAGCGCCGGCAGCCGGGACAGCGCACCGGCGCCCTGCCCGACCCCGCCCGCCAGCGCACCGGCCAGCATGTAGCTGCCGATGCGGCCGGCGTTATAGGCCAGCACGTTCAGCAGGGCGGGCCGCGCCGGCGGCACAAGCCGTACCGTGACCGGCACGGCCTGTCCGCGGGAAGGCGCCAGCGACAGCGCCCCCACGATCCCGCCGCACATGCCGGCGCAATGCACGCTGCCGAGCAGGCCGACCACGAACAGGGGAAACAGCGGCGGGAACAGCGCGACAGCCATCTCACACGGTCTTCGAGTAACGCGGGCCGGCGCTGGGCACGGCCAGGTAGCGGTCGAAGACCATGCACACATTCCGGATCAGCAGGCGGCCACGCGAAGACACGCTGATCCAGTCGCCGTTCACGCTCACCAGGCCATCGTCCTCCATCGCCTTCAGCTGCGCCAGCTCGGCGGCGAAATACTGGCGGAACACGACCGGGAAGGCTTGCTCGATCGTGGAGACCGACAGCTCGAACTGGCACATCAGCTTCTGGATCACGGTGCGGCGCAGGACGTCGTCCATGTTCAGGCGGGCGCCGCGCGCCACCGGCAGCTCGTTGCGGTCGAGCGCGTCGTAGTAGGCCTCCAGGGTCTTGACGTTCTGGCTGTAGGTCGCGCCCACGGCGCCGATGGCGGACACGCCGCAGGACACGAGGTCCGTATCGGCATGCGTCGAATAGCCCTGGAAGTTGCGGTGCAGGCGGCCCTGGCGCTGGGCGATGGCGAGGTCGTCGTCGGGCTTGGCGAAATGGTCCATGCCGATGTAGACGTAGCCGGCGGCGGTGAGGCGCTCGATGCACAGCTGGAGCATGCGCAGCTTGGCGTCGCTGTCCGGCATGTCTTCGTCGAGGATGCGCCGCTGCGGTTTGAACAGGTGCGGCAGATGGGCATAGTGGTAGACGGCGATGCGGTCCGGGTCCGCGACCACCACCTTTTCCAGGGTCGCGGCCATGGTCGTCGGGGTCTGCCTGGGCAGGCCGTAGATCAGGTCGATGCTGACCGAGCGGAAGCCGGCGTCGCGCGCGGCGCCGATGATGGCGCGCGTCTCCGCTTCCGGCTGGATGCGGTTGACGGCCTTCTGCACGTCGGCATCGAAGTCCTGCACGCCCAGGCTGATGCGGTTGAAGCCTTGCGCCCGCAGGCTGTGCACGCGCTCGGCGGACACGGTGCGCGGATCGACTTCGATCGCGTACTCGCCCACGTTGTCGGGGGCGAAGCGGAAGCAGCGGCGCAGGTGGTCCATCAGCTCGCCCATCTGCGCATCACTCAGATAAGTCGGGGTGCCGCCGCCGAAGTGCAGCTGCTCGATGTCGTTCATCCCCGCGAACAGCCGGCCCTGCATCTCGGTTTCGCGCTTCAGGTAGGCCAGGTAGGTGGCCGCCCGTTCGCGGTTCCTGGTGACGATCTTGTTGCAGGCGCAGTAGTAGCAGACCGTGTCGCAGAAGGGAATGTGCAGGTAGAGCGACAACGGGCGCGCATTGCCGCGCGTGCGGCGGTCGGCCACGGCGTGCAGGTAGTCGCGGTAGCCGAAGCTGTCCGAGAAGCGGTCGGCTGTCGGGTAGGAGGTGTAGCGCGGGCCGGACTTGCCGAGGCGGGAGAGCAGGCCGGCATCGAAATCGACGGTGGGCTGGAAGGCCAGGACCTTGGCCGGTACTTCGTACAACTGCGTCATGTGGAAACTCCTTGCGGACGCCGCCGAGGGGCAGCGTAGTTTAAGCAGGGAGTCTATTGATCCGGATCAGGAAAATCTTTGACGTGCATCAAAATTTTCCGAGGTCGCTTGAGCGTCGCGCTACTATGGATGCGTGCTTGACACGATAGGGAGTACAGCAAATGGATTTCGAAGCCGCCAAGCGGCTGTGCCGCACGTTCGCGGGCTGCACGGAGGACGTCAAATGGGGCGCCGACCTGGTCTTCTCGGTCGGCGAAAAAATGTTCGCGGTGACCGCCAACGCGGCGCCTGCCGAAGGCATCAGCTTCAAGGTCGACGACGACCGCTTCCTGGAGCTCACCGATCGTCCCGGGATCATCCCGGCGCCCTACCTGGCGCGCGCCAAGTGGGTTCATGTCAGCAGGGAGGCCGATTTGTCGGACCAGGAAGCCGCCCAGCTGCTGCGCCGGTCCTACGAGCTGGTGCACGCCAGGCTGAGCAGGAAGCTGCAGCGCGAGATCGGCGCCGCCTAGGCCGCCGTCTTGAACACCGACAGCGCCTGCACCAGGTGACTGGCCTGCCCGGCCACGTTGCCCGAGGCCGCAGCCGCCTCCTCCACCAGCGCCGCGTTCTCGCGCGTGATCCCGTCCAGCGCGCGCATCGCCGCATCCGCCTGCGCAATTCCCTCGTGCTGCTCGCGCGAGGCCAGCGTGATGCCGTGCATGATGCGCGCCGCGTCCTGCACCGAGGCCACCACTTCGCGCATGGTCTGCCCGGCCGCGCCGACGTACTCGTTGCCCTGCCCGACCTTGGCGACCGAATCCTCGATCAGCAGCTTGATCTCCTTGGCGGCGCCGGCCGAGCGCTGGGCCAGCGAGCGCACCTCGCCGGCGACCACCGCGAAGCCCCTGCCCTGCTCGCCGGCGCGGGCCGCCTCGACGGCCGCGTTCAGCGCCAGGATATTGGTCTGGAAGGCGATGCCGTCGATCAGGCCGATGATGTCGACGATGCGCGTGGCCGAGCCGCTGATCTGGCCCATGGTCGCGCCCACCTGCTGCACCGACGATCCGGCGCGCTCGGCCACGCTGGAGGCGGCGCCCACCAGGCCGTCGGCGCGCACCGCGCTGTCAAGGTTGCTGCCGGCCGCCGCGGCCACCTGGGCCAGGCTGGCCGCGGTCTGTTCCAGGCTGGCGGCCTGCGCCTCGGTACGGCGGGCCAGGTCCTGGTTACCGGCCGCGATGCCGCGCGAAGCCGCTTCGATCGAGGCGACGTTGGCGCGGACGTCGCCGACGATCGCGGTCAGGTTGAGATTCAGCTGGCGCAGCGCCAGCAGCAGGTGGCCGACTTCGTCGTCGCGGCCGGCGGGCGGCATGTGCGAGAGGTCGCCGCCGGCCAGGGCATGGACCGCGTCTTCGGCCTGCTGCAGCGGGCGCACGATGGCGCGCCGCAGTTCGCTCCAGGCCAGCAGCGTGAACAAAGCCCCGGCGCCGGCCAGCACCCGCCACAGCGTGCCGTCGACGGCCGTGGCCAGCGCCGCCAGCAGCGCGGACTGCGTGCCCAGCATCAGCGCAAGACGGCGGCCCAGCGGCAGGTTGCGCAGGCTCGCCACACGCGCCAGCCAGCCGGTGCGGACGGCGACGCCGCGCCGGATCGCCAGGCCCTTCGCTTTGCCGGTCCGCAAGCGGCGGTACAGTTCTTCGGCCTCCTTCACCTGCTCGCGCGCGGGACGGGTGCGCACCGACATGTAGCCGACCGTGGCGCCGTTTTCCTTGATCGGCACCACGTTCGCCACCACCCAGTAAAAGTCGCCGTTCTTGCGGCGGTTCTTGACCATGCCGGTCCACGGCAGGCCGGCCTTCAGCGTTCGCCACAGGTCGGCGAAGGCTTCCGGCGGCATGTCCGGATGGCGGACGATATTGTGGGCCTTGCCGATCAGCTCATCAAGCTGGAAGCCGCTGACCTCGACGAAGGTCGGGTTGACGTAGGTGATGCGGCCCTTGGTATCGGTTTTGGAGACGATGGACTGGCCATCCCGAAGATGGTATTCGATGCCGGTGACCGGCAGGTTGGTGCGCACGAGACTTCCTTTATTTCCATACAGCAACATCTGCTATGCGGATTGTATAGACCTCAGGCAATATAAATCCTTGATCTAGATCAAAAACGCCAGCGAATCGGGCGCCCAGGTAAAAATGCGTAAACGCGCTGCTGAACAATCGCGAAATGTTGTACGCTGCGCCCATGTGCCCGCTCTTGTTTGCCCCCTGTTTGCCCTCATCTGCCGTCGATGAATGACATTTCCTATCTGACACGGCATCCCGATGTCCTCTACGGCCCGCACCAGCCCGAACTGCTGCGCGACGAAATCCTGGCCGACCTGCTGGAAGCCAGCGCCCGCCGTACGCCGGAGCGGACCGCCCTGCTGACCGGCGAGCGGCGGCTCAGCTACCGCGAACTCGACCAACTGGCCAGCCTCGCCTGCTCGCGCCTGATCGAGGCCGGGATCCAGCCCGGCGACATCGTCGGCCTGTGGATGCCGCGCGGCGCCGAGCTGCTCATCATGCAGGCCGCGATCGCCAAGGCCGGCGCGGCCTGGCTGCCGGTCGACGAGGACACCCCGGTCGAGCGCCTGCTGGTCTGCATGGAGGATGCCGGTTCGCCGGCCCTGGTCAGCAGCGAGAGCATGGGCGAGCGCCTGGCCGGCGTCGACCGCCCGGTCCACACGGCCGAGAGCCTGCTGGCGCCCGCGCCGGCCGGCTATGAGCTCAAGCGCCGCGGTCCCGTGTCCGGCAGCGCACCCGCCTACGTCATCTACACCTCCGGTTCGACCGGCAAGCCGAAGGGCATCCTGATCGACCAGCGCAGCATCTGCCACTTCCTGCGCAGCGAAAACGAAGTGCTGGGCGTGCGCGCCGACGACACCGTCTACCAGGGCTTCTCGGTCGCCTTCGACATGTCCTTCGAGGAGATCTGGATCTCCTATCTCGTGGGCGCCACGCTCTGGCTCGGGCCGAAGGAGACGGCCGGCGATCCGGAAGCCCTGCCGCGCCTGCTGAACGAGAACGGCGTCACGGTGCTGCACGCGGTGCCGACCCTGCTGGCCCTGTTCGCCGAGGACGTGCCCAGCCTGCGCATCATCAACCTGGGCGGCGAGATGTGCCCGGAAACCGTGGTCGAGCGCTTCTCCAGGCCCGGCCGCCAGATGTTCAACACCTACGGCCCGACCGAGGCCACGGTGTCGGCCAGCCTGGCGCGCCTCGAACCGGGCAAGCTGATCACGATCGGCCATCCGCTGCCGAACTACGGGCTGCTGGTCATCTCCACGGACACGGAAAAGGGCCTGCAGATCCTGCCGCGCGGCGACACCGGCGAGCTGTGCATCATCGGCCCCGGCCTGTCGAGCGGCTACCTGGGCCGGCCCGACCTGACCGCCGAGAAATTCCAGCCGAATCCCTGGACCTCCGGCCCCGACGACCTGCGCCTCTACCGTACCGGCGACCTCGCGCGCATCGAACCCGACGGCCAGGTGGTCTGCCTGGGCCGCACCGACGACCAGGTCAAGATCCGCGGCTTCCGCGTCGAGCTGGGCGAGATCGAAGCCGTGCTGGCCCAGCAGGATGGCATCGGCACCACCGCTGTCCTGCTGCGCAAGGATGACGGCATCGACCGCCTGGTGGCCTATCTCGTGCCCGCCGCGGGGGCCACCGGCGAGCAGCTTGCCGCGCCAACGCTGCGCAAAGCCCTGGCCGAACGCCTGCCGCCCTACATGGTGCCGAGCCGCTTCGAAGTGCTGACGGTGATGCCGCGCCTGACCTCGGGCAAGATCGACCGCAAGGCCTTGAAGGCGACGGCCCTGAGCGCGCCGCTGCCCAGCGACGCCTTCGACTCCGACATGCCCGAGACCGCGGCCGAAGAAGCCCTGTTCGCGGCGCTGGCCCAGCTGTTCCCGGGCCAGCCGATCCGGCGCGAGCTGGACTTCTTCAGCGACCTGGGCGGCCACTCCTTCTTCGCCGCGCGCCTGGCGACGGCCCTGCGCAAGGACCCGGCCTTCGCCCACATGACGGTGCGCGACATCTACCAGAACCGCCAGGTCGGCGCGATCGCCTCCGTCCTCGACCAGGCCGCCGGCACCGCCCGCATCGAGCAGGACTGGACGCCGCCGCCATCCGCGCGGCGCTGGGCCTGCGGGATAGCCCAGCTGGCCGCGGTGCCAGTGCTGGTCACGCTGCGCATGGCGCAGTGGCTGGCGCCCTTCTTCACTTACCACTTCATGACCGGCGACCCCGGCGACTCGATCGCGCGCGCGATCGCGGCCTCGATCGGGGTGTTCCTGCTCGCCACCGTGATGGAGTTCGTGTTCGCCGCCGCCGGCAAATGGCTGGTGGCGGGCCGCTTGACCCCCGGCAGCTATCCGCTGTGGGGCATGACCTATTACCGCTGGTGGCTGGCGGACCGCCTGGTCGAGGCGGCGCCGACCTATCTGCTGGCCGGCTCCTCGCTGTACGGCTGGTGGCTGCGCCTGCTGGGCGCGAAGATCGGCAAGGACGTCGTGATCGGCTCGATGACCCTGCGTTCGCCGGACCTGTTCACGCTGGGCCACAACGTCAGCATCGGCAACGGCGTCAACTTCGAGAACGCGCGCGTCGAGCGCGGCCGCCTGCTGCTGGGTCCGATCCACCTCGATGACGATGCCTGCGTCTCGTCCTATGCGGTCCTCGAAGGGAACACGCGGGTGGGACGCCGCGGCCACCTAGAAGGCCAGTCGGCGCTGGCCGATGGCGTGGAAGTGCCCGACGGCCGCGTGTGGGCAGGTTCGCCCGCGCGCGACGCCGGCGCCTTCGACCCCTCGGCCCTGCCGCCGCGCCCGATCGCGAGCCGCGCGCGCCTGCTTGGCGAGGCCCTGTTCTTCGTGTTCGGCATCCTGCTGGTGGCGACCCTGTTCTTCATGCCGGTCTTCCCGAGCTTCGTGCTGATCGACTGGTTCGACGAGCGCGGCACCCTGGCATGGCTGCAGGCCAGCACCATCCACGGGCAGCTGATCCGCTACTTCGTGCTGGCCCTCCCCGCCAGCGCGGTACTGATCGCACTGACCATGCTGGTGTCGGCGGCGATCCGCTGGGGCTTCCTGCCGCGCCTCCAGCCCGGCCGCTCGGCCGTGCATTCGAACACCTACTGCAAGAAGTGGCTGGTCTCGCACATCCAGGAATCCAGCCTGAACGTCCTGCACGGCATCTACGCGACCGTGTTCGCGCCGTTCTGGTACCGCCTGCTGGGCGCCAAGGTGGGCCGCGACGCCGAGATCTCGACCGCGCTGGGCGTGGTGCCCGACATGCTGACCCTCGGCGACGAAACCTTCATTGCCGACGCCGTGATGCTGGGCGACGAACAGATCGACGGCGGCTGGATGACGATGGAGCCGACCGTGGTCTCGAACCGTTCCTTCGTCGGCAACGGCAGCTACATCCCGGACGGCACCGTGCTGCCCGAAGGCGTGCTGGTGGGCGTGCACACGCATGCGCCGGCCAACGAGCGCATGACGGGCGGCGACACCTGGCTCGGCTCCCCGCCCATCCACCTGCCGGCGCGCGAGCAGGTCAGCGGCTACCCCGAACACCTGACCTACCGGCCCTCGATGGCGCGCCGCCTGGGCCGCACGCTGGTGGAGGCCTTCCGCATCGTGGCGCCGCACGCGGTGGTGATCGCGGTCGGCTACACGGTGGTGCTGGACCTGATGCCGCTGGCCGGCGCCGGGCGCTGGGGCGAGGTGGTCTGGTACCTGGCCCTGATCGGCCTGGTCTACGGGATCGGCAACTACCTGTTCGTGCTGGCCTTCAAATGGCTGCTGCTGGGCCGCTACAAGAAGCGCGCGGAACCGATGTGGACGCCCTTCGTCTGGCTGTCCGAGGGCGTCACCAATATGTACGAGGGCATCGCCGTCCCCAACTTCATGCGCTACCTGCGCGGCACGCCCTGGCTGCCGCTGGCCTTCAACCTGCTCGGCTGCCGCATCGGCAAGGGCGTGTACATGGACACCACCGACATCACGGAATTCGACTGCGTCCACATCGGCGACCATAGCGAGCTGAATGCCCTATCCTGCCCGCAGACCCACCTGTTCGAGGACCGCGTGATGAAGATCGACCGCGTCGATATCGGCAGCAAGGTCTACATCGGCCCGCGCAGCGCGGTGCTGTACAGCGCCAGGGTGGGCGACAACGCGCGCATCGGGCCGCTGACGCTGGTGATGAAGGGCGAGCATATCCCGGCGGCGACCGGCTGGAATGGCTTGCCGGCGGCGCCGCAGCGGGATTGAGGAGCGGATGATGATACCGGTGCAGTGGCGGACCATGGGCGCTTCCCCGCCCCCGCCGGCGCATGGCGGCCAGGGGTTCGATGCTTCGGCCGGCTCTCGTCGGTTAGTTGCAAATTGTGATGAAACGGATGGCGTTGCCGTGATCGGCATCCAGGACCAGCCGGACCGCGAAGCGGCGCGCCGCGCGATCCGGGAAGCGATCGTGGCCGAACTCGCGGCCCTCGGCGGCCTGGCGCCGCATCGCATCGCCCTGCACACGCCGGAGGGCCAGCTTCCCTACGCCCTGCTCGACACGCCCTTGGGCCAGCGCCGCGCCTGGATCGCCATCAGCCACGACGGCGCGCTGTCGCTGGCCGCGATCTCCCTGCAGGGTCCGGTCGGCATCGATGTCACGCTGGTCATGGACATTTCGGACTGGGCGCCGGTGGCGCGCGACTACCTCGGACCGGAAGTGGCGGCGGCACTGGCCGCCCTGCCCGCCGCCGGGCGCGCGGAGGCTTTCGCCCGCGCCTGGAGCGAACGCGAGGCGCGCCTGAAATACCTGGGCCGCGAACTCATCGAATGGAGCGCGGAGGGGGATGCCGGACTGGCGGGCTGCCGCTGCCTGCCGCTGGCGCTGCCCGAGGGCTATGCCGGCGTACTCGCGCTCCCGCCCGACGCAGCCTGACAGCGCCGAGCTTGCAATAAGGGTAAGATTGCAGAATGGATAATCTTACCCACTCCGTCGTCGGCCTCGGCATCGGCGCCCTGATCGACCGCAGCCTCGCTGCCGAAGCGAACCCCGACAACGGCCGGATCCGCTCGCGCATGCTGCTCGTCATCGGCTGCCTGGCCAGCAATTTCCCCGACCTCGACCTGGTGCTGACGCCCCTGCTCGATCCGCCGCTGGGCTATTTGCTGCATCACCGCGGGCACACGCATACGCTGCTTGCCGCGCTGTTCGAGGCGACCCTGCTGCTGGCCCTGGTTTGGGCACTGTGGCCGGCAGCGCGGCGCCTGCAGGCGGCAAGCAGCCGGGCGCGCTGGGGCGCGGTGCTGGCCTCCTTCGGCGGGCTGGCCCTGCATATCGGCATGGACAGCCTGAACGTCTACGGCGTCCACCCCTTCTGGCCCTTCGACCCGAACTGGTATTACGGCGACCTGGTGTTCATCGTCGAGCCGGTGTTCTGGATCGCTTTCGGGGTGCCGCTGGCGGCCCTGGTGCGCAGCCGGCCGCTGCGCCTGCTGTGGCTGGCCGTGATCGCCCTGGCGCCGCTGGCCGCGACCCTGCTCGGATTCCTGCAATGGGGATCGTTCGCCGGCCTGTTGGCGCTGGGATTGCTGCTGGCCTGGATCCAGCGCCGCAATGACGAGCACCATGGCGAGAGCAGGTCCGAGCGCGGACGCATCGCGCTGGCCGCCGGCCTCGCGGCCTGCCTGGCCTGGGTCGGCGTGCAGGCGCTGTCGCTGCAGCAGGCGCGCGCCATCGTCGCCGCCGAAGTGAAACGCATCGATCCGGGCGAGCGCCTGCTGGACACGGCGCTTTCGGCCTACCCCGCGAATCCGCTGTGCTGGTCCTTCGTGACGGTGGCCAGGACCGGCGCGATGGGCGCCGGCACCGTGCACCTGCGGCGCGGCATGCTGAGCCTTGCACCGGGTTTGACGCCGGTGTCGCACTGCCCGGCGCGCATCGCCGGCCCGGCGCTCGAGGATGCGCCGCCGCAGCTTGCGTGGCAGGCGGAAGACCGCCAGCCGCTGGCGACGCTGCGGCAAACGGCCGCGCGCGACTGCCGGGTGAACGCCTGGCTGCGCTTCGCGCGCGCGCCCTCGCTGGCGGACGGCGTGGCGACCGATTTGCGCTGGGGCGAGCCGGGCAACCGCAATTTCTCGACCATGACGTATGCCGGCCAGGGCGCAAAGCCCTGCCCGCATCCGGTGCCGGGCTGGGGCTATCCGCGGGCGGACCTGCTGCAGGGACGCTGACGCCCCGCTGTGCAAGGCAGCCGGGCGCGGACGACGGTTTCCTATCCCCGGGCCGGCCGCGCGAGCGACGCCCTCAAACTCACGCTCACCGGAAAAGTCCGCGTCAGCGGCCGCTCGTAGCCATAGCAAAGATTGAGCAGCGCCGCGACCCCGCTGCGGGTCATCTCGCGCCAGGGGATGTGGACGGAGCTCAGGCGCGGCGCCGAGTAGGCGGCGCTGGGCACGTCGTCGTAGCCGATCACGGACACGTCCCGCGGCACGCGGATGCCGGCTTCGTGGAAGCAGGCCAGCGCGCCCAGCGCCATCTCGTCGTTGGCGCAGAACACCGCGGTGAACGGCCGGCCCGAAGCCAGCAGCGCCTGTGCCGCCGACCAGCCGCCGTCCGAGGAAAAGTCGCACTCCGCCATCCACAGGCCGGCGGTGTCGATGCCGCCCGCCTCGAGCTCCTGCATGAAGCCGGCGATGCGGTCGATATTGTCGGCCACGTCCGCGGGCCCGCCGATCACGGCGATCTCGCGGTGCGCATGGTCCAGCAGCGCGCGCGCCGCCAGCCGGCCGCCCAGGCGGTGGTCGACCGTGAAGCATTGTCCGGGGATGCTGTCGAAGCTGTGATTCAGCAGGACCAGCTTGCCGCGCCTGGGGCCGAGGGCCTCCAGGTCTTCTTCCAGCAGGGGGCTGGTGAGCACGATCACGCCGTCGCAGCCGCGCTCGAACAGGAAGCCGACGCCGTCGATCGCCTGCCGGCGCGCGCCTTCGCGCCCGATACCGAAGGCGACCATCATGTGCAGGCCGGCGCCGCGCAGTTCGGCGTCCACGATCTGCAGCATCGCCGTGTAGAAGGTGCCGGACATCAGCGGGATGTAGACCCCGATCATGCGGCTGCTGCCGTAGAGGAGCGAACGCGCCGCGTGCGAGGGACGGTAGCCCAGCGTGGCGATGGCCTTGCGCACGCGCTCCAGCTTCGCCGGCGACACCGAGCCCTTGCCGCGCACCACGCGCGACGCGGTGCCCAGGCCGACGCCGGCCAGGCGCGCTACGTCCTTGATAGTCGACACTGAGTTTCCCCTCCCCGGCCCAAGCATACTGCAAGCCGGGGCCGGGCGCAGCAGCTTTAGCAGGCCTTTAGCGGACCGCGGTCTGGATCGCGTGGGCCGGGATGTCGACCGCGACTTCCTGGCCGTCGACGACCAGGCGGTAGTGCTGCGGCTGCGCGGTCTTGTTCATCACCACCACCGCCAGGCTGCCATCTAGGTTGCGGAAGGCGGTCGCATCCAGCGTGCTGCGGCTGGTGGCGGCGCTCACGCGGCGCGCCTTCGGCCGGATGTAGCGGGTGAAGTGGCCCATGTAGGCGTAGCTCGGCGTATAAATCAGCTGGCCGTCGTCGCTCGCATGCAGCAGCGCGAAGCAGTAGTTGCCGACGTGGTTGGGACCGCCGCGGCTGTCGAGCAGCATGTTCCAGTCGACCCAGCCGCTGGAGCCGGCATTCAGGTCGGCCAGGATCTCGCTGCCGTAACGCTCGCCATTGGCCCAGGACTGCATCTGCGTGGGGTCGAAGTGCTCGATCGACGACTCGGTCAACAGGAAAGGCACGTCAGGGTATGCCTCATGCACGGCGGCCAGGTTGCGGTGCATGGGCTCACCCTTGGCCCATGTCTCGTACCAGTGGTAGCCGACGCCCCAGATATACGGGCGCGCCTTCTTGTCCGCCAGGATGTGGGCGGCGCGCTGCGGCAGCAGGTCGCGGTTGTGGTCCCAGACGATCACCTTCTTGTCCTGCAGGCCGGCGGCGCTCAGCGCGGGGCCGAGGTGGTCGCCGAGGAAGCGGGTCTCGTCCTCGGCGGTGTAGATCATCGACTCCCACTTCTGCTTGGCCATCGGCTCGTTCTGGATCGACAGGCCCCACAGTGGGATGCCGGCCTTTTCATAGGCCTTGACGAACTTGACGATGTACTGGGCCCAGGTGTCGCGGTATTCCGGCAGCAGGGTGCCGCCGCCGACCATGCTGCCGTTCGACTTCATCCAGCTTGGGGCGCTCCAGGGCGAGGCGAACACGCGCATCCGGGTGCCGTAGCCGCCGCCCGCCGCCAGCGCCTGGCGCATCAGCGGCACGCGGTACTTCATGTCGTGGGCGATGCTGAAGGAGGCCAGCGCACGGTCGCCGTCCTTCACATAGGTGTAGCTGCCGCTGCTGAAGTCCGAGCTGTGGATGGTGGTGCGCAGGACGCTGTAGCCCAGGCCCTGCTTCGGATCGAAGTAGGCGGCCAGGAAGGCCTTCTGCTGCGCCGGGGTCAGCTTGGCATAGGTCTCGGCGGTGGCGTCGGTGACGGCGCCGCCGAAGCCGAACACTTCCTGGAAGCTGCGCCGGGTATCCACGAACACCGCAATCTCGGTCTCCATCGGCTGCGTGGCCGGGCGCGCCGCGCCCAGGGCCTGCGGCACGAAGCGCTCGCCCGCGCCCTGGGCCGTGGTGTAGACCTGCCACTGGCTGTTGGCGGCCAGCGCCGTGCCGCCCGCGGCCGTCATCAGGGCGGCGCACAGCAGCCGCATCGCAAATCGTTTGGTCGTCAATGTCTTCTCCTTGTCGCGCCGCTTACAGCTTGTAGTTCAGGCCCAGCAGGATCTGGCGGCCGTAGGTCGTGTAGCGCTCCGGCGCGTAGGCGCCGCTGCTGAACGGGTCGCCCTGCATGGTCTGGTAAGGCTGGTTGTGCAGGTTGTTCGCCTGCAGCAGCAGGCCCAGGTTCTTGAAGCGGCCTTCCTGGAACTCGTAGCCGATCTGGACGTCGATCTGGCGCTCGGCGCGGATCTCGCTGAAGGCGCGCTGGGCGAACAGGCCGGTGACCTCGCCGCGGAAGGCGGAGCGGTAGCGTTCCGAGATACGCGCCGAGAAGCCGTTCTTTTCATAGAAGGCGGTCAGGTTCGCCACCACGCCGGACAGGCCGGGCAGCTTTTCCCTGGTCCCCGGACCGTTCGGGTGGATCGAGCTGTCGGTGCCGGAGGCGCTGGCCTGCAGGCCGAAACCATCCAGGCGGTTCCACAGCATGTTCAGCTGCATCGACGCGGTCAGCTCGATGCCGCGCACGAAGCCGCCCTGCCCGTTGGCCGGCTGGTTGATGGTGCCGATGCTTTGCAGCGGGACCACCGCGCTCGAATTCGGGAAGCCGGTGTAGTCGAACTCGCGCTGCTGGTTGTAGATATAGCTCTTCAGGTCCTTGAAGAAGTAAGCCGCCGACACGTAACTGCCCTTGCTGATGTAGTGCTCCAGCGAGAGGTCGTAGGAGTTGGCGCGCCACGGCTCCAGCTTCGGATTGCCGCCGCTGCCGCTCCACATGCGGGTGGTCTGGTCCACGCCCGCCTGGATGCCGGCGCGCATGTCGGACATGCGCGGACGGGCCACGGTCTTGGCCGCGCCGAAGCGCAGGTAGGTGTCGCCGACGTAGTTGCCGAGGTCGAAGTTCAGGTTCAGGCTGGGCAGGACGTCGTTGTAGGAAGAACCGCCGCGAATGTCCGTGATCACGCCGTTGTTGACCGCCTTGCCCTCGGCCTGCTGGTTGACGTGGACGTACTGGACGCCGGCATTGCCGCGCACCGGCACCTTGCCGAGCGCGGTGTCGATGCCGAGGCGGAGGTAGCCGAGGGTCTGCTTCTCGGTGACGCTCCAGTCCTGCTGGGCGACGTCGGTATCGACCGGCATCTTGTCGTAGTAACGGTCGATGGCGGCGATCGGATCGAAAGTCAGCACGCCCGGGATGCCGGCCCAGGCCAGCGAGGTGGTCGGCTGGATGATGTCGGAACCCACGGTCGTGATCGCGCGGTTGTTCTTCAGCGCGTACAGCTGCGACACGTCCTCGTGCGACTTCTCGCGCTGCGAGTAGCTCAGGCCGGCCTGGACGTCGCGGAAGAAGCCGTCCATTTCGTGCTTCGCGCTCAGCTTGGCGGCGCCCAGCGTGTCCTCGACGATCGGATGGTGCATGGTGGCGTCGTGGCCCCAGCCGCCGACGTCGGTCAGGCGGATGATGGCGGGATTCGTGAAATCCACGCTCGGGGTGAAGCGCGGCAGGCCGGCGCCCACCGGGATCTGGAACTGGAAGTTATTGTCGGTCACGTGCGAGCCGGCCGGACCCAGGCCGGCATAGGTCTCGGAGGTGGTTTCCTTGCGCTTGGCCGAGGAATAGGACAGGTCGCTGTCCAGGGTCCAGCGCTTGGCCAGCTTCACGTTGTTGTTGAAGCCCGCGGCGAACAGGTTGTCCTTGCGGCTGTTGTAGTCGTTGCGGACGATGGGTTCGAGGTTGACCAGCGCGCCGCCGGTCAGCAGGCGGGTGCCGCCGATGGTCTGGATCTGCGGGTTGCTGTAGGTGACGTCGCTCCACTGGTGCGAGTTCCACATCATGCCGCGCATGATTTCCTTCTGGTCGAACTGCGAGTAGTACAGGTCGAGCACCGAGCGCACATCGCGGTTCGGCTTGTAGTCGATCACCGCCATCAGGCCGTCGCGCACCTGCTTGCGCGAGGTGGCCGTGACTTCGGCGCCCTTCAGGCCGACCACGTCCTCGTTCCCCGGCGGCAGCTTGTTCTGGTCGCCCCACCACCAGGACTTGTATTCCTTCTGCTGGCCCGGCGAATCCAGGTGGGCATAGCCGACCGCGATGCCCAGGGTGTTGTTCATGAACTGGTCGATGTAGGAGATCGAGGCGCGGCCGCCGTTGTCCGACCAGCCGTTATTCAGCTTGCCGTTACCGTTGTGCTCACCGCGCAGGTTGACGGCGATGGTGCGGCCGCGGCGGTCCAGCGGGCGCACGGCGCGCAGGTCGATGGTGCCGGACAGGCCGGCCGCCGTCATCGCCGCATCCGGGGTCTTGTACACGGTCACGCCGCCGAGCAGCTCGGACGGGTACTGGTCGAACTCGGCGCTGCGGTCGTTGCTGGTGGACGTCTGCTCGCGGCCGTTCAACAGGGTCACGCCGAAGTCCGGCGCCAGGCCGCGCAGCGAGATCACCTGGGCGCGGCCGGCCACGCGCTGCGCGGTGAGGCCAGGCAGGCGCGCGATCGATTCGGCGATCGAGGTGTCCGGCAGCTTGCCGATGTCTTCCGCGGTGATGGCCTCGACGATGTTGTCGGCATCCTTCTTGATGGCGATCGAGCTCTCGATACTGCCGCGGATGCCGGTGACGACCACCTGCGAGGGCGCGCCGTCCTGGGTGCTGTCCTGGGCCATGGCGCCGCCACCCCACAGCAGCGCGGCGCAGGCGGCGGCGATCGGGGTGACGGACAAGGGATGGGCGCGGCGGGTGCTTGGGTGAGCCATGTTTCTGTCTCCTGAATGTTTTTATGGTGCGAGTATGGAAACGTTGCCAAACCAAGATCTTAAAAATGGAAACGTTGCCAATTCAGAGGGCACCCGTTTCCGCTAATCGGTTCGGCTCGGTAGTCAGCCTTCATCGCAGCTGGCCTCCCTGTCCAGTCCCCTGCCGCCCGGGATTGGAAACGTTGCCAAATGCTGTGTTGACATTATCAGCTTGCTCGAATTTCAATGTCAATAGTGAAGGTGCGTGTGCGCAACAGCTGACGCACCCTTCACACACTTATTTCCAGAGCAGCGTGGCCACGCTGGACCCCGGCAGCGTGTAGCGGAAGGAGGCCTTGCCCACCTTGACCGCGACCGTGCGCGCGGCGGCCTCGCCGTTCGCCAGCAGCAGCACGACGCCGCCGTCCGGATTGCGGAAGGCGACATTGGCCACACCCTCCGACGCTTCGCTGGAGGCGATGCGGCGCGCCCCCGGCAGCACGAAGCGGCTGGCGTGGGCCAGCGCGTAATACTCGACGTTGCGGGTGACGGTCCCCGTCTTCGAATCGATGGTGACGACGCCGCGGCAGTCCTTGCAGCCGCCCAGGTGCGGGCCGTCCTTCTCGTCCAGCGCCAGGTTCCAGAACAGGACGCCGCGCGCCCAGCCGCGGGTGGTGTCGATCACGAGGGTCTTCGTGAAGTACTGCAGGTTCTTGGCCCAGTCCGGCGACCAGCGCCCGCCCGAGCACTCGGTGAACCAGGTGTCCTTGGCCGGGAATTTGTCATGCACGGTCGCTTGCACCTCCGACTTGCCGGCGTAGCAGTGCCAGGCGACGCCGCTCACGTACTTTGCCGCCTGCGGGTCGGCCAGCACGGTGGCCGGCGAATCCGGCTCGTCCCAGTTGTGGTCCCAGTCGAAGATCGCGGTGCCGGGGTTGGCGCGCGCCAGCAGCGGGCCGAGATGGCCGCCGATGAAAGCGGCGCGCCTGGCCGGGTCGACACGCATGCCGGGATAGTCGCCGGGTTCGAAATGCGGCTCGTTCTGCAGCGTCAGCGCCGAGATGGCGACGCCCTCCGCCTTCATCGCATCGACGTAGCGGTTCAGGTAGCGCGCGAAGGCGTCGTAGGCTTCGGGCTTCAGCGAGCCCTTGACCAGGCTGTCGCTGCTCTTCATCCAGCCCGGCGCGCTCCAAGGCGAGGCCATCACCTTCAGCTGCGGATTGATCTTCAGCGCCGCCTTCACCGCCGGCAGCACGGTGTCGCGCTGGGCGGCGATCGAGAAGTGCCGGAGCTGCGGGTCCTTCTCCCCCGCCGGCATGTCGTCGAAGCTGTAGTGGGTACGCGAGAAGTCGGAGGCGCCGATGGTCAGGCGGGTGAAGGACAGGCCGATGCCCGGATTTTTTCCTTGTCCCCGGCCGAACAGCTCGCGCATCAGGGCTTCGCGCTGAGCCGGCTGCATCTTTTGCTGGATCAGCCAGGCCGAGGCGTCGGTGATGGCCGCGCCGAAGCCGGCGATCTGCTGGTAACTGGTGCCGGGATCGACCTCGATCACCGGCGTGCCGGCGGCCATCTTGACCATCGCGCTGCTGAAGCTGGCGTCGGCTTCGCGGGAGAGCAGCCTGGTCTGGTCGCCGGTGGTGAGCCAGGCCTGGACCGTCGGGCCCTCGCCTTTCTCCGGTGCGGCGGCGGCCGGCCATGCGCTGAACGCCGCGAGCAGCAGGATGGGGAAGGCGCTGCGCAGCCGCAGCCGGTTGGCGAGAGCCATGGTGTTCATCTCCTTTATGAATCGGCAATTGGAAACGTTGCCAAATTTGTGTCGAGAACTATAGCAGAGGTGTTACCGATGTCAACGCGCAAGTGGAAGGAGAAAAAGAAAAGCCCACGCGGCGGTGGGCTGATCGGGAATCCGTTTCAGGCGAGGACAGGAATCGAACCTGTCTACGCGGCTTTGCAAGCCGCTGCATAACCTCTTTGCTACCTCGCCGAAGAGAATGGTACGCGCGCGGCCGAAGCCGTCCATGCGGTGGCGCAAACGGAAAGCGCCGGCATGGCATACTTGCAGCATGAGCACCGATCACAAACTGACATTCGACGAATTGATGCAATTGGCGGCAGCATCGGCGGCGGTCACCCGCGCCTGCGGCTGCGCCATCGACACCTGCCGCGAGTGGACGCGCATCCCCGCCAGCTTCCCCGAGCAGCAGATGCGCATGCTCGGCACCCTGGTCGACGATCCCTACATCGAAGCGAGCTACGAGGAAGTCCATCCGGCCGGAACGAATTACTGGTCGGCCGAGGCGCCGATCGCCTGGCGGCATTATCCGTACAACCGCTGCAGCGTCCTCCAGTGCGGCGTGTGCGGACGCTGCTGCCTGAAGTATGTGGAAGCCGGCGGCTACTATGTCGAGCCGCGCATGCGGGCGCTCGATCCGCGCCTCCTGGTGGACGCCCCGGCCGCGGCCTGAGCGCCGGCCGCCATCACTTCGGTTCGGGATATTCGATTTCCAGCAGCACCAGCCGCAGCGTACGCTCGCCGTAGCGTGCGCCGATATCCTTCAGGGCCAGGTCGAGGATCCTGCCCGGCGGCGTCGCTTCCAGCGGCGGCAGCACCCGGTCCAGCTTCTCGATGCCGCCCACCCGGTCCGGCAGCAGCGTCAGGCCGCCGCGGGTCTTGACCGGCCCCGCCGCGTCGGCCACCGAGACGACGTGGCCGCGCAGGGTGGCGGCATAGGCCTCGACCTGCCACGCAAGCCCGATCTCGTCCACGCCCGGCGCCACGCGCACGCCCACCTGCTCGCTCCCGTGCAGCGCCTTGTTGCGGGCCGCGGTCACGCCATCCATGACACTGAATCCGAACGCATCGCTGTCATGGCGCGTGCTCCAGTCGGCGACGCCCAGGCGCTGCGCCAGCTCGTCGGCCCGTTCCTTGCCGGCGATGGCCGCGACCAGTGCGATCGAGACCGGCATCGCCGCCGTGATCCCTGCGCTCGAGACGATCTTGCCGTCGGCGACAAAGCGCACGTTCTTCAGCCAGCGCGTCTCGGGATACTTCTTGACGCGCATCTGGTGGGTGCTCCAGTGCCCGGTGGCGCTGTGGCCGCGCGTCAGCCCGGCGTTCGCCAGCACCAGCGAACCATTGCAGATGCTGATCAGGGTTGCGCCCTTTTTCGCCTGCGCCGAGATCCATGCGAGCAGGCTGGCGTCGTCGTTCTTTTCCATGGCCGGCACGATCACGTAGTCGGCGCCATCGGGAAAGCGCTGGTCGAATTCCTCGGTGCTGCGGTCGGCCTGGACGCGCAAGGGCGGGAGCGTCATCGGGCCGGCGGCGGTCGACACGCTCACCACCTCGGCGACGCCGGATTGGGACAGGACGCCGTAGGGAATCACGAAGTCCGACAAGACGGTGCCGCTGTTTTCGCCCACCACGGCGACCACCGGCCTGCTCCGGCCGAAGCGGTCGGCATAGGGCGCGATCTGGCCCGGCGGTTCGCCGGCATGGGCCAGCAAAGCGCACAAGGACAGCAAGACAAACAGCAGGGGGCGAACAAATCGTTTCATGGCCAGCTCCAGTTTTCAAAAGTGGAGCTACTGTAGGGCGCAATGCCCCGGCATACCAGACAGGATGCCGTCGATTACTGCCATTCGCGGCGCGGCCGCTCAGGCCTTGCGCCCGCCTGTGGAGCGAAAACGCTCGCGGAAGTCGGTGGGCGAGATATCGATCTGGCGCTTGAACGCGAGGCGCATGGTCTCGGCCGAGCCGAATCCGCAGCGCTCGGCGATCCGAGCCAGCGACAGCTCGCTGTCGGTCAGCAGGCGCCGCGCAGCGTCGACGCGCAGGCTCTCGACGTATTTTGCGGGCGCGACTTTCATCGTCTCGACAAAGCGGCGCGCGAAGTTCCGCGGGCTCATCGCCATCCGCTCCGCCAGGATCTCTACCGACAGCTCTGACGACAGGTTATCCGACATCCACTGGCCCAGGGCGAAGAAACGGTCAGGATTCTCGGCGTTCGCCTGCGACGCCAGCTGGACGCTGAATTGCGCCTGGCCGCCCGGCCGCTTCAGGAAGACCACCAGCGAGCGCGCCACGCGCATGGCCAGGTCGCGGCCGATACCCGCCTCCAGCAGTGCGAGCGCGTAATCGATGCCCGCCGAAATGCCCGCCGAGCTATGGCAGGCGCCGGCATCCACGAACAGGGCATTGCGCTCCAGTTCGACATCGGGGAAGGCCTGCGCGAACTCGTCGAAATGTGCCCAGTGCGTGGTCGCCCGCTGATGGCGCATCAGGCCGGTGGCGGCGAGCGGAAATGCACCGGTACAAATCGAACCGACCCGCCCCGACCTGCCGCACAGTGCGCGCAAGCCGCCGATGATTTTTTCGTCCCCGATCGCGTCGCGGGCGCCCGGCCCGCCGGCGACGAGCAGCGTATCCGCGCTCAGGCTCGGATCGTGGATCGAGCGGGTCGCCAGCAAGGCAATGCCGGAGGTCGTTTCGACCTGCCCGGCTTCCGGCGCGGCCAGGATGAATTCGTAAGGCGCGGGCCTTCCCTGCCCGCGCTCGATCGTATTGGCCATACTGAAGACGTCGAGCGGACCGGTCACATCCAGCATCTGCGCCGTCGGAAATGCGGCGATCACGATGCGGTGCGGCGAGCCTGCAAAAAATGTAGATCGCAATTTATCCCTTGACCGGTCGATGGTGGCGTTGCCCACATTTTGGCAGAAATCCCGGCCTTCTTGTCTCTCTCCGGGCATCGGCAGCCAGGAGAATTGCTGCACCGGGAAGCTATCCCGCCAATTTCAACACCCGAGGAAGCAAAATGAAAAACTTGGTACGACTTTTTGCCTGCGGCGTCGCCGTGATGGCCTTGAACGGCTGCTCGATGTTTTCGCCGCCGGCCGATCTCGACGTCCGCACGACCCGCCAGAGCGCGGAAGGAAAATACGTGGTGTCGATGCATCCGGTGCCAGCCACCGTCCCGCTCAACCGCATCCACGCCTGGGAGATCTCGGTGGCCACCGCTGGGGGCGAACCCGTCACCGGCGCGCAGATCGGCTTCGACGGCGGCATGCCGCAACATGGACACGGCTTCCCGACGCAGCCTCGCGTGACCGAAGAGCTGGGCAATGGCCGCTACCGGCTGGACGGCGTCAAGTTCAGCATGACCGGCTGGTGGGAAATGAAGCTGCGCATCCAGGCCGGTGCGGCGCAGGACCGGGTCACCTTCAACACGGTCGTCGCCGAGCCCGCGGCGGAGCGCAGCCTGGCGGCGCGATGAACACGGCCGCACGCTCCCTGTGCGCGCTGGCCCTGCTGCTGGCGGCCAGCCACTTCGTCACCGGCCGCGAGCTGGCGCCGGCCGCCGCGGAGGCCTGGAGCGGTGCGGAACTGGCGCTGCTGAAGTCCCTGCACATCGGCGCACTCGCTGCGCAGGCGCCGGATCCGTCCAACGCCTATGAAGGATCGCCGGCCGCGGCGGCGCTCGGCAAGAAGATCTTCTTCGACCCGCGCTTCAGCGCCAACGGGCGGGTCTCCTGCGCCAGCTGCCACGATCCGGGGCGCCAGTTCCAGGATGGTCGTCCGCTGGGCGTCGGCATCGCCACCGGCTTGCGGCGCACGATGCCGATCGCAGCCGGCAGCGCCTCGCCATGGCAGTTCTGGGATGGGCGCAAGGACAGTGTCTGGTCCCAGGCGCTCGGGCCGCTGGAGGACGCCAGGGAGCATAGCGGCAACCGGGTCGCCTACGCCCGTCTGCTGTCCCGGCATTACCGGCAGGAGTACGAAGCCGTGTTCCATGCCCTGCCCGACGCGGCCGCCCTGGCGGACAACGCCAGTCCGCTCGGCACGCCGGCCGAGAAGGCCGCCTGGGCCAGGTTGACCGAAACACAGCGCAGCGAAGTGTCGCGGGCCTTTGCCAACATGGGCAAGGCGATCGCCGCGTATGAAAAGACCTTGCAGCACGGTCCGTCCCGCCTGGACGGCTATATTGCCGCCACGCTGGCCCAGCCGGGCGGCGGCGAAGGCATGCTGGCCGCAAGCGAAAAGCGCGGGCTGCGCCTGTTCATCGGCAAAGCCCAGTGCATCACCTGCCATGCCGGCCCCCTGCTGACCGACCAGCACTTCCACAACACCGGGGTGCCGCCGCGCGACCGCTCGAATCCCGACCGCGGCCGCGCGGCAGCCATCGAAACCGTCATGAAGGACGAATTCAATTGCCTGGGCCCGTACAGCGATGCGCGCCGGCGCGACTGCGCCGAGCTGGAATTTATCGCAGCGGACGATCCGCACATGCTCGGCGCCTTCAAGACGCCCAGCCTGCGCAATGCGGCCCTGCGCCCGCCTTATATGCATGCCGGCCAGATCGCCACGCTGGAGGATGTGATCCGTCACTCCGCCAGGGCGCCCAGTGCGGCGGTGGGACACAACGAGCGCCGGCCGATGCCGCTGTCGGAACAGGAGGTCGCCGATCTGGCGGCCTTTCTCGGCACGCTCAATGGCGAGATCAGGGAACTTAAATAAAGGGCCAGGCCAGCACGCGCTTCACATGCAGCGCCGCGCGCAAGGCAAGGTAGCCGCTCGCGGCGCCGAAGGCCAGCAGGCAGCGCAGGTCGCCCATGGCGGCCAGCCAGACGCCGCCGACGGTGAGGAAGGCCACCAGTACGAGCAGCAGCAGCTCGATGCTGAGTAAAAAAACGGCGGCCTGGCGCCAGATGCGCCGCAGGAGCGCGGCGGCTTCCTGGACGGTCTTGATATTGTGACCCACGATCATCCCGGTCGGTAAATACGCTATTTTAGCTTTAAATTCATGAGCTTGCATGCGTAGCGCAGGCGCGCCATGGGGCTCCAGCTGCGGCGTTATAATCGGGATAACAGCTGCGATCCGATCCCATGCACTACACCCTCGCCCCCCGCACCTTCCTCTTCAGTCACTATTTCTACACCGGCCTGCGGATCGCCACCGGCATCGTCGGCCTTGCCTACCTCACCTACTTCATCGCCGGCCTGCCCAGCGCCATGGCGGTGGCGATCGGCGCGCTGTGCACCAGCCTGATGGACCTGCCCAGTCCCTTGCGCCACAAGTTCAACGAGATGCTGGCCGGTGTGCTGTTTTGCTCACTGGTGGCGCTGGTGGTCGGCCTGTGTTCGCCGGTGCCCTGGCTGCTGCGTAGCGTCATTGTCCTGGTCAGCTTCCTGGCCAGCATGATGGTCGTCTACGGACGCAAGGCGATGCCGCTGCAGTTCGTGGCCCTGTTCGTGATGATGCTGTCGAGCGAAGAGGCGGCCACGCCGCTGCAGGCCCTGCACCAGGGCGCGCTGTTCTTCCTGGGCGGCGCCGGCTACATGGCGTATGCGATGGTGGTGGTGTGGATCCTGCAGCGCCGCCTGAAGCAGCAGGTGCTGGCCGAGGCCCTGTATGAACTCGCGGCCTATACCAGCACCAAGGCGGGCTGCTACGACATGGCGCAGCCGCTGTCCGCGCAGATGGAGAAGCTGGTGCGCCAGCAAAGCACGCTGGCCGAACGCCAGCAGGCCTCGCGCGACCTGATCCTGCGCGGCAGGCCCGCGAAGGACGAGGAAGTGCTGGTGCAGGTGCATTACGCCATGTTCGACCTGTACGAACTGGTGCTCGCCACCCATACCGATTACGTGCTGCTGCGCCAGCATTTCGCCGGCGCCAGCGTCCTGCCGCTGCTGGGCGACTTGATCGGCAAGGCGGCGCGCGACATCGAATCGGTGGCGTATGCGATGACGCGCGGCCGGCCCTCGCAGCGGACCGTCGATTACGACGCGGAGCTGCGCACGCTCGCCGCGACCCTGCGCGCCCTGCCTCCCGGCGAAGGCGAAGCGGCGGAGGCCCAGGCCGTGCTGCGCGCCACCTCCAACAAGATCAGGGAGACGATCGCGATGATCGCGCGCCTGCACGCCGCCGGCCAGGCGCCGCAAGGCGCGTTGCCGATGCTGGCCGGCGCCGACCTGACGCCCTTCCTCACCCAGCAGCGCTACAGCCTCGGCATCCTGCTGGCCAACCTGCGCTGGACTTCGCCGACCTTCCGCTACGCGCTGCGGGTGGCGATGGCGATCTCGGTGGGCCTGGTCTCGAGCGAATGGCTGCCCTGGCAGACGCACGGCTACTGGATCGCCCTGACCATCGCCGTGGTGCTCAAGCCCAGCTTCAGCATCACCCGCCAGCGGCGCGCCGACCGCCTGGTCGGCACCCTGATCGGCTGCCTGCTGACCGCCGTGATCCTGCGCTTCGTCCACGCGCCGGCGATCCTGTTCGGCTTCCTGTTCGTCGCCACCGCGGCCGGGCCGACCTTCCTGTACGTGAAGTACCGCTACACCGCGATCGCCGCCAGCATGCAGGCGCTGCTGCTGATCGGCCTGACGGTGCCGCACGGCGCCGGCGCGATCGGCGAGCGCCTGCTGGACACGCTGCTCGGCACCCTGATCGCCACCTTCTTCAGCTATGTGCTGCCGAGCTGGGAGTACCAGGACCTGCCGCGCCTGGTGGACGAGGTGCTCGAGGCCAACCGCAAATACGTCGACGACGGCGCCGCCCTGCTGCTCGGCGCCGTCGCCGACGATTTCCATTACCGCGTCAGCCGCAAGCGCTTCATGGACAGCCTGGCGACGCTCAGCGGAGCGCTCGGACGCATGCTGGACGAACCGGCGGACAAGCGGCGCGCGCCCAGGGAGCTGAACCGCTTCACGGTGCAGAACTACCTGCTGGTGGCGCACATGGCGGCGCTGCGCCTGCTGCTGCGGCGCTACGCGGAGAACATGCCGCGCGCCGAGGTCGAGGCCATGCTGAGGAACGGGTTTGCCGCGGTGCGCGCCAGCCTCGGCGCGGCGCCCCAGGCGGTGGACAGCGCGCTCGATAAAGCGGCGCGCCAGGACCCGGCCTGGCCCGGCTGGGGTCCGCTGCGGCGGCGCCTGCGGATGCTGCGCCAGGATGCGGCCCAAGTGGCGCTGGCCAGCGCGGCGATCGGCCAGGCGCTGGGCCGGCCCGCCGGCACGCAGGCCGCGAAAGACGATGCGTCCTTACTCGGGCGCTGAAGAAGCGACGCTGCTCAGCTTCGCGTCCGCGATCACCCGTTGTTCGCTGTCGAAGAATTTCACCTGGCGTGCTGCGTCAACCGCGACAGGCCAGGCGCGGCCTGTCCTCAGACCACGGCCCTGGCCTCGAAATGCCGCTCGAGGAGTGCCCGGATCTGCGCGAAATCGGGTGGCTTCACCAGGTGCCGGTCGAAGCCGGCGGCGATCACGGCCGCGCGCGTCTCCTGGTCGTTCCAGCCGGTCAGCGCCAGCAGGAACACGTCGGCAAGCGCGGGCAGCTTCCTGAGCGCCGTCGCCACTTCGTAACCGCTCATCACCGGCATGCCCAGATCTAGGAAGATCACTTGCGGGAGGAAGGTCTGCGCCAGGGCGAGGCCTCGCGCGCCGCTATTGGCGGTTTCGACCGTGAAGCCGAAGGCCGTCAGCAGGGCTTGCATCATGAAGGCGGCATCGACGTTGTCGTCGATGAGAAGGATGCGCTTTTGCGCCTCGGCGATCGGGGAAGTCATGGATTAAGCGGCACTGTAGGTGCGATGAAGGAAGAAAGCTTAATCCTGCGGAGTCTGGGCAGGCGGGGAAATGCGGCTTACTTTACGTAAAGCAAGGAACCAGCTTAGCACAAAAAAGTTTTGACGCCAGGAAATTTTTAACGCGCCTGGGTGTCATTCCGTATCGTCCGCATCACGACGCTCGCCTATCCACTCGAGCCAGTTACAGCGCGGGCATCGGCTGGCCAGGATGGCGCCGACGAAGGTGGCGAGTCCCAGCACGAGTATGCCGGCATGCAGGAGGAGCCTGGGTTCGAAATCGTTGAACAGGTTCAGCATTGCACCACCTCTTCATCAATGTTTTCAATGTAATCCAGGACGACAAAAGACGCCATGGGCGCACGATTGACCTTATCCCAAGGGCGCCAACACATCAAACCTGCCAGAATTGCAACACCATATCCTTTATGGCAACAAATTCAAGCGTGATGTCTGGTAAATTCGTTAAAATAGCGTTTTATTTAAAACTGCGGGAACGACATGCAAGGCATCTGGAATACAGGCTGGGCGAGCAAGGACGGAAAGCCGCCCGGCGCCGCTCGGCGTTTCGATGAGGATGCCGGCATCGACGAGGCAGTCCCCGCCCTGCTGCGCAAAGTGCTGGTGGTCGACGACGAGCAGGACCTGGCCGACATGGCCGCCGCCCTGCTGGGCGCCCACGGCCTGGAAGTGGCGGTGGCCTATTCCGGTCACGCGGCCATGCAGATGCTTGCCGATGACAAGGACATCGACGCGGTCTTTTCCGATGTGGTCATGCCCGGCATGACCGGCTTGCAGATGGCGGATGCGATCCGGGAGATGTACCCGCGGGTGAAGATTGTGCTGGCCTCGGGCTATACGCTGCCTTCGCTGCTGGCGAATCGCGAGCGGCCTTATCTCTACACGCCCAAGCCGTACAAGATCGAGACCGTGCTGGCCCTGCTCCGGACCTGAATTGCATCCGAATTCGCATCCGCCACGTATAAAGACCTGCAGAGCCGCGCTACAATCCTGTCATTAATCCAATGACAAGGCCAGCGTGAGCAGGAACATCGACGAAAACGAGCACTTGCACCGCCTCCTTTGCGCAGTCGCGCTCGGGGACAGAGCGGCATTCCGCACGCTTTACGACACCAGCTCGGCGCGGCTGTTCGGCTTTGCCCTGCGCATCCTGAGGAAGGATGAGCTGGCGGAGGAAGCCTTGCAGGACGCCTTCGTGGCGATCTGGCACGCGGCGTCCAGCTACCAGGTGCACCTGTCGGCGCCGCTGACCTGGATGGCGACCATCGTGCGCAACAAGGCGCTGGACCTGCGCCGGCGCATGCACGCGAGCATGGAAACCGAGCTGGCGCCGCGCGACCATGACCTGGTCGAGGCCTTGCAGGATGCCGCCGCCGGTCCGCAGGAACGCGTGCAGCTGTCACAGGACGCGCTTGCGCTGGCCGGCTGCATGGAGAAACTGGCCGGGCGCCAGCGCCAGGCGATCGGCATGGCCTACCTGCATGACTTGTCGCACACCGAAGTCGCCGCCCAGCTCGGCCAGCCGCTGGGGACGGTCAAGACCTGGATCCGCCGCGGCCTCGAGCGCCTGCGCGACTGCCTGACGAAAGGAGGGGCTGCATGAATATCCGGAACAACGCGGTCCTGCGCGAAAGGCTGGCGGCCGAATACACGCTCGGCACCCTGCGCGGCCCCGCACGGCGCCGCTTCGAAACCTGGCTGCGCGGGGACGCGGACCTGCGCGTCCTCGTCGCCACCTGGCAGGGCCGCCTGGCGGGCCTGGCCGAAATGGGCCAGCCGGTCACGCCGCCGGCGCGCGTCTGGACCGGCATCGAGCGCCGCCTGCAGCTCTCGCCGGCGGCGCCGTGGTGGCAGTTCTGGCGCCTCGGCGCGGCGCGGCCCTGGGCCGGGATGGCGCTGGGCGCCGGCGCTGCCGCGGTGGTGCTGGCCGTGCTGCTGGCCGGACGCGGCGAAGCCCCGCTGCCGCGGCAGGTCGCCGCCCTGGCCGACGAGCAGGCACGCACCGCCCTCGTGGTGAGCGCCGACCCGGCGCGCAAGCGCCTGCATGTGCGTGTGGCGCAGGATGTGCATGTGCCGGACGACCGCACGCTGCAGCTATGGGCGATCGCCCGCGACGGCAAGCCGCGTTCGCTCGGCATCCTGCCTGATAACCGCAGCGCCGAGCTGGCGCTCGACCAGCGCGCCATCGGTCCGGACGTGATGCTGCTGGCAATCAGCCTGGAACCGAAGGGCGGCTCGCCGAATCCGGATGCGCCGACCGGGCCGGTGCTGTACAAGGGCAGCTGGACGCGGCTGTGAGCTGCCGGGGTGCGCGAATCACGCCAGCAGTTTCACGTCCAGCCCCCGTTCCGCCAGCCACACCAGGGCCAGCAACAGGATCAGCGAGGAGCCGGCGCCCAGCATGCCCCGGCGGTACAGCACCGTATTCCGCGCCAGGAAAGCCAGCGGCAGGAACAGCAGGACGATCGTCAGCTGCCCGATCTCCACGCCGGCGTTGAAGCCGACCAGCGACAGCAGCAGCGCGGCCCTGGGCAAGCCGAGATCCAGCAGCACGCTGGCGAAACCGAAGCCGTGGATCAGTCCGAAAGCGAACGCCACCGTCGCGCGCCGTCCGTGGAACAGCGGCCAGAGATTGTTCAGGGCCGCCAGCACGACCGAGGCGGCGATCGCCGATTCGACCAGGCGCGAAGGCAGGGTCACCACGCCCAGGGTCGCCAGCGTCAGCGTGATCGAGTGGGCCAGCGTGAAGGCCGTGACGATCCTGAGGACGTCGATGGCGGCGGCGCGGAAGGTCTCCCGGCCCTGCCAGCGGCCGTCGCGGTAGACCAGCACCGCCGGCAGCAGCAGCGACAGCAGGAACAGGATGTGGTCGAAGCCGATCCAGATATGCCAGATGCCGTGCCGGACGTAGTCGCCGAACTGGCGCAGCGCCGAGGCATCGCTCACGCGCAGCGTCTGCTGCGCGCTGTCCGGCGCGAAGATCGCGGTCGAGGTCTGGCCGCCATGGCGCAGCTGGAGCAGGCCCTTGTGCTGGGGGTCGATGTCGAACAGCAGCCGGTAATCGACATCCAGCGCGGCGACCTCGGCGGCGCAACTGCCCGTGAAGCGCAGCACGGCATAGGCGCCGTCGCTATGCTCGTCGAGCAGCATGGCGTTCATCTGCAACGGACATGGCGCGCCGGCGCCGGCGAGCTTGAGCCGGGCCAGCGCATAGGCGGCAATCGCGTCCTGGCGGCTTTGCACCTCGTTCCAGGTCAGTTCGCCGTTGCCGTCGCCATCCAGGCCGATGGCCATGTCGAGGTCGCGCAGCGCGATATCCCATTGTCCCCTGACCTGCCGCTGTTCGACGTCGAGGGTCAGGTAGCTGTCGCTCGGCTTGTGGGCCCAGGCCGGCGCCGCCAGCAGGAGCGCAGCGAGCCCGATCAGGGCCGCGAACAGTGTACGCACGGCGCTCATGCCGGCACCCGCAGGCGCGCGGCGGTGGCGGCGATGCGCCGGTCTTCGATGCGCGAGCTGCGCAGCCAGTCGCGCACCAGGCGCGCGGCATCAGGGTCGCCGCTGGCGAGCGCGCAGTCGGCCAGGATGCGCAGGTCGGCCGGCTCCTTCTGCACCGCCCAGTTGGCCTTGGCCAGGCGCACTGCGGCGGCCGCGTCGGCGCGCAGGGCAAGCTCGAAACGGGCCTGCTCGCGCCGGTGCACGGTATCGCCGCGCAGCTGCGCCGCATCGAAACGGGCGCCCAGGGCCGCGGTCTGTGCCGCCGCCTCGGGCGATTTCATCGCCGCCAGCGCCAGCGCGTAGCGCAGCAGCAGCGCATCGACCCTGGTCTTGTCCTTCAGCAGGCGCGCCACTTCTTCGGCGCGCCCATGGTTGAGCAGGAAATCGGCCCAGGCGCCCAGCAGGTAGCTGTCGGGCGCCTTGAACCCCAGCGCCTTGCGGAAGTGGCCTTCGGCGGCGGCGTCGTCGCCGGCCCGCGCCGCCATTTCGGCCAGCAGGGTCTGGACCCAGATGCCGATGTCAGGCGTGTCCGGCGGCCGGCGCGCCTGCAGCTCGAGCAGGCGCCGGTAGCTGACGGCGCCGTCGCCGGCGATGCTGCCGACGCTGGACAAACAGGTCTGCACCACCAGCGCCGGCGCGCGCGAGTACAGGCGCATGCAGCTGCCGCGCGCGGCGGCCAGGTCGCCGGTCACCATCTGCACCGTGGCGCGGGTGAGCCAGGCCTGCACGTTGTCGCTGTCGCGCTTGACCGCCAGATCGAGGTCGGCCAGCGCCGCCCCGAACTGGTGGGTGCTCTGGCGCAGGGTCGCACGCAGGACCAGCACCTGTTCGGGCGGCTGATTCTCCTTCCACCAGGGCGCCAGCGCGGCCTCGGCGTAACCGAGATAGCGCGGATCGCCTTCGATGCGCGCCTGCTCGATGTAGCGCCGGGCCAGCGTGGTCGCCAGTCCGAGGTCGCCCGGCTGCCGGCTCAGCTCACCCCGCAGGCGCAGCAATTCGCGCTGCACCGGATCGGCGCGGCTGGGCAGGCGCTCCACCACCTGGCTGCCGTCGGCCGGGATGTGGGGCGCGGCGCCGCACCACATCGAGGCCGACAGCAGCGCCAGCGGCAACAGCCTTCTGAAATCGGCCAGCCGCATGGCCTCAGGACGCCGGCAAGGGCTGGGGCTCGGTGTCTTCCGGCGCCGTGGCCGTCACGCCCTCGGTCGATGCCGGTTCCGCCGTGTCGCTGGCGGTCGCCACGATCTGGCTGACGTAGGCGAAGAAAGCGTCGGCCATGGTCGGCGGCGGATTCGGCGTTTCCGCCACCGGCGGCTTCGAGCCCATGTCGTCGTCGTCGCCGTGGTGGCAGGCGCCGAGCGTCATGGCCAGCGCGAGCCCCAGCACCAGGACCGGCAAGCGGCCCCGCTTCGTTTGCAGCTTCTTCATGATGGTCTCCTCGGCTTATTGATTACCCGGCAGCGGGGTATTCAGGTAGGGGAAGGCCGCCTTGAAGTCGGTTGCGGTCTTGCGCACGCCGTCGGTCAGTTTCAGGCCGCCGGCGGGTGCGTCGCCCGGCTTGCAGCCGACGCCGAGGGCATCGTTGGCGCCGGTCAGGACGCACAGCGCGCCCATCGCCACCCGCAGCGAGGCGTCGACCACGTCGTCGGCCGGACGGCGTCCGTTCGGGAAGCCGGCATTGTCGCCGCCTGCCACGCCGAGCTGGTTCTGCGACGCCTGCGGGGTCGGCGCGATGCTGGTGTTCAGGCGCAGCATCTCGGAAGCGACCACGTTCTTCGGCTGGTTCACGCCCGGCAGGCCTTTCAGGAACACGGTCACCAGGTCGTTGCGCGGGAAGTTGGTCGGCGCCTTGGCCGATGGGAACAGGGTCTCGACCACGGCCGGCAGCACCGGGTTGGTGACGTAGTTGATGAACTGCGCGTCATCCTTCGGCTTCGAGGTATTGAAGCGGTCCTTGTCGTCCATGCCGATGATGACTTCATTCACCAGCGGCATGCCGACGCGCGACACCTGCGACCAGGCCCCGCCCTCTTTCGCGGCATTGTTGATGCCCGAAGCCGGCGCCGGATTCAGCAGCCGTCCCTGGCGCATGCTGGCGGTGGCATAGGCCCCGATTACCGGTTCGCCGCCCGCGGTCAGGCAGGCGATCGGGATTTCGAGGGCGATCGAGCTAACGTTCTTGCCTTCCAGGTCGTTCTTGTTGCCGCTGACTTCAGCGCCGAGCGGGTTCAGGTTGAACAGGTCGAAGATCTTGCCGACCGCGATATAGAAAGGCTCCTTGCGCTGGCCGACGAACACGCGGCCGGTGCCGCAGCCCGGAATGTTCAGGTCGTAGATGTGCTGGTTGGCGTAGGTCTCGTAGCCGCCGGCGCCGCCGAAGGTCTTTTCGCCGATGTTGTCGACCGGCTTGTCGAACTCGCTCGTGCCGCCGGTGCCGGCCAGGCGCGTACGGGTTCCGCCGCGGCGGTCGCCCTTCACCATGTCGATGGTATAGGTTTCGCGGACGTTCAGCGAAGCCGGATTGACGCCGCTGATGGTCGACGAATTGATCAGCGGGATCATCACCTGCTTGCCGCCGATCGTCAGGGCCGTGTGCTTGGAGGTGTTCTTGAAGCGGAACTGGAAGGAGATGTCTTCCTTGGCGTCGCCGTTGTTATCGACGTGGATCTCGTACAGGGCGTTCTGGTCGAACTGGTAGAAGTTCGGGCCGCCCTGCGGATCCTGGAAAGGGATGAAGTTGGCGATCAGCGTCACATAGTCCTGGCGCCCGGAAGCGTAGCTGCGGAACATGTAGAAGTCGGTGCCGTCGACCTTGGGCGCATTGGTCAGGAACGGCGCTTCGCGGTGGCTGGAGGCCCCCGCCGGAAACGCCGCCGCCATCAATGCGGCGCCGGCCGCAAGCGCGGCCGCAGCCTTCATTCCTTGTTTACTCGTTGCCATTCTCATCTCCTTGATTTGATGTTATTGACGATTCGCTTGGTTATTAGAACGATAATCCCATCAAAACAGCCTGCGCACGATAGATTTAAGAAATATATTTGATTGAATTATCGGTGAGCTCTGCCAAATGCGGTCCGGGTGTTTCTTGGTTCCCAGTCCATATACGCAGGCGCGAGCGAAGCGGATTCAAAAATTTGGCGCTGATCGCGTTAAGTGTGGAATCATCTTGAACGGCTGAGGTCCAAGATCGACCTGAACCGAAGCCGGAGGCGCCATGCATGCCCGCACGTTCGACCACTTCCTCAAGCAGATTCCCGTTTTGACCCGGCGCCAGCGCGAACGCCTGCTGGCCCTGCTGTTGCCGGCAGCAAAGCTCGACAAGACCGTCGAGCTCATCGAACAAATGGCGGCGCCGCGGCTCGCCTGCCCGGCCTGCGGCTCACGCCAACTCTACCGGCATGGCCAGGCGCACGGCCTGCAGCGCTATCGCTGCCGCGGCTGCGGCCGTACCTGCAACGCGCTGAGCGGCACGCCATTGGCGCGTTTGCGCCACAAACAGCACTGGCTCGACTATCTGGACCGCATGCTTGACTCGCGCAGCATTCGGCGTGCCGCCGCCGAGCTCGGCGTGGCGAGCGCGACCAGCTTCCGCTGGCGTCACCGTTTCCTGGGACTGAGCAAGGAAGATCGGGCCGCCTGCCTCACCGGGATCGCCGAGGCGGACGAAATGTATGTGCTCGAATCCCACAAGGGCGCGCGACATTTACAGCGCGCGCCACGCAAACGCGGCGGCAAAGCGACAAGACGCGGCATCTCGAACGAGCAAATGTGCATCCTGGTCGCCCGTGACCGCGCCGGCCAGACCCTCGACTGGGTGCCCGGGAAAGGACCGGTGACGCGGGCGCAACTGCACGAGCATTTGAAGTCGCGGCTGGAACCCGACGTCCTGCTGGTCACCGATGCCCATGCCGCCTACCGGGCCTTCGCAGCCGAGGCGGGTATTACCCACCAAGCCGTCAATCCGAAAGCGGGGGTAAGGACGCGCGGCGCCATCCACATGCAAAACGTCAACGCCTATCACAGCCGGCTGCGCGCCTGGCTGCTGCCGTTTCGCGGTGTGGCCAGCCGCTACCTGGGCAATTACCTGGGGTGGCGCTGGGCGCTGGATGGCGGACGCATCGGCACATCGGACGCCTTCCTCAGAGCGGCGCTCGGCGTTTTCAACACGTAACGCGAACAGCGCCAAGTTTTTTGCATCCGGATCCAGGCCGGCCTTCGTATATGCAACACACCAAACACAAAGGAGATACGCCATGCACCGTAGCCAGCACGCCGCCATCGCCCTCATCGCCGGCGCCGTTCTCGGAATGCCACTCAGCGCAAGCGCCCACGAGAACACGACCATGGTCGGCGGGCAGCCGATGTACCCCAGCAAGGACATCGTCGACAACGCCATGAACTCGGCCGACCACAGGACGCTCGTCGCGGCCGTGAAGGCGGCGGGACTGGTCGACACGCTCAAGGGCAAAGGCCCGTACACCGTGTTCGCGCCGACCGACAGCGCCTTCGCGCGCCTGCCGGCTGGCGCGCTCGACGGCCTGCTCAAGCCGGACAACAAGGCGATGCTGGCCAGGGTGCTGAGCTACCACGTGGTGCCCGGCAGGTACGACTTCGCGGCGCTGCAGAGGGAGATCGTGAAACAGGGAGGGAAGGCGAAACTGGCGACCGCCAGCGGTGGCAGCCTGAGTTTCACGATGAACGGCAACCGCAACATCCAGGTCATGGACGAGGCGGGGCATAGCGCCAACATCAGCACCTACGACGTCGCCCAGGCCAACGGGGTGGTCAACGTGATCGATACCGTGCTCATGCCGCAGTAGGCGCGGCGGCCTGCAAACGCGTGCTGGGCCGAACCTCAGTCGTTCAGGCCGTACGCTTCCCAGCCCTGGGGCGTCAGTTTCACATACAGCTTTTCCTTCTGCTTGTGCTCGCCGTCGACGTTGCGTCCAAGCTCAGGGAAGGCCTCCTTGACCTGCGGCTGCCGGGCCCAGGCGGCCACGTCCGACAGCTTGTAGGTATAGATCACGGCCGACTCTTCCTGCCCGCTCTTCTTGACCGGGTCGGACCAGCGCAGGACCTTTTCCAGGGACTTGCGGCCCCAGCACAGCCGCGGCGCCCGCCCGGCCTTCTCGCGCAGGAAAGGCTTGGCGGCGGCGGCCATCGTGTAGCGCCTGACCTTGGTCTTGGTCTCCGGCAGGTCCACGTCTTCGCCCTTGGCCAGGCCCGCCGCTTCCAGCGCCGCCATCTGGCCGGCGACGCCGTCCGGGTACATCTTCTGCTGGCGCATGTCGACTTCGTAGACGTCGACCGGCCATTTGACGGGGTCGAGACACAGCTCGCCCTTCTTGTCGAAGTACTGGGTGACCGTCACGCCGAAGTTCTTTTCGTTGGCGGAGGTCTTGCTGTTGCAAGCGGACAGCGCGGCGGACAGGGTCACGCAGAGGACGAGGGAGATGGTGGTCTTGGTCATGGTGCGACGATTGTACCAAGGCTCGGGCTGTTCAAGCGCCCAGCTCGGCCGCAACCAGCCTGTCCATGTCGGCCACCGCCACCGGCGGACTGAGCAGGTAACCCTGACCGCAATTGAAGCCGAGGTGCTTGACGGCCGCCAGCTGGTCGGCCGTTTCGATACCGTCGGCGCAGACCGTGATCTTGACGTCGCGCGCCACCCCGACCAGCGCCGTCAGGATCGCGGATTCATTGTCGTCGCGCGACAAGCGGCGCACCAGCTCCTGGCCCGGCTTGACGATATCGAGCGGGAATTTCTGCAGCGAGGACAGGGCCGCCAGCTCGGCGCCGAAGTCGTCCAGGCCCAGGCGCACGCCGCGCTTGCGCATCTCGCGCAGTGTATTGGCAGGGAATTTCGGGTCCAGCAGCACGCTTTCGCGCAATTCCAGTCGCAGCAGCGAGGGCGGCAGCCCGGTGTCGTCCAGCACCTTGTTCAAGATCGCCAGGAAACGCGGGTGGCGCACCTGCTTCGACGAGACGTTCAGGGTCAGCGGCACCACCAGCCCTGCCCGCACCCAGCCGGCCTGGGCGGTGCAGGCGGTACGCAGCGCCCATTCGCCGACCGGCAGCATCAGGTTGGCATTTTCCACTTCCTGGATAAAATTAGCCGCGGTCAGCAGGCCCCGCGCCGGATGCAGCCAGCGGATCAGCGCCTCGATGCCGACGATGCGGCCGCTGTCGAGGTCGTATTGCGGCTGGTAATGCAGGCACAGCTCATCCTCGCGCAAGGCGCGCTGCAGCTCGCGCTCGAAGCGTTTGGCCTCCTTCGCAATCGTGCCGAGCGACTCGCGGTACATCTGGTAGTTCAGGCGCCCCTGGTTCTTGGCTTCGTACAGGGCCAGGTCCGCCAGCCGCAAGAGTTCGTCGGGCTCCTGCGCATCGTCCGGGAACAGGGCGATGCCCATGCTGGTGCCGCTGTAGACCTCGTGGCCATCGAGCTGGTAAGGGAGGCTCAGCTCGACGAGGATCTTGTCGGCCAACACTTCGGCCGCCGCCGCTTCCGACAAGTGGGTCTGGACGATCACGAACTCGTCGCCGCCAAGCCGCGCAGCCAGGTCGGTTTCGCGGATGTTGGCCTTGAGGCGGCGCGCGACCTCCTTCAGCAGCAGGTCGCCGGCATGGTGGCCGAGGGTATCGTTGATCGACTTGAAGCGGTCCAGGTCCAGCACGTGCACCGCCACCAGGTGCTGGTCGCGCTGGGCGTACTTGAGCGCGTCCTTCAGGCGCTCGTTGAAACTGGCGCGGTTGGCCAGGCCGGTCAGGTTGTCGTGGCTCGCCAGGTGATAGGAATACTCGACGGCGCCGCGCAAGGCTTCCTCGGATTTCTTGCGCGCCGTAACGTCCTCGACGATCGCAATCAGGCGCGGCCCATCGCCGCTGCCGCGCAGCGAGACCGTGACGTTCACCCACAGTTGCGAACGGTCCTTGCGCAGGTAGCGCTGCTCCGCCACCGTCACCGTCTGCTGGCCGGTCAGCAGCTTGTGGAAGTTCTGGATGGCGGTTTCCTGGTCGGCCGGATGGGTGATGTCCTGGTTCGCCAGGCTTTCCAGTTCGGCCAGGCTATAGCCGAGCATGTCCTGCAGGGTCGCGTTGGCGGCGACGAAGCGGCCGTCCGCCGCGCATTCGGCGATCCCGAGCGGCGCATGCTCGAAGGTCGTCCGGAACCGCTCCTCGCTGCGCCGCAGCGCTTCCTCGGCGTGCATGGCGTCGGTGATGTCGTAGAACAGGACGATGCCGTACAGCGGCTGGCCGGCGCTATTCCGCAGCATCTTCGCCGTCAGGCGGATCCAGCGCGTGCTGCCATCCTTGCGCAGCAGCCGCCGGTCGCGCTGGATTTCGATCGCGCCGGCGAGCAACTGGTCGGTGAACTGGCGGCTGCGCTCGCGCTCGTCGGGAGGCGCTAGTTCGAGATTGCTGCGGCCAACCAGTTCGTGCGGCGCGTAGCCGGCGATCGCCGCGAAGGCCTGGTTGACGTAGGTCCACTTGCCGCCCAGGTCGATGTGGCCGATCCCGACCGGCGCATTCTCGTATAACAGGCGGAAACGCTGCTCGCTCTCGCGCAGCAGCGCTTCGGCGTGCTTGCGGTCGCTGATGTCGTGCACGACCAGGCTGGCCATGGCTTTGCCGCCGTCGTCCGTGAACACCCTGGAGGCGACACGGGCCTGGAAACGCTCGCCGCCGCGGCGCACGAAGCCCAGCTCGGCCGTCATCTCGCCGCCCGCGGCGCGCCGCGCAAGCGCCTGCGCGACGCCGGGGTCCGTACTGTCGAACAAGTTGCCGAGGTCGAGCGCAAGCAGTTCCACCGTCGTATAGCCGAACAGGTGGCAGGCAGCCGCATTCGCCGACAGGATGCGCCCATCCGGTTCGGTCAGCAGCATGGCGTCGGAACAATGCTCGAACACTGCGCGATAGCGGGCTTCGCTTACCGTGCCGTCGAGGAGCCGTTCGTGATCGGGGACAGGTTCGTCTGGCATATGTGCGAGCTCAGGATGGCCCATCCTGCCATGATTAACTTGTCAATACAAGCAGCGCGCGCGACGGGCGCGCCCCGGGCTCCCTCCTAGGCTTTCATTTCCATCCCGCTATTTGCATTGGAAAAAAGCACGTTCTGGGTCGGAAGCGCGAAGGCGATCCCCTCCTGCTCGAAGCGTTCGAACAAGGCGATATTGATCGCCTGCTGCACGTCCATATAGACCCCGTAATCCGGCGTCTTCACGTAATACACGGTTTCGAACTCGAGCGAGAAGTTTCCGTAGGACTTGAAGTGGGCGCGGTCGAAGCTGGCCTGCCCTTGCGCCTCCACGGCGTCGCGCAGGATGGCGGGAATCGCCAGCAGCTGCTGTTTGCTGGTCGCGTAGGCCACCCGGATTTCAAACACCGCGCGGCGCGTCTCCATGTGCTTGTAATTGCGGATCCGGCTCTTGAGCAGGTCGCTGTTCGAGAACACCACCTGCTCGCCGCTCAGGCTGCGGATCCGGGTGGTCTTCAGGCCCACGTAGGCCACCGTGCCGAGGATGTCGTCGACGATGATGAAGTCGCCGACCATGAAGGGCTTGTCCAGCACGATCGACAGCGACGAGAACAAATCGCCGAGGATGTTCTGCAGGGCCAGCGCCACGGCGATGCCGCCGATGCCGAGGCTGGCGACCAGGGTCGTGATGTTGACGCCGAAGTTATCGAGGATCATCAGGACGATGAGCAGCCACAGCGCGGTACGCGCGACGAAGCCCAGCGCCGCGGTGGACGTGGTGCTGGCGGCGTCGTCGAAACTGCGGCGGTTGCGGTAGTGGTGCAGCCAGTCGCGCACGCCGACGTCGCCCCAGCGCGCGACCTGGAGCAGGAGCACGGCGATGGCCAGCCGGCCCAGCAGGAGCGCGGTCTTTTCCGGCAAGGCCAGCCATTGCGCCCCCGCGTACGCCCCCATCAGCAGCATGAACAGCGGATGGGTGGCGCCCAGGACCTTGACCGCCAGGTCGTCCAGGTAGGTGTCGGTGGTCTGCGCGAACCGGTCCAGCCGCCGCACGACCAGTCCCAGGCCGACGCGCAGCGCCGCGCTGACGGCAACCACGATGCAGATGGCGACCACCCACGCGGTGAGATCGTTATTGAGTATCCTGTAATCCATGTCTCTGCCCCCTTATGCCGCCCTGGCCTCGGTCATGGCCGCTGCGCCGGCGGCCTCCACCGCGGCGAGGAAATCGTTGCCCCAGCGCGTCACGTCATGCTCCGCGACGATCATCGCCATGCGTCCGGTGCGGTAGGCGCGCTCATCCTCCCCCATGGTCAGGGCCTGGTGCAGCGCACCGGTCATGGCCCTGGCATCGTAGGGATTGGTCAGCACCGCGCCATGCAGCTCGACCGCCGCACCGGCGAATTCGGACAGGATCAGCACGCCGGACTCGCCGGTCGCCTTCTTCGCGGCGACGAATTCCTTTGCCACCAGGTTCAGGCCGTCGCGCAGCGGCGTGATCCACGCCACTGCGCAGGCCGCGTAATGCGCGACCACCTCATCGAAGGGCAGCGAGCGGTAGAAGTAGCGCACCGGCACCCAGTTCAGCGTCGAGAAGCGGCCGTTGATCCGTCCGACCGTGCGGTCCACCTCGACGCGCAGGCTTTCATAGATCTCCATCCCCTGCGCGGCCGGCGTGATGATGTTCAGCAGAGTGACCTTGCCGATGTGTTCCGGGTGCTGTTCGAGCAGCCGTTCAAAGGCCTGCAGCTTTTCGAGCGTTCCCTTCACGTAGTCGAGCCGTTCGATCGACACGATGCCGGTCGCGCCGCCGAGGTAGTCGCGGATGTCGGCGGCCTGCCGGGCCACTTCCGGGCCCAGGGCCAGGCGCTCGATCAGGCCGGCGTCGGTACCGACCGGATGGGCGCCCAGGTGCACGCGGCGGCCGCCGGCGTCGATGGCGGTCGTCATGGTGTCGACCCCGAGCGCGCAGCCATAGGTCAGGAAGCGCGGCGCGCACGGCGCCGTGCCGGCGATATCGAGCGGCGCGAAGGAGCGCACGGCGTCGACGAAGTTTTCCACGTAGCGCGGAATGTGGAAGCCGACATAGTCGCACTGCAGCAGGCTGCCGATGATGTCGCGCCGCCACGGCAGGATATTGAAGACGTCGCTGGCCGGGAAGGCGGTATGGTGGAAGAAGGCGATCCGCAGGTCCGGGCGCAGCGGCCGCAGGAAAGCCGGCACCATCCACAGGTTGTAGTCATGCACCCAGACGGTGGCGCCCTCGCCCGCCTCGCGCGCGGTCTGCGCGGCGAACAGGCGGTTCACCTCCAGGAAGCGCTCCCAGTGCGCCTGCTTGAACTCGGCCTTGTCCGGGAAGGAGAAGATGATGGGCCAGAAGGCTTCCTTCGAAAACTTCTTGTAGAACACGTCGACATCGTCGGCGCTCAAGGGGATGCGCGCCGCCAGCAGGTTCGGATAGCGTTCGCGGTCGACATGGACGTGGGTGACGAATCCCTCGGGGTCACGGCTGGGTTGTTGCGACCAGGCGACCCAGGAACCGGCGCGCGCCCCGGCGAAGAAGCGCAGCAGGGTCGGCATGATCCCGTTCGGGCTGCGCGGAGGCCGATGGCGCAGCACGCCGTCCTCGACCACCTCGTCATACGGCAGGCGGTGGTACACCATGACCAGCTCCGCCGTTCCCGACGCCATCGCCGGCGCCGGGTCGTCCCTTGGCGCCAGCGCGCCATGGTGCGCGAGTCCCTCGAGGATGCCGTCGCAGCCCGGGTCGCCGGCGATATGCACCAGCGGACGCTTGCGCACGCGCTCGGCAAGCGCCGGTTCGGCACCGCCGACGACGATGCCGCGCAGGCCCGTTTCGAACATGGACAGATCGTTGAGGGTATCGCCGGCAACCACGATGGTCGCCGGATCGATGCCGGCCGCCGCGGCCAGGCGCAGCACCGCCGCCCCCTTGCTGACGCCGCGCGGCAGCACGTCGAGGTAGCAGCCGGCCGAAAGCAGCAGGTCGCAGCCCAGCGCATCGACGGCGGCGCGCAGCGCGGGCGTGACACTCTCCTCGCTGGCCAGGAAGGAGCAGCGGCGCTCTTGCGGCACGCTCTGGCGCTGCAGGCCCGGGAAGCCGGCCAGCGCCTTCAGCACCGCCTGCGAGCCCGGCCAGCGGGCGGCCACCTCCTGCTGCAGGTCCTCGACCGGGCGCAGGTCGCCGTGCACGATGGTGGCGCCGACGTCGGCGATGATGTAATCCGGCGCCGGAATCGTCGGGTCGCTCAACAGCGGCAGGATGGACTCGAGGCCGCGTCCGGTCACGAAAACCAGGCGCCTGCCGGCCTGTGCGGCGGAAAACAGCTCGCGCACCTGGCGCCTGCCTTCGACGCCGCCGGCCAGCAGCGTGCCGTCGAGATCGGTTGCAAGAACAAAATTATCAGGAGACAGGCGCGCGGCCAGTCTTTGCGGAAAAGCGATAGTCATCGTCTTCGTCCTTTCAGAGCGATGTGGGCGCAGGGCGAACGCAATCGGGACGGCGCAGCGGGTCTGCGCACGCACGGCGATTGCCAGGAAATGAAGACGCGGCCAGGCGGCGCCTGGGCGTCAGGCAGGGAATGCGGGATCCCCTCGGAGAAGCTTACATTTTAACAACTTTTATACATTTGCACGAATGCACTTCGTGCGAACCCGGCCATCCTAGTCAGCCATACTTAGCAAACCCTTAGCGCCTGGAAACGTTAGCGGCGCGGCAAGCCGCTAAGTTTTCGCTAAGTGTCAGTCCATACCATGCGCTGATCACGCTCATCAGTTGTTTCACCGGGCCCGAATCGACACACATGACATCGACAAAACGACCGACCATCCCGCTCGCCTGCCTGCTTGCCCTGCTTGCGGCGGCGGGCAGCCCGCCAGCGATCGCCGCCTCGGCGCACCGCCCTGCCGCGAAAGCGAAGGCGGACGTCGTCGGCGACTTCCGCGCGCTGGCCCAGCAAGATCCGTGGACCTGCGAGCCGCTCGCGAGCGCCGGGGCCGGCAAGGCATGGCCCGGCGCCGAGGCGTCCTGCGCCTGGCAGAACCGTTTGCAGATCCGGCGCTGGACCTGGCAGGACGGCGCCGCGCCGTCCTGCCTCAGCAGCCAGGCGCGCTGGTGGCATTGGGCCCAGGCCGGCTTGCAGCCCAGCGCGCCCCGCAGCGTCTGGGACCGGCGCTGGACCGCCCAGACCCTGCACCTGAGCGTCGGCGGCGAGGAGCGCCTGCTGATCCTGCGGCGCGACGCCAAGGACAGCTGGCAGGCCACGGAATGGCGCTGGAATCCGAATCCCCGCCCCGCGACCCGCCGCTGGCAGGAGGGCCGCTGGAAGCTGCTGCTGGAAGCGGCGTCGCAGCCGCGGTTCAGGAGCGCCGCCACGGACGGCGCCGACGCCGCGCGCATGCGGGCCATATGGCCCCGACTGCTCGGCGCGCGCCCGGGCGAGCTCGGTTCGCAGGGCCTCGCCCTCGAGTCGGCGGGTCTGTGCCTTCAGGCCAGCAATCCGCTGCCGGGCCAGACGAAGCTGCACCTGTCCTACAGCCCGAACGACAGCCGTCTCGAGCAGCGCGCCGCGATGCACCTGCAACTGAGCAGGCAATACCCGGAAGCGAAATGGCTGACCCAGTTCAAGATGCTGGACATGCCGGCCAAGCTGCCGAGCGGGGCCAAGTTCCTCGCCAGCTGGGTCGAGAACGGCCAGGTGATCGGCCAGCTCTGGATGCCGGCGAAAGGCGACGCCACCACCGTGCGGCTGCGGGTCACCACGCCCCTGCCGCAGCACCAGGGCGAGGTCATGGCCGCCGCGGGAAAGATCAAGCCGGTGGTCGAGCGCGAGCTCGAGGCGGTCGCGATGCAGTGGGCGGCGGCCTATGAATGACAGCTCCACCCTGCCGCTGTTTTTCTTTTCACCGCTGGCCATCATCGGCGCCGGCCTGTTACTGGCCCAGATGTTCGGCGTGCTGCTGCAGCGGCGCGGCGTGCCCCGGCTGTACGGCGCCGTCGCGGCCGGACTGATCCTCGGCATCAGCGGCTTCGGCCTGGTCGACACGGCGCTGCTGACCTATTTCCAGGAACTGCTGAATGCCGCCTCGGCCCTGGTGCTGTTCGAGGCCGGCCGCAAGATGGACCTGGTATGGCTGTGGCGCAGCCGCGCCCAGGGTGCGTCGCTGCTGCTGGGCTGCGTACTGCGCGGAGCCTGCGCCGTCGCGCTGCTGGTCCCGTTCGGCGTCAGCTGGAGCGAAGCGGCCTTCATCGCCTCCATCCTCATCGCCGTCAATCCGGTGGTGTTCACGTCGATGGTCGCCGACCATAACGCCAGCGGCGTCGCGAGCTATGCCGCCGCCAATGCGGTCGGCCTGAGCCAGCTGGTGGCGCTGGTGGCGCTGTCGATTTCCCTGGCCTGGGTCCGCAGCCACGGGGTGACGGACGAAGTGCCGTTCGCCGACCAGCTGCTGCACCAGGGCGGCAAGCTGCTGCTGGGCGCGGCGATCGCGCTGGTGTGCTACGGCGTGTACAAGGCGGCGTCCAGGATTTCGCGGGCGGAAGCCAGCCTGCGTCCGGGGATCCTGCTGGCGACCCTGATGCTGGACCTGGGCCTGTGCTCGGTGACGGCATCGAGCGCGCTGCTGTCGCTGCTGCTGATGGGCTTACTGCTGCGGAATGCGGAAAAGCGCGAGAACGTGTTCCAGGCCCAGCTCAGGACGGTGCAGGATATCGGCTATGCGCTGCTGTTCATGATGTCGGCCGCACTGGTCCAGTTCGACCAGGTGCTGCACTGGACGGTATTGCTGATGGCGGTGCTGCTGTTCGTCGCGCGGGCCGCGGTCACGCGCCTTGCCCTCGTCCCCGGACAGGCCTGGAGCGCGCGCAAGAAGCACGCGATCGCACTCTGTGCCTGCTCGCTGGTAAGCTTCAGCACACTGGTCGTCGACAGCTCGATGTCCAACGCCGCCTACCTGAGCGACACCGCAACCCGCCTGATGCAGGCCCTGCTGGCCCTGAACGTGCTGGTGGCGCCCGCGATTACCTGGGTCGGCCTGCGTCTGGCCGGCGAAACACATGAAGGGAGCGAATGATGACAGAAGCGACGACGATGTCCGGCAGCGAAGCCGCGCAGGCGCGCGCGGTGGCGGGCGCCGGCCCGGCCTTCCTGCCGCCCTTCGCCAACTCGCGCCTCGGCAGCATGGGGATCGAGCTGGAGCTGATGGTGCTGGACCGGCTCACCTACGACCTGCTGCCGGCCGCCCCCGATATCCTGCTCCTGCTCGACAAGCAGAAAAAGGACTGGGTGGCGACGCCCGAGATCACGACCTCGATGCTGGAAGTCGCGACCTCGGTGCTGGGCAGCTATCGCGAGGCCGCCGGGCAGGTCGAGGAAATCCGCACCAGCGTGCAGCGCGCGGCCTTCGCGGTGGGCGCGGCGATTTCCGGCGGCGGCGCCCACCCCTTCCAGAAATGGAACGAGCAGCGCATCTATCCGAAGGACCGCTACCGCGCGTCGGCCAAAAAATACGGCTACCTGGCCAAGCTGTTCACGGTGTTCGGCATGCACGTCCACATCGGGATGCCGAATGCCGACGAAGCGGTACGGGTGGGCGCCTGGCTGACCCAGCGCGCGCCGCTGTTCATCGCGCTGTCGGCCAATTCGCCGTGCTGGCAGGGCGAGGATTCCGGGTTCTGCAGCGCCCGCAGCAATGTGGTCGGGGCCTTCCCGATGAGCGGCATCATGCCGGCGGACGTGCGCAACTGGCAGGAATTCTCGGACCATTTCGATCGCCTCGCCCAGCACGGCATCGTCAACAGCATCAAGGATTTCTATTGGGACGTCCGGCCCAAGCCGGAATACGGCACCATCGAATTGCGGGTGCTGGACACCCCGCTGCACCCGGGCTACGCGGCGGCGCTGGCCTGCTATGCGAGGGAGCTGTGCATCGAAATGGCGCAACAGCCCGGCGCCTGGCCGGGCGGGAACGCGCGCGAGCTGTATAACTGGAACCGCTTCAACGCCGCCAAGGAGGGTGTCCAGGGCAAGTGGATCGACCCATGCACGGGCAAGGAGCACACCATCGAACAGGTGGTGCGCGACGACCTGGCGCGCCTGGCCGCGCGTTCGGACGACCCGGATTTCCCCGAGGCGTGCAAGCTGATCGACGAGCTGCTGCGCGACGGCGGGCAGGCGCGCTGGCTGACCTCGCACATGGCGGCCGGCGCCGGCATGAACGACCTGGCGCGGGTCGCCGCCGAGATCTTCGACCGTCCCTTGACGACCGGTGCGGGAGCCCGGCGATGAGAGTGCTGCTGGTGGAAGACGACCCCATGATCGGCAGCGTCGTCCAGCATGCCTTGCGCGACGCCAGCTACGCGGCGGACTGGGTGCGCGACGGCGAGGCGGCGCTGACGGCGCTGCGGACCCTCGAGTACGAACTGGTGCTGCTCGACCTGAACCTGCCGCGCATCGACGGGATGGCGGTGCTGCACGCGATCCGCAAGGCGCGCAACGACGTGCCGGTGCTGGTGCTCACGGCGCGCGAGGCCACCGAGGACCGCGTGGCGGGCCTGGACGGCGGCGCCGACGATTACCTGGTGAAGCCGTTCGCGATGAACGAACTGCTGGCGCGGATGCGCGCGCTGACCCGGCGCAAGGACGGCACCGCCAGCACCGTCCTCGGCAACGGCATCGTCGAACTCGATCCGGCAACGCACGAGGCGCGCATCGGCGCGGCGACGGTACGCTTGACGGCGCGCGAGTTCCCCCTTCTTCAAGCCTTGCTGGTGCGGCCCGGCGCCATCCTCTCCCGTTCGGACCTGGAGAATCGCGTCTACGGCTGGAACGAGGAAGTCGAGAGCAACGCGATCGAATTCCTGATCCACTCGCTGCGCAAGAAGCTGGGCAGCGACATCATCAAGAACGTGCGGGGCGTGGGATGGATGGTCGCGAAGGGCCGCTGAGGGCATCGCTGCGTTTCAGGCTGTCGCTGTGGATCTCGACGGCGATCCTGGTCGGCGCGGCCGTCGCCGGCGCCTATTCGTACATTGCCGCCACCGACGACGCCCACCGCAACCAGGACACGCAGCTGCGCCAGGTCGGTTACCTGATCAGCAGGCTGGACGCCGCCCCCAATTCGCCGAAGGCGCGCGAACGGGTGGGCGACGTCGACTTCGACGCCCGGATCGTGGTGCGCTTCATCGCTGCGCCAGGCGGTCCCCTGCCCCGCCCCGAGCGCCCGCCCAGCTTCTCCCCTGCCCTGCGCGACGGCCTGCAGACCGTCACCATCGGCAGGGAGACCTGGCGCGTGTTCGTGCGCACCAACGACAAGGGGGTGCGGGTCGCGGTCGCCCAGCAGACCGCGGTGCGCGACGCCGCGGCCCGTTCGAGCGCGCTGCGGACGGTCATGCCCATCCTGTTCCTGGGCGTGGTGCTGGTCATGATGGCGGCGCTGCTGGTGCGCACGATGTTCCTGCCGCTGCAGCGGCTTGCCGCCCAGCTCGGCGCACGGCGCGACCACGACCTCGGAGAACTCGACCGCGCCGAGCTGCCGTCCGAAGTCTGGCCCTTCGTCACCGAGATCAACAAGCTGATCGCGCGGACGGTACGCGCGCTGACGCTGCAACGGCGCTTCATCGCCGACGCGGCGCACGAGCTGCGCTCGCCCATGACCGCCATGTCGCTGCAGGCCGAGAGACTGGCGGCAAGCGAGATGCCCGGCGAGGCGCGCGAGCGGCTGGAGGCGCTGTCCGCGGGGCTGTCGCGCACCCGGATCCTGCTCGACCAGCTGCTGGCGCTGGCGCGCACCCAGGAGTCCGGAGACAAGCAGCTGACCCGGGTGCCGCTGAAGAAGGCGATCCTGGAATGCCTCGAAGACCTGGTGCCGCTGGCGGAAGCCAAGGCGATCGACCTCGGGATGGTCGGCGATGCGGATCCGCTGGTCGCCGGGCGCCCCATGGATATCCGCATTCTCGTCAAGAACCTGGTCGACAACGCCATCCGCTACACGCCGCCGGGCGGCAGGGTCGACATCAGCGTGGCGGACAGCGATGGCCACGTCGTTCTCGACATCGACGACACGGGCGCCGGCATCCCTGCGCACGAGCGCGACCGCGTGTTCGATCCGTTCTACCGCGTGCTTGGCAGCGGCGAGATCGGCTCCGGCCTCGGGCTGGCGATCACTTTATCGATCGCGAACCAGATCGGGGCCGCCATTTCGCTGACGGAAAAGCCCGACGGCACGCAAGGCCTGCGTGCGCGGGTGGTGTTTCCGGCTTGCTGAGCGGCGACCCGTCTCGCAGCGCTCAGGTGCTCGCATCCTGCCAGCCGCCGCCCAGCGCCTTGTACAAGGACACCGTCGCCTGCAGACGCTTGAGTTTCAGGATGCCGATATCGTTCTGCACGTCCGACAAGGCGCGCTGCGTATCGAGGACCGTCATCAGGTCCTCGGCCCCGGTCTTGTAGCGGATTTCCGCCAGGTCGTAGGCCTGGCGCGCCTGCTCCAGTTCGGCCGTCATCAGGCGCCGCTGTTCATCCAGGCTGCGGATCTGGCCCAGCGCCGTATCGACTTCCGACAAGGCGGCGATCACGGTCGCGCGATACACCTGGATCAGTTCCTGTTTGCGGGCGACGGCGAGATCGCGTTCCCGCTTCAGCCGGCCGCCGTCGAAGATCGGCGCGACCAGCGAGGCGCTGACATTGGCCAGCAGGTTCGGCGCATTCAGCAGCGACAGCAAGGCGCTGCTTTGCGTGCCCATCGCGCCGGTAAGGCGAATGCTGGGGAGCAGGTTCGCCCGCGCGACGGCGACGTTGGCATTGGCAGCGGCCAGGTTCGCCTCGGCGCGGTGGATATCGGGCCGGCGCGACAGCAGCTCGGATGGCAAGCCGGGGGACACCTCGGGCAAGCTGATCGTGTCCAGGCCCTGCTGGCCGACGGAGAAGGTCTGCGGCGTCTTGCCGAGCAGGACGGCCAGGGCCGCCTGCGCTTCACGCTCCTGCTGCACCAGGTCCGGTATCTTCGATTTCTGCTGCGCCACGGCGGAGCGCTGGCGCGCCAGGTCGAGCGAGGAAGCCGCGCCCGCGTTCTTCTGCGCCTCCACCAGGGCCAGGACATGCTCGGCGTTCGCGACGTGCCCGCGCGCGACGGCGAGCCGGTCGCGCAGGGACAGCACCTGCAGATAGGTCGATACGATGCCGCTGGTGACCGTCAGGGCCACGGTCTGGCGGTCGAAGCGGTTGGCCTCGAGCGAGGCTTCCGCCGACGCCACGCCGGCCTTGTTCCTGCCCCAGAAATCGACTTCGTAGGAGACCTGCACACCGCTGTCGGCGGAGGTGCTGGCGCTGCCGCTTCGCAGCGGCACCGCGCGGTTGGCGTCGCTGTAAAACGTTGCGTTCGGCAGCAGCGACACACCGGCGATGCGCGCCTCGGCCTCCGCCTGCCGCACGCGCGCGAGCGCGCCCGCGAGTTCCAGATTGCTGGACTGGCCTTCATCGACCAGTTGCGTCAGTTCAGGGCTGCCGAAGCGCTGCCACCAGTTCTTGTCGGGCCACGCCGGATGGTCCTGCGTTCCAGCGGCCGTCCAGCCGGCAGGCAGCTCGACCTTGGGCGGCGGCTCCGCGATCGGGGCGCGGCTGGCGCACCCCGCCAGCGCGGCGCAGGCCAGGAGAGTCGATGTCAAGGCGCGGTAGCGCATGGCCTGCCTCAGGAACCCGATGCCACGGCCGGCTTCGCTCCGGCCTCGAACGCCGCCGGCGCCGCAAGCCCGGCGGGCACCGGGCCGACCAGCACCTTGTCGCCCGCCACCAGGCCGGAAAGGATCTGCGCCTGCTGCGAATTCTGCAGCCCGACCTTCACCTTGCGGCTACTCACGCGCTGGCCGGCGTCCAGCACATTGACCTTGTACTGGCCGCTTTCGTCCGGCGCGCCCAGGCAGTTCGCCGGCAGCAGCAAGGCGTCGCGCGCCTGCGCGACCACGAACTGCACCTGCGCACTCATGCCGCTCATCAGTTCGTGATCCTGGTTCTTGACCTCGAACAGGACAATATAGAAGGCCTGCTTGCCCTGCTCGCCCGTGTCGTCGGCCGGGACGGGAATGACCTGGCGCAGCTTGCCCGACCAGCGTTTCCCGGGATAGCCGGGGGTCGTGAAACTCGCCGCCATGCCCGGCCGCAAGCGCGTCACATCGCTTTCCGCGACACGCGCGGCCACCGTCATTTCCGAGAGGTCGGCAATCCGCAGCAGCGGCGCGGCGGTCTGCGCAGCACCGAGCATTTGTCCCTTGCGCACGGCCAGCGACACCACGGTCCCGGCTATCGGCGCCTTGACCAGCGTTTTCTGGCGCGCTTCCTCGTCGATTTTCAATGTCGCTTCGAGCTCGTGGATCTGCGCGGTGATCGCATCGAGGCGCGCGCTGGCCGACGAGGCGTTCATCCGCGCCGATTCGAAGGCTTCCTCGCGGGTCGCGTTCTGCGCTTTCAGCTGGGTCTGGCGCTTGAACTGCAGCTGCGCGAAATCATGTTGTGCGCGCTGGTCGGCCAGCTCCGCCTGCAGCCGGGCCATCTGGGCGCGATTGCTTTCGACCTTGGCGGCTTGCTGGGCCGGGCTGATTTCGAGCAGGGCCTGGTCGGCCTGGACCGTGTCGCCGATGGCGACCGACACCTCTTTCACCTGCCCGCCGATTTGCGCGTAGGTGTCGGCCCATTTACGGAGCTGGAGCTTTCCCGCTGCCTCGACCGTTTGCTGGATGTCGCTGCGCTGCACGGTGACGGTGTCGAGCTTGAGCGCCGCGGCTGGGGCCGCGGAGGCTGCCGGCCCGGCCGCTTGCGCCAGGACCGGATCGGCGGCCAGCATCGCGGCCAGCGACAGCAGGGCCGCTGTCACGTGGCGGGAAATTGCGCGGCGCGCAGAACTGGCCAAGGGGGAGGTATTGTCTTGTTGATCAGCAGCCATGGAACGACATCGGCAAAATGCCGAGTATACACATACCGGCAAGCGGCTGGGCGCGCAGTCGAGCATGTAATGCATTATCCAGAACGGATGCGTCCAATCGGCCGCCTTCCTGAGCCATGCCGGGATGGCGTTCGTGCCGGCATCTGCCGGGTGAGCCTGCCAGACCGCGCCGGGACGTCGCGGGCGCCGGCCGGCCGGCCGGCCAGGCGGCGCAGACTGTGCAACATCGTTTTACGGTCGCGCGGCGCAGTCCCCCTGCCGGTGTGGCGTGGAGCAACCTTAACGATCTCCACTACTGGGAGCAGGAGCTGGAGCAGAGAGACGAAGGCCGCGTTTTTTTGGCAATCTGGTAATGCTACCGTCGCATGCACAAGGTAAGCGTAGCCCGAAAACCGTCTTGACGTTTATTTCTTTCCCCATCCGTTCGAGGCCATCCGCAACAAAGCCGCGTTGGCCGCACGTTTGTCAAACGCATTCGCATCGAAGGCGCCGCCTGCCCAGTCGAGCATTTCACGCGCCTCCTGGCTGCGGGGCCTGCGCTCGATAGCGTCGAGGAATTCGATATAGCCAGGCGGGCCGCCGACGTCTTCTGGAGGGCAGGCGCCGGCGCCGTCGATCACGGTGGCATACCCTAGTTTTTCGGGTACTTCAGTGATGCTTTCGACGTGGATCGTGTGCGTCCACGAATCGCCAAAATCGTACAGATAGATAAAGCGCTGGCCACGATAGACGAGGCGCCCCAGTTTGGCCTTGCGGTCGTCCAGCGGGCCCTGGCCTGGTGCCTCAATCAGGTCGAGCACGTACTCGTTGTCGAGCATGGCGTAGGTATCGTCTTCGATATCAAATTGATGCAGATGCGACGAGGTCCAGCCGAATGACGCCTGGAGGATGTGGTGCAGGTTACGCAGCGTGATGTCGGCATCGGCTCGGATGCGGCGCCAGACGGGCGGCGCAACATCATCGATGCTGACGTGGAGGGTGAGGATCTGAGTCGGTTTTGCCATGGACGGAAGTAGCTATGATTGAGTTGCCCGACGAGGCGAGCGGCTCAGGTGACGGGAGTGGCTGCCAGTCTATCAGCCAGGTTCCAGGGCAGGAAGTCACGCACTTGGTTGACGGGATGCTCAGCGATGCGTTCCAGCACGTGCCGCAGCCAGGCCTCGGGGTCGACGCCATTGAGCTTGGCCGTGCCGATCACGCCGTACATGGCAGCTGCGCGCTCACCGCCGCTGACGGCGCCGGCAAACAGGAAATTGCGCCGGCCAAGCGCGACGCCGCGTAGCGCCCGCTCGGCGGCATAACGGGTCAGAGCGGGCCACAGCTTGAGCGCGTACAGGATGGCGGCCGCCGTATCGGATTTGCGCGACAGCGTGGAAAGTGTGGCGTGCAGCCAGCGCTCCAGGTCGTCGAGCAATGGCCTAGCCCGCGCCTGCCGTCCGGCCAGGCGCTCGTCTGGCGGCTTGCCGCGGATGGCATCTTCGATGGCGTATAACTCTCCGATGCGGCGCAGCGCCTCGGCGGTCAAGGCCGATGGGCGCGCCGCATGCAGGTCGTAAAACTTTCGGAGTGCGTGCGCCCAGCATGCCGCTTCGACGACGCGTCCGCTCTCGTAGATGGCGTTGAAGCCCGCATAAGCTTCAGCCTGCAGCACGCCGGTAAAGCTCGCCAGGTGCGCTTGCGGATGCTCGCCCTTGCGGTCAGGCGAGTACGCTCTTCGCGCGGCAGGTGGGCCGGCAGCGGTTTGCGCTCGGCCTTCCTGCGCGGCGCCATCTCTACCGTCGCCTGGGCTTCGGCTACCGCTGCTTCGCCCTCCAGGTCTTCGAGCTTGAGTTCCAGCTGCTCGATTTGCAGGTCGAGCTTCTCGGAGCGACGGCCAGCACCAGCTTCAAGTGCGCGATCTCGGCGGTGCGGGTGGACAGTTCAGCAGACAGGTGCGCCACGCGCGCCTCGCTGGCCTGGGGCCAGACGAAGAGCCCGCGCTCGAGCCGTTTGCACAGCAGGCATAGACCATCGCCAGTTCACCACAGCACCTTAACCAGGTCACCGCGCCGGCCTCGGAACACAAATACGTGGCCGCTGTACGGATCTTCCTTCAGGGCCGTCTCCACCTTCGCGGCCAAGCCGTTGAAGCCCGAGCGCATGTCGGTCATGCCGGCCGCCAGCCAGATGCGGGTACCGGCGGGCAGCCCGATCATGGACGCAAACCTTGCAGTACCAGCGCCAGTGTCGCTGAATCAGGCGTGCCACGAATGCAGACTCTGGCCTGGCCCAACTGGATCTCAATGCTGCCGGCACCACCGGCATCGACGCCGGGCGGCTCTTTCGGCGCGGCTGTCACCGCCACCGGCAGGAACTGCGTCGTTGTGTCGAGCAAGCCGGCCCGCAATTGGCGTCGCCAGCGAAACAGCATGTTCGTGTTCAGCCCGTGTTGCAGCGCGGGCTGGGCGACTGACATCGACGCATCGCACGCTTGCGGCGCCAGCCGCCGCTTGAAGTCCAGCGGATAGTTCGTGCTGCGTCGCCGCTTCTTTTGTTCTGCTTAACCCACCAATTTAGTCCCCACCAAAAATAGTGGGGACTACTTTGCGTCTGAAGCTGCCGATTGTCTATACGGTGCTGAGCCGACGCTTACGTTCGGGTTGGCAGGGATTGTCAACGACCTGTAGGCCGCTGACAGGTGTGGTGCACCACAAATTCCATGTGGTGTCCAACCGGACTCAACTGGAAGTAAAACGCTGTCCTACTGGGAGAATTTGGAGGCGAGGACGGGAGTCGAACCCGTCTAGACGGCTTTGCAGGCCGTTTTCGGTCTTTACGAATCAATGAGTTAGGCGAGAACCGCAGTTTGCACCGCATGAGCTCGCTTAAACTCGGCCCGTCAGGATCACGGCTACTTAACGCTCCAGCTAGCCCTGCCCTTGTGATTGCCCTCAATTAATCCGCTTTTGACCTTGGATTCAACTGGTGAACGCAACACATTCGCGAAATGCGTGCCGGCCCTGCAGGCGACGGCCAATACCGTGATGTTTTGGGTTTGACCGGCGCAGACTGCTTACTGAGGCCGGCTGTCCAGTTCAGGCAACCAGCGCAAAGCCAGCTGCTCGGCAGTCATTGGTTTCCCGATCAGATAACCCTGGTATTGGTCGCAACCGGACGTGGCGAGGAATTCCCGTTGTTGTTCGGATTCCACACCCTCGGCCACGACATCCATGCCGAGACTAGCTGCCAATCCAATGATTGCGCACACGATCGTCGCGGCGTTCTGGGAGCCGAGCATATCGTGCACGAATGATTTGTCGATCTTCAGTTGATCGAACGGGAGGCGCTGTAGGTAGCTGAGCGAGGAACAGCCAGTCCCGAAATCGTCGAGCGCGAAGCAGATGCCATGCGCTTTCAGGACCGCCATCTTGGCAATCACTTCGTCCACGTCATGCAGCAGGATGCTTTCGGTCAGCTCCAGCTTGAGATGGCGTGGATCGACCCGATTGCGCCGCAACGCATGCAGCACCTGGTCCACGAAGTCGTCCTGGCGAAACTGGCGCGCACTGACGTTGACGGCGACACGCAGGGCATGGCCTGCGAGTGACCAGGATGCCAGCTGATCGCAAGCCTGTTCCATGACCCACTGTCCGATGCCCAGGATCAGGCCCGATTTTTCGGCCACCGGAATGAATTCGGCCGGCCCGAGCAAGCCGCGCTCGGGGTGACGCCAACGGACCAAGGCTTCAGCGCAGATCGTGTTGCCGGCTTCGTCGACGATAGGTTGGAAATAGAGCAGCAGCTCCTGGCGGCGCACCGCCTCCCGCAGGTCGTTCTCCAACCTGGCCTGTTCGTCCAGGCTGACCTGCAAAATGGGGGCGAAGAAGCGGAAGGTGTTGCGCCCTGCCGATTTCGCATCGTACATTGCCAGGTCGGCCTGTTTGAGCAGTTCTTCGGTCGAACGCGCCTGCCCGTCAAACAGCGTGATCCCTACGCTCGGCGTGATGTGCACCTCATGCCCTTCGATAAAGTAGGCCGCAGACACGCTCGTCAAGACCTTGTCGGCAACCAGTCCCGCGCGCTCGCCCGGCGTCCCGCCGAAATTGTCCAGGTCTTCGAGCAGGATGATGAATTCGTCACCCCCGAGCCGGGCGACGCTATCGGCGTCGCGCGTGACCGCAGTGAGGCGCAGCGCGACCTGCTGCTGCAGCCGGTCTCCCATGTCGTGCCCGAGCGTGTCGTTCAGGTTCTTGAAATTGTCGAGATCGATGAACAGGATCGCGCCGGAACGCCGGTGGCGCTCGCTCTTCACCAGCGCACGCGTGACCCGGTCCTGCAGCAGGCGCCGGTTTGGCAGGCTCGTCAAGGTGTCGTAAAAAGCCAGGTGTTCGATCTTCGCCTCCGCCTGCTTACGCGCGCTGATGTCCTGCCTGGTGCCGCCCAGGCGACGCGGGTAACCGTCGGGACCGCGCTTGACCACCTTGCCGCGGCTGTGGATCCATACCCATGAACCGTTGGCATGACGCTGCCGGTATTCGACCTCGAACGCAGTCAGTTGACCGGTCAGGTGACGCGCGAAACACTGCTCCACCTGCGTCCGGTCGTCGGGATGGACACCCTGCATGAAATCGGGATCGCTGTTGGCTTGCTCGACCGTGTAGCCCAACATGGCGGCGCCGCGGGCATCGAGCATGACGCGCTTGCCCGGCACCTCACATTCCCACAGTCCCAGGCCCGCGCCATCCAGTGCCATCTCGATGCGCTCCGCGTCCGCGGCCCGCTCGGCCTGGCGCTGCTCTGCCCATTCCTGCAAGGCGCTGCGCCGCCGCTGCACCATCAGCAGAACGGCGACGCTGGCCAGGGCCAGCACCAGCCAGGCGATTGCATACGCATAGCTTAGACGCTGGCTGGTCCTGAGCAGCTCCGCATGGTTGCGGCTGATCCCGACGACCAGGGTGCGATCCAGGCCGGTGACGGCCGGCAGCACGCTGCGCTGGACGATCATGCGTTCGTCGTGGCTATCCAGCGAGCGCCCTTGCATGACCGTCGTCAGCTTGCCGCCGTGGATATGCCGGCTGAAGAAGGAATTGCTGGAGACGGAAGCGAGGAAGCTGGTCTTCGTCAGCCTGGGCACGAACAGGATGCGCCGGCCGCCCTCCTCGGTGAGAACGCAATGCATGTCGGGCGCATACAGGACCGAATGCATGATGGTGTCGAAATAGTCCGGGCTCAGGACCGCGACCACCGCGCCGCCAACGGAAGCCGGCAAGGGCATGGCAAGCCTGACGTCGAAGATCTCGGGCATGGCTTGGGCCGGCAGGTCGAGGTAGACCCGTTCAGGGTCCCGCATGCCGGCCAGGCTCCGGCTCGCGGCGCGGAAATCGACCTGCCGCGCGTCATCACCGTCGTCGCGTTCGAGCACCTTGCCGTCGCGATCGACCACGAGCAATGCACGCACGCCCGGCAGGGCGCGCCGCAACACGCTCAACTCGATGTCGACACACCCTGCGCGGCACCCGGGTGCGAGCGCGGTCGCGCTTGCACGCACGCTGTCGAGGGCACTGCGCAGCCCCGCAAACTGGCGCCGCAGGTTGTCGTCGACGATCCGCGCCTGCGCGCCCATCCGGGCTGCTTCGCTCGCCTCGGCGCGCTCCTGCTCCGACCATGCGAAATACACACTGATCAAGGCACCGCATAAAAGGACCGCCGCCAGGGACAGCCATTCGGCTAACCGACGCTGCGGCGGCATGAGACGTGAGGTGGACATTTGCTCGGCTCCGGTACGGCTGAAGATGAAGAACTATGCAATCCGCCGGCTAAGCTCAGGGTTACCACGCCATTAATAATCGTTAACCTGACGGGCTGGGCAGCACATTAACAATCGTTCATGTCCTGCCAACCCGGGCTTAACCCGCGCCGGCGCACAGTAAGCGTGTTCTCAATCGGTGTCACTGCTCGTTATTGGAGTCCCTCATGCTTACGAAAAAAATGCATCAACCCGCGCCTGGCCTGGCCTGCCTGCTTGCAGCCGGTGCGCTCGCCGGCTGCGGGCAGCAGCAGCCGGCCAAGTCAGGCGCACCGCCCCAGGTCACGGTGATCACCGCCCAGCGCGACAGCGTGCCGGTCACGGTCGAGCTTCCCGGACGCACCTCGCCCTACTTGGTGGCCCAGGTGCGCGCGCGCGTCGACGGCATCGTGCAGCAACGGATCTTCCAGGAGGGCGCCGACGTCAAGGCCAACCAGCCCTTGTACCGCATCGATCCCTCACCCTACCAGGCGCAACTGCACAGCGCTCAGGCGGCGCAGCAAAAGGCCGAGGCGAACCTGGCCGCCACCCGCGTGCAGGCGCAGCGCTACCAGACCCTCCTTGCCGGCAATGCCGTTAGCAAGCAGGCCTACGACGACGCGGTCGCCGCGGAACAGCAGGCCGCGGCCGACCTCGCCGGCGCGAAGGCCAATGCTGCGGTGGCGGCCCTGAATCTTGGCTATACGAATGTCGCCGCACCGATCGCCGGCCGTACCAGCACTTCCCTGGTGACCCAGGGGGCCTACGTGCAGGCGAGCGCGGCGACGCTGCTGACCACCGTCCAGCAAATCGACCCGATCTACGTCGACCTGAACGAATCGAGCGTGGCCGGCCTGCAGTTGCGCCGCGACGTTGCCAGCGGCCGCGTCAAGCCGAACGAACTGGCGCAGGCCAAGGTGATGCTCACGCTGGAGGACGGCTCGCAGTACCCGCTGCCCGGCAAGCTCCAGTACACCGGCACCACGGTCGATCCGGGCACTGGCGCGGTCACGTTGCGCGCGCTGTTCCCGAATCCGAAATCGGTGCTGCTGCCCGGGATGTTCGTGCGCGCCCGTGTCCAGCAGGGGGTCAATGACCAGGCGCTGCTGGTACCGGTCCGGGCGGTCAGCCACGACCAGCGCGGAGAGGCCACGGCGCTAGTCGTCGGGCCCGGCAACAAGGTCGCGCAACGCACGCTCCAGGTCCAGGACATGCTCGGCGACGCGTGGGTCGTCACCGGCGGCCTGCGCGCGGGCGAGCGGATCATTGTGGCGGGCTTGCAGAAAGTTCAGCCGGGCATGCTGGTGCACGTGGTGAATGCCGCACCCCGCGCCGCGCTGGCGCAGGCCGACGCGCAGCCATCGACGGCCGCATCCGGCCAACAATAGGCGGACCAGACCATGTCAAAATTCTTCATCGACCGGCCGATCTTCGCGATCGTCCTCGCGATCCTGATCATGCTCGGCGGCGCCCTCACGATCTTTACGCTCTCGATCGAGCAGTTCCCGCAGGTGGCGCCACCGTCCGTCCAGATCGCCACCTCCTACCCCGGCGCTTCGGCCACGACCGTGCAGAACACCGTGGTGCAGGTCATCGAACAGCAGCTGAGCGGGATCGACAACCTGCTGTACGTCTCCTCGAACAGCGACGACACCGGCCAATCGACCACGACACTTACCTTCGCCAGCGGCACCAATCCCGACATTGCCCAGGTCCAGGTACAAAACAAGCTACAGCTGGCCACGCCCCTGCTGCCGGCCCAGGTCCAGCAGTCGGGCGTGCGGGTCACCAAATCCACGAATGCATTCCTAATGGTGATCGGTTTCATCTCGACCGACCACAGCATGAACAAATACGACATCGCGAACTATGTCGTCTCCAACGTGCAAGACCCGATCAGCCGGATCAATGGCGTGGGCAGCCTGAACGTGTTCGGCTCGCAGTACGCGATGCGGGTCTGGCTCGATCCGGCCAAGCTCAGCGCCTATGCCCTCAACCCCGCCGACGTCAGCGCGGCCCTGCAGGCGCAGAACGTCCAGGTGTCGGGCGGGCAGCTCGGCGGCAATCCCGCCGTGCCGCACCAGGAACTGAGCGCGACGATTACCGAGTCCACGCTGCTGCGCACGCCCGATGATTTCAACCGGGTCCTGCTCAAGGTGATGCCGGACGGCGCCCAGGTGCGGGTGCGCGACGTGGCGCGGGTGACGCTCGGCGCCGAGAACTTCAACATCGACAACAAGTACAACGGCCTGCCCGCCTCCGGCATCGGGGTCCAGCTGGCGCCCGGCGGCAACGCCCTCGACACGGCCGCCGCGATCCGCGCGCGCATCAAGGAACTGGAGCCCTTCTTCCCGCACGGGCTGAAGGTCGTCTACCCGAACGACGTCACACCCTTCGTCAAGATCTCCATCGACGAGGTCGTCAAGACCCTGATCGAAGGCATCGTGCTGGTCTTCCTGGTGATGTACCTGTTCCTGCAGAACCTGCGCGCCACGCTGATCCCGGCGATCGCGGTGCCAGTCGTCCTGCTGGGCACCTTCGGCACCATGGCCGCGCTGGGCTTCACGATCAACACCCTGTCGATGTTCGGCCTGGTACTGGCGATCGGCTTGCTGGTGGACGACGCCATCGTGGTGGTCGAGAACGTCGAGCGCGTGATGCACGAGGAGGGCCTGCCCCCCTGGCGGCGACGCGCAAGGCAATGGGACAGATCGGCAGTGCGCTGATCGGCGTGGCGATGGTGCTGTGCGCCGTGTTCGTGCCGGTGGCTTTTTCCGGCGGCACGGTGGGCGCAATCTACCGCGAGTTCTCGCTGACGATCGTGGCATCGATGCTGCTGTCGGTGTTCGTCGCGCTCTCGCTCACGCCGGCCCTGTGCGTCATGTTGCTGCGCCAGACGGACGGTGAGCAGAAGGCCAAACGTGGGTTCTTCGGCTGGTTCAACCGCAACTTCGACAAGGGACGGGACCGCTACGTGGGCGGGGTGCGCAGTATCGCCTTGCGCGCCGGCCGCTGGCTGGCGGTCTATGCGGCCATCGTCGCCGCGGTGGCGCTGCTGTTCATGCGCCTGCCGACCTCCTTCCTGCCGGACGAGGACCAGGGCTACCTGTTCGTCCAGGTCCAGACCCCGCCCGGAGCCACGCTCGAACGTACCGGCGCGGTACTCGACGACATCAGCACCTACCTGCTCACGGACGAGGCGGCGGCGGTCGACGCCACCTTCATCGTCAACGGCAAAAACAATGCGGGCCGCGGCCAGAGCCAGGGACAGCTGTTCGTGCACCTGCGCGACTGGAGCCAGCGCAGCGCGCCGGACCTGAGCGCCCAGGCGCTCTCCAGCCGCATCGCCAAGCACTTTGCCTCGTACAAGGATGCCATCATCTTTCCCACCAGTCCACCGCCGATCCGCGGCCTGGGCAACGGGGCCGGCTTCGACCTCGAACTGGAGGACCGAGGCGGGCTCGGACATACCGCCTTGTCGAAGGCGCGCGAGCAACTGCTCGATCTGGCGCGCCGCGACCCCTTGCTGGCGCAGGTGCATTTCAACGGCCAGGCCGACAACCCGACCTTCAAGGTCAACATCGACCGCGAGAAGGCCGAAGCGCTCGGCGTCAGCCCGGCCGACATCGACCAGGCCTTTTCGATCGCCTGGGGGGCGCGCTACGTCAACAACTTCCTGGACGTGGACGGCCGTATCAAGAAGGTGTATGTGCAGGCCGATGCGCCCTTCCGCATGAACCCGCAGGACCTGGGGCGGCTCTACGTGCGCAACAACCAAGGCAGCATGGTGGCCTTTCCGGCCTTCGCCACGACCCAGTGGACCTATGGCCCGCCGCAACTGCAGCGTTACAACGGCGTCGAGGCCATGGAAATCCAGGGACAAGGTGCGCCCGGCCAGAGCTCCGGGCAAGCGATGCTCGAAATGGAGCGGCTCGCCAGGCAGCTCCCTGCCGGGATCGGCGTCGAGTGGACCGGCACCTCATTGCAGCAACAACAGTCGAGCTCGCAGGCGCCGCTGCTGTACGGCCTGTCGATCCTGGTTGTCTTCCTGAGCCTGGCCGCCCTGTACGAGAGCTGGGCTATCCCGGTCTCGGTCATCATGGTGGTGCCGGTCGGCGTGCTGGGCGCCGTCGGGGCGACCATGCTGCTCGGCCTGTCCAATGACGTGTACTTCCAGGTGGGTCTGTTGACGACTATCGGGCTATCGGCCAAGAACGCGATCCTGATGGTCGAGTTCGCCCGGGAGCGGCAGGCGCAAGGCAGCACGGCGCTCCAGGCCGCGCTGGAAGCGGCCCATATGCGGATCCGCCCGATCGTGATGACCTCGATGGCCTTCGTACTGGGTGTGCTGCCCCTGGCGCTGTCGCACGGCGCGGGCGCATCCAGCCAGCACGCAATCGGCACCGGCGTGATCGGCGGGATGCTCACGGCGACCTTCGTCGCAACGCTGCTGATCCCGATGTTTTATGTGGTGGTCAGCGGGCTTGCCGCCAGGCTGCGGCGGCGCCCCGCTGCGCCGGCGCACGCCGCGCCGGCTGTCGAACTGCCTCTTGAAGGAGATTCACATGGCTCTCACTAAACACCTGACCGAGCACCTGGCCGGCGCCGCGTTCGCGCTGCTCGCCGCCGGCTGCGCCCTGCAGCCCGCCTATCAACGGCCGGCGCCGCCCGTGGCCGCCGCTTATCCCGACGGCCCGGCGTACCGGGCCAGCGCCGGCGCCGATGGACATACGCCCGACGAGATCGGCTGGCGCGACTTCCTTCCCGATCCGCGCCTGCAGCGCCTGGTCGAACTAGCCCTGCGGAACAACCGCGACCTGCGCGCCGCCGTACTGAACGTCGAGCGCGTCCGGGCGCAGTATCGCGTCCAGCAGGCTGCCCTGTTCCCGCAGCTGGGCCTTGGTGCGAGCGCCGCTGCCGGCAGCGTTCCGGGCAGCGGTCCGGGGAATTCCGGGTCGTCGCACGCGACGCGCTTCGGCGCCGACCTCTCCGCATCCTGGGAACCGGATTTCTTCGGGCGCCTGCACAGCCTGTCGAACGCGGCGTTCGAGCAGTACCTCGCCAGTGCGCAGGCACAGCGCGCGGCGCAGATCCTCCTGGTGTCGCAGCTTGCCGAGCAATACCTGACGATGCTGGCTTACGGCGAAGAGCTGGCGGTGACCGAGCGCACGCTCGCGGCAACGACCGCATCCTGGAAGATCGTCAAGCTCCAGTACGACACCGGTGTCGCGTCCGAGCTCGACTTGCGCCAGTCGCAGAGCGCGGTCGACCTCGCCGGCGCCAGCCATGCGGCCCAGCTGCGCTTGCAGGCGCAGGCGCAGAATGGCCTGGTGCTGCTGGTCGGCCAGCCGCTGCCGGCCGACCTGCCGCCGCCGCTCGGCCTGAATTCCCAGCGGATCCTCGCCGACGTGCCGGCCGGCCTGCCGTCCGACTTGCTGGCGCGCCGCCCGGACATCCTGGAAGCCGAGGCGCTGCTACGCGCGGAAACCGCCGATATCGGTACGGCCCGGGCCGCATTCTTTCCAAACATCAGCCTGACCGGAAGCCTGGGAACGGCGAGTTCGACCCTGGCCAGCCTGTTTTCCGGCGGCGCCGGCGCATGGACCTTCGCCGCCTCGCTGCTCGCGCCGATCTTCGACGGCGGGGCCAACCGGGCCAATCTCGACCTGGCCATCATCCAGCGCGACATCGGCGTGGCGCAATACGAGAAGGCGATCCAGACGGCGTTCCGCGAGGTGGCCGATGGCTTGGCCGCACGGGGCACCTATACCGACCAGCTGGCCGCGCTGCAGCGCAACGAGGCCGACCAGCAACGCCGGCTCGAACTGGCCAACATGCGCTACGCGAACGGTGTCGACAGCTACCTGAACGTGCTGACCGCGCAAACCGACCTGTACAACGCCCAGATCGGCGTGGTGACGACCCGCCTGAACCGCTTGATCAACCTTGTCGACCTGTACCGGGCGCTCGGCGGCGGCTGGCGCGCCCGCACCGGCGAGCCCGCCTGCCAAGCCGGGAATTCCTGACCCCGGGCGGGGTTTGTGCGAGCATACGAGAGCGGCAGCACGCCGCGGAAGATTTAGGTGGGCACCATGAAACTGTTGATAGTAGAAGACAACGAGCGGGTATCGCGCTTCCTGATCAAGGGACTCGGCGAAGCCGGGCACACGACGGATCACGCCGACAATGGCCGCGACGGCATGTTCCTTGCCGCGAGCGAACGCTACGACGCGATCATCATGGACCGCATGCTGCCGGGTGGCATCGATGGGATTGCGATCATCGACACCTTGCGCCGCACCGGCAACAAGGTCCCGATCCTGATCCTGAGTGCGCTGTCCAACGTGGATGAGCGCATCGAGGGCCTGAAAAGCGGCGGCGACGACTACCTGGTCAAGCCATTCGCGTTCGGCGAACTGCTGGCGCGGCTCGACGCCCTGGTGCGGCGCACGCAGCAAAGCCGCACCGAGACCACGCTGGCGGTGGCCGACCTGTCAATGGACATGCTATCGCACAAGGTGACGCGCGGCGGCAAGACGATCGCATTACAGCCGCGGGAATTCAAGCTGCTGGAATATCTGATGCGTCACGCCAACCAGGTGGTGACGCGCACCATGTTGCTCGAGAACGTCTGGGACTACAACTTCGATCCGCAGACGAACGTCATCGATGTGCACGTCAGCAAGCTGCGCCAGAAAATCGATACCGGCGGCCGCCAGCTGGTACGCACCATACGCAACGCCGGCTACATGCTGACAGCCGATGATTAAACGCTTTCGGTTTTCGGCACTTGGCGTCGCCGTCACCTTCACCTGCGTGAGCCTGGTCGCGCTTGCGCTGTTCGCATTGCCCCTATGGTATGCCTGGAACGCCACCATCGAGGACGGCCGGGCCGCGATACTGGAAAGCGATGTGGGGAGATTGAGCGAGACGTTCAGGAGGGACGGCGTCAAGGCGCTCGCAACCAGCATCGACACCGAGGCCGGGCTCAACTTTGGAGAGCGCATCCATATCCTCATGTTCCTCGCCGACCCCACGTTTCACAAGCTGGCCGGCAACCTGCCCGCCTGGCCGCGCGAGCTCGGCACCACCGGCCGGGTCCAGTACACCGCCATCCGCGTCGATCGGCGCGTCATCAGCGCCGCTATCCTGCGGCGCGACTTGCCTGGCGGTTACCACCTGCTGGTGGGCCGGGATGTTCAGCGCTTCGAACGGCTCGAGGACCTGTTCATCTATGGCCTGCTGGGTGCAGCCGGTACCGTTTTACTCGTGGGCGTCATTGGCGGCTGGCTGGTGCGCCGCACCCTGCTGGCCAAGGTCCAGGACATCAACATGGCGGCGCATGCAATCATGCAGGGCAAGCTCTCGCACCGCCTGCCCGCGCACGCCGGCGAGAGCGAATTGAACGCGCTGGTGGAAACGGAAAACCGTATGCTGGACCAGATCGAACTCCTGGTCGAAGGCATCCGCAACGTCTCCAATTCGATCGCGCATGACCTGCGTACGCCGCTGACCGAACTGCGCTCGCGTCTCGAGGAAGTATCCGTCACGCGGCCCGATCCGGAGCAGACCTACGCCGAGATTGAAGCAGCGATTGGCGACGTAGACCGCGTCATTGCGATCTTCAACGCGCTGCTGCGCATGGCCGAAATCGATACCGGCGTGCGGCGCGCCGGCTTCGTCGAGGTCGACGGCAGCAGGATCGCGGCCGAGGCCGCCGAGTTCTACCACCCGGTGGCGGAATTGAAAGGCGTGGCGCTGGTGTTCGTCCCGAAAGGACCGCAACGTCTTGCCGGCGACCCGCTGCTGCTGGCACAGGCGATCGGCAACCTGATCGACAACGCGCTCAAGTATGTATCGGAAAACGGCAGGATCCGCGTAAGCGTCACGCGTGTCGCCGGCGAAACGATAGCGATCACGGTGGCCGACGATGGTCCCGGCATTCCCGATGAAGAAAAAACAAGGGTCCTTGAGCGCTTTTACCGCGGCGACGCCAGCCGCGGCACGCCGGGAGCAGGGCTGGGACTCAGCCTGGTCGCCACGGTAGCCAAGCTGCACGGCGGTTCGCTGATCCTGGCCGACAACGACCCCGGGCTCAAGGCGACGCTGGTGCTGCCGGCACTGGCGGGCAATGATGTCGACGCAGACGCCAGATCCGGAAGAAGCGAGGGTCAATGAAGTGGCGCCTGGCCAGTAGTCCCTCGATCTGCATGCCGTACTGCTCGGCGGCCTCCCGAGTATCAAAGGTTGCTCACAGGTCCTTGGCAAGTAACTTGTGGGAGATGCGCAGCTGGAACCCGTACGGGTGCTTGATGATGGTAGCCATAGTCCGCGCATCGTATGCCCGGCGGGTGCGACGAGGGTTGGTGCTCATCGACCTTATGCCGCGCAGCCCAAGGACATAGATGACCTGTAGGCCGTCAACACGTGTGGTGCACCACACTACCATCTGGTTTCCAACCGGACGCAACTGCCAGCGAAACGCTGACTTACTGGGAGTAGTGGAGGCGAGGACGGGAGTCGAACCCGTCCTGACGGCTTTACAGGCCGTTTTTGGCCTCTCAAAATCAAAGAGTTAGCATAGGACCAAACTTTAGCCCCACATCAGTTCGCCTGAATGCACATGCGAACCTCATCGGTTGAATGCTCCTATCTCCTACTGCAGAGGCCGCTTTCGACCTGCTGTGTTGAAAAACTTGGCTCCTATCCCAAGCGGCAAAGAAACATCGGCAACTCGACTGTCCAGAACAGTGCGCGGTGATGCCTATCTGCGTAGTTTGCTTGTCCATGGTGGCAGAGCGGTTATCCGAACTGCCCAGACCAAGACGGATCGATTAAGCATTTGGGGGATGCGGACAGCGACGACGCGCCATCGGGCGACGGCCGTGGACACCGGTTCCACGGGCGCGATCGACACCGGCGTGGTCGGCACCTGGACAGTAACGCCCGACAAGGCGCTGGAATTCACGGTCACCGTGTCGTCGACGGGCCTGCTGAACTATTCGTCCATCGCCATGCACTGGGGCGAGACCTGCCAGAACGACGCAATCGAAGAACAAGTCAACATGGTGCCGGCGCCGGCCCCGCTGTCGCTGATGGCACTGGGGCTGGTTGCACTAGGTGCGACTAGGCGCCGCGTGAGAGGTAGTTGATTTTTTGGCGCCAGCAAGTTTCCAATGGTGGAGGTGGCGTAGCAGAAGAAAGAACTAGTCGTGTTCGTTTAGCATGCGTCGCTCTGCCTCGATATCAGCTTCGACATATGGAGCACGCCGCATCGGTGTGGCGGCAGTTGTAAGCAATCCGCATGCAGCGATCGGGTCTCAGGTCGGTTGCCGAGCGCAAGGATGTCGGCACGCTCATCCTCGACAAGGGTGGTGCGGTGTTCAGTTCGCAGCCGGTCGCCCTGCTGTGGGGTTCAGTACGGACGTTCTCCAGCTCGCGCCGGGAGGTCCGCTCGCACGGCAGCCGCAATCGGGAATACTAGGGTAAAGCAGGTGCCCTGCCCGCGGCGGCTGGTCACGCTGGCCGTGCCGCCGTGCAGTTCGACGATCGAGCGCACCACCGCCAAGCCAAGTCCGGTGGTCTCGGCCGAACTACGCGAAGCATCGGCCCGGTAGAAGCGGTCGAACAGGAACGGCAAGTGTTCGGGCTCGATGCCGGCGCCATCGTCGGTCACGGAAATCACCACTGCATCGCCCTGTCGTGCAGCGAGTAGACGCACCGTGCCGCCACGACCGGTATAGCGCAAGGCGTTTGCCAGCAAGTTTGACAGCGCGCGGCGCAGCAACAAGGGGTCGGCCGGGAGCTCGCAGGCGCCGCTTGCTTCCAGCTTGACACCGTTCTCCTCGGCCGCGATCTCGTAGAATTCGGCAAGCTTCCGAAACTCCACTGCCAGCGATACTTTCTCCAGGCGCAGCCCCTGCTCGGCATTGTCGGCGCGTGCCAGGAACAGCATGCTTGACACCATGCGCGACAGGCGCTCGCCCTCCTCGACCACGACTTCGAGGGTCTTCTGGTACTCGGCCGAATCGCGCGCGCGCGCAAGAGTCACGCTGGCGGCGGCGACCAGGTTGTTGATCGGCGAACGGAACTCGTGCGCCAAGTCCGACGAAAAGCGAGAGAGCTGCTCGAACGAGCGCTCCAGGCGCGCCAGCATGTCGTCAAAAGCCGTCGCCAGCTGCCGCAATTCAGCCGGCCAGGCATTGTTGGCGATCCGCGCGTGAAGCTGCTCGGCGTTGACCCGCCCGATCTCGGCGCTGATCGCACGGACCGGCGCCAGGCCGCGCCGTGCCAGGATCCAACCCATGCCTGCCGAGAACAGAATCGCCAGCGCCACCACGCCGATCAGCTTCTTGCCGTAGGCGCGCAACACCCGCTGGTCCTGCGACACGTCGAGCATGCCTCGCAGCTGTGCTCCGTTGCCAGCCAAGTGGCCGACCGGCACGCTCACTGTCAGCACGTGGCGCGCCTGCCCGTACACCGATGCGTTGGAGGAAGCGTCGCGCACGCGGCCATCAGCGCCAATCAGCTGCCAGGCAAAGCGACGGTAGGTGTCCTGGTACTCGACCCATTCGTGCTGCCAGTGGTTCGGCAGCTTCTTCTGCACCACGTCATCCAGCACCTCTTGCTGGATCTGCAGATCGGCCCTCAGCTCGGCCTCTTCCTTTTCGTGCAGCTGGTGCACCAGTTCCGAATACATCATCGCCGACACGCCGATCAGGACCACCGCGATCGCCGTCCCGAAGAAGACACTCATGCGCGCCGTCAGCGACCAGCGCCGCGGGCTGCCCAGCTTATTTGCCAACTTGCTCAATCGCTCAATCCCGGGCTTCGAGGACATAGCCGACCCCGCGCACCGTGTGCAGGAGCTTGACGGGATAGGGATCGTCGAGTTTGGTGCGCAGGCGCCGGATCGCGACTTCGACGACATTGGTTTCGGACTCGAAATTCATGTCCCACACCTGGTCCGCCAGGATGGTGCGCGACTGGACTTCGCCCGCGCGCCGGATCAACAGCGACAGCAGGGCGAACTCCTTGGGCGTCAGGTCCAGGCGCTCGCCGTTTCGGGTGGCCCGGTGCCGTAGCAGGTCCAGGCTGAGATCGGCCAGTTCGAAGGTGGTCGGCTCATGCGCTGCCGCGCCGCGATCGTTGCGGCGCAAGATCACACGGACCCTGGCCAGCAATTCGCTGAAAGCGAATGGCTTCACCAGGTAGTCCTCCGCGCCCAGCTCCAGGCCGCGAACGCGGTCTTCGACCTGGTCGCGTGCGCTCAGGAATAACACAGGCGTGGTGCGGCGTGCGCGGCGCGCGGTCTCGAGGATGGCCCAGCCGTCCAGCACCGGCAACATCACGTCCAGGATCGCCAGGTCGTAGTCGACGGTGAGCAACTGATGGAGTCCGTCCGGCCCGGTATGGGCGACGTCGACCACCATGCCCTCCTCGTTCAGGCCCTGGGCCAGGTAGGCGGCGGCGGTTGGCTGGTCCTCCACCAGCAGGATCTTGGTCATGAAATGGTTTCCGCGTGATGTACAGGAATGGCAGCCGGCCGGGGCGCCGCAAAGCGCTCGAACACCAGGTAGAGCACGGGAGTGATAAACAGGGTGATCAATTGCGAGAACAGCAGCCCGCCGACGATCGCGACCCCAAGCGGCTGGCGCAGCTCGGCGCCGCTGCCCAGGCCCAGGGCGATCGGCAACGCGCCCATGATAGCGCACAGGGTCGTCATCATGATCGGACGAAAGCGCGGGAGGCAGGCCTGCCGTACCGCGGCGCGCGCCGCCAGCCCGCCCTTGCGCTGGGCGTCGAGCGCGAAATCAATGATCATGATCGCATTCTTCTTGACGACGCCCACCAACAGCAGGATACCGATCATGGCGACGAAGCTCAGGTCCAGCCCGCACAAGCGGAGCGCCAGCATGGCGCCCACCGCGGCGGACGGAATGCCGAGCAGGATGGTGACCGGATGGACCCAGCTCTCGTACAGCACGCCGAGGATCACGTAGATCACGGCCACCGCGATCGCGATCAGCCACAGCTGGCTAGATTGCGACTGCTCGAACAGGGACGCCTGCCCTGCGTAGGCGCCGAAAACGGTCGCTGGCAGGCCGACCGCAGTCTTGGCCGCGTCGATCGCCGCACTGGCGTCCGACAGCGACTTGCCTTGAGCCAGGTCGAAGGAAATCGTCACCGCCGGCAACTGGCCCTGGTGGTTGATGGCCAGCGTGCCGGGACCGCGCCCTACCCGGCTGAACGCGCTCAAGGGCACCAGCGCCCCACTGCTGCTGCGCACCTGGATTTTCGACAGGCTGGTTTCGTCGCGCCGGAAACGGTCGTCCAGCTCCATGATGACCTGATAGCTGTCCTCCGGCGCATATATAGTCGATACCTGGCGTGTACCGAAGGCCGCGTACACGGTGTTGCGCACGCTGGCCATGTCGACGCCCATCGCCGCCGCCTTGTCGCGATCGACTTCGAGGCGCGCTTCCAATCCCTCGCGCTGGGAATCGGTGTTAATGCCGACAAACACCGGCGACTTGCCGAGCTCGGCGACCATCCTCGCGGCCCAGGTTTCCAGCGAGCCGGGGCTCACGGCCTGCAGGGTGTATTGATAGGTGCTCTTCGACCCGCGCCCGCCGATCTTCAGGTTCTGTACAGGGCTGAAGAACACCTTGACGCTCGGGAGGAAGGCGGTCTCGGCGCGGAAACGCTGCAGTACCTTCGCCATCGGCGGACGTTGGCCGCCGGGCTTGAGCGTGATGTACATGTTCGTGGTGTCATGGTCGACCTTGGAGGCGAGGTCGGACACGTAGGCGTCCTTCATCAGCACCGCCTCGATCCGGCGCAGTACGGCCAGCCGGCCTTCATACGACATGTCCTGGGGTGTATCGACGTTCGCTGATATCTGCCCGGTGTCCTCCTGCGGAAAGAAGCTCTTCGGCGCCGCGACATACATCCAGGCCGTCAAAACGAAAGTCGACAACCCTACCAGCAGCACTGGGGCGCGGTGTGCCAGCGCCCAGTCGAGGCCGCGCCCGTACCAGCCAAGCAGGCGTTCGAAGCCGCGCTCGAAGGCCGAGCTCCAGACCGGCGCCGAGCGCGCGCCATGGGACCGGTGCGCGCTCTTCACGAACATCGGCACCAGCAGCGGAATCAGGGTCAGCGACGCCGCCGCCGACACCAGCACCGCCAGCGCCACCACCAGCGCGAACTCATGGAACAGCAGGCCTATCGTGCCCGGCATGAACAGCACTGGAATGAACACGGCGACCAGCGAGATCGAAATCGACACCACGGTGAACGCCACCTCGCTCGTACCGCGCAAGGCCGCGTCGTAGGGGGCCATGCCCTCCTCGATGTGGCGCATGATGTTTTCCAGGACCACGATCGCGTCGTCGACCACTAGGCCGACGGCGATCGTCAGGCCCATCAGCGAAATATTATTCAGGCTCATGCCGAACGCGTACATCATGCCGAAGGTCCCGAGCAGCGACACCGGCAGGCTGATCGAAGGGATCAGCGTCGCCGCAAGCTGGCGCAGGAACAGCAGGATCACCAGGATCACCAGGGCGATCGTCAACAGCATGGTGAGGTTGACGTCATGGACCGAGTCGCGGATCGACAGTGAGCGGTCGTTCAGGACTGTCATCTTGACGGAGCCGGGCAACTGGCTGGCAAGCTTCGGCAACGCGGCGCGGATCGCATCGACCGTCGCCACGGTGTTGGCGCCGGGCTGGCGCTGGATTTGCAGCAGGATCGAGCTCTCGCCGTTGATGCCGCTGGTGTTCTGGTTGTTCTCCACGCTGTCGAGCACGGTCGCCACCTCGTCAAGCCGCACGGGCCTGCCGTTGACGGTGGCGACGATCACGCCGGCGAAGTCACGCGCCTTCATCAGGCCGGTCGTCATCTGGATGCTCATCATCTGGCGCCGCGTATCGAGCTGGCCCAGCGGCGCATTGGAGTTGGCTGCCTTGAGGGCCGCCGCCACGTCCGGCAGCGCGAGGCCGAGCGCGGACAGGCGGTCGGGATCGATTTCTATGCGTACCGCATAACGACTCTGGCCAGACACGTTGACCTGCGCGACGCCGCTGAGGGTCGAGAGGGCCGGCACGATCAGGTTATCGGAAAAGCCATTCAGGTCACTCAGGCGCAAGGACGGCGAGCTAAGGCCGATCAGCAGGATCGGAGCATCCGCAGGGTTCACCTTGCGGTATGACGGCGGTGTGGTCATCTCGGCCGGCAGCGAGCGCGAGGCGCGGAACAGCGCGGCCTGCACGTCGGCCGCGGCGGCATCGATGTTCCGGCTGGCGTCGAACTCGAGCGTGATCTGGCTTTCGCCCTGGATGCTGCTTGAGGTCGTCGCGATCAGCCCGGGAATCGCGGAGAACTGTTTTTCCAGCGGCGTGGCGACCGAGGTCGACATTGTCTCGGGACTGGCGCCGGGCAGGCGCGCCCCAACCTGGATGGTGGGCGTGTCGTAGGTCGGCAAGGCGGCCACCGGCAGGCGCAGCCAGCAGGAGAAGCCGGCCACGATGACGCTCAGCCACAACAACAGGGTGGCTATCGGGCGTTCGAGACAGAGCTGGGCGAACCTCATCGGGCGCCCGCCGTGCCGGCGTCCTTCGCCAACTGCACGGTCATCCCCGGCCGCAGGTTCTGGCCCCCTTCCAGCACCACGCGCTGTCCGCCGGCGATGCCGTCGACCACCGCTGCCTCGTCCTGGATGCGGAGCAGCCTGACCGGCTTGCTGCTGACCTTGTTGTTGGGGCCGACCAGGTAGACGAAACGCCCGCCCGGCCCATCCTGCACTGCCTGGGGTGGCAAGACCACGGCGCCGTGGCTCACACCCGCATGCACCACCACGCGTGCAAAGCCACCCGGCCACATGGTCTGGTCTGGGTTCGGGAAACTGGCCTTGAGGCTGATCGTCGCGCTGTCCTGGTTGATCGTATTGTTGACGAAGCTGAGCTGGCCCGTCGCGCCAGGATGGCCGTCGATCGACACAGCGACCGGCCCGGCGGCCCGCGCCGCCAGCAGCGCAGGGAGGTCCTGTTCCGGTAGGTTGAACTCGACACCGATCGGCGAAAACTGGGCGATGGTGACGAGCGGCGCCGCCGCGGCGGCCTGCACCAGGCTGCCAGGATGGACTACCACCGCGCCGGCCCGGCCCGAGATCGGGGCGACGATCCGTGTCCGTTTGAGCGTAGTGCGGGCGCTGTCCGCCTCGGCCCGCGCCGCGCGCGCCTGCGCCTCCAGCCCATCAACCTTGCTGGCGGCCGTATCGACCGCGCTGACGGCGATGAATTTGGCCTTCACCAGCTGCTCGGCACGGCCATGTTCGCGCCGCGCGTCGGCCAGCTGGGACTGGACCAGCCCGGTCTGCGCCTCGGCCTTGGCCAACTGGGCGCGCGCATCGCTGTCGTCGATGGTGAACAGCAGCTGCCCGTTGGCGATCTGCTCGCCTTCATGAAAATGTACGCCGACGACGGTCCCGCCCACCTGCGGACGCACGTCGACGAAGTCGAGCGCCACGATATGCCCCTGGGCCGGCAGGTCGACCGGTATGTCGACGGCCTTGGTTTCGGTGACGCTGACCAGTGGCGGCGCCTTTTTGGCCTTGTCCTGGTCGGCGCCGGAGCCCTGGCTGCAGGCGGCAAGGACCAGTAGCATCGCCAGTGAACAAAACGGAGCGAGGACAGGAGTCAAGGACTGGCGGCGATGGCGCATGAAAGGAATGGACGGGTGAGCGAACACGAAAGGGGGGACCCGTATTGTCACCGACGGCGCATGACGGAATCCCCCCTCGAATATTACATTTTTGTAAGCTTGTTCGTGCGTAGCTGCCTAGCCGCTATTCTTGTCGCTCCATCAATACATGACCAGGACGGTACACCGTATGCGCAGTTCCCCACGACAGGGCACGATTTCCCATCATCCAGACTCCCCGAAGCGGCCCGCATGACGGGCACCGTGATCGACTGGGTGCTGCACCTCGACACCCACCTGGCCGCGCTGGCCGCCAGCCACGGCACCCTCGTCTACCTACTGCTGTTCGGCGTGATCTTCATCGAGACCGGGGTCGTGATCCTGCCTTTCCTGCCGGGCGATTCGCTGCTGTTCGTCGCCGGTGCGCTGGCGGCCCAGGAGACCTTCAGCCTGCCCATCCTGGTGCCGCTGCTCGCGGTGGCCGCTATCGCCGGCGATGGCGCCAACTATGCGGTGGGCAGCCTGATGCGCAAGAAGGTGGCCAACGGACACAGGCTCCGCCTGATCAAGCCCGAATACCTCGAACGCACGCACGGCTTCTTCGAGCGCCACGGCCGCAAGACCATCGTCCTGGCGCGCTTTGTCCCCGTCGTGCGCACCTTTGCGCCCTTCGTCGCCGCGCTCGGCAGTATGCCCTACACGACCTTCCTGGCCTACAACGTGATCGGAGGCCTGCTCTGGGTCGGCGCGCTGCTGGGCGCCGGCTACGCCTTCGGCAACATCCCTTGGGTCGGCGCCCATCTGACCGTCGTCCTGCTGGGGATCGTCGCCCTGTCACTGCTGCCCGGGTTGATCGGCTGGCTCAGGGAACGATCCGGAACGAAGGTATCGGAGCAAAGCGGCAGCTGAACCCAGGCTCCATCGTCGAACATGAGAGGAACGAGATGAAGTGAAGGAAAACGATACTGGCGGTTTTGCTCACGGCAATTGGTTCGGGCAACGTGGCCCTGGCTGGTGGCGGCCCGCTGGGTAGCGACAGGCAGCTGGGCTACGACAACCAGGGTATCTGGAAGCGGAGCAATCAAACGGCCCTGCAAGGCGTATTGATCGGCGGCGAGGTTCTCGGTGCCCTGTGGGAAGGAAGCGATACACGGCTCGGCAAGACCTTTTACCAGGCCATCGACGCATCGGCCCTCGGGGCCGTATCGTCGGAAGTGCTCAAGCATACCTTCCGGCGTCTTCGGCCAAACCAGACCGACGACCCCGACCAGTGGTTCAAGCATGGCGGCCGTAGCTTTCCCAGCGGCGAAGTGACGCTCGCGGCCAGCGTCGTCACGCCCTTTGTGCTCGAGTACGCCCAAGATCATCCAGCCGCGTATGCGCTGGAACTGATTCCGCTCTACGACGCGGTGGCGCGCATGAAGGTACATGGGCACTGGCAAACCGACGTGCTGGCCGGCTGGGCCATCGGCACGGCAACGGGGTATTATGCGCATCGGCGCGCGCAATCGCTGACGGTCGGTGTTCTGCCGCGCGGCCTGACAGTCGGGTGGCGTACGAAGTTCTAGACCCAGGCCACACTCACTCTCTATTCGGTGACCTGACGCGTCAGTCAGGTCTTGCCTTGCAGCTTATCGAAGGTTTTCAGCAGGTCCGCCAATGCTGCCTTGCAATCGGCCTGGGCCAACGTATCGGCGCGCAGCGCCGACAACGCAGGATCGATGGCCTTTTCGAGGACATGCCAGTCATCGGCGGCCCTAGGTTTCAGTCCCGCCTCGGCTGCATCCCATTCGACTTCCAGATCCTTGATGCGCGCCTTCGCTGCTGGTAGCTGGCCCTTGGTTAGCCAGTAAATCCATGGGGTATAACGACGGGTGCCCAACTGTGTGAACAAGGCCACCGCCAGCATGGCAGCCATGACCGAACTCGTGATGCCCTGGCCCCAACCGGAATTGACCGTCAGGAAATCCGCCCCCGTGTCCCCCACCGTGGTGGACATGATCTTGATAACTCAGAACGAAAGCGTAATTTCAGGAACCTTATTGCTCCAGTCGGCCGATCTGGACGCAGGCAAGCTGAACATGACATTCTCTCCGAGCCGTACTGACGGGTTCGCGGACGGCGCTCCCGCGATGAACCCTTACTTCGACGCGGACTTTTCGGCCGCGCCCTCATTCTTCTCGGCCGCAAGCTCTTTCGCTTCCTTCGCAGCGTTTTCTTTTTCCATAGCTACAATTTTTCCCGTCCTGGCATCGACCTGTATTTCCGTAACGCCCTTCACAGTTGGCTGTGCGATGTCAAACGACCATATCAGTCGCCCGTGCTCCTTTTCTAGTTCCGAACTTTTCACCTCCCCGTGGGGAACTTTTGCAAGCGCGGTTGCTTGCGCCTGTGCCTGGCTGATCTTGGCCTGGGCCTGCAATGCCGCCTGTGACTCTTCAGCTGCCGATACGTCTGTCATCATGAATGCAGACGCCAACACTACCGAGGAGGCAAGAGCTTGATGGAATGCTTTCATTGTTTCTCCAGAAAAATGGGCTGTCCTAGACAGCGGGTTCGCACAACTTGGCCGCATGAAGAAGCCGACGCATCCATGGCGCCATCTTCACCGAAAAGGCATAACGGCGGCCCTCCCGCTTGATTACATTTCAGTAAGCTTATTCGTGCGCACCTTCCAGACGGCTATGCTTGCGCACCATTTAGAGACCCCGGGGCAGCGCGCCGCAATCATGCGCCCTTCGGTACCCGACAGACTACCCGCTGCCACTGCTTCACGGATGGCACTTGGCCGAGATTCACCATACATGCCCCGTCCTTACCTGTTGATCCCGCTGTTGATCCCCATTTTGCTCGGCGGATGCACCAGTTACCGGCCGCTGCCCCTGCCCGGCGAGTCGGCCAAGGCGCCTCCCCTGGAACGGATCACCGTCGACACCCGCAGCCTGCCCTTCCCCGCGCTGGCCGCACACGGCTTTGACGCTTCCGATGGCCTGGACCAGCTTGAAGCCGCGATCCTGGCGGTCGCCAACAACCCCGATCTGAAGCTGGCGCGCGACGACGCCGCCATCGTCCGCGCCCAGTCCTTTGCCGCCGGGCTGCTGCCGGACCCGCAACTGGCACTCAGCGGCGACCTGTCGAACACCCAGGGGCCGGGCTCAACCCGCGCCTACAGCGCCGGGCTGAGCTACGACTTCAACGCCTTGCTAACCCACTCCAGCGTGGTACGTGCTGGCCGCGCAGACGTCCGCAAGACCGACCTCGGCCTGCTGTGGCAGGAATGGCAGGTGGCGTCCCAGGCAGAACTCCTGCACGTCAAGCTGCGCTACGAGCGCAAGCAACTGGCTGTGCTCGCTGACACCGAGACCCTGTTCACCGACCGCGTCGGGCGCATGCGCGCGGCGCTCGCGCAAGGCCTGCTGGCCACTGATGCGATGCTGCCCAACCTCACCGCCCTCCAAGACGTCCAGCGCCAGCGCTTCGAGCTTGAGCGCCAGGCGCGCCAGGATGCTTACGACATGAACACCCTGCTGGGCCTCGGTGCCGGCACGACGCTGCGCCTGCAGGACAGTCCGGCGCAGACGGCACCCAGCCAGGCCGAGGTCGACGCCGCCGAGGCAGGCCTGGCGCAGCGCCGGCCCGACCTGCTGGCGCTGCAGGCAGGCTATACGGCCCAGGACGCGCGTTACCGCGGCGCGATCCTGGCCCAGTTCCCGGCGCTGAACATCGGCCTGACCCGCGCCCGCGATTCCAGCAATGTGTATTCGAAGGCGGTCGGCATCACGCTGACCCTGCCTTTCCTGAACCGCAACCGCGGGAACATCGCGATCGAAAACGCCACCCGCCAGCGCCTGCATGATGAGTATCAGCAGCGGCTGCGCGCCGCGCACGACGAGCTGGTGCGGATTCCCGACCTCTTGCGCCGTAACAGCGCTGCACTGGTCCAGGCCAATGCCAGCGTAGCCGAGCTGTCGGTGCTGCTGGAGCGCAGCAAAGTCGCTTACCGCGCCGGCAACGTCGACATGCTGGTGTATGCGAACGCACGCGCTGCCCTGCTGGCAAAGCAGCTGGAGCAGATCGCCCTGCGGCAGGCCGTGGCCGAGCAGCAGGTGGCGCTGCGCACGTTGCTGGGGCTCGATCCCTCGAATCCTTCCCTTTCACGAAAGCTTCACGAATGAACACTCGCCATATCGGTATCGGCGTCGCCCTGGCCGCCGTGATCGGTGCCGCCGCCTGGTGGCACTTTGGACCTGCAGGACCTGCGCAGCAACAGGACGCCGCCCAGCAAGGCAAGGACGACACCAGCGTGCTGGTCCAGACCGCAAGCGTCACGCGATCCAGTCTGGCCCAAACGGTCAGCGTGTTCGGCGAAGTCGCCGCCGGCAAGCCGGAATCGCTGAGCTTCGCCCAAGCCGGACAGCTGCTGCGGGTACCGCTGGTGGCCGGCCAGCAGGTCAGGCGGGGTGAACTGCTGGCGACCCTGGGCAGCGACCCTACCGCGCAAAGCAATTATGAACAGGCCAGCAATGCGGTCGGCTTCGCCCAGCGCGAACTGAAACGCAACGAGGAGCTGCTCGGCCTGCAGCTGGCGACCGCCTCCCAGGTCGACGCCGCCCGCAAGCAACTGCGCGACGCCCAGGCGAGCCTGGAGGCCCAGCGGCGCCTCGGCGGCGGCCAAGGCATAAGCCGGCTCGAGGCCCCTTTTGACGCCGTGGTGACGGCACTGCCGGTGGCCCAGGGCGAGCGGGTCCAGGCCGGCGCCGCGGTGGTGCAGTTGGGCCGGACCGACCGCCTGCGCGTGCTGCTCTCGCTCGAGCCGGCGCAAAGCGCGCGGCTGGCGCCCGGCATGCCGGTGAAGATCACGCCGCAGCAGGACGGTGCGCCGCCGATCACCGCGCCGATCACGGAAATCCAGCACATGGTCGATCCGAAGAACCAGATGGTCACCGGCATCGTTGATCTCCCCGCCGGCAAGACGCCGCAACTGCTGGTCGGCACACGCATGCAGGCCGCCATCGAGGCTGGCCGCCATGAGGCCTGGGTGGTACCGCGCCAGGCGGTCCTGAACGACGACGCCGGCGCCTTCCTCTACCAGGTCGCGAACGGCCACGCGCGCCGTGTCGCGGTGCGTACGCTCACCGAGAACGACAAGCAGTACGGCGTCGAGGGCCAGTTGGCCGCCAATCTGCCCGTAGTCGTGCTCAGGAATTACGAACTGAAGGACGGTATGGCCGTGCGCATGGGGTCCCGATGAGCATCGGCCACTGGACCCAGTCGCACCGCCGGTCGATCCTGTTCCTGCTGCTGATGCTGGCGCTGGCCGGCGTCGTGGCGGCGCTGCGGCTGCCGGTATCGCTGTTCCCGACGGTCGACTTCCCGCGTGCGGTGGTGTCGCTGGACGCCGGCGACCAGCCCGCCGAGCAGATGGAAATGCTAGTCACCCGCCCGGTCGAGGAAGCGGTGCGCCGCGTGCCCGGCGTGCGCTCGGTGCGCTCGACCACCAGCCGCGGCGCGGCCGAAGTCTCGATCAACTTCGACTGGGGGCGCGACATGGCCTCCTCCACGCTGCAGGTGAATGCGGCCATCGCCCAGATCCAGTCGCAGTTGCCGGCCAGCACGCAGGTCGCCACCCGGCGAATGGACCCGACCGTGTTTCCCATCATCGCCTATAGCCTGGTGTCGGATTCGCTGTCGCCGATCCAGCTGCGCGACTTGGCCGAATACCAGCTGCGACCCGTGCTGTCGAGCGTGGACGGGGTGGCGCGGGTGCAGGTCCAGGGCGGCGCCCAGGAGGAGCTGCGGGTGACGGTCGATCCGGCGCGCCTGGCTTCCCTCGGCCTGTCGCTGGACGACGTTTCGCGCACGCTGGCAGCGGCGAATGTCATCAGCGCGGTCGGCCGCATCGAGGATCATTACAAGCTCTACCTGGTGATCGCCAACACGCGCCTGTCCGAGTTGGCGCAGCTGCGCCAGCTGGTGCTGCGCAACGGCGCCGGCGGGATGATGCGGCTCGGCGACGTCGCCACCGTCGAACAGGCTACCGTGCCGGAGTGGACACGTGTGACGGCCGACGGCCGTGATGCCGTGCTGTTCTCGGTCTACCAGCAACCGGGCAGCAACAGCGTGCAGATCGCGCGCGACGTCAAGGCCAAGCTGGCCGACTACCGCGCGCAACTGCCGCACGGGGTCACGATCGCCAGCTGGTACGACCAGAGCGAACTCGTAACCGCCTCGGCGGGGAGCGTCCGCGACGCGGTGCTGATCGGCATCGGCCTGTCGGCGCTGGTACTGCTGGTCTTCCTGCGCAACCTGAAGGTGACGTTCATCGCCATCATGGTGGTGCCGGCGGTGCTGGCCTCCACAGTCGTGCTGCTGCATGTACTCGGGATGAGCTTCAACATCATGACCCTGGGCGGCATGGCGGCCGCGGTTGGCCTGATCATCGACGACGCCATCGTCATGATCGAGCACATCATGCGGCGCCTGCAGGGCGGTACGGCGCACCTGCACGAACGGGTGATGGACGCGGCGCTGGAATTCCTGCGCCCGCTGGCCGGCTCGAGCGCCTCGACCCTGGTGATCTTCGTGCCGCTGGCCTTTTTGAGCGGCGTCACCGGCGCCTTTTTCAAGGCCCTGTCGCTGACGATGGCGGCGGCGCTGTTCATTTCCTTCCTGGTGTCCTGGCTCGCGGTGCCGCTGCTGGCCGACCGCTTCCTGAAAGCCAAGGACGCCGAACCGGTGCCTGACACTCGCCTGGTGCGCTGGCTGCACCGCCATTACCGGCGCACGCTCCAGGCCCTGCTGACCCGGCCCTGGCTGGTGCTGCTGGGCGTGGCCCCGCTGCTGCTGGTGGGCTTTCTCGCCTTCCGCGCGGTCGGCTCGGGCTTCATGCCTGCCATGGACGAAGGCGGCTTCGTGCTCGACTACCGCAGCGCACCGGGCACCGCGCTGACGGAAACCGACCGCCTGCTGCGCCAGGTCGAGCAGATCGTGCGCGCCACGCCGGACGTGGCCAGTTATTCGCGCCGCACCGGCGCCGGACTTGGCGGCAGCATCAACGAGGCCAACGAAGGCGACTTCTTCATCCGCCTCAAGCCGGCCGGACGGCGTCCGGTGGCGGTGGTGATGGACGACATCCGCTCGCGCGTCGAGCACCAGGTGCCCGGCCTCGACGTCGAGATGGCGCAGCTGATGGAAGACCTGATCGGCGACTTGACGGCGGTGCCGCAGCCGGTCGAGATCAAGCTGTTCGGCGACCGCCCCGACCAGCTGGCCAGGGCTGCCGTCGACGTCGCCGCACGTCTGTCGAAGGTTTCCGGCGTGGTCGACGTCAAGAACGGCATCAACCCGGCCGGCGACGCGCTCGACGTGCAGGTCGACCCGGCCAAAGCCGCGCTCGAGGGGGTGGATGCCGACATGGTCACGCGCTACCTGGACAGTGTCCTGAGCGGCTCGGTGACGACGCGCCTGCCGGGCAGCGTCAAGATGGTCGGTGTGCGGGTCTGGGTGCCGAAGGCGCTGCGCAACACCGACTCGGACCTCGGCAAGATCCAGATGCGCGCGCCCGACGGCCACTTCTTCCCCTTGCACCGGGTCGCGCGCATCCGCGCAGTGACCGGCCAGGCCCAGATCGCACGCGAGAATCTCAAGCGCATGGTGGCGGTGACGGGACGCATCTCGGGCCGCGACTTGGGCTCCGTGATCGGCGATGTCAAGACCATGATGGCCCAACGCGGCGTGCTGCCGCAGGGAAGCTACTACGTGCTGGGCGGCCTGTACGAGCAGCAGCAGATCGCCTTCCAGGGTCTGCTCGCCGTGTTTGGCGCCGCCGCCGCCCTGGTGTTCCTGCTGCTGTTCATGTACGAGAGCTTCCGTGTCGCCCTGTCGATCCTCGTCACCGCCCTCCTGGCCGTGTCCGCGGTCTTCACCGGACTGTGGATCACTGGAGTCGAGCTGAACATCTCGGCGATGATGGGCATGACCATGATCATTGGGATGGTAACCGAGGTGGCGATCTTCTATTACTCCGAGCAGCAGGAGCTGGCGCACGGCGGGCTGCTTTCAGAGTCGCTGCTGGACGCCGGCGTGAACCGGATGCGGCCGATCGCGATGACCACGCTGGCGGCGATCCTGACCCTGCTGCCGCTGGCGTTCGCGCTCGGGCAGGGATCTGAAATGCAACAGCCGCTCGCCATCGCCATCATTTCCGGCCTGGTGGTGCAGCTGCCGCTGGTGTTGCTGCTGATGCCAGTCCTGTTCCACCTGATGCGTGACCGGAAGGCCCCCGGCACGGCAGCCCGACCGCGCACTTAAACGATTGCTATGATAACTATGGAGCGCTGCCGCTCGGCTTCCGTAACTAGTTCTGACAGCGCCCACCGCGCCGGCGAGCGCATTTAGAGGGCTGAAACTGGTCTACGTCGTTTGGCAAGGGCTACTTTGCTGTGCCTGGGCCGAGCAGACGAGCTGACCATTGGCTGAGACCGCTTCCGACCCGAAAGTGAATCGTGTGCACTACGTTGGCATCGCGAGCACCGGCTGACGTCAACGAAGGTTGAGCGTACAGAGACATGCGGCTCTGACAGCGGGCAGCAAATTTAGAATAAAGTCGGCCGTCAGGATTACGACCACTTGAGGCTCCAGGTAGCCCTGCCCTTGTGACTGTTCTCAATTTTTCCACGTTCGCCCCAAGAGCAGACATTTCGTGTACTCCGTTCGCATTCCGGGTGACTCTTGCGTCCCTTCGTGCACGTAAGCTAACGCATAGACCAGTACAATATAGTACCGCAGATCTAGAAAATTTCCACAATGCAAACGGCTTTCCCAGCGCAAAATTCGCGATCGAACGTACAAGGCGCGGTTGTCTTAACCGATCGCGGGTCAACCATGCGCCGGGCGATTCGTGAATATGATTGGAGCGCCACCGTTCTCGGGCCATTGACGGCATGGCCTGCCAGACTACGCGTCGTCGTTGACCTCATGTTGGATTCGGCCGAGCCCATGGTCGTATGGTGGGGACCTGAGTATCTGCAGATCTATAACGATGCGTACGCTGCCCGCGTCGGTATCAGTGCACTCGGACAGTCTGCTGCGAGCACTTGGCAACATGGGTGGGTCGCTATCGAACCCTTTGTCGACGATGTCTTCCGTAATGCCACATCCAAAACCTACGATGAATTTGCGTTTAGTATCGAACGCAACGGCAAGCTTGAGGAAGCTTACTGGACCTACTCGTTAACACCAATACGTGATGACGTCGACGTCGTGCAGGGCGTTCTATTGCTTTCAACTGAAATCACCGAGCGCATCCTCTTGGCCAGACGCCAGCAAACGCTCGATTTGCTGCGTAACGATCTTGCCGAAGTAAAAACGCTTGATCAGTTACCAGTAGTTTGCGATCATGCAGCCTTGCTCAATCCGACGGATTTGCATAGCGTGAAGCTGCTACCGCTTCATGTGGCGGCTGCTCCCCGTGAGACCATGACGTACGGGGTACGAGTCAAAGCGCGCGAAGTCGGAATCGACGTCGATCTTGCCATCGACTTCATGCCCTCTCCCGAGGTAGCGCTGGACAACCGCTACCTCACGTTTGGCGAGCAATTCAGCTTGCTTGTGGCAACTACCCAACAGCGCATCGAGAGCGAAGCACGTCGTCGCATGACCGAAGCTGAACGAGACAGGTTGTTGCTAGACGCGCCGGTGGGCGCGGCTGTCATGCTTGGCGAGACCCTGGTTTATCACCTCGTTAATTCTGTGTATGCGGCAGTTAGCGGACGGCCAGCTGAAGAGATGGTGAATAAGTCCTTTGTGGAGGTTTATCCTGAACTGCTGGGTTCTCCTGTGCATGAAAAATTTCAGGAGGTGTATCGGAGCGGCGAGCCCTTTATCTCCGAGCCGACGCTCGTGCAAATTCACCGCAATGGCGGCGCATTGGACAACCGGTATTTTACGTACAACCTGTCGCCACTGCGCACCCTTACTGGTGAGGTATTTGGGTTGATGGTGATTGCCGTCGATATCACCACCGAAGTAGAGTCCCGCAGCCACGTCGAACGATTGAACGTCGAGCTGCAGGCCGCCGCGCGTGCGAAGGACGAGTTTCTGGCGATGCTCGCCCATGAACTGCGCAATCCCCTCGCTCCCATCGGCGCAGCTGCCGAACTCCTGCAGATCATGGCCTTGGACGAAAAACGCGTGCGCCAGACCAGCCAGGTCATCGGCCGGCAAGTGCGACACATGACTGCGCTGGTGGACGATTTGCTCGACGTCTCACGGCTGACCCGTGGACTTGTCGACCTGGACCGGGCCCCATTAGACATCCGGCATGTGGTGGCCGATGCGGTAGAGCAGGTCACGCCACTGATCCAGTCGCGGCAGCACCGCCTCGCCTTGCACCTGCCGCCGCAGATGACCGTCGTCGACGGCGACAAGAAGCGCCTGATCCAAGTCGTGGCAAATATCCTTAACAACGCAGCGAAATATACGCCCGAGAACGGCAACATCGTATTGAGCGTCGAGGTACATGCGGACCATGTTGCGATCGAGATAGAGGACAACGGCATCGGCATGGAAGCCAGTCTGGCGGCGCGTGCATTCGACTTGTTTACCCAGGCGGAACGCACGCCAGACCGATCGTCGGGTGGACTGGGGCTAGGGCTAGCGCTCGTAAAGAGCCTCACTGAGCTTCATGGCGGCCGTGTCAGCTGCAAAAGTCCGGGACTGGGAAAGGGAAGCACGTTTTCCGTGTATTTGCCCCGACATATCGACAGTAAAGTCGAACGTAATGGCCCGCATGGCGACCGCACGAATGAAGAAGAAGCGGCTTCCCTGCGCATCCTGGTCGTTGACGACAACGAAGACGCGGCGGGCATGCTTGCCATGCTGCTTGAAGCTTTGGGCCATCAGGTTATGGTCGAACATTCTTCTAGCAAGGCACTCGCACGCGCCATGCAGTATGCGCCGCAAGTGTGTGTCCTCGATATCGGCTTGCCAGAGATGGATGGCATTGAGCTTGCCAAGAGACTGCGCGCCCAGCCTGAAACCGCCAACGTTTTGCTAATAGCAGTGACCGGCTACGGCCAGGATGAGGACCGTCGACGAACCAGGGCCGCCGGGTTTGATCATCACCTTGTCAAACCAGCCGATATCAAACAGCTTTCGGCCATACTTACAAACTTCAAAAAGGACTAGTTCAGAGTGCGCTTTGGGCCTATTGCGTTGAAAAACGCTAGGGCAAAAAGCGGTCTTGATGAACGAGGGCGCCTTTCGCGTAACCGACAATTTTTTTAGAGACACTTTCAAATAAAGTGTGTACATTCAGGATTCAACATCTTTAGTTTGAGCCTGCATCATGTCAGCCCCCTCCGAACAAGACTTTATCTGGACCGACCAGTTTCTGCTCGGTTACGGTCCGATAGACGCCACCCACCGCGAGTTCGTCGATCTGGTCGGGATGCTGCTGGCGGCGCCCGACGTTGAGCTCAGCCACCATCTCGACGCGTTTGCCGAGCATGCCGAGAGCCACTTCGGCGAGGAACGCCAATGGATGCTCGCCACCGCCTTCCCTGCAGCGCAATGCCATATCGACGAACACGAGGCGGTGCTGAGGTCGGTGCATGAGGTGCGCGCCCTCCTCGCCGGCGGCGGACATGCGGATACCTGCCGCGCCCTGGCGCGCGAACTGGCGCGCTGGTTCCCGGGCCACGCCGACTATATGGATGCGGCGCTCGCCCAGTGGATGGCGAAGCGTCGGCTGGGCGGCATTCCTGTCGTGCTCCGCCGCGGCAGCGCGCACCCGGGCGAGAAATAATTCGGGCATCCGAGCATCCTTTGTTGAACAAATTTCTGGTTTGTGTACAATTCAGAAGCAGGCAAACAAAGGAGACAACGATGCAGCATAATGCCGGAACTACACTGCGGGACGGGACCACGGTCTCGGACCTGATCAACCTCGAGACGCGTGAAGTCAAGGTTCGCGCCCTGTCCGATCCCGAGCTGTATGAGCTCGAGATGGAAAAGATCTTCGCCAAGACCTGGATCTTCCTGGGCCACGAAACCGAAATCCCAAACAAGGGCGACTTCGTCACCCGCGACATGGGTTCCGATGCGGTCATCGTCGCCCGCGACCGCGACAACGAGATTCACGTCTCGCTGAACGTCTGCCCGCACCGTGCAATGCGGGTGCAGACCCACGATGCCGGCAATACCAACGTCCACATGTGCATCTACCACGGCTGGGCCTTCAAGCCGAACGGCGACTTCATCGGCGCCCCGGTCGAGAAGGAGTGCATGCACGGAAAGATGACGCCGAAGGACCAGCTCGGCCTGAAGAAGGCGCGCGTGGCGCTGTACGGCGGCCTGATCTTCGCCACTTGGAACATCGATGGCCCCAGCCTGGAAGAATTCTTCGGCGACGCCAAATACTATTTCGACACCCTGTTCCTGCGCACCAAGGGCGGCTTGGAAGTCCTTGGTCCGCCGCAGCGTTTCCGCATCAATGCGAATTGGAAGACCGCCTGCGAGCAGTCGGCCGCGGACGGTTTCCACACCCTCACCCTTCACCGCTGGCTGGCCGAAGTCGGCCCGTATGCCAAGAAACCGGATGCCGAAGGCAAAGGCGCCGACCTGTCTCCTGAAATGTATGGCAGCGAAGTCTGGACCGACCACGGTCACGCGCTGCGCTGCATCGAACTCGATCGCAAGATCCTGCGCCTGACCGGCAAGAACCCGGCAGAACTCAGCCCGGTGGAAAAGCTGACCGCCTTGCCACCGCCCGGCATCACGGCCGAGATGGTGCCGGAGCTGCTGGAGCGCTTCGACGATGGCCAGCTCAAGCTGATGTCCTGGCGCCCGCCCCAGGTCGGCGGCTTCTTCCCGAACGGCCTGTTCGAATTCATCTACCTGCCGCAGCCGGACGGCACCATCGTCGGCGCCTGCGCCCTGCACGCCTACATTCCGAAAGGCCCGGACAAGCTCGAGTTCATGAACTGGATCTTCGCCGAGAAGGATACGCCGCCCGAGCTCAAGGCGCGCATGCTGCGCCAGTCGGTCCAGATGCTGGGCACCTCCGGCATGGTCGAGATGGAAGACTCCGATACCTGGCCGCACCAGACCGAAGTCGCCAAAGGCGCGATGAGCAAGACCATCACCATGAAGTACCAGGCGATGTTCGACCAGGGCGCTCCGGAAGGTTGGCCGGGTCCGGGCCATGTGGGCGACGGCTTCACCAAGGACGACACCCAGTGGGCATGGTGGAAGTACTGGCACGAGCTGATGACGAGCGAAAAATGAACCAGCCGCCGGAAACCCTACAACGCCCTCAGGAGACACCTATGGAAAAGAATCCGCTCGAGCCGACGCCGCTGCCGCTTTCGCTGCGCGCCAACCGTGTGCCGGTCGGCAGCCCGCTGTACAACGACATGGTCGAGTTCATGTACGACGAAGCCGAGATGTTCGACACGCTGCGCCTGCGCGACTGGATCGCGATGGTCGCCAAGGACATCGAATACACCGTGCCGCTGCGCCACACCCGCGCAACCCGCGACCAGGACAAGTCCGTGGTGCGCACCGTCCAGCACATGTACGACGATTACCGCTCGATCATGCTGCGCGTGATGCGCGTGATGGACACCCGCAGCGCCTGGGGCGAGGACCCTCCCTCGCGCACCAAGCACCTGGTCTCGAACATCCGGGTCTACCGGACCGACAAGGAAGACGAGTTCAAGGTGCAAAGCTACCTGCTGTTGACCCGCAACCGCTTCGACAGCGCCAGCTTCGACCTGATCCCCTGTGAGCGCCACGACGTGATCCGCAAGACCGAGTCGGGCTACCAGCTCGCGCGGCGCGAAGTGATCATCGACCAGGCGGTGCTCGGCACGCCGAACCTGGGTATTTTCCTGTAACTATCCGGGAGTCCCGAGAACCGTTCGCAGCTTCAGGCCGCGGACGGTTTTTTATTGGACAGGCGCGAGGCAAGCAGCACGCCGGCGCCGGCGCACAAGAACAAGACGGCCGCGCCGAGCGCAAGCGAAATCAGGGATCCCCACAACAGCGGTGCCAGCACGGCGGCGATCAAGGCGTTGAACCCAGTCTGGACGAACAACTGCACGGACGAGCCCATGCCGCGCCGTTCGGGCACGCAGTCGAGTCCCCGGATGGTGATGGTCGGGACCACCAGCGACATGCCCACATTGAACACGAACAGGTGCAGGACATACCATCCGGCGCCTTCCGGGGCCGCCAAGCATACCGCAAGGTCGTAGGCGATCGCAGCACCCATCAGCGCAAACCCGGCCTGCAGGGTCCGGGCCACATGCCAGCGCGCCGCGACCTTTCCGGCCAGCGCCGAGCCGGCAACCAGGCCAAGCGTCGCCGGGCCGAACAGCCACAGGAAATCGGCTTCGCCCAGCCCGAGGTGACGCATCAGGAACACTGGCGCCGACAGTACGTACACGAAGAAGGCGCCGAACATCAGTGCGTAGGAAAGCGACCATGTCATGAAGGCGCGGTTGCCCAGCACGCGCGCATAGCCATGCGCAAGCGGCGCGAACCGGAAAGGCTGGCGCGCCTCGGCGGGCAGCGTCTCCGGCAGGCGCATGGCCACCGCCACGAACAGGCTGGCCGCCAGCAGCGCCAGGAACAAGAATACAGCGCGCCATCCGAAGCTCCGCTGCAGCGCGCCTCCAACCAGCGGCGCGATCGCCGGCGCGAGCCCATACATCATCACCACCTGCGACATCATGCGCCGCGCCAGCGGGCCCTCGTGCAGGTCCCGCACCACCGCGCGGCCGATCACGATGCCGGCGCCGGCGGACAGCCCCTGCAAGGCCCGCAAAGGCAGGAGATGGCCGACGCGCGTCGCGAACGCGCAGCCCAGCGAGGCCAGCGCATAGGCGGCCAGCCCGGCCAGCACCACCTTGCGCCGCCCGCAGGCGTCGGAAATCGCGCCGTGCCACAGCGACATGAACTCGAAGGCGGCGAAATACACCGATATCGTCTGCTGCAGCGCCACCCGGTCAGTGTGCAAGGCCTGTTCCATCTCGGGGAAGGACGGCAGGTAGGCGTTGATCGAGAACGGGCCGAGCATCGCCAGCCCGGCCAGGATCAGCGTAATGCCCGGCTGGCCCGGCATGCGGGCGGCGCCGACCGTCTCCACTAGCGCCGCATGCCGAGGATGTCTGCTATGTCGAGGCTCGGATCGGCGTCAGGGCCATAGCTGAAGTCGCCCTCGCGCTGGCGTTCGGCCAGGCGCGTCATCAAGACCCGGTATCGGTTGCCCGGCGCGTCGAAGCGCGAGCTCAGGTCGCGCCGCTGGCCGGGATCGAAGTAGCGCGCGTTCTGCGGCCGCAGCACCGAGTTGTCCTGCGGCTGGATGACGTAGGAGATACGCGGCATCAGCCAGCGGAAGGGCGCCGGCGCGTGCACCGTGTAATTGGTCTGGTCGACGCGCGAGCGGTGCCTCCCGACCGGCACGAAGGGCTGTACGTTGGGAATCGCATAGCCGGGCGTGAAGCTGGGATAGGAAATGCACAGGTTGTTGCGCAGGTGGACGTGCAGCACCGCGCGCAGGTCCTGGTACTGGGCGCGCACGCCGCCGATCCAGCGCATCACCGGCGCCACCGACTTGCGCGTGACGATGCGGGTGCGGGTCAGGGTCTCGGAGGTCGAGCTGAATTCGACCACGTCGCTTTCCGACTGGCCGTCGCCGATCGTGTTCGCATGCAGGAAGTCGGCGTGCGTGAGGTCGATCAGGTTCTCGACCGACAGCGGCGAGGCGGCGTCGAAGCGCACCGACCGCTGGGTGTAGCGCGGGATGCCCACGCCATCCTCAGGCAGGAACGGGATCCGGGGAATCAGGTCAGGGTGCGCATTGTCCGGATTACCGTACCAGACCCAGACGTAGCCGTAGCGCTCATGCACAGGATAGCAGGCGGACCCGCCAGTGAACGCGCTGGCCCTGGCACGCTGGCGTTCCAGCAGCTCGGGCCGGAACTCGGCCGCGCGTACCCGTCCCAGTTCGCGCCATAGGTAGACGTCCTGCGCATGCACCACCCGGCGCAGGGCGCGGTTTCCGACATCGGCGCTATAGGCCACCGGGAACCAGGTGTCGCGCAGGTCGAGGTTGCCGGGTATCCAGTCGCGCTTGGCGTCCGGCGCGGAGAAGCGTGCCGCCTTGTCATCCATATTCATGCGAAGTCTCCTGTACGGGCCGGGTCGATGCCTCGCCGCCGCCGCGCCGTTCACGCGAGGGCGCCGCTTCGAGCGCCGCGATGGCACGCCCGTCGACGATTGCGTGCACCGTGAAGGGCGCTGCGCCGGCCAGGCGATGCAGGCGCCAGCCCAGCGGTCCCGTTTGCGCACGCCCATGGGCGAAGCCACGCCACACCAGGCTGGTCGTCCCGCGCCTGTTGCGGGTGGCAGCGATGAACAGGGTCACCAGCGCCTGCTCGGCGGCGTCCAGCAGTTCCACGACGACGTCGCCGCCCGCCAGCGGCACGCGCGTACGCAACAGCAGCGGATGGTCGCGCACGAAGGCCGGGCCAAGTCCCCTTCCCTTCCACACGGCGCCGCGGTCGAGCACGAGATAGCCGCCATCGCGGCGCGGATCGCCGATGAAGAAGTCGGTGATCGTCACGCCGGGGAAATCCAGCAGGCATTCGGGGCCGTCGAGCATCACGTCGAGGTAGTCCTCGAAGGCGACGGCAGTCACCGCGCTGCCGGTGAACTCGCGCCCCGCCGCCTGGTAGCCGGCGCCGGGCAGCGCCTCCTGCGCCTCGCCGCTTCCCGAGTACACGTGGAGGAAGCCGTTCAGTTCGGCCACCGGGTAGGCGCGCGCCGCGGCCGGCGGAATCTTTTCGTCGCGCCGCAGGTTCGGAATATCGGTGCAGCGCCCGCTCGTCCCATCGAAGGTCCAGCCGTGGTAGGGGCATTGCAGGCCGCCCGGCCTGACCTGCCCCGGCGACAGCAGCACGCGCCGGTGCGGGCAGCGGTCTTCCAGGGCGAAGGCCTCGCCTTCGGCGCTGCGAAACAGCGCCACCTGCACGCCGTCGCAGACCACCGCCAGCGTCTTGCCAGGCGCGAGCTGCTCCGACAGCGCGACGATCCACCATTGTCCTGATGTCATATGGCCCTCTTCAACCATGCCTCAGGTGCGCACGCGCGCGGTGATCTTCGCATGCGGTCCGCCGACCTGGGCCGCCCAGGCCGCGCCGGCGTCGTCGAAGGCGAAATCGGTGTAATCGATCTGGATGTCCTGTTCGCGCGCGATGCGCAGCAGGCGCTCCCAGATCGCGCGGCGGTCGGCCGGCGGTCGCTGGCCGGTGCCGATGCAGGACAGGGTGCGGAACAGCAGGTCGGCAATGTCCAGGTTGACCTGGCGTCCGGCGCCCGTGCCGATGGTCATGATGCGGGCGCCCCAGCGCGTGGCCTTGAGCGCGCTGAGCATCGGCTGACCGCAGACCAGGTCGAGCACCACGTCGAAGCCGCCGTCCGTGGCAGCCTTGAGCGCGGCGACATCGTCTTCGCCGCCCATCACCACGACCTCGTCGGCGATGCCGCGCTCCTTCAGCCGCGCCAGCGCCTCGCGCGAGCGCGCTGCCGCCACCACGCGCCCGGCGCCGAGGAAACGCGCCAGCTGCAGCGCGATCTGGCCCAGGGTCCCGGTCGCGCCCAGCACCAGCACCTGTTCGCCGGGCTGGATCTTCGCCTGCTCGAGCGGCACCAGCGCGCCGGTGGCGGCGATGCCCATCGCAATCGCGGTGCGGTCGTCGACCTCATCCGGCACGTCCCAGACTTCCTCGGCCGGCACCAGCGTTCGCTCGGCCCACGCGCCGTAGGGCAGCACCGAGCGTTCGCCGAAGTAGACGCGGCGTCCATCCTGGGTCCGTCCCACGCCTTCGCCGCGAATCACGCAGGGATAGGCCACGCCGAGGCGGTAGGCGCCCAGCACGTCCCAGCCGCCCAGGCCGGCGGTATCGACATCGATCAGCACAGCGCCTTCGCGCGGGGCGGGTTCCGGAAACGCGCCGATGACCGGCGCAGCGCCGCGTTCATGAATGATGGCAGCCTTCATCACATTCCTTTCGCGCCGGTCTGCGCAAACAGAGCTTTCATGGCCACCAGCGACGGCGTATGGCTGCCGAAGCCGCCGTCGGCCACCAGCGTGGTGCCGGTGACGAAGGCCGATTCGTCGGATGCCAGGAAGGCCACCACGTCGGCGATCTGGCGCGGCGTACCCAGTTCGGGCGTCAGATGGTTTTCGCGCAGGATCTCGAGCAGCGGCGCCGGCATGCTCTCGTGCGCGTTTTCGGCGGGCGCCAGGCCGATCTGCAGCGCGTTCGAGCGGATGCCCTGTTTGCCGTACTGCGCCGCCACCGAACGCGCCAGCATAATGAGTGCCGCCTTCGAAGCGGCATAAGCCGTCAGCGACAGGTCGCCCTGCACGCCGAGTCCTGAAGTGACGAAGATCACCGAACCGCGCCCATGCTTGAGCATTTCGCGAATCGCGTATTTACTGCACAGCATGGCGCCGCGCAGGTTGACCGCCATGGCGCGGTCCCAGGCCTCGACGTCCATGTTCACCACGTCGCGGTCGCGCCGGCGCTGCTCCACGCTCAGGATGGCAGCATTGTTGTGCAGGACGTCGACGCGGCCGAAGCGCGCCACCACCGCCTCGACCATGGCGCTGACCTCGGCCTCGCTCGAGATGTCGCATTGCAGCGCCAGCACTTGCCCGCCCTGCGCCTCGATGCCGGCCGCGACCCTCCGCGCGGCGTCGCCGTCGATGTCGACGATGGCCACGTGGGCGCCGTGCGCCGCCAGCACGCGCGCCGCTTCGGCGCCCAGGCCGCCGCCGGCGCCGGTCAGGATTGCGACCCGCCCGTCCAGCTTTCCTTTGTTCACTGCGTCATCCATTCCGGTCTCCATCAGGGGCCGCGCTCAGCGGCCGATAAAATTGGGCGGCCGCTTCTCGCTGAAGGCCAGCGCGGCTTCTCTTGCATCCTCGCTCGGCTTGAGCATGGCGAAGAGGTCCAGTTCGAGGTCCAGGCCCTGCTTCAGTTCCAGCTCGAGGGCGCTGCGTGCCGCGCGCTTGACCGACAGCGTGGCGGCTGGCGCACGCGCCGCGATGCGCTGGGCAAAACTGCGGACTTCGTCGATCAGCGCTTCCGACTCGTTCGCCACCCGCGTGACCAGTCCGATGTCCCTGGCCGCGCGTGCGTCGAGGCGCTCGCCGGTGAGCAGCAGGTCCATCGCCCGTCCAGGCCCGACTACGCGCGCCAGGCGCTGGGTGCCGCCGCCGCCGGGAATCAGGCCGAGCGCCGTTTCCGGCAGGCTGAACACGGCGTCCGGCGCGGCGTAGCGGATGTCGCAGGCCAGCGCCAGTTCCAGGCCGCCGCCCATGCAGTAACCGTGCACCGCGGCGATTACCGGCTTCTGCACGGCGTCGATCGCCTCGATCCAGCGCGCGCCCTGCATGCGGCTGCGCACTTCGATCGCCGTTTCGGGACCGCGCTTTTCCTTGATGTCGGCGCCGGCGCAAAATCCGCGCGCACCGGCGCCGCGGATCGCGATGACGCGGATGCCAGGGTCGGCGTCGAGTTCGCGCAGCGCCTGCGGCACGCCGGCGCGGATCTCGTCGTTGATGGCATTGATCTGGCCCGGGCGGGTCAACACCACCCAACCCAGGCTGCCCTCGCGCTCCACGCTGACGGCATCGTTGACGACTTGTAGTTCGCTGTTGGCCATGTCAGGCTTCCTCGAACTCGATGACCTGGCCGCGCAGCTCCGACGGCTCGATGCGGATCAGCGGGCGCCCGCCGGCCGACTCCGATTCCTCGACCCAGGTAAAGCGCGTGCCGCGCGCACGCAGGTCCTCGGCCTTGGCCTGCAAACCGTTGACCGCGATGCGGATGTAGTACAGGCCAGGACCCCAGTTGTTGAGGTAGTGGGCGGCCGGGGTGTTCCACGCAGTCGGCTGGATCACGTGCAGGGCCGCGCTGTTGGCGACGGCGAAGGGCATCACGGCGCGGCGCTGGCCTTCGCGTTTCAACAATTCGACGCCGCCGCGCGGTTCCCAGTCCAGGTTGCTCGAGCAGCAGCGCAGGGTGTGGTCGAGGTCGCGCACCAGGAAAGCGCGCGCACTGATCCTCACCATATCGCCCGGCTTCGGCTCGCGCGGCTGGGCCGGCGGGCTGGCGAAGGTCTCGGGAGGCATCTGCAGCGGCTCGGTCGGCATCACCTCGATGCACAGGCCGCCGTCCACATCCGGCGTATAGCGCGGACGCTCGGGGGTCGCGCCCAGCCACAGGCGGTCGAAGGGCATCTCGGGCGTGCGCTGGGCCATGCGGAAGGCCAGGCCGCGGCGCATCAGCTTGTCGACGAAGACGTCGAACTTCGGTCCCTGCAGGGCCAGCACCACCGAGTGCGTCAGCATCGGGCGGTGGCGCCCCTGGTAATCCTTCAGGCTCTCGAGGAATTCGTGGAACATCGGATCGCCCGGATTATCGTGATCCAGGTGCCACTGGGGTTCCAGGCGCGTCGGCGCCACCGCCAGCGACTTGTGGACACGCAGGAAATGGGCGATGTAGGGATGGTTATCGAAGGCCTGGCGCCAGTTCGGATGGCTGTGCACTCCCAGTTTGTTCACCAGCAGGTCGGTCATGCCATCCGGATCGGGCAGCATCATGTCGGCTGACAGCAGCAGGTCAAACATAGTTTTTCTCCAAGGTAGGGCTGACGCGCGTATCGTCCTGGGCGCGGCGGGGATTGAGCAGGAAATAGGACAGCGCCGGGGTGAGCACCAGGGCGCCGAGCATGTTCCACAAGAACATGAAGGTCAGCAGGATGCCCATGTCGGCCTGAAACTTGATCGGCGACCAGGCCCAGGTCACGACGCCGGCTGCCATCGTCATGCCCACCAGGGCCACCACCTTGCCGGTGAAATCGAGCGAACGACGGTAGGCCGCGCGCAGGCTGTCCCCGCGGCGCTGGCAGGCCAGCTGCACCGACAGCAGGTAGAGCGCGTAGTCGACCCCGACCCCGACCCCGACCGCGATCACCGGCAGCGTCGCGACCTTCAGGCCAATCCCAAGCCAGACCATCAGCGCCTTGCACAGGATGGTCGTGATCACCAGCGGGATCAGGGCCACGACTGTGGCGCGGATGCTGCGGAAGGTGATCAGGCACAGCAAGGCGGTCGAGCCATACACCGCCAGGTACATCATCACGATGCTTTTTCCCACCTCGATGTTGGTGGCGGCTTCGATACCGGCGCTGCCGGCCGCCAGCAGGAAGGCCACCGGCTCCTTGGCCCCGGCCGGGGTATTGTTGGCCTGGGCGTACTGGCTCGAGGTCTTGAGGATGCGCGCCACCGTGTCGGCCTTGTGGTCGCGCAGGTAGACCACCAGCGGCGACACCGAGCAGCTCTGGTTGGTGATGTCGGGCGTGGCAATCGCCGCCGCCGACATCGCGCCGTCCGTGATCGACTGGTTGCGGCTGATCGTCATCCACTTGCCGCTGCCTTCCGACATCGCGGCGGTGGTGAAGCGCACGGTCTCGGCCAGCGACGTGGTGGCCTGCACCGCCGGATCGTCGCGCAGGAGCTGCGCCAGGCCGTCCATCTTGGTCAAGGCCGAATACAGGCGGCAACCTTCGTCGTCGGTCTTCATGATCACCACGAACTGGTCGCTCGACAGGCCGTAGTTGCGCGTGATGTAGGCGTTGTCGCGGTTGTAGCGCGAGTCGGGACGCAGTTCGGGCGCGCCGGCGTCGAGATCGCCGATGCGCAGGCCCTGCATCGCGATCGCCGAGACGGCGGTCACCACCAGTGCCACGGCGGTCGTGGCGATGGCCATGCGGCGCCCGGTCAGCGCGTCGAGGCGCCCCCATACGCGGCCCAGCGCCGACTGGCCCTCGGCCATGTCGCGGTCGGCCTCGAGCGCGCGCTGCGCCGCCTTTGATCCAATGCCGATATAGGACAGGGCCACCGGGATCAGGAACAGCTTGGTGAAGACCAGCACCGTCACGCCGATGCTGGTGGTGATCGCCAGGTCGCGGATCACCGGAATGTCGATGATGATCAGCACCGCAAAGCCGACGATATTCGCCAGCAGCGCGGTGACGCCGGCCACGAACAGGCGGCGGAAGGTGTAGCGCGCGGCGACGTACCGGTGGGTCCCGCGCCCGATGTCCTGGATGATGCCGTTCATCTTCTGCGCGCCGTGCGACAGGCCGATCGCGAAGATCAGGAAAGGCACCAGGATCGAGTACGGATCCAGCTCGTAGCCCAGCAGCTGCATCAGCCCCAGCAGCCAGACCACGCCGAGCACCGCGGCCGACACCAGCAGTGCGGTGCTGCGCAGGCAGCGCGTGTACAGGTAGACGAACATCGTGGCGACGGCGACCGAGACCGCGAAAAACAGCATCACCGCCTTCAGGCCATCGATCAGGTCGCCGACGATCTTGGCGAAGCCGACGATATGGATGCCGATCCTGTCGCTCTCGTAGCTGCGGATCTTCTCCTCCAGCTTGCGCGAGAAAGCGCCGTAGTCGAGCGGCTGGCCGGTCTTCGGATTGGTATCGAGGAGCGGCGCAACGATCATGCTCGACTTCATGTCAAGCGCGACCAGGCGTCCGACGATGCCGGCCTTGCCCACGTTGTCGCGCAATTTGGCCACCTCAGCGGCGCTGCCGTCGAACTGGGCCGGCATCACGGGACCGCCGGTGATACCGTCCTCGGTCACCTCGCGCCAGCGCACGATCGGCATCCAGATCGATTTCATCCACGAGCGATCGACGCCGTCGATCATGTACAGGTCGTCGTTTACCTTGCGCATGAGCTCCAGGTAGGCGGGGTCGTAGATGTCGCCGCGCTTGTTCTCGACCACGATCCGCACCGTGTTGCCGAGGCCCGGCAACTGCTTCTTGTAGGCCAGGTAGTTCTGGATGTAGGGACTGCCGAGCGGGATCATGCGCTCGAAGTTGGCGTTGACCTTGATCCGCGTGGCCGAATAGCCGAGGAACAGGGTGGCCAGCAGGCAGGCCAGCAGCACCAGCACCCGGTGGTTGAAGATCAGGCGTTCCAGGAAGTTTCCGGAACGACGGTCGAAGTCTTGCACGTCCCGGATCACGGGCATGCGGGGTTGTTCGCTGTGCGCTGTCATGTCAGTTCTTCCCAATCCTTGCGCTGTCCGCGCCACAGCCCGGAATCCGGGCCAATCTTGCGCCGGCGCTGCCGGCCAGCGCCAGCTGGCCCCGTCCCGCCAATGCGGCTCCGGCCAGGTCGCCGCCGCGCGAAACGCCGGCGTCGGTGACCTGGCCGTTGCGGCTTACCAGTACCTGGCCGGCCTGGGTCACGAAGGCCAGCTCGCCCGGCGCGCAGGCCAGGGCGTCGACCACGGTGGCTTGCGTGGCGAGCGGGATCCGCTGCCAGCTGGCGCCCTTGTCGGCGCTGATGTAGGCATTGCCGCGCAGGCCATAGGCCGCCAGTCCGGCTTCGCTGGCTTTCAGCCCGAAGAAAGTGCCCGCATACGGGGATTCCAGCGCCACGAAACGCCCGCTTGCACGGTCGTAGCGCCGCAGCAGGCCCTGCTCGCCCGCCAGGTAGAGTGTACCGTCGGCGGTCTGTTCGAGCGCATACAGGTGCATGCGGCGGTCGTTGGCGGCGCGCTCGAGCCACGGTTCCCAGCTCTTGCCGGCATCGCGGGTGTGCAGCAGCAGGCCGAAGGCGCCGGCCAGGAAGCCTTCGCCCCCGGCGTCGATGCGGATGTCGAGGAAGGGATGGGTCAGCACGCCCGGCGTGGCCGACTGTGCGGCCGCGCGTGCGACCTCGTCCAGCATGGCCGCCGCACCGACGTCGCCGCCGGCGGAGAGTTTGCGGTAATGCGCGTTCAGGAGGGCCAGCAGGCTGCGCCCGTCGAGGACCTTGCTCCAGGTCGCGCCCTGATCCAGGCTGTGCAGCACCACGCCGTCATGGCCGAGGACCCAGGCGCTACCGGGCGCCGTGAAGCGCACCGTGGTGAGGTCGGTGCTGACCGGCGATTGCGCCTGCTTCCAGTTCTTGCCGGCGTCCCGGGATACCAGGATGGTGCCGCGCGCGCCGACGGCGACCAGGGTGTTTTCTTGCGCCGCGATACCCGACAGCGGCCGCTTGAGTGCTGCCGGCGACATCGCGGCGGGCAGGTCGATGGGATCGTGGCTTGCCGGAGCGGCAGGGACGAGCGTGACCAGGCTGGCCAGTAGGAGCGCCAGCGCGGGGCGCAAGAGCCCGGTCGGTGCTGCCGGCCGTGGGCGAAGGGGATTGAGAATGTTCACAGCTGACTCCGTCGTGATGCGTGGTTCCGGGCAGCCGGCCGCGGCGCCTAGGCCACGGCCGGCACAGGCCTACAAGGCCTGTCAGGCTGGTCGCCCGGCTCAGCGAGCCGTTTCCTTGGCCACGATGGTTTCCGGGTTCAGGTCGCGGTTCGAGCGCGGCTTGGTGACCACGCCGTAGCCGCCGACCAGGCCGTCATTGACCAGTGCATACATACCCTTGTTGAAGTCGAAGATCACGTTCTTGACGGTGTACGGCGCATTCACGTCATACAGCTGGACCATCGAGTTGAAGATCGAGCGGTACAGCTGGCCGCTGCGGTCGTAGGCGTCGTACAGCATCGCGCCGTAGGTATCCTCGTCGATGTAATAGGTGCGTTTCGCGTAGGCGTGGCGGAAGCCCGGCTTGAGCGTCGCCTCGACCACCCACATGCGGTGCAATTCCCAGCGCCAGCAGGCCGGATTCGGATACTTTTCCTTGAATTGCTCTTCGACGCCGCAGCCGAAATACAGCTTGTAGGCGTTGTAGGGCACGTACATTTCCTTCATGCCGGCCAGCTTGAAGTCGAAACGGTCCATCGTGCCCGAGAACACGAACAGTTCGTCGAACAGGGTTACGCCGCCCATGCTCGCCACCGGGGTGTCGTACGAAAACTCGGGGGCCAGCTTGATGCGGCGCTGGCCGGGCGCGTAGCTCCAGGCACGGCGCGGCTTCTCGGTCGGATCGAGGAAGTCCATCAGGCCGGTCACCTCGCCCGCCTTGCGGATCGGCGCGCTGGTGACTGAATAGGTGCGCCAGTACATCTGCGGGTCGCGTCCGTCCAGGTCGGCGTGGTAGTAAGGAGTCTCCTCGAAAGTCTGCTGCTGGGCCGTCATCACCGCCTTGCCGCTGGAATCGACCACCCACGAGCGCGACGACTTGGTCGTGGTGTCTGCCTTGTAGCGCAGCTGCTGGTTCCACATCATTTCATGGCCGGACTTGGCGATCGGGAACGGGATGCCGCCGCGGCATTCCTGCTCCACCGCCAGCCCGCCCTTGGTCGTCTTGCACGAGGTCGCGTTGCGTACCGTCTTGGCCAGCACCGCTTCCGGCAAGGCGGCCGTGCGATGGCTCGGGTAGACGTCCATGTAGAAGCCGGTGTTCTTCTTGAACAGCTCCTTCTGGCCGTCCGACAGCTTGTCGGCGTGCTGCTGCCAATTCTTGGCGTCGATGCGCAGGATCGGCGCTTCATCCTTGAACGGGTCCACCCAGACGCCGCTGCCGGGCTTGAAGCCGGCCGGGGCCTTGGTCAGCCCACCGGTGTAGGCCGGGATCGTGCCCTCCTTGTTGCCGGCCTTGATGGCGCCGACCTGGGTCAGCGTGTTGCCTAGCTGCTTGGCTTCCTCCGGCGTCACCTCGGCCCGGGAAGTGGCTGCGAGGCAGGCCAGCAAGGCCAGTGCGAGTCTTTGCTTATTCATGTCTTGTCTCCTGTTTGCGGCGCTTTTAGAATGCCGTCTTGAAGGTTAACGACAGCCAGCCGCGGTCGATGACCCCGACCGACGAATTGCTGTGTGCCGCACCACCCGTGATCTTGCCGTTCAGTTCACGCACGGGCAGGTTACGGTCGGCGTAGTTGAGCGCGAATTCGTATTTCGATGCGTAGGTCATGGTCGCCCCGACGGACCAACGCAGCTCGCCCTCGGTGCCGCCGCCGGACGTCGGCGCATTGCCCGACAGGCCATAGTTGACGCTGACGGGAATGCTCAGGTCCCAGGACGGCAGCACGTTCAGGTACTGGGGCGTGAATTTCAGGGCCATGATCCACGCGTCCCTGGTCGAGCAGCCATCGTCCTTGGTGCCCGAGCCGGCCTTGCCGGTGCGTGAGTCGACGCAGGTCGCCGCGCCAACCGTGCGATACAAGGCGGGATTGGTGGTGACCTTGTCGAGCCGGTTGTAGGCCAGCTCGGCGACGAAGGTGCCAGTCTGCCAGACCGGCGTCGCCGGCAGCATATAGATCCCGTTCACCACCGCGTGCCAGGTATTGCCGCGCGCGCCGGTGTCGGTGACCACGGAGGACGGCGTGTTCAGCGCGCCGTTCTTGCGGTAGGAGAGTTCGGCGCCGACGGCGACGGAATGGATGACGCGTCCAAAGGAGAGGCTCATCTGCTTGACGTCCTGCGGATACAGGAAGCGCGCCCGGGTCGGCAGCGGGCCGCTGAAGTTGAGCAGCTGGACGCCGAGTTCCGGTGAATAATCGTCGAAGTGGCGGTAATAGGCGCCGAAGGTCGATTCGAGCGCCTCGACGTTCCAGCGCGCCCCGACGCCCCAGTTGCCGCGCTGGCCAGGCTTGCGCGCCTCGATGATCTGGGCCGCGACCCCGGAGATCGGGAAAGCCAGGAAGTCGGACGAGGGCGCGGTATCGGCGCCCATCAGGTAGGTGCCGGCGTGCGGGATGCGGGTCGGCTTCCACTCGTAATAGTACTGGCCGACCAGGGTCAGGTTGTCGGTGACCTGGGCGCTGGCGTGGATCTGCCCGACCGGCAGGAATACTTCCTTGGTTTCGACACCCGGGTTGATCGCTGCCTTGACCCCATCCACCGGCGACTGGCCATACGAGATCGCATGTGCCCCCAGCAGCAGGCTTTCGCCCCAGACGTTGGTCTGGCGTCCCACCTTGACGTTGACGGGTACCTTGCCCAGGTCGAGGTTGGCCCAGACGAAGGCGTCGAGGATTTCTCCCGAGGGGCCGTTTACGTAGCGAGCCACCTCGTTGTTGTATTCGTTATTGCGGTAGGCGGTGGCAAAGCCGGCCGGCGACCTGACCGAATGGTCGTCGTAAGCATGGTCGTACCAGGCGGCCGCCGAGACGCGCGCACCGACCGTGTTCTTGTACCTGATATCGAACTCCGTCAGCAGGTCGAGACGGTTGGTCACCATATCGCCTTTGTCGAACTTCGAATCACCCTCGTCATAAATGTAGTTGTTCAACAGCCGGCTGTCCGGCTTTTCGGTACGGACGCCACCGGTGTAGCGCACGGTGGCGTCAAGCCTTACCTTGAGGTCGGGATTGCTCATCTCGATTTCGCCCGCCAGCGCCTGGCCGGCGCAGGCAAAGGCGGCTGCCGCCGCGATGCCGCGCAAGGCGCAGCCGGCGAGGATGGGAATACCGCTTGCATGATTCATGGACCTGTCTCCTGTCGTTATCGTTATGGCCGATTATTGAAAAATCGCTCAGCACTGCTTGTTCAGTCCTTCCCATGAACCGTGCTGCTCGACTGTCTTCGGCCCAACGGAAACGAGACTCTTGACGCGTTCTGATTGTAGCAAGAATAAATCAGTTATTCTACTGTCCGATTAAGATTCTATATTTAGAATTTTAAAGGAGACATTCGGCTCATTCGGCGGGGATGCCGGCGCAGCGTTCCCTGGCCATTTCCGTGAACTCGCGCTTGAGCGTCGGGTAGTAGGCAATCTGTCCCTGCAGCCCGCCCGCGATATCGATCGAGGCCGCGCTGATGAAGGATGCGTAGTCACTGGCCAGGAACAGCGCCATGCCGGCCACGTCCTCCGGCTTGCCGAAGCGCCCCAGCGGCACGACCTTCAACACCATCCGGTCGAATTCCTCGCGCGTGACGCCCGGCCCCACTTCGCGGAAATGGCGCTCCCACTGGCCGGTATCGATCCAGCCCATGTTGAGCGAGTTGACCAGGATGTTGTCCTTCGCGAGCGACATGCCGAGCGACTTCGACAAGGCCAGGCAGGCGGCGCGATTGATCACCGAAGGGATGCCGTCTGGCGTGGGGATGGCGCCGGCCAGGGCATTGATCTCGACGATGCGCCCCCAGCGCTGGCGGCGCATGTGCGGCACCACCGCCTGCACGAAGCGGAAATGCCCCATCTGCAGGATGTTGGCGTGTTCGAGGATCTGCTCGGGCGTGAGGGTGTCGAGGTTGCCGCCGCGGCCCTGCCCTGCGTTGTTGATCAGGACGTCGACGCCGCCCCAGCTGGCCGCGACCTCCTCGACGAATGCCTTGACGCCGGCGCTGTCGGTCACGTCGACGGCGCGGGCGATGACCGCCTGCGCCTGCCGCGCAAGTTCGGCGCCGGTTGCCTCGATCGCCTCCCTGCTGCGGGCGCAGATGGCCACGCGCGCACCTTCGGCCGCAAATGCACGGGCGATCGCCAGGCCGATGCCGCGCGAGGCGCCGGTGACGATGACGCGCTTGCTGCTCAAGTCGATATGCATTGCTGTCTCCTGTTGTCGTGCTGCCGTACTGCCGTACTGACTGCGGCGGCCGGTTCTGTGCCGGTCCTGCCGTCCTGCGCTCAGGTGCTTACATCCGCTCGATCAGGGTTGCGGTGCCCATGCCGCCCGCGCAGCAGATCGCCTGCAGGCCGTAGCGCGCATTGCGCCGCTCCAGTTCGTGCAGCAGCGAGGTCATGATGCGGGCGCCACTGGCGCCAAGCGGATGCCCGAGCGCGATCGCGCCGCCGTTGACGTTCAGCCGGTCCAGCGGTACGTCCAGTTCCCGCGCCCACATCAGCGGCACCGGCGCGAAGGCCTCGTTCACCTCGAACAGGTCGATGTCCCCGACCGCCAGCCCGGCCATGTCCAGCACCTTGCGGGTCGCCGCAACCGGGCCGGTCAGCATCAGGGTCGGGTCGGAGCCGACCGTCGTGAAAGCACGGATGCGGGCGCGCGGCTTGAGGCCGAGCCGGTCCACGGCTTCCCCGGACATCAGGAGCAGCAGCGCCGCACCGTCCGAGATCTGCGAGGAGTTGCCGGCGCTGAGCTTGCCGTTCTCGCGAAAGCTCGACTTGAGCGTGGCCAGCTTCTCGGCGTTGGTGCCGGGACGGATGGTCTCGTCCGCATCCAGGGTCGCTGGCGCCGCCTCCGCCCAGCCGCGCTCCACCAGCGCCGCCACCGGCACGCTGGCGATCTCATGCTGGAAATAGCCGGCCTGCGCGGCCGCGGCGGCGCGCCGGTGGCTCTCGACCGCGTACGCGTCCAGCTCGGCGCGGCTGAAGTTCCACTTGTCGGCGATGCGTTCGGCCGCCTCGCCCTGGCTGGTCAGTTCGTATTTGTCAGAGGCCATCCAGCCGAAGGCTTCGCCATAGATCTCGCGGTTGCCGCCCATGCGCACCCGGCTCATGTTCTCGGCGCCACCCGCCACCACGACCTTGGCGGCGCCGGCGGCGATCAAGCCGGCCGCCAGGTGGACGGCGACCTCGCCCGAACCGCACTTGCGGTCGATCGTCAGGCCGGGAATCGAAGCCGGCCAGCCGGCGCCAAGCAAGGCCGTGCGGGCGATGTTGGCGGACTGCTCGCCGACCTGGGTCACGCAGCCTAAGATGACGTCGTCGACCGCGCCGGCATCGATCCCGGCACGCTCCATCAGCTGATTGAGCAGGTGCGCCGCCAGGTGATCGGCGCGCACGCCCGCCAGGCTGCCCTTGTACTTGCCGACCGGCGTGCGAAGCGCCTCGACGATGTAGATGTCCTTCATAGCGCGCTCGCCTTCAGGCCCGAACCCGGCACCCGCTGTCCGGCTTCGTCGTAGCGGTAGACCCCCTGGCCGGTCTTGCGGCCGTGGCGGCCGGCCGCGACCATCTTGATGATCAAGGGGCAGGGACGGAACTTCTCGCCCAGCGTCGCATGCAGGTAGCGCAGCACCGACAAACGGGTGTCCCAGCCGGTCAGGTCGCCCAGTTCCAGGGGTCCCATCGGGTGGTTGAAGCCCATCCGCAGCGCGGTGTCGATATCCTCGGCGCTGGCGGTGCCTTCCTGCAGCATCCACATCGCCTCGTTGCCGAGCATGGCCGACATGCGGCTGGTGGTCAGGCCCGGCGACTCGTTGACCAGGATCGAGGTCTTGCCGATCGCATCGCACCACGCGCGGCTGCGGGCGACGGTATCGGCATCGGTGGCGATGCCCAGCACCAGCTCCACCAGCTTCATCTTGTGCACCGGATTGAAGAAGTGCATGCCGATCACCCGCGCCGGCTGCGGCACCGAAGCCGCGATCTCGGTCACCGACAAGGCCGAGGTATTCGTCGCCAGCAGCGCCCCTTCGGCCAGCAGCGGCACCGCTTCGGCCAGCACCGCCTTCTTGACCGCGAGGTTCTCGGACACCGTTTCGACCAGCATGCTGGCGCCGACGGCACCCTCCGCGAGGGCGGTATGGACGCTCAGGCGCTGCTTGGCGGCCGCCGCCGCTTCCGGTACCAGCTTGCCGAGCTTGACGCCGCCGTCGATGATCGCATGGATGCTCTGCAGCGCCTTGTCGAGGGCCTGGCCATTGCTGTCGACCAGGCGCGTCGCGAAGCCGCTGCTGGCAAAGGCGTGGGCGATGCCGGTACCCATCAGTCCAGCCCCGACCACCACCACGATTTGGTTTTTATCGATCATTATCCTGTCTCCTCAGGCGCCGGGCTTGGGTCCGACGACGTTTTTGATTGTGCCGATGCCTTCCACGCTCGCTTCGACCACGTCGCCAGGCTGCAGGAACAATCCGGTGCCCTGCCCCACGCCCGCGGGCGAGCCGGTGAACATGATGTCGCCGCCCGCGAAGCTGGAACGCGCCTCGACGAAGCGCAGCAGCTGGCCGACGTCCCAGGTCATCTCGCCGGTGTTGCTGTCCTGGCGCACATCGCCGTTGACCTTGAGCGTCAGGCCAAGGCGCGGACTGCCGGCCGCGAATTCGTCGCGCGTCACGATCCAGGGCCCGACCCCGGTGCTGCGGTCCTGGCTCTTGGCGGCGAACAAATCCATGCCGATGCCGGTCGGGCCACTGCGCTGCAGGTCGCGCGCCGACACGTCGTTGCCGACCGTGTAGCCCAGCACGCTGGCGAGCGGATTCTCGGGGTCCACCGGCGCGTCGCCGATCACCACCACCAGCTCGACCTCGTGGTCCAGCTCCGAAGTCAGCGGGGGATAGCGGATCGGGTCGTTCGCGCCGATCAGCGCGCCATAGGCCTTCAGGAAGGCGATCGGCTGCTGCGGCGACTTCAATCCGAAGTCCGCCGCGAGGTGCTTGGCATAATTGGCGCCGGCCACGACCACGCGGTTGACCGGCTCGACCGGGGCCAGCAGACGCACGCCGGAGAGCGGGCGCGCCGGGCCGGCCAAGGGCAAGGCTTCCCTCCCCTCGTCGGCGCGGCCGGCGGCGATCGCGCGCGTCAGCGCCGGGCCCCAGTCGGCGAAGGCGCCGGCGATCGGGCGCAGCGTCTGCCCTTCGGCATCCACCAGCGCCCAGAACGGCGCACCGCCATCGCTGCAGCGTGCGATCTTCATGCCGCCAGCGCCGACGGTTTCGCCACGTCGATCAGGGTCGACGGGTCGATGTGCAGCAGTTCGCAGGCATTCTTCCAGCGGATCTTCTGCAGGTCCTCGTCGGACAGGCGCAGGCCGTCGGTCAGGTCGTGGCGGACGGCGTCGCTGCCGCCGAAGTTGGAACCGTACAGCACGCGGTCGGCGCCAATGACCTCGATCATCGCCTGGCGCATCGGCAGCTCGTGCAGTTCGACGTCGAAGTAGAAGTTCTTCAGGTACTCGAGCACCGGCTTCTTGTTGTGCGCCACGTCCAGGTTCGGGTTGGTCTGCGCCAGGCGCCCGAGCTGGTAGGGCACGAAGCCGCCGCCGTGGGTGATGTAGACCTTCAGGTTCGGGAAGCGGTCGAACACGCCGCCGTTGATCATGTTCCAGAAGCACTTGGTCTCGTCGTAGTTCATGCCGACGATCGCGGTGGTTTCGTAGTTGTCGCTGTTGGCGTCCTCGCCCCAGGTGACGGACTGGTTATAGCCGTGCACGAACATCGGCAGGTCGAGGTCGCACAGCGCCGCCCACACCGGGTCCAGTTCGGGCGAATCGAACTCCAGGCCGCCGAAATTGGCGCCGCCCGCCACCAGGCCCTTGGCGCCCAGCGTGGTGCAGGCGCGGCGGATTTCCTTGGCCGCCTCGATCGGCACGTTCAGCGGCGCATGGGCCCATGCCATCAGGCGGTTCGGCGCGGCCGAGCAGTACTCGGCCAGCACATCGTTGACCTTCTGGGCGAAGGGCACGCCAAATTCCGCCTCGGCCCAGTACATGTAGCAGTGCGAAGGCACCGACACCACCTGGGCGCTCTGCCCCGCCGCATCCATGCCGGCCAGGCGCGTCTTCGGGTCGGCCCAGCGGTCGAGGTACTGGTTGATGTCGAGCTTCTTGCCCTCGGCCTGGGCCTTCTTCAGCGCGGCGCGCCGTTCCGGCGAGCCGAGCGAGAGGATCCAGTGGCCGACACGCAGCTTGATGTCGCCATCGGGACGTTGTTCGAAGAAGGGACCCCAGTGCGGGTGCTGGTTGTAGTAACCGGGGTGCGGGGCGTGGGCGTGAAGGTCGATGAGCATGCGGCGTCTCCCTGTGAGAATTGATTATCCCGACCGCAGGCGTTGGGTGTCTCCATCAGTCTGCACTCGGTCGGTGCTTTGCATCAGGACCCATCATGCCAAAAATAGACAGAAATGGCAAATGTGTTTAATTTTATTTTTTCAGCGTTGCGCGCGACTCGCATTCGACGATCGAATACAGGAAGGCGACGATGCGCTGGACGCCATCCTCCGGCCGCTTGTTCGGCACCACCAGCTCGCTCAGCACGCAGCGGATCAGCAGCTCGCAGATCAGTTCGCGATCGATACGGATGCCCAGGCGCAGATCCCAGGAATCGAACACGCCGTGCATCAATTCATCGATGCGCACCAGCGACTCGTGGAACAAGCGCCCGAACAGGCGCAGCGCGTACTCCGGGGCAGCGCGGAGCAGGAGCCGTGCCTGCCCGTGCGCCGCATAGTCGTCGAGGTAGCGCACCAGGGCAAGAAAGCGCTGGTCCGGCTCCTCGTAGGGGACGACGGCGTCCGCCATGGCCTTCTGGAAGGACGAGCGCTTGTGGCGCGCGAACGCGTCCAGCAGCTCGTCCTGCGACGAGAAATAGCGGTAGAAGGTGCCGCGCGACACCTGCGCCAGCTCGCACACGTCGAGTATCGAAATACGCTCCGATCCTTCACGCAGCAGCATCGCTTCGGTTGCCACCAGAATCGACGCGATGGTCGACTCGGCGCGCCGGTTGCGCTTGCCGCTCGCGGGACGGGTGACGCTGGCGCCAGTTGCCGTGTACACCGTCAATAATCCCTGACCGCCACATGGGCTGGCCGCGAGTTATAGCCGGGTAGGTGCAAGCCGCCATCGACGTGGAAGGACTCGCCGGTGACGTAGCGCGACATGTCGCTGGCCAGGAATACCACCACCGGGCCGATGTCGTCTTCCGGGTCGCCGCAGCGACCCAGCGGGCGCATCGCCGCCGAGCGCTCCGCGAATCCCGGGTTCTCGGCCGCCAGCTTGTGGAAGGTCGCGCCCATCGCCGTCGGCGCGATCGCGTTCACGGTAATATTGAAGCGCCCCCACTCAGCCGCCGCGCTGCGCGTCAGGCCGACGATGCCGGCCTTGGCGGTGTTATAGTCGGCATGCAGCCAGGCGCCGATGTCGACGTCGATCGAATAGAAGTTCACGACCTTGCCGCCGCCGCGCGCGCGCATGTGCGGCAGCGCGGCGCGCATCGCCCACCAGCAGGCCTTGACGGTCGAGGTCAGGGTCTGCTCCAGCATTTCGTCGGTCTTTTCTTCGAGCAGGACGTTCGGGGTCGGCACGAAAGCGTTGTTTACGAGAATGTCCAGGCCGCCGAAATGCGCGACCGCCGCCTCCACCGCGGCCAGCACGGATTCCTTCTGGAGCACGTCGGTATGCACGAACAGCGCCCTGCCGCCCAGCTCCTGCACCTCGCGCGCCACCTGGGCGCCGCTTTCGCGGTCGATCTCGGCGATCACCACCGCCGCACCCTCGCGCGCGAAGCGGCGCGCCACGCCGCGTCCGATGCCGCCGCCGGCGCCGGTGATGAGCGCCACCTTGTCTTTCAGAAGGTCCATGCCAGTCTCCTCACTTTTGAACATATTTTCTGTTATTGTACACATTCAAGCCAATAACTCATACCGGGAATCACGCATGCAACGCTTTCGCAGGCGCATCGAGCTGGCCGGCCGCCGGGACCAGCAGGGCGGGCAGGTGCGCGCCGTCCTCGAGGACGACTTCCATCATTTCCGGGTCGTGGTCGACCACCGCGGCGGCGTCGTCACCGCGGTGCGCGGGGAAACGCCGCGCCATCCCTTCACAGCCTGCCCGGGCGCCGCGCCGGAGCTGAACCGCCTGGCTGGAATGCACCTCGACCGCATCGCCAATTCGGTCACGCTGCATACCGACGCGACCCAGCAGTGCACCCACATGTTCGACCTGGCAGGCCTGGCGATCGCCGCCGCCGCGCGCGGCGACCGCTACCGGCGCTACGACATCGAGGTGCCGCGCCACGTCGACGGACGCGCGCCCGCGCGCCTGATGCGCGACGGCGTGCTGGTGCTCGAGTGGGAAGTCGAAGGCAGTGCGATCCTCGGGCCGGCGCCGTATGCCGGGGTCGACATGCGCAAGGGGATGGCGCGCTGGGCGCTGGGCGCCTTGCCGGCCGAGGAAGCCGAAGCGGCCCTGGTGCTGCGCCGCTGCGCCCTGATCTCGCTCGGACGCCTGAAGGACATCGACCGCGAACCGCATGCCCACCTGACGGGCCGCTGCTACGCCCAGCAGCCCGAGCGCGCGCCGCAGGCGATCCGGATCGTCGGCTCGACCTGGGATTTCAGCGAGCGCGCCGATGCGCTGTGCCTGGACGACCAGGCATGGCTGGGCGACTTCAGCGATTCTGCGCTTCCCACGTCTTGAGTTCGAAACCGGGTGCGGCCGCCACGGCCGGCGTCAGCGCCGGCGGGCGGGCCAGGATCTTGCGCGCCGCCATGTGGTCGCCGATCCGTCCGCAGGACTCCACCGCCAGCAGGCGTTCACCGGCAAAGCACAGCACCGAGACCTGCTGCGCGGCGGAGTCGCCCAGCACGACGTGATTGTCGGCGCCCATCGCCAGCCCCGCGATCTGCAGCTTCAGCTTGCCCTGGTCGGTCCAGAACCAGGGCAAGGCGGTATACGGCGCCGGCTTGCCAGCCAGGCGTGCGGCGATAAGGCGGCCCTGGTCGACGGCGTTCTGGACCGATTCGAGGCGGGTCAGCCGTTCGCCGTTCTGCAGGCAGGGAAAGGAGGCCACGTCGCCCAGCGCGGAGATGTGCGGATCGGAGCTCAGGAGGTTGGCATCGACCGTGATGCCGTTGTCGATGGTCAGGCCGGCTTCGAGCGCCAGCGCTACGTTCGGGACGACGCCGATGCCGTACACGACCAGGTCGGCCGCCAGACGCTCGCCGTCGGACGCCAGCACCGCCACCGCCCTGCCGTTGTCGCCTTCGATTTCCGAGACTGCGGTGCGGAAGCGGAAGTTGACGCCCCAGGCCTCGTGCGCCGCGCGGAACAGCGCGGACATCTGCGGTGACACGGCGCGCGCCATCGGACGCTCGCCCAGCTCCAGTACCTCGACCGCGGCGCCGGCCGCCGCCGCGACCGCCGCGAATTCCAGGCCGATGAAGCCGGCGCCGATCACGACCACCCGCCTGGCCTGGGCCAGCAGCGGCGCCAGCGCCTCGGCGTCGGCCCGGGTCTTGAGCCCGAACACGCCGCCCAGTGTGGCGCCGGGCACGTTCAGCGGACGGTTATGGGCGCCGGTGGCCAGCACCAGGTGATCGTAGTCGAGCGCCTGGCCCGAAGCCAGCAGCAGCCTGCGGTTCTGGCGGTCGATCGCGGCGCCGCGGTCGGCCACCAGCTCGATGCCCTGGTCGATATAGAACTGCGCCGGGCGGAATTGCATTGCCGTGGCGTCGATCTTCCCCAGCAGGTAGGCTTTCGACAAGGGCGGGCGCTGGTAGGGCAGCCAGGGTTCGTCGTTGACCAGGGCGATCCGGCCGGCATAGCCCTCCTGCCGCAAGGACAGCGCCACCTGTACGCCGGCATGCCCGGCGCCGGCGATCACGATTGAATTGAGCGACATGTTGCTTCCTCGTTGTTCGGAAAGGTTTCAGGCGGCCGCGCGCGCCTGGACCGCAGCCTGCGGGCTGCGCCCCAGCGTGAGCAGCAGGAGCGAGCCTGCCAGCGTGCTCGCCGCGCAGTAGCCAAGCATCATCGTGTAGGCGCCCGTCGCACTGAACATGGCGCCGAACATGAGGGGCGCCCCGGCCGATGCCACCGTGATCAGGCCCTGGTGCAGCCCGAAAATGCGGCCGTAGTCTTTCAGGCCGAAGTAGCGTGCGATGAGAAATGCCGCGATGTCGAATTCGGCGCCGGCGCCCAGGCCGGCCAGCGCCGCGGCGACGCTGAGCAGGACCATGTCGGTGCTTCCCGACAGGAAGATCGCGGCGCCGGCGGCCGGCAAGGCCAGGCTGACGGCCGCCACGGCCGGTGGCCATAGCCGGTCCAGCAGGTAGCCGACCAGCAGGCGCCCCAGCACCAGCGCGATGCCGAACCAGGTGAAGACCTGGGTGGCGCTGGCCAGCGCCAGGCCGCGGTCGCGCAGCATCGGCACGGTGCTGGTGACCATGCCCATCACCGCCGAGACCACCAGGCACAGAGCCAGGTTGCAAATCCAGTACTTGGGCGAGGCCAGCGCGGCGCGAAAGCGCATGCCGGCCAGCGCCGGCGCCACCGCGGCGCTTTGCGGTGCGGCGCCAGGGTCGGCCGCGGCGAGGGCCTGCGGCAGGCGGAACCAGGCCAAGGTCAGCGGCACCCCGATCAGGACGTTGACCAGCGCCAGGATCACGAACGGCGCCTGCCATCCCCAGTTGGCAACGCCCCAGGCGAACAGCGGCGGCGTGAGTGCCGCTGTGATCCCGGTGCCCGACAGGCCCAGCGCCAGCGCCAGGCCGCGGTTACGGACGAACCAGAGGTTCAGCAACTGGGTCCAGGTGACCGCCAGCGCACCCATGCCGACGATGGGAAGCAAAAAGAAAGCGGCGTACAGCGACCATACCGAGCCCTTGATCTGCGTGGTGGCGAGGTAGCCCAGCGCCATCGTGAACAGCGAGACCAGGGTGACGCGCTTGATGCCGAAGCGCAGGTTGAGCCAGCCGACCAGCTGCAGGCCGATCACCGCGCCGCCGAACAGGAAGCTGATCGCCGCCTGCAAGGCTGGGCGCTCCCAGCCGAACTGCTGCTGCAAGGGGATCACCAGCACCCCGAAGCCGTACAAGAGTGCGGCATTAATGCTGATCATGACGCCGGCAATCGCCAGCAGCAGGATGCGCCAGCCCTGCCTGAATTCGGCGAAGTCGATCGCCGCGCCGTTCCTGGTTCCGACCATGCTTGTCTCCTTTGGGATGTTCAGGGCTTGATGATGCGGCTGCGCAGGATGCCGATACCCTCGACCTCGAGTTCGATCAGGTCGCCCGGCTTCAGGTAGCGCAGCTGTTCGAGTCCGCAGCCGTTGCCGACCGTACCGGATCCGAGCACCTCGCCCGGGTACAGCGTCTCGTCACGCGAGATATGTTCGATCACGTCCTCGAATTGCCAGCGCATGTCGCGCGTGCTGCCCCTGCCCCACTCCTCGCCATTGACCCGGGCGATCATGCCCAGGTCGTAGGGGTCGGGCAGCTCGTCGGCGGTGACCAGGCAGGGCCCCATCACGTTGCCGGTATCGAAGTCCTTGCTCTTGGCCGGGCCCAGCATGCCCCCCATCTCCACGGCCTGGGCGTCGCGCGCGCTCATGTCGTTGAAGATGGTGTAGCCGACGATGTGATCGCGTGCCCGGTCGCGCGGGATGTTCTTGCCCTTGCGTCCGATATAACAGGCGAATTCGAGTTCGAAATCCATCGCCTTGCTGTACGAAGGCCAGATCACATCCTCGTCCGGCCCGACCACGGCAAAGCGGTTGCACTTGTAATAGATGGGCTGGCGGTTGAAGGTGGCGATCACGCGCTCGTCGGCGCGGGTGTTCATCTGCGCCAGCGCTTCCTCGGGATTGGGCAGGTGGGCCACGCGGGCGCGGCGCGCCGCCGCGAAGCTCTGCTTCAGGTGCAGTTCGAAGCAGGAGCAGTCGCGCATCTGCGGCGGCGGCTGTATCGGTGCGCACAATTTCACCGCTGCGCGCTCGACGACCGCCCCCGCGGGCGCACGCGCGACCAGGCGGCGCGCCTCCTGCATGGCTTCGTCGCCCGCCTCGACTAGCGCCAGGATGCTGGCGAAGGCCGGCCACCCACCCAGGCCAGTGGCGCTGGCGGCCTTGCTCAGGTCGACGATCGCCGTGTCGGATTCGATCAAGGCGCCAGGGCGCATGGTCCCGGATGCGTCGCGGTAAGTAACCAGTCTCATTCCTGTCTCCGTCCTTTGTTATATGTGTCCACGGGCGCGCCGTGGCTTGCTACACCCGGCCGTTGACCGGGATGCTGGCGCCGGTCAGCGCCGAAGCGTCGTCCGACAGCAGGAAGGCGATCACCGCCGCCAGCTTGTCGGGCGCCACCCAGCGGCTGAAGTCGGCGTCCGGCATGTCGGCACGGTTGGCCGGCGTATCGATAATGCTGGGCAGGACGGCGTTCACCGTGACCCCGCGGTCCTTCAGTTCTTCCGCCAGTGCTTCGGTCAGGCGCGCCACGCCGGCCTTGGACGCGGCATACGCGCCCATGCCCATGCCCGCCTTCTGCGCCGCGGCCGCGCCCACGTTGACGATGCGTCCGTCCGTTCGACCATTTCGACCGGCCAGCAGGTGCGGCAGCGCCGCGCGGCAGCTGGCCACGGCGCTACGCAGATTGGTTTCGTACATGCGGTCCCAGGACGCCAGGGCGCCGCCCTCGACCGTCTCCCAGGTAAAGCCGCCGGCCACGTTGACAACGCCGTCGACTGCGCCGAGAGCCTCGACGGCCTGCGCGTATGCCGCCTGGCAGGCGGTCTCCTGGCCCAGTTCGACGCCGCCGAACGCCAGCACGCCGCCGGGAAGGCCGCCAGGTGCCGGCGCCCGGTCCAGCAGGGCGACGCGTGCGCCTTCGGCGAGCAGCCGTTCGGCGACAGCACGCCCCAGAGCGCCGAAGCCGCCGGTTACTACGAAATTACGGGAATCGAGTCGCTGCGGCATGGCGGAGTCTTTCTTCTGTGCTAGGTTTGAGGGTGCGCCTTGCTGAAAACTTTAAACATATTTTCAATTTCTGTCTACATAGTTGTAGAATCTTCCCACCGATAGTTCATCAGCACTCGCCGGAGGCCAAGGCATGACTAGAAAACTCCCCGCACTCACTCCCGACAACCGGGCCTTCTGGCAAGGCGGCGCCGAGGGCAGGCTGCAGATGCACCATTGCGATGCCTGCGCACGCTTCTTCCATCCGCCGGCGCCGATCTGCCCGCGCTGCCTCAGCATGGCCGTCGGGCCGCGCGCGGTTTCCGGACGCGGCAAGGTGCTCACCTATACCGTCAACCACCAGCCCTGGCGCCCGGACCTGCAGCTGCCCTACGTGGTCGCCATCGTCGAGCTGGCCGACCAGGAGGGCTTGCGTTTCGTGAGCAACATCGTCGGCACGGAGCCGGGCCAGGTCGCGATCGGCATGCCGGTCCAGGTCCGTTTCGAGCAGGTCGAGGATGTCTGGCTCCCATTGTTCGAAAGGGCTGCATGATGTTCGACCGGATCTTTGAGAAAGACGTGGCGATCACCGGCATCGGCCAGTCGGAAGTGGGCCGCCCGTCGGCGAAGTCGGCGATGCGCCTGACGATCGACGCCTGCCTGGAAGCGATCGGCGATGCCGGCTTGAGCCGCGACGATATCGACGGCGTGGCCTGCTGGCCGGGCGACAACAACAACGGCGATGCATTTTCCCCGGTCGGGCCGAACGCGCTGATCGGCACGCTCGGCCTGAAGGTCAACTGGTTCGGCGGCGGCTATGAAGGACCGGGGCCGCTGGCCGGCGTCATCAACGGCGCAATGGCGATCGCGGCCGGACTGTGCCGCCACGTGCTGGTGTTCCGCACCATTACAGAAGCAAGCCGGCGCCAGACCGACAAGGGGGCCGGTGCGCTGACCAACAAGACCGTCGGGCGCGACAGCAGTTTCTTCTGGCAGTGGTACACGCCGTTCAATGTGCTGTCCGGGATTAATCTGATGGCGATGTATGCGCAGCGCCATTTTCACGAATACGGCACCACGCCCGAACAGCTGGCGCAGATCGCCCTCACCTGCCGCGCCAACGCGGCCCTGAACCCGAAGGCGATCTACCGCACGCCCTTGAGCATGGACGACTACATGGCCTCGCGCATGATCTCCACGCCGCTGCGCATGCTGGACTGCGACGTCCATTGCGATGCCTCGACCGCCATCATCCTGTCGCGCGCCGATGCGGCCAGGGATCTTCCGAATCCGCCGGTGCGTATCGAAGCGATCGGTTCCGCCCTGCGCCAGCCGTGGTCCTGGGACCAGATCGACCTGACCGCAATGGCCACCTGCGACGCCGCCGACATGATGTGGTCGCGTACCGACTTCAAGCCGGGCGATGTCGGCAATGCCCAGTTGTACGACGGCTTCTCGATCCTGACCATGATGTGGATGGAAGCGCTGCGCCTGTGCCCGCGCGGTGAAAGCGGCCGCTTCGTCGAAGGCGGCAGCCGCATCGCCCTAGACGGCGTGCTGCCGGTGAACACGAATGGCGGACAGTTGTCGGGTGGCCGTACCCACGGCCTCGGCTATGTGCACGAAGCGTGCACCCAGCTGTGGAATCGCGGCGGCGCGCGCCAGGTGAAGCCGCACCAGGTCTCGGTGGTCGCTTCCGGCGGCGGTCCGCTGGCCGGCAGCCTCCTGCTGGTGCGCGAATAAGGCATACTGCTGCGCCGCGCGGCGCTTGCTCCGGAATGATTCTAATATTAGAATTGCATTTTCCGGAGCATTCCATGCCTAGCGCTACCAGCAACGACGACCTATCCGATTCCTCGACCGGCGTGACCGTCAAGCCGGTCGTGAATGCGGTACGCATCCTGCGCTTCCTGACCGCCTCCGGTTCGCCGGAGCGCGCATCCGACATCGCACGCGAATTGTCGATCAATCCGAGCACCTGCTTCAACACCTTGCGCACCCTGGTGGCCGAAGAGATGCTCGACTTCGACCCGCTCTCGAAAACCTATACCACCGGGCTGGGCCTGGCCAAGCTGGTCGAGCACCTCGTCACGCAGGGCCAGCGTCTGGACGTCGTGCGCCCGCTGATGCAGGAATTCGCCGCCGCGCACCACGTCACGGTTACCTTGTGGCGGCGCATGGGCAACGACCGGATCGTGCTGGTCAGCTCGGAAACCAGTCCGGGCGACCTGCGCATCGACATGGCGATCGGCCAGCGCCTGCCGGTACTGATGGGCGCCAGCGGACGCCTGTTCGCCGCCAGGCTCGGCCTCGACGCGGAACGCCTGCGCGCCGTGTTCGACAAGGTGCGCTGGGCGCGTCCGCTGCGCTTCGAGGATTACCAGCGCCAGGTGGCGGATGCCAGCGCCAATGGCTGGGCGGTCGACGATGGCTATTTTTCGACGGGTATCCTCGCGGTCGCGGCGCCGGTGGACGACCGTACCGGTGCGATTGCCTACGCGATGTCGGCGGTGACCTTCCGCGGCCAGTATGCCGACGCCGAGGTCGCGAAGCTCGGCCAGTCACTGAGCAAGGCGGCGGCGAAGGTCGGCAACATCCTGTTCTGATCGCACAAAACGTGACAGTTTTTTGATTTGTGTGCATAATCGTCTCACGGTCGACGCGGCCGGACAATTATTAAAGAGACGAATCATGAGCGATCAAGTGCTTCACCGCGTAATCATCGAACGCAGCCGCTGCTGCGGTTACGGCCTCTGCGCCGCCATCTGCCCCGAGATCTACAAGCTCGATTCCGGCGGCATCGCCTACGTCGACAGCGATGTCGTCCCCGACGAGCTGCTGGAGAGCGCGCGCGAAGGCGCCGCCGCCTGCCCGGCCGAAGCCATCATCATCCAGCCGCAGTCCTGAGCCCTGGGCCCTTACCATGAACCGATTAGCTGGGAAGGTCGCCCTGATCACGGGCACTGGCGGCGGCCAGGGCCGTGTCGCGGCCCTGCATTTCGCGCGCGAAGGCGCGACCGTGGTCGGCAGCGACGTCGACCGTGCCGGGCATGAGGAAACGGCGCGCCTGATGGCGGCCGAGGGCTACAGGCTGCGCGGCAGCGCCCCCATCGATCTCGGCGACCACGAGCAGGCCAGGCGCTGGGTCGAGGCCGCGGCCGAGGAATGCGGCCGCATCGACATCCTGTACAACAATGCCTCGGCGGCGAAGTTCGGGCCGGTCGGCGAGATGTCGGTGGAAGACTGGCACTACACCATCCGCAATGAGCTGGACCTCATCTTCTTCACCACCCGCGTCGCCTGGAAATACCTGGCGATGCAAGGGGGTGTGGTGATCAATATCGCCTCGACAGCGGCCTGGGGCGGCTCGCGCGCGGCCGGGATCAGCGCCCACAGCGCGGCCAAGGGCGCGGTCGTGTCCTTCACGCGTCAGCTCGCGGTGGAAGGCGCGCCGCTGGGCATCCGCGCGGTCAGCATCAGCCCCGGCTTCGTGCGCACGCCCGGCACCGCGGCCTTCGTCGACAACCCGGCCACGCGCCGCATCATCCTCGACGGCGTGCTGCAGGACCGCCCCGGCGAGCCGGAGGAAGTCGTCTCGCTCGCACTCTACGTGGCATCGGACGAAGCCCGCTTCATGACCGGCTCGGACCTGGTCGTCGACGGCGGCCTGCTGGCCATCTAGCGCTCACGCACAGCTCATAAACAAAGGAGGAGACAAGTGGACATCATCGGCATCGGCTACCTCGGCTTCGAGACTGCCAACCTGGACGCCTGGCGCGAATACGGCCCCCAGGTGATGGGTTTCCAGACGGGCCCCGCCCCCGAAGGCGACCAGGACTCGCTGTACTTCAGGATGGACGACCGGCGCCACCGGATCGCCCTTCACCCGGGGAAGATAGACCGGCTGGCCTACATCGGCTGGGAAGCAAAAGGGAAACTCGAATTCCAGGCGGCGGTCGAACGCTTTCGCGAGCATGGGGTCGAGCTCATCGTCGCCGACGAAGCCTTGCGTGAGCGCCGCGGCGTCAAGGAGCTGGTGCGCTTCCGCGATCCGGTCGGCTACCAGCATGAGCTGTTCTACGCACAGAAATGGATGCCGCGTTCCTTCCAGCCCGGCCGCCCCCACGGCGGCTTTACCTGCGGCGAGCGCGGGGTCGGCCACGTGGTCCTGATCACGCCGGAATTCGGGCCCGAGCTCGAACATTTCCTGACCGTCGTGATGGGCATGCGCTACTACGGCGCCGGCGCCGGCAAGGGCAAGACCGGCTTCTTCCGCGCCAAACTCAACGACCATACCAGCCACGACATCGCCTACGGCTTCGGCCCCGGCAAGGCCGGCGTGCAGCACGTCGGCATCACCGTCAACTCGGTGCGCGACGTCGGCGAGACCTATGACCTGGTACGCAAGAAGGGCTTGCAGATGATGATGACCCTGGGCCAGCATACCCAGGACCCGCACATGTCCTTCTACCACTTCACGCCGTCCGGCTTCGCCATCGAGTGCATCGCCGAGCTCGAGCCGTGGGACGACGACGGTTTCGAACTCAATCCCGAAAAGCTGTCGACCTGGGGCCACGAGCTGGTCGGTCCGATCCTGGGTCCGAGCGTGCGCACGCCCCAGGAAGTGTTCGATCCGGAAGTGGTGGCGAGCAAGTACACGCAAGCATAGAAGGTCGTTCCCGCACGGGCGGGAACGACGGTATTCGAGGCGCGGTTCGTATCACGCGCCCTTCCCTCTTCATCCCAGTTCGGCCACCAGCGCCGGCACCACCTCGAACAGATCCCCGACCAGCGCATAATCGGCCACCGAGAAGATTGGCGCTTCCGGATCCTTGTTGATGGCGACGATGGTCTTCGAGTCCTTCATGCCGGCCAGGTGCTGGATCGCGCCCGAGATGCCGACGGCGATGTACAGGGTCGGAGCGACGATCTTGCCGGTCTGGCCGACCTGCCAGTCGTTCGGCACGTAGCCGGCGTCCACCGCGGCGCGCGACGCGCCCATGGCGGCGCCCAGCTTGTCGGCCAGCGGCTCCAGGATCTTGAAGTTGTCGCCCGAGCCCATGCCGCGGCCGCCGGAGACGACGATCTTGGCGCCGGTCAGTTCCGGGCGGTCCGACTTGGCCAGCTCGCGGCCGACGAAGGACGACTTGCCGAAATCGGCGACGGCCGCTACCGATTCCACGGCGGCGGAACCGCCTTCGGCGGCTGCGGCATCGAAGCCGGTGCCGCGCACGGTGATGACCTTGACCTTGTCGCCCGACTGCACGATGGCGATGGCGTTACCGGCGTAGATCGGACGCTCGAAGGTGTCGGGCGCATCGACCTTGGTGATTTCCGAGATCTGGGCGACGTCCAGCTTGGCGGCCACGCGCGGCAGGATGTTCTTGCCGTAGGCCGAAGCCGGGGCCAGGATGTGCGAATAGGCGCCTGCAAGGGCGAGGATCTGCTCGGCGACGTTCTCGGCCAGGCCGTCGGCGAAATGCGGCGCATCGGCGACCAGCACTTTCGAGATGCCCGCGATCTTCGCAGCCTGCTCGGCAACGGCGCCGCAGCCCGAACCGGCGACCAGGACGTGGACTTCGCCGCCGCACTGCGAAGCGGCGGTGACGGTGTTCAGGGTGACGCCCTTCAGCGAGGCGTTGTCGTGTTCTGCAATGACGAGTGCGACCATGATGTTTTTTATCCTAAATTAGATGACTTTGGCTTCGGTACGCAGCTTGGCTACCAGGGTCGCCACGTCCGGCACCTTGATGCCGGCCGAACGCTTGGCCGGCTCCGACACTTTCAGCGTCTTCAGGCGCGGGGTCACGTCCACACCCAGGTCTTCCGGCTTGATGGTCTCGAGCGGCTTCTTCTTGGCCTTCATGATGTTCGGCAGCGTCACATAGCGCGGCTCGTTCAGGCGCAGGTCGGTGGTGACGATGGCAGGCAGGCTCAAAGCCACGGTTTCCAGGCCGCCGTCGACTTCGCGGGTCACGGTAACCTTGCCGTCTTCCAGCACGACTTTCGAGGCGAAGGTCGCCTGCGGCCAGCCCAGCAGGGCGGCCAGCATCTGGCCGGTCTGGTTCGAATCGTCGTCGATCGCCTGCTTGCCCAGGATGATCAGCTGCGGCTGCTCCTTATCGGCCAGGGCCTTCAGCACCTTGGCCACGCCCAGCGGCTCGATTTCCGCGCTGGTCTCGACCAGGATGCCGCGGTCGGCGCCGATGGCCATGCCGGTACGCAGGGTTTCCTGGGCCTGGGTCACGCCGCAGGTCACGGCCACGATCTCGGTGACCTTGCCGGCTTCCTTCAGGCGGGTCGCTTCTTCGAGGGCGATCTCGTCGAAGGGGTTCATCGACATTTTGACGTTGACGATATCGACACCGCTGCCGTCGGATTTGACGCGGACCTTGACGTTGTAGTCGACCACGCGCTTGACTGGTACCAGTATTTTCATGCCTATCTCCTTCAAGTCTTGTTATGGGGGGCCGAAGCCCCATAGAGCGCCATGAGGCGCGCACGCCGTTCCGCCGCCGCGTCCATGGCCTTTTCCTTCACGTGGCCGTAACCACGTATCTTTTCCGGCAAACGCGCCAGCTCAAGGGCAGTGTCGAGCCGATCCGGGGTCAAGGTCTCGCAGAACAGCCGCAGCATGGCGAAGTAGTCTTCGACCAGTGCGCGCTCGCGGCGCCGTTCGGCGGTCTTGCCGAAGGGGTCGAGCAGCGTGCCGCGCAAGCCATTCAAGCGGGCCAGGACGGAGAACGCCTGCATCATCCAGGGGCCGTAGCGGCGCTTGACGAGCCTGCCGACAGCATCGCGCGCAGCCGTCATCGGCGGCGCCAGGTGGAAATGCAGCTGGTAGTCCTTGCCCGGCTCGCCCTCGAACTGGCTGCGCAGCTCGGCCAGGAACTCGGGGGCGCTATGCAGGCGCGCTACTTCGTATTCGTCCTTGTAAGCCATCAGCTTGGCGAGGTTGCGCGCCACCGCTTCCGTCAGCGCCAGCCTCCCGCCGGGGTCGACCTCGGCCTCGGCCTTGCGCAGGCGCTCCAGCACTGCGCGGTAACGCAGAGCATAGGCAGGATTCTGGTAGGCCGTCAGCAGTTCGACCCGCTGCTCGATCAGGCGGTCCAGCGTCACCGGCATCGGAAGCAGCCTGGCCTGCGCGGCTGGGGTGGCGGGTGCAGTGCAAGCAACCGGATCGTGCGCCGCCAGACGGCCGACCTCGAACGCCTGCTGGTTCTTCTCGACCGCCACGCCGTTCAACTCGATTGCGCGCAGCAGCGCGGCGCGTCCCAGCGGCACCCAGCCCTTTTGCCAGGCGTAGCCGAGCAGCAGCGGGTTGGCGTAGATCGTGTCGCCGAACAGGCGCAGGGCCAGCGCATTCGCGTCCACGAACTCGCAGGCGTCGCCGATGGCGGTGCGCAGGTCGCCCTCGGCCGCCGCGCCCGGGAAGGTCCAGTCGGGATTCGACAGGAAGGCCGCCGACGGCACCGACGCGCTGTTGACGATGGCCCGGGTCCGGCCGCGCCGCACCCGCGACAAGGCGTCGCCGGACGCCGCCACCATCGCGTCGCAGCCGATCAGCAGGGCCGCTTCACCCGTCGGCACGCGGGTCGCATGGATGCTGTCCGGATGCGCCGCGATCTGCACGTGGCTCAGCACCGCGCCGCCTTTCTGCGCCAGGCCGGTGATGTCGAGCACCTTGACGCCCTTGTTTTCCAGATGGGCCGCCATGCCCAGCAGCGCGCCGATGGTCACCACGCCGGTGCCGCCCACGCCGGGCACGACGATGCCGCAGACACCCTCGAGCGGGGCTTGCACCGGTTCCGGCACGGATGGCGCTTCGGCGGCGGCTGCCGCAATGCGGGGCCGGCGCAGCTGGGCGCCTTCGGCGGTGACGAAACTCGGGCAAAATCCGTTCACGCAAGAGAAATCCTTGTTGCACGAACTCTGGTTGATCCTTCGCTTGGTGCCGTAAGGGGTCTCGAGCGGTTCGACCGACAGGCAGTTCGACGCGACCGAGCAGTCGCCGCAGCCCTCGCAGACCGCCGGGTTGATGAAGGCGCGCCGCGCCGGGTCCGGATAGTCGCCGCGCTTGCGCCGGCGCCGCTTTTCGGTGGCGCAGGTCTGGTCGTAGATCATGACCGATACGCCGGCGACTTCGCGCAGCTCCAGCTGCAAGGCGTCGAACTGGTCGCGATGGTGCACCGTCACAGCGTCGGGCAGACCGGTGCGCGCGGCATATTTTCCCGGCTCGTCGCTCACCACCAGCACCCGTACCGCACCTTCGCTCACCACCTGCTGGGCGATCTGCGGCACGCTCAAGCTACCGTCCACCGGCTGACCACCGGTCATCGCGACCGCATCGTTGTAGAGGATCTTGTAGGTCAGCGTGGCCTTGGCCGCGATCGCCGCACGGATCGCCAGCAGGCCGGAATGGAAATAGGTCCCGTCGCCGAGGTTCACGAACACGTGCTTGTCGCGCGTGAAATGCATCTGCCCGAGCCAGCTCACGCCCTCCCCGCCCATCTGGGCCACGGTCTCGGTGCGGCGGTCCATCCACAAGGCCATGTAGTGGCAGCCGATGCCGGCCAGCGCGCGCGAACCCTCCGGCACCCTGGTCGAGGTATTGTGCGGGCAGCCGGAGCAGAACCACGGCTTGCGCTCCACCGTCACGCGCGGCCGCGCCGCTTCGCGCTCCTTGGCCTCGATCACGGCGATGCGCGCGTCGATCGCGGCGCGCAGCTGCTGCGGCAGGCCGGCCTGGCCCAGACGGCGCGCGACCGCCTTGGCGATCAGCGCCGGCGACAGCTCGTAGCGCGCGGGCAGCAGCCATTCACCGCGCGGCGAGGTCCATTCCCCGCCCTCCATGCCGCGCTCGTCGAACTTGCCGTACACCCGCGGACGCCGATCGTTGGGCCAGTTGTACAGCTGCTCCTTGATCGCATATTCGAGCACCTGGCGCTTTTCCTCGACCACCAGGATTTCCTCGAGCCCGGCCGCGAATTCGCGCACGTCGTCCGCGTGCAGCGGCCAGACGCAGCCGACCTTCAGGATGCGGATGCCGATGGCGCGGCAGGCCGCTTCGTCCAGGCCGAGGTCGGCCAGCGCCTGGCGCAGGTCGAGGTAGGCCTTGCCGGCGGCGACGATGCCGAAGCGCGCATCGGGCGCATCCAGTACGACCTGGTTCAGCTTGTTGGCACGGACGTAGTCGAGGGCGGCATACCACTTGCGTTCGACCAGGCGTGCCTCCTGCTCGAGCGGGCCGTCGGGCCAGCGGATGCCAAGGCCGCCCTCGGGCAGGGGCGTATCCGGCACCACGATGCGCAGGCGCTGCGGGTCCATCTCCACCGACGCCGAGGATTCCACCACGTCGGTCACGCATTTCATCGCCACCCACAGGCCGGCATGGCGGCTCATCGCCCAACCGTGCAGGCCGTAGTCGTGGAATTCCTGCACGCTGGACGGATACAGTACCGGAATGCCGCAGGCGACCAGCAGGTGTTCCGACTGGTGCGCCACGGTGGACGACTTGGCGGCGTGGTCGTCGCCGACCAGCATCAGCACGCCGCCCCTGGCCGAGGTCCCGGCGGCGTTCGCGTGCTTGAGCACGTCGGCCGAACGGTCCACGCCCGGCCCCTTGCCGTACCACATGCCGAACACGCCGTCGCGGGTGGCGCTGTCGTACAGATTCACCTGCTGGGTGCCCCACACCGCGGTGGCCGCCAGGTCTTCGTTCAGGCCGGGCTGGAATACCACGTCGTGGCTGTCGAGGTGCTTCTTCGCCTTCCATAGCGCGAGATCCAGTCCGCCCAGCGGCGAGCCGCGGTAGCCGGACACATAGCCGCCCGTGTTCAGGCCCGCAGCGAGATCGCGCTCTTTCTGCAGCATCGGCAGGCGCGCCAGCATCTGCACCCCGCTCAGGTAGATGCGTCCCTGGTCGACCGTGTATTTGTCGTCGAGCGCGACGGCGCGTAGCGCTAGTCCGGCGGCAGGCGTTAGCGGCGAGTTCATGCGGTGTCTCCGTCAAGAATTTTTATGAACAGAGTCTACAAAACTGTGCAACTATCGTAAAATCAAAAATCATGAGCCCAGGTATCAGAAAAACGCATGCCCGGCACCGATAACGTCAGCCTGCGCCAGTTGCGCTACTTCGTGGCCGCCGCCGAGACCGGCCGCTTTTCGATGGCCGCCACGCGCGCCCACGTATCGCAGTCGGCGATCACCAACGCGGTGCTGCTGCTGGAACAGGAACTGGGCGTGCGGCTATTCGATCGCAAGCCGCATGGGGTAGCCCTCACCGCCGACGGCCAGCGTTTCTACCACCGCACGCGCGGCATCCTAGACTCGCTGGCGGACTGCCTGCGCGAACAGCACCTGCCGGCCCTGCAGCTGGCGGGCCCGCTGCGGGTGGGCGCCTCCTACACCCTGCTCGGCTATTTCCTGCCGCCGCTGCTGGCGCGCTTCCGCGACCAGTATCCCGCTGTCGAGATCGACCTGGCCGACATGCACCGCCATGCCATCGAAGACGAAGTCGAGTCCGGACGGCTGGACATGGGCGTGGTGATCCTGTCGAACCTTCCCGAGCGCGAACGCTTCGGCCACCATGTGCTGGTGCGCTCGCGCCGCCAGCTGTGGATGGCGGCCGACCATCCGCTGCTCGGGAAGGACAACGCCGCCCTGTCCGACATCGCGGCCTACCCGTATATCCAGGTGACGGTGGACGAAAGCGAGGAGTCGACGCGGCGCTACTGGGAAGCGCGCGGCGTGCAGCCGCACATCGCCTTCCGCACCAGCTCGATGGAGGCGCTGCGCGGCCTGATCGCCCATGGCTTCGGAGTCAGCATCCTGTCGGACATGGTGTACCGCCACTGGTCGCTCGAGGGCAAGAAGATCGAGGCGCGCCCGATCCTCGACGTCGTGCCCGACATGGAGGTGGGGCTGATCTGGCACCGCGACCGGCCGCTGGGGCAGCCGGGCGAAGCCTTCCGCCAGTTCCTGATACGGACCAGCGGCGGCTGAGCCGGGTCTGCCGTGTGTTACGGCGCTACAGCGAGCGGGAGATGATCTCTTTCATGATCTCCGAAGTGCCGCCGTAGATACGCGCCACGCGGGCGTCGACCCAGGCGCGGCTGATCTTGTACTCGCTCATGAAGCCATAGCCGCCGTGCAGCTGCAGCAGCTCGTCGAGCACCCTGCCCTGCATTTCCGACCCGAGCAGCTTGCACATCGCGCCCACTTCGGCCGACAGCTCGCCGCGCATGGCCTTGGCCAGGCAGTCGTCGACGAACACACGCAGCATCGTGGCCTGGGCCTTGCATTCAGCCAGCTTGAACCTGGTGTTCTGGAAGTCGAACACGGGCTTGCCGAACACCTTGCGCTCGCGGACGTAGGCCAGCGTGTCCTCTAGCAGCGCTTCGATGCTGGCGGCGGCGCGCAGGCCGATGATGGTGCGCTCCCACGCCAGCTGGTGAGTCAGGTAGGAGAAGCCCTTGTTTTCCTCGCCCAGGCGGTTCGCTGCCGGCACCCGCACTTCGTCGAAGAACAGCTCCGAGGTGTCCTGCCCTTTCAGACCGATCTTTTCCAGCAGCTTGCCCTTCGAGAAGCCCTGACGGTCGGCCTCGACGCAGATCAGGGTCAGCTCCTTCGCGCCCGGGTCCAGCTTGGTGGCGGTGACCATCAGGTCGGCGTTGCCGCCGTTGGTGATGAAGGTCTTCTGGCCGTTGATCACATAATCGTCGCCGTCAACCCTCGCGCTGGTGCGCATCGAGCGCAGGTCCGAGCCGATGCCCGGTTCGCTCATCGCGATCACCCCGATCATCTCGCCGCTGACCATTTTCGGCAGCCAGCGCTGCTTCTGCTCCTCGCTGCCATACGCGACGATATACGGGGCCACGATCTCGGAATGGGTGGTGAAGCCGATCGCGGTGGCGTTCACGCGCGCCAGTTCCTCGATCATCACGGCCGAGTGGCCGAAGTCGCCGCCAGCGCCACCATATTCCTCGGGCACGGTGGAGCACAGCAGTCCCACCTCGCCGGCCTTGCGCCATACGGACTTCGGCACGATGCCGGCATGCTCCCACTCCGGCAAGTGGGGCACGATCTCGTTCTCGATGAACCGCCTGGCCATCTCGCGGAACATGTGGTGGTCTTCACGGAACACACTGCGCATGCTGCTTCTCCTGATGTTGTTCGGACCTAGCAGCCCTTGTATTGCGGTTCGCGCTTGCCGAGGAAGGCCGACACCGCTTCCGCGTGGTCCTCGGTGTGATGGGCCAGCGCCTGGTAGGCGGCCGACATCTCGAGAAGCGAATCGAGCCGCATGTGCTGACCCTCGCGCAGCAGGCGCTTGGTCAGGCGCAGCCCGTGCGACGGATTGGCGGCCATGCGCCGCGCAATCGCCAGCGCGGCCTCCTGCAGCTGCGCCGCCGGCACCACCTCGGTCACCAGCCCCCAGGCCAGGGCGGTGGCGGCGTCGATGGTGTCGCCAGTCAGCGCCATCAGGCTGGCCTTGGGCATGCCGACGATGCGCGGCAGCAGCCAGGCGCCGCCGTCTCCCGGAACGATGCCCAGCTTGACGAAGCTCTCGGCAAATTTGGCGCTGTCGGCCGCGATCCGCACGTCGCACATGCAGGCGAGGTCGAGGCCGGCGCCGATCGCCGGGCCATTCAAGGCCGCGATCACCGGCACCTCCAGGCTGTACAGGCACAAGGGGATGCGCTGGATGCCGTTGCGGTAGCTTTCGCTGACTTCATAGGGCGAGCCGGCGAAGATCCCGCCACGCTCGGCCATGTCCTTGACGTTGCCGCCCGCGCAAAAGGCCGGGCCGCTCCCGGTCAGGATCACCACCTTGACGCTGCGGTCCAGGCGCACCGCCGCGCACAGATCGACAAATTCCTGCATCTGGGATGGCGTGCTCAGGGCGTTGCGGGTCTCCGGGCTGTCCATGCGCACGGTCAGGATCGCGTCCTCGCGCTCGATATTCAGGAAGGGGCTCATGCGCGCTGCTCCTGCAAGGTGTCGAAATGGCCGGCGGTGACGCCGGGCCAGAAATTTTCCGCGCCGGCGGCGCAAACCGCCCTCCCCAGCCGCTGCGACCAGGCGCTGGCCGACCCGAACTCGCTGCGCCAGGACCACAGCCGGCGCGTGCTCAGGTGCAGCGTATGTTCGTGCGTGAAGCCGATCGCGCCGTGGACGGCATGGGCCACGCCGGCGCCGATGCCGGCCGCCTCGGAAGCGCAGATCTTGGCCGCGATCGCCTGCAGCCGGACGATGCGCGTTTCCGCCGCCGCGAACGCCGCTTCGGACGCCATGACCGCCGAAGCCGTGTGCTCGGCCAGCACCGCAAGCTGATGCTGGATCGCCTGGAAGCTGCCGATCGGTTTGCCGAACTGGACGCGCTCGCCGGCATAGGTACTCGCCAGCGCCAGCACGCCCTCCAGCGCACCGGCGATCTGGGCCGCGCGCACCATGGCGCCGCCCAGCAGCAGCACATCGGCCGGCCAGCCCTGCGGCAGTTTGGCCTGCGCCACCGGCGCCACGTCCTGGAACAAGAGCGTCGCGCGCGGCTCGGCGGCGGTGTTGGCGCCAGCGCGCCGGCTGGCCGCCTCGGTCGGCAGCAGTACCACGGCCGGCTCCGGGCCGCCGGTCACCGCCACCACCAGCGGTACGGCGTCGCCCCAGGGCACCTCGAGCGCTTCGCCGCTCACCACACCGTTTTGCAGGCGCAGCGAGCCGGCGCCCCCGACGCTGACGGCGCCGGCGGCGGGCGCCAGCCCGGCCGCGCCCAGCAGCCAGTTGGCGAGCATCGCTTCCGGCAGCGGCAGCGGCAGGTTGTAGCGCCCGGCCAGGCGGATCACGCCGCACACGTCGGCCCAGCTGGCGCCGGCCCCGCCCAGCGCCTCGGGCGCCAGCGCCAGCGGAAAGCCGGACTCCTCGACAGCCGCCCACATCGCTTGCGGCCAGGCGCCGTCCTCGCACGCCAGCACCGCTGCGGGGCTGGCCAGGTCGGCGAACAGGCGCTCGACCGTCGAATCGAACATTTGTCTCATGATTAACGCATTCCCAGTCCGCGCGCGATGATCCCGCGGAGTATTTCGCGCGTACCGCCGCGCAGTGAAAATGAAGGAGCCTCCTGCATCAGGTAGGCCAGTATGCGCGCATGCTCGCTGCCGCCGCGGGTCGCGGGTGCGACGTCCAGCAGCGCCTGGGCCATCTCCGGGATCTCCTGCTCGAAGCTGGTGCCCAGATCCTTGACGACCGAGGCTTCCCAGGCCGGGTTGCGGCCGGCCGCCAGGTGTGCGGTGACCGCGAGCGACATCTGGCGCAGGTTGATGAGCCGCGCCGTCAGGCGCCCGATCTCCCTTGCCTGCAGCGCGTCGGGTTCGGGGCCGACCGTCCCGACAAGCGACTGCAGCAGCGCGATCGAACTCAGGAAGCGTTCCGGCCCGCTGCGCTCGAACGCCAGTTCGGCCGTGACCTGGGCCCAGCCCTGGCCTTCGGTGCCGATCAGGGCGCCGGCCTCGAGTTCCACATCGTCGAAGAAGACTTCGTTGAAGTGGCTGGCGCCGGTCAGGTCCTTGATCGGACGGATCGTAATGCCGGGCAGCGACAGGTCGATGATGAACTGCGACAGGCCCTCGTTGCGCCGGCTGTCGGGATCGGTGCGCAGCAAGGCGATCATGTAGTGCGAGCGCTGGGCGTTCGTGGTCCACACTTTCTGGCCGTTGACGATCCATTTGTCGCCGGCGCGCCGTGCGCTGCTCTTGATCGAGGCCAGGTCCGAGCCGGAGTTCGGCTCGCTCATGCCGATGCAGAAGAACCGCTCGCCGCGGCAGATCGCCGGCAAGTGGAAATCCTTTTGCGCTTCGCTGCCGTAATGCAGGATCTGGGGACCGCTCTGGCGGTCTGCAAACCAGTGCGCGGACACCGGCGCGCCGGCCGCCAGCAATTCCTCGATCACCACATAGCGTGCGAAGGGACTGGCATCGGCGCCGCCATAGCGTTTCGGCAGCGCCATGCCGATCCAGCCGCGCTCGCCCAGGCGGCGGCTAAAGTTGGCATCGAAGCCCATCCAGGATTCGGCGCGCCGGGTCGGCGGGACCTCGGCCAGCACGTCGGCGAGGAAGCTCCGCACCTCCGCGCGGATTGCCTCCGCCTCCGGCGGAATGGGACTGTAGGTGAACTGGTCAATGGACATGGTCGCTCATGGTTCGAATGGGCGTGGATCGACCGCTGCGCGCGCAAGCCGGGCGCGCAGCGACGAATGCCGGCCTGCGCCGGCGTGCGCTCAGAGTGCCGTCTGGGCGTCGGCGGCGGCGAACATCTTGTTGATGTCGCCCGAGGTCACCGGACGGGTCGGATCGCGCTCCGGCGCCGCGCCGCCCAGGCCGAGCGCGGGCTCGATGCTGACGTGGGTGGCCTGCGCCTTGAGCGCGCCGACCGTGCAGTTTTCGCGTCCCAGGATCGCGAAGGGGTCGTAGGAGAACTCGCGCATCGCGTTCAGGTGGGTGATCTTGTTGATCACCTCGTCCGACAGGTGCTGCGCCTGTTTCCAGAAGACGTCCGCGGAATTCGGCCAGGTGCAGTCGGAGTGCGGGTAATCGCATTCCCAAGTCACCTTGTCGACGTTGATCGAATCCAGGTTCTTCAGGCCGAAAGCGTCTTCGATGAAGCAGGTGATGATGTGCTCATTGAAGATCTCGCTCGGCTTCTTGCCGCCGAAGTTGGAGTTGGTCCACTCGTGGTGGTGGCTGTGGGTGAAGTCCGCGCGCTCGAGCAAGTAGGGAATCCAGCCGATCCCGCCTTCCGACAAGGCCATGCGCAGCTTCGGATACTTCTTCCACATCGGCGCCCAGATCCAGTCCGCCGCCGAGTTCGAGATCGAGATCGGCATCGAGGTGATCCAGGCGTCGATCGGCGATTCGTCCGAGGCATGGGCGGCCTTGACGCCGGTGCCGATGTGGCAGCAGATGACGACGTCGTTGTCGGCGCAGGCCTTCCACAGCGGGTCCCAGTGGTCGTTGTGGATCGACGGGTAGCCGTGCACGGTCGGGTTATCGGACAAGGTCAGCGCATGCACGCCCTGGGCTGCCAGGCGCTTGACCTCGGCCGCCGCGGCCTGCATGTCCCACCAGGGCACCATCATGAGGGGGATGAAGCGGCCGGGCGCGGCATTGCACCAGTCGTGCAGGTGCCAGTCGTTGTAGGCCTGGATCGCCGCCAGGCTGACTTCCTTGTCGTTCATCACCTGGAAGCGCTGGCCAGCGAAGCCCGGGAAGGTCGGGAAGCACAGCGAGCCGAGCACGCCGTTGGCGTTCATGTCGTCCACGCGCGCCTTGATGTCCCAGGTGCCGCGGCGCATCTGCTCGTAGGAGAGCGGTTCCATGCCGTACTCGTCCTTGGGGCGCCCCACCACCGAGTTCAGGCCCATGTAGCCGGTCGCACGGTCTTCGAAGACCCAGACGTCGCGGCCCTTGATATTGTCCACCCGCGGCTGGCGGCCCTTGAATTTGGCCGGCATGTGGCGGTCGAAAGCGCCGCGCGGTTCGATCGCATGGTCGTCCACGCTGACGAGGATCAGGTCTTCAAATTTCATGTTTGTCTCCAAGGAAATGGAATTCGCCGCAACAGCGAAGGGTTTTCTTCTGCCGTCAATTCTAGAACAGAAAACAAAAACATTAAACACTTTTTCGTTTTCTGTTCATTTATGGATCGATCAATCCCAGATCACATGAACGTGCTTCGGTCCGCGCAGTTGCGCGCCGGTAATGCGCGGTGGCGCCTGCTCCGGATCCAGGCGCAGGTTCGGCATCAGGTCCAGTACGGCGTTGAGCGCAACCTGCAGCTCGGTCTTGGCGATGAACTGGCCGATGCACATGTGCGGACCGAAACCGAAACCAAAGGAGGGCTTGGGCTTGCGGTCGATATCGAATTCCTCGCTGCGCTCGAAGGCCTCCTCGTCACGGTTGGCGGACGAGACGATGCATTGCACCATCGCCCCTTTCGGGATCGCCATGCCGGCCAGCTCCAGGTCCTGCGCCGCCTGGCGTACCTTGAAGGTGGCCACCGGCTCGAAGCGGATCGCCTCGTCGATGGCTTTCGGCACCAGGCTGCGGTCGGCGCGCATGCGCGCCAGCAGTTCCGGCCGTTCCAGCAGCAGGGTCATCAGGGTGCCGAAAGTGCGCGTGGTGGTTTCGGCAGCGGCCGGCAACAGCGAGCGCACGAAGGTCGTGACTTCGTGGTCGTCGAAGCGGCGGCCGTCGCTTTCGGCGCGGATCAGGCGGCTGATCAGGTCATCACCCTCCGCCCCCTTGGCGCGCACCTCGACCACGGCCTCATGGGTAGCGTCGTACAGCGCCTTAGCCGCCTCCATGGCCGCCTTGCGCGCCTGCGCGGCTTTTTCGGCGTCGACCTGGGGCCCGGCCAAGATCGCCAGCGCCCACGCCGCGTATTGCTTGATCTTCTCGGGATCGTTGCCCGGGAAGCCGATCAGCGAGTAGATCAGGCGGATCGGGAACAGCAGCCCGAAGTCCATCAGGTCAGCCTTCTTGTTCGCGACCAGCGGCAGCAGGAACTCCTCGCGCACGATCGGATCCATCTTGGTGTCGCGCCAGCTGTTCACGACCTCGGGCATGAAGATCGGCTGCAGCAGCGCGCGCGCCTTCTTGTGCGCCTCGCCATCCATGCCGGTCAGGATCAGGCCGTCGAAGAAGGCGCCCAGCCCTTCGGCGATGAAGCCGCTGGTGTAGTTGGCGGCATCGCGCAGCACCGCCATCACCTCCTTGTACCGGAACACCGTGAAGGTCGGCCGGTTCGGGTCGAGCCCCGCGATGTTCGGCACGCCCAGCTTGCCCATGAAGTTCTCGGCGATGATCGGCGAGTTCCTGCGCATGTCGCGGTAGATCGCATGCAGGTCCACGTCCTCGCCGCGGTAGTTGTCGGCGACGCCCGAGTAGGCGCTCTCCAGGCTCACGTTGTTTGCACTGCTCATGTCTTCCTCCATCGTTATTTGAACACTTTTCAAGATAGTGCTCTATTTATGGAGAATTGCCAAGCAATACGCGCGGCCCCTCGCCCCACGCTCAGGGGATCATCAGGCCCCCGTCCACCGCCAGCGTCTGGCCGGTGATGAAGCGGGCGCCCTCGCCCATCATGAACACCACGAAGGGCGTCATGTCGCGGTCCGGATCGCCCAGCCTGCCGCCGAGCGGGATCAGGCCGGCCATCATGCGGTCGTGCGCGGCCAACGTCTCCGCATCCATGCGCGCACGGTGCGCCTCGTACATCGGCGTCCACATGCCTGGCGCGGCGGCGTTGACGCTGATGCCATGCCGTCCCCACTCCTTGGCCACGGTGCGGCTCCAGCCGAGCACCGCCGCCTTGGCCGCCGAGTAATGGGCGCAGCCGGGCAGGCCCATGACCCCGGCCGCCGAACCGAAGTTCAGGATGCGCCCGCCGCGCTCGCGCAGGTGCGGGAAAGCGACCTGGTTGGTGTTGAGGGTGCCGCGTGCGTTGACGTCGAACATCAGATCCCAATCGGCGTCGCCGATCGTCTCGGCGGGCGCGGCACGCTCGATGCCGGCGATGTTGACCAGCCCGTCGAGGCCGCCCAGCCACGCCACGGCGGCGCCGAAGGCGTCCTCCACCTCGGACCGGGCACGTACATCGCAATGAAAATAGCTGGCGGCCCCCGGCCCGGCCGCATCGGCGCGCGCGGCCTGTTCCCGGCCCGCCGCGTCGCTCACGTCCATCGCCGCCACCCGCGCACCGGCCGCGACCAGCTCGCGCAACACGCTGGCGCCGATGCCGCCAGCGGCGCCGGTGACGATCAAACGCTTGTCCTTGAGTTCCATGTGTTCTCCTCGATAATGGATTCAGCTGCCGCGATCGGCATGAATGGTGCGTGCCTGCAGGCTGCCCAGCCCGAGCGCGGCCGACATCAGCCAGAACAGGGCCGCGGCGCCGATGCCTGCGCCGATCGCGCCGAACAGCAGCGGCATCACGGCCATCGACGCGTGCAGGGTCATCGAGCGTAGCGCCAGGCCCTCTCCCTGGCGCTCGGGCGGCGTCACCTCATGCAGGGTAGCAAGGATGGCCGGCTGCACCAGGCCCAGCCCGATGCCGAGGATGGCCGCGCAGGCCGCCATGGCCCACGCGCTGCGGAACAGGGGATAGGCCGCGAACACGGCGCAGGTGAGCAGCAAGGCGCCGCACAGCAGGGCGCGGCGCGACAGGCGGCCCGCGACCAGCGGCATCAGCAGCCGCACCGTCATCGACGCCGCCGCGTAGGCCGCCAGCACCAGGCCCAGGGCGGAAGCGTTCAGGCCGCGTTCGACGCCCAGTAGCGGCAGAGCGAAGCCGTGCACGTCCCAGCTGAGCGACACCACCCAGCTGACGAACAGCAGGCGGCGCAGGGATGGCAGCCGCAGCAGGTCCCAGGCCGAGGTCTTGCGCACACCCGGCGCCGGGGCCGGACGCGGCGCTTCGCGCGGCACCGCCCGCGCCGCCAGCAAGGTGGCGGCGGGCAGCAGCGCCAGCGCCAGGAAGGCGGCGGAAAATCCGGCGTGATCGATCAACAGGCCCGCCAACATCGGTCCGAACAGCCCGGCCAGCGCCGGCGCCAGCGCGATCCAGCTGAACACCCGCAGGCGCTCGCTGTCGCTCTGGGCCAGCCGGCTGGCGCTGCGCTGGATCGCGATCATCCCGAAACCGGACCCTGCGCCGCACAAGGCGGCGGCCACGCACAGCGTGAAGAGGTTCTGCAGTGCGGCCGCCAGCAGGGTCCCGCCGAGCGAGCAAACGGCGGCGACGCGTACCGGCAGGTGGTAGCCACGGCGGTCCGCGAGCCGACCGGCCGGCAGCGCCAGCAGCGCCGGGAACAGCGCGAACATCGTCATCACCAAGCCCACCGACCAGGCTGAGTAGCCGAGGCGCAGGACGTTCAGGGGTGCAGCCAGACGCACGCCCTGAACGCAGGCATGCAGGCCCACCTGGCAGGCAACCATTGCGCCCAGCGCCAGGTGCATGCCGCGCGGCGCCGCCGTTTCATCCTTTTCCGCCGCGCTACTATGCATGACCGGCCCCGATCGCGTCCCGCGCCTGTTCCAGCAGCCGCACGGCGGAGGCGTGGTGCTGCTCCCCGGTGTCGCGCGCGCCCATGCCGGCGCACGAGCGGGCATGGCTTGCCTCCAGCATGATGCCGAGCTTGAAGCGCGCCAGCGCCACGTACCAGTCGACGGCGCTCAGGTCGCGCCGGCTGCCGGCGCCGTAGCGCTGCACCAGCTCGGCCGGCGTAGCTAGGCCAGCCGCTGGCGCGATGCGGATGGTGCCGGCCCCGCGGCCCTGGGCATCGGGCCAGGTGGCCACCAGCCAGCCCAGATCGAGCAGCGGATCGCCGATAGTGGCCAGCTCCCAGTCGATGATGGCCGCCAGGCGCGGGCTGTCGCGCCGGAACATGACGTTCCCGAAGTGATAATCGCCGTGCAGGATGCCGGGCGTGAAGCGGGCCGGCACGCGCTCGCGCAGCCACTGCGCCACCTCATCCACCCCGGGCAACGCCTGCCTTCCCGGCCAGCCGGCGTACTGCCGGCATTCGTCGAGGTGGCGCAGCCAGCGCGGCACCTGGCGCTCGAGGAAGCCCTCGGGTTTGCCGAAGTCCGCCAGCCCGGCCTGGCCCGGGTCGATCTCTCCCAGGCTAAGCAGGCCATCGACCATCTCAAGCCCCAGCTGCCGGCGCCAGGCCGCATCGTCGGCGTATGGCGGCGGCAGCGGATGGGGCGTGGCCGTGAAACCCTCCACCGGCGCCATCAGGTAAAAGGGCACGCCCAGCACGGCGCCGTCGTCGCAGGCGGCGATCAGTTCGGGATGCGGCACCGCGCTACCGCCCAGCGCCCGCAGCAGCCGCGCTTCACGCAGGAAGCCGCGCCGGGCCTCCGGACCGGCGCCCGGCCGCGGACAACGCAGGACGTACTCCACGCCGGCGCCGCGCCGGAAGCGCAGCAGGATGTTCTGTGTACCGCCGGTCAGGGCCGTGGCCTTGCCGATTGGCCCTTCGCCGAGGCCCTGCCCGTCCATCCAGTGCGCCAGCGCGTCCAGGTCTAACGCCCTATGTGCTTCGGCCTGCGCTGCGGTGGCGCTCACGCGAGCACCGCGCGGAACTTGTCGGCCGCCGCGGCCGCTGCGGTCGGACGGTGATAGGCGGGGAACAATTCCTCGCACGGCGCGTAGGCGCGCAGCAGCTGGCGCGCCAGCGTCACCTTGTGCACCTCGGTCGGGCCGTCCGCCAGTCCCATCTGGTAGGAGCGCACGATCATGCCGACGAAGGGCATCTCGGTCGAAACGCCGATCGAGCCGTGCACCTGCAGCGCGCTGGACGCGATGTCGTGCAAGACCTTCGGCATGGCCGCCTTGACCGCCGCGATGTCCTTGCGGACCTTCTGGTAGTCGTGATATTTGTCGATGCGCCAGGCGGTGCGCATCACCAGCAAGCGGAACTGCTCGAGCTGGATCCAGGCGTCGGCGATCTTTTCCTGCACCATCTGCTTGTCCGACAAGGCCGATCCCTGGGTGCTGCGTGACAGCGCGCGCTCGCACAGCGCATCGAGCGCCTTCTGCGCCTGGCCGGCGACGCGCATGGCGTGGTGCACGCGCCCACCGCCCAGGCGCACCTGGGCGATCGCGAACGCCTCCCCCGGTGCGCCCAGCATGCAGTCGGCACCGACACTCACCCCGCGGAAATCCAGGTAGGCGTGCGTGGCCTCGGGATCGTCGGCGACCCCAACGTTGCGGATGATTTCGATGCCCGGCGTGTCGGCCGGCACCACGAACATGCTCATGCCCTGGTAGGGAGAAACCGCCGGATCGGTGACCGCCATGACGATGAAGAAGGCGGCATAGCGCGCGTTCGAGGCGAACCACTTCTGGCCGTCGATCACCCAGCCGTCGCCGTCACGCACGGCGCGCGAAGTGAATACCTTCGGATCCGCGCCGCCCTGGGGCTCGGTCATGGCGAAGCAGGAAACCACTGCGTTGGCCAGCAGGGGCTCGAGAAAGCGCTTTTTCTGGTCCGGCGTGCCGTAGGCGGCCAGGATCTCGCAGTTGCCGGAATCGGGCGCGTGGGCGCCGAACACGATCGGGGCGAACAGCGCGCGCCCGAGGATTTCGTTCATCAGCCCTAGCTTGACCTGGCCGTAGCCAGCCCCGCCCAGCTCCGGCCCCAGGTGGCAGGCCCACAGGCGGCGCTCCTTCACCTGGCGCTGCAAAGGGCGCACCAGCAGCTCGAAGCGCGGATCGTGGATGTTCCAGGGACTTCCCAGGACGTGTTCGAGCGGTTCCACCTCGTCGCGCACGAACTGCGCCATCCAGTCCAGCTCCGCCTGGAACTGCGGGTCGGTCTCAAAATCCCATGCCATGTCGTGTCTCCCGATGATGTTAGTTCGGCCGGCCGCGCTCAGGCCAGCAGCAGGCCGCCGTCGACCAGCAAGGTCTGGCCGAGCACATACGCCGCCAGCGGCGAAGCAAGGAAGAGCGCGGCCCCGGCCATGTCGGCGGGGGTGCCGAGCCGTCCCAGCGGAATCTTCCTCAAGGCCGATTCGAGGCGGTCCGGATGATCGGTCGTCACGCGCGTCAGCTTGGTGGCCACCAAGCCGGGCGCAATCCCGTTGACCCGGATGCCGTCGCGCGCCCAGGCCTCGCCCAGGGTACGCGTCAGGCCATAGGCGCCGGTCTTCGATGCGTTGTAGGCCGGTGTCCCGACCGTGGAGTGGAAAGCGGCGGCCGAGCTGACGATGATCATCGATCCCCCGGCCCGCGCCAGCATGCCGTGGAAGCGGTCGCCGCAGGCCATCAGGCTGACCAGGTTGACGTTGACCACTTCGCGGAAAGCGTCGACCTTGAACTCCTCGCGCCGGTAGCGCACGATCCCTTGCGCGCAGACCAGCACGTCGAGCCGCGCGAAGGGCGGCGCTGCCGCCGCAACCGCCGCGGCGTCGCCGACGTCGACCCGGGCGTAGTGCAGCCCTTGCAGGTCCGAATCGGGCGAATCGGCATAATCGGCGGCGCCGGGACGCGTGCCCCACACGTGCACCTCGGCGCCGCGGGCGCGGAAGGCCTGGGCAATGCCGTTGCCGATGCCGCTGGAACCGCCGACGACCAGCACGGTCTTGCCTGAGAAATCAAGTTCGTTCATGGGTGTCCATTCGATGGTTGCAAGGTGCTGCTCAAGCCCTGTTGCTCGAGCGCCGCGACCTGGGCGGCGTCCAGGCCGAGCAGCTTCCAGACTTGTCGGCTGTGCTGGCCCAGGGCCGGTGGGGCGCGATCCAGCGTCAGCGGCAGGTCGCCGAAGTCCCAGAATGCGCCGACCTGCTCGAGTTCCCCGTACACTGCATGCCGGTAGCGCGCGTGCAGGCCGGCCGCCGCATGGCCGGGATCGTCGTGGAAGGCCTCGCCCTGCCGCTCCAGCGCCGGCTCGGCCGGCACGCGCGCAGCACTCAGCAGCGTCAGCGCCTGTTCGCGCCGGCGCGCCGCGAACCAGGCTTCGCGTTGCCCGGGCGCGCCTGCCAGCGCGGCCAGGGCCTGCGCTTCGCATGCGTCCAGTGCCGCCACCGCCAGCCAGCCGTCCAGGCAGCGGTAGAGCCGATGGTCCGGCGATACGCCGGTCTGGGCCGCGTCCAGTGCCGCGATAGGGGTCACCGAGCCATCCGCCAGCATCACCGCTTCGGCGACGGTCGGCAGGGTGGCGCCAAGCAGCGAGGCGCTGACCATCTGCCCTTGCCCGTCCTCGCTTTGCCGGTACAGCGCCAGCAAGACCGCGAACACCGAAGACAAGGCGGCGAAATAGTCGCCAACCCCGAAGCGCAGCCACATGGGAGGATTGCCGGCGCCGCCGCACGCGGTCTCCCAGCCGCAGGCCGCCTGCATCAACTGGTCGAAGCCCGGCCAGTCCTTCTGTTCGCCCGCTGGGCCATACGCGCTGATATGGCAGAACACCAGCGAGGGTTTGATCGCACTGAGGGCGGCATGGTCGACGCCAAGCTTGCGCGCAGCCGGCAGCCGGATGTTGTGATGGACCACGTCGGCCCAGCGCACCAAGGCGGCGAGCGCAGGCTCGGCCCCGGGTTCGCCGAGCTTGAGGGTGACGCCCAGCTTGCCGCGCTGCGTACCCGCAAAGACGCGTTCCAGGCGCCGCATCGCGTCGCCGTCCGGCGGTTCGACCTTGATCACCTCGGCGCCCAGGTCCGCCAGCAGCATGGTGGCAAAGGGACCGGCAAGGTAGGCGCCGAGGTCGAGCACCTTGACGCCGGCAAGCGGCGGCAAGGCGGCGTCGCCGGCCGGCGCCACGGGCGCAGCTTGGAGCCGGGCCCGGGGCGTTGCCGGCGCTACCTCCTCGAGCCCCTGCAAGGGCCCACGCACACGCGGCGGCGGCGCGCCCGTATAAGCCGGCCCAGGCTGCAGTACCGTGCCGCGCCGCGGATCGTCGAGCGCGAGCACATAGCCGTTGACCCGGGCCTGCGTGCTGGCATAGATCGCGCCGAAGGGGGCCGCCACCTGGGCCGCGACGTCATGCGCCCAGAAGTGTTCGACCCAGTCGCGTGCCGGGCGGGTCGCCATGATGGCCTTGTTGGCGCCGAAATTGGGCGCGACGTGGCTGGGCGGGTATGTGGCGTTTTCGGCCGCTACCGCCGCAGGCCCCATGGCCGCCAGCGCCTCGGCCATCCAGGGCGCCTTGTCGGGAGAATAATGGACGTGGACCCAAACGCCATCCAGGCAGCGGTGCAGCGGGATCGGCGTACTTTTCGACAGACCCCGGGCGAACGCCGGCGTCGGCTGCTGCGCACGCGACCAGTGCATGCTCATCGGCGCCAGGGCGGCCTGGGCCAGGCTGGTGTGGGCGACGCCGCCGCGGCCGTCGCGGCGGCGCGCGATCAGGCGCGCCATGATCCCGATGGCGCAGAACCATGCCGCCAGCCAGTTGGCGAAGGGCATGCGCACGAAGATAGGGCCGTCGCGATGGCCGGGCTGCTCGTCGAGCAGGCCCAGACGCGCCAGCACCAAGGTCTCGCGCGCCGGCGCGTTCGCCAGCGGATGCCTGGCCGGCCATCCGCCGATGGCGGAGACAATAAGGCGCGGATAGTTGCGGCTCAGCGCGACGTCGTCCAGGCCATGTGCGAGGGCCTGCGCCGGACCGAGGTCATGCAACAGCACGTCGGAGTGGTCCAGGAGTCGCGCCAGGCTCGCGCGTCCGGCCGGGCTGTCGAGGTCGAGCGCCAGGCGCCGCTTGCCGCGGTTGAGCACCGAGAACAGCACGGCCTCGCTGTCGGGTGCGCCGCCGGGAGGCTCGATCCGGATCACGTCGGCGCCGGCTTCGGACAATTGCAGTCCGGCGGCCGGACCGGCGATGCCGCCGGCAAGTTCGATCACGCGGATGCCTTGCAGGATGGGCAGGTCGTTCACGGCTTGTCCTCATAGGCCTGCTGCACATAGGTCATGCGTCCGCCGGCAAGCATCAGCGCGCAGAACATGTTCAACTCGACGATCTCGGGAATGGCGAAGTGACGCTCGAGCGACTCGAACAAGGCGTCGTCGATCGCCGTGTAGTCGGCCGCGAACAGCTCGGCGTAGCGTAATGCGGCCTGCTCGGCCGGCGTGAAGCGCGCCGCGCTCGAGGACAGGCAGGCCAGGTCTTCCTCGCCGACGCTATCGTCCTTGCGCGCCAGCTGGCAGGCCTTGCAGTTCGTGATCGAGGCGATCCTGAGGCGCACCAGTTCCTTCAGGCGGCCGGGCAGCACGCCGCGCAGATGCATCGCCTCGAGGGTGGCGAGCCAGGCCGCCGCCGCTTCCGGCCGGTGCGCCCAGACCTGGACCGGGAGCGTGGAACTGAGCATGCGGCTGGCGCGGCCGCGTTCGACCGCCGCGCCCAGTTCCGGCGGCAATGCGTCGAGTGGCACCAACGGCAGACGGCTCATGCCGCCGGCCCTGTCACCGGTTTTGCGTCATCGTGCGAGAGTCCGGCCATGCTCGTCTCCTCTCCCGCTGTCGTTTTGGACGATCTCGCGCGGGCAGCTTTGAATGAACAGATTTTGTATTTCTGTTCAATATAGACGCATTTTCCGAAAATGTCGACCGCTCTCGTGAATCTTATTCCTGCCTGATGAAGTAGCGCACCAGCAGCCCGCCGTCCCGCTCGAAGCGATACAGTTCGATCGTGTCGATGACCCTGCCGCCGCTTCTCAGCCGGTTGCGGTTATGGCAGGCCGCTTCGTCGCCGTTGACGATGAGCACGGCTTCCTCGATCTCGACGGCCGCGTTCTGCCCCTCCCACATCGCTTCCAGCACCGCCCAGCCATCGGCCGCCGGGCGGCCGACGTATTCGATCAGCAGGCCGCGCGGCGCGGCCTCGCGATAGGCCGCGAGGAAGCCGGCCTTGTCGCCCGCGTTCCAGCACGCGATCTGGGCGTGCAGGAAGCGCCGGATCGCCTCGGCGCCCATGTTCCCTGTCGTGTTCATGTCGATGCTCCCTCGTCATGCGGCGACGGCCGCAGGTTGCGCGCGCTGCCGTTGCGCCGGTCGGTCTCGCCCCAGCCGAGCGAGCGGTCGGGCTCGCGGGTGTCGCCACGCCGCCGCCAGCGGCCTTCCTGCTGCGCGGTGATCGGGAAGCCGCCGACGAAGTCGATCATCTCGCCCTTCGGGTCCGGTACGAACTCCCAGACCTCGGCGCCGTCGAGCACGATGTGCGCGCGTTCGACGAAATAACTGCCTGGCTTATGCACCACCTCGCCCTCGATATCCGTGGTGCAGCGGATCTCGCCCTTTTCGTTCTGGAAGATGGCATAACCGAGCTTGCCGTGGCCGACCATGAAGGAACCGAGGTCCCAGCTGCCGTCCGTGTAGACGGTGGCGAAGGTCCACCAGATCACATGCATGCCATTGTTGACCACCAGGTCCTTCTGGAAGTGGATGGCGCCACCCTCGGCCATCCATGCCTGGTCCAGGGTGATGAAACCTTTTACCGCCCGGCCTTCGCAAATGCCGGCGACATCGTACAGCTGCGAGACGTAAAACGTGCCCCAGTCGCGGCCCGGCAGATACCATTGCATGCCATTCCCGAGCAGGCGCCCCTCGAGCGCAAACAGCCCTTCTTCGCGCCAGCTGAAGCGCGAGCCGGACGCCGTGATCCGCCATGGCTGGCCAGCTTCGTCCTCGAGGCTGGCCCAGCCGGCGACATCGCCATCCAGCCAGCGCCGCGGGAACATCGTCAGGGCCTGGGCGGCGCTGCGCTCCCTGTCGACGCGCAGCTGACTGCCATCCCCGACCCGGGTCGACTGGTAGATGAATTTGGTCGGGTTCGGGCTGCTGCCGGGCGCGTTGAGCGCGCGCACCATCGCGTAGATGTCCCCTTCCGCGTCGCGCACGCAGCCGAAGGGCATGTGCTTGGTCAGCTTCAGCCCGAAGTGGTCGCGCAGGTCGGCCAGGCCGGCACCCGTCACGCGCTGCGGCCCCACCAGGCACTGGTAATCGAAGTCGGCGCGCGCCGGCACTTTCGTGAATGCCTTCATGGTCTCAGTCCCAAAGTACGTGGATGTGGGCAGCGCCCCGCAACTGGGCGCCCTCGATGACCGGGGGCGGCATGTCCGGGTCGAGGCGCAGGCCGGGGAGCAGGTCGAGGATGGCATTGACGGCGCAGCCAAGCTCCAGCTTCGCGACGAACTGGCCGATGCACATGTGCGGGCCGAAGCCGAAGCCGAACGACGGCCTGGGTTTTCGGTCGATATCGAACACGTCCGGGTTCTCGAACACGTCCTCGTCGCGGTTGGCGGCGACGACCATGCACTGGACGAAGGCGCCTTTCGGGATCGTCACCCCGTGGAATTCGACCTCTCTGGCGGTTTCGCGCACCTTGAAGGTAGCGACCGGCTCGAAGCGGACCGCCTCGTCAATCAGCTTCGGCACCAGGCCGCGGTCGGCACGCACGCGGTCCTGCAGGCCCGGGGTCGTCAGCAGCAGCGTCATGACCGAGCTGAACGTGCGCGTCGTGGTTTCGCCGGCCGCCGGCAGCAGGGAACGTACGAAGGTGGTGACCTCGTGGTCGTCCAGCATGCGGCCCTGGTGCTCGGCGCGCAGCAGGCGGCCGATCAGGTCGTCGCCCAAGCTGCCCTCCGCGCGCCGCCGCACCACGACTTCCATGATCGCGTCGTACAGCGCCTTGACCGCGATGCCGGCGTTGCGGCGCGCCTCGTCGGCCTTGGCGGGATCGACCTGGTTACCGCCGACCATCGCCAGCGCCCAGCCGGCATAGCGCCGATAAGCTTGCGGGTCATCGGTGGGGAAGCCCATCAGCGCGTACATCTCGCGGATCGGGAACGCCAGCCCGAATGCCATCAGGTCGGCCTTCTTGTCGCCCGCCATCGGCTCGAGGAAGTCCTTGCGGATGACGGCGTCGATCTGGCCGCGCCACTTATTCACCGTCTCCGGCATGAAGGCCGGCTGCAGCAGCGCGCGTACCTGGCGGTGCTGCTCGCCGTCCATGGCCAGCACGATCAGGCCGCCGAAGAAGGCGCCCAGTCCCTCGGCGATGAAGCCGCTGGTGTAGGCCTCGGCATCCCGCAAGACCGCCATCACGTCCTTGTGGCGGAACAGGGCAAAGGTCGGACGCGACCCCTGCTGCATGCCGGCATTCGTCGGCACCGCGAACTGGCGGATGAAGTCGCCGATGAAGATCGACGAACGCTCCCGTGCGAGCCGGCATGCGGCATGGATGTCGCCCTTGCCCTTGTAGGTGTCGGATACCGCCGAATAGGCGCTTTCCAGGTCGATCGTGTCGCTGGCGGTGTTCATCCTGTCTCCTTATATGGACAATTTCTTTAATCGTGTTCACATGTTAGCGCCAGGAGGGCGGTCCGCGGACATTGGCGCCAGCTGTTTTATTTGACTGAGGGTCAAGCGGCGTGGGATAACATCGCTTGCCTCCATCGAACCGATTGCCATGCCCGACCTGCCGGAAACCAGCAACAGCCCCGTCGCCAGCCCCGCTTCGGCCAAGGCGCCGCCCAACAAGCGCGACACGCTCAGGCGCATCGCGGCGGCTGCGCGCCGCGAGTTCGCCGCCAGGGGCCTGGCAGAGGCGCGCGTGGACGACATCGCCCAGGCGGCCGGCGTCACCAAGCAGCTGGTCTACCACTATTTCCGCAGCAAGGACGAGCTGTTCGCCTGTGTGCTGGACGAGTCGTCGGCGCTGGCCATGGACGCGCTGCTGGCACTGGAGCTGGACCACCTGCCCCCGCGCGAAGCGCTGCGCGCCCTGCTCGACCGGATGCTGCTGCCCTACCACGATGAGGAATTGCGCGCGCTGGCGCAGGAGGGCATCCGCTATCACCAGACGCATACCACGCCGCGCAACAGCTTCACCGGCATGGCGCCGCAGCTGAACGAAAAGATGCGCGCGACACTGGCGCGCGGGATTGCCAGCGGCGCCTTCCGCGCCGACATCGACGCCGACCTGCTGCTGGCGATGGCGGCGCTGGCAACCACCAGTGCCTATGTCAACCGTTACACGGTGGCGACGCTGGCCGGACTGGACGTGGCCACCGGCACGGGCGCCGATACCTGGCGCCGGTTCGCGGTGGCGTTCGTGCTGTCGGCGGTCGAGCGCGAGCGCAGCGCGCTGGATCCGCTGACGCGCGACGCGGCCTAGCGTCCCGAAAGGAAACGCTCGACCCGTTGCGCCGCGATCCTTCCGGGCAAGCCGTTGATGCCGCCGCCCGGGTGGACGCCGGCGCCGCCGAGGAAGAGGCCGGCAACCGGCAGCGTAGCGCCGCCGAGCCCCGCCGCCGGGCGCATCAGTGCGCTGCGCGCCGGGCTGGTATCGATATGCACCACGCAGCCGCGATGCACGTTCAGCCGTGCGGCCAGGTCCGGGGCGGCCTCGATGCGCCGGCCGATCTCGTATTCCTTCAACCCGTCCATGTAGGCGGCCGCCTGGTCGATCACCTGCTGCCCAACCCGGGCGCGGATGGCGTCCCAGCCTTCACGCGGCTCGACCGGCATCGCCACCGGATACAGGTAGACGATGTCCTGGCCGGGCGGCGACTGGCCGGGATCGACGGCGGACGGTGCGGTCATCCAGAGATAGGGCAGCCTGGACACCTCGCCGCGCGCGGCGCAGCGGAAGTTGTCGAGCACCGCCTCCGAAGTGCCGACCAGCAGCACGCTCTTGCGCAGGCTGAGCCCATCGGGACGCATGGCCTCATGGCGCGAATAAGCGACCTGGCCCGACAAGGCCACGTCCACTTTCAGCGGTGAGGCGCCGTGGGCGTTGGACGGCGCCAGCGCGACCCGGGTCAGGGTCCGGCGATCGAGCGCACCCGGCGTGACCATCTCCAGCGCCATCTTCGGATGCAGGGAGGCGATCACCGTCCGCGCCTCGACCAGCCGGCCGTCGGCCAGCCGCACGCCGCCGACCCGCCCGCCCTCGGCGAGGATTTCGGCGACCGGCGATGACAAGAGGATATCGCCGCCCAGTTCGCGCAGCCGGGCCGCCAAGGCATCCGACAGGGTCTGCATGCCGCCGACCGCGCGGCCCAGGCCGAAGCGATGGATGAAGCCCAGCAGCGCAAAGTAGATGCCGGTGGCTTCGGCGGCGATCGGTCCGGCGGCGCCCAGCAGGCAGCACAGGGCCGACTGCGTCACCGGGTGTTCGAAGCGTTCCATGACCGAGGTGTAGGCCGGGCTGCCGATCAGCGCCATCAGCTCGGGTTTCAGCTTGCGGTGCTTCAGGAGCGCCCGCAGCGACTGCCACTTGGCGCCGAGGTTGAGCCGGGCCGGATCGACCCGCATCATCGGGATCGCCATGTCGATGAAGGCATCCACCAGCTTCATCAGCGCCAGGAACTCGTCGGCGTCACGGCTCGAGAAGCGCCGGATCTCGGCCGCCGTCTGCGCCGCGCTGCGGCCGAACACCAGCGAATTGCCGTCCGGGTGGAGATAGACATAGCCCGGCTCCATGTCCACCTGGCGAAAGCCGTGACGCTCCAGCTGCAGTTCGCGCGGCATCATGGGATGCACGCGCAGTGACATCAGGTCGAGAGCGCAGGGATGAACCAGGTGGCGCGGCGCCTCCGGGATCAGGTATCCGCTGGAGGCCATGCCGCCGATCTTGTCGCGCGCCTCGATGACCACCACCTTCCTGCCGGCGGCGGCCAGGTAGCAGGCAGCCGCCATGCCATTGTGCCCACCCCCGACGATCGCCGCGTCGTATTGCTTCATTCCCGTCATGCCGTCTCCTTCCGCTCGCGCGGATTATCGTGTGCTCATTGGAACACGGCCGGGCACGCCGGCGACAGCGGAACGGTTTGACTCCTCGTCAAAGCAAGGCTAGCGGCGCGCCACCCTACCCGACACCAGCATGTGGACGAAGCGTTCGATGCGGCGCATCAGGTTACGGCGGTCGGGACCGGCCGGCACCAGCACGTCGCTCATGATGTAGCGCACCATCAGCTCGCACACCAGTTCACGGTCGATCACGATGCCATGCCGTTCTTCCCAGGCGTCGAACACCATGGACAGGATGTCCTGGAAGCGGTGCACCGAGTCGGTGAAGATGCGCTGCAGCCAGCGAGTGGCGTAGTCCGGGGCCACCAGCAGCAGGCGCCGCGCGCGGCTGGTTTCGAGATAGTTGTCGATGAAGTCGAGCAGCGCCTGGAAGCGTTCGTCCGGGTCGTTCGATGCCGCGATCGTCAGCAAGGTGGCATGGAACTGGTCGCGCTTGTGGCGCGAAAAAGCGTCCAGCAGGTCGTCCTGCGAAGAAAAGTAACGGTAGAAGGTGCCGCGCGAAATACCGACTTCCTCGCAGACGTCGAGGATCGAGATCCGTTCCGCCCCCGAGCGCAGGATGATTTCTTCGGTGACTGCCAGGATCTTGGCGATGGTGTCGCTCGACCGCTTGTTCAGCTTGGCCTTGGGTGCGGCGGTACGCGCCGTCAGCGGCGCTCGCGCCCCCTCCAGCTTGGGCGCAGGCTTCGCGGCCGGCTTGACGGCCGGTTTGGCCACCACTGCTGCCGCCGGCTTGGCGCGTGGCGCCGCCTTGGCCGCAGGCGTGGCGGGTGCTTTGGCCGCAGGCGTGGCGGATGGTCTGGCCGCCGGCTTGGCGCGCGTCGCCGCCACCTTCGCGTCAGGCACGGCCTTGGCGCCAGCCTTCGGCTTCGGCGCCGCCGTCTTCTTCACTGCTTTGACTGAACCGGTCATTGTTTTATTTGCACACGTTCCTGGAACGGCGATTGTAGCGCATGGCCATAGCTGCGGAAAGCGCATCCTCAGGCGATTTCAAGCTTTTCTTTGACACTTTTTGAGTTTGTGTTTATATTTCAAGCACAAATAAACGCAAAACAGGAGACGACATGGCAGGCATGGGCAACCCCGATACCTGGTCGGTGGGTCAGCAGGACACCATCATCGCCGCACTCGACAGGGCAGTCGCGGCCCATCCCGAGCGAGTGCTGCTCGATTTTGGCGGCGAGCTGACCACTTATGGCGAATTCGACCAATTGACGACCCGCCTCGCGCACTCGCTGGCCGGACTGGGCCTGCGTGCCGGCGACACCATCCTTACCATGCTCGACAATAATATCGACGCAGTGGCGGGATGGATCGCAGCGAACAAGCTGTGCGCGGTCAGCGTGCCGGTGAACACCGCACTGCGCGGCGAGTTCCTGCGCCACCAGATCGCCGACTCGAAGGCGCGCATCCTGATCTGCGAGGCGGATTACGTCGAGCGCATCGCCCAGGTGGCGGAGGGGCTGCCGGATGCCGCGCTGATCCTGTACCGCGGCAAGCTGGATACGCTGCCGCCCTGCCCGATCCGGATCGACCCGATCGACCAGCACCGCGGCCACTGCGACGAGCCGATCGCCAGCAAGCCAACGCCGTCCGACCTGGCATGCATCGTCTACACCTCCGGCACCACCGGCCCATCCAAGGGCTGCATGCTGAGCTACAACTACATGTGCAACCTGGCGCGCCTGCAGCTGCGCGCGGGCCCGGCCACCGCCGACGACATCACCATCACGCCCCTGCCGCTATTCCACATGAACGCCATGTGCGTCGGCGTGCTGTCGAACATCCTGGTCGGTGCGCGCGTGGCGATCGTGCCGCGCTTCTCGGTGTCGAATTTCTGGCCCGAGGTCGAGCGCAGCGGCGCCACCATCGCCTCGATCCTGGGCGGCATGGGCGGCCTGCTGGCCCAGGCGCCGGACAGCGACGCGATGCGGCGCTGCTTCGGCCAGATCCATACCGTGCGCGGCAATCCGTTCACCGAGGAGACCAAGAAGATCTGGCGCGAGCGCTTTGGCGCCCGGCAGGTTGGCGGCAACGGCTACGGCCTGACCGAGGCCAGCGTGATCACCTCGCTGCCCGGCGGCGAATACGCGGCGCCGGGCTCCTCCGGCAAGCGCATCCCCGACTTCGATGTCCGCATCGTCGACGACCTCGACCGCGAACTGCCCGCCAATACGCCTGGCGAGATCGTGGTACGCCCGCTGCGTCCCGACATCATGTTCATGGGCTACTGGGGCCGCCCGGCCGATACCATGAAAGTGATGCGCAACATGTGGTTCCACAGCGGCGACATCGGCAAGTTCGACGAGGACGGATTCTTCTATTTTGTCGACCGCAAGAAGGACTACCTGCGCCGCCGCGGCGAGAACATCTCCAGTTTCGAGATGGAAGCGGCATTCGCCGCCCACCCCGACATCGAGGAGGTCGCGGTGCATGCGGTTCCGTCGGACAAAGGCGAGGACGACGTCAAGGTCACGGCGATCCTGAAACCCGGCTGCGCGCTGTTGCCGGAAGCCCTGTTCCACTGGGCGGTCGATGCCGTTCCCTACTACGCACTGCCGCGGTACATCGAATTTCGTAGCTCGATGCCGAAGAATCCACAGGGACGGGTGCTGAAGTACCAGTTGCGCGAAGAAGGATGCACCACAAGCACCTGGGACCTGGAGGCCACCGACATCAAGGTCAGCAAGCGCTGATCCGCACCCAGACCATTTCATGCACCGGAAGCAGGAGACCATGGTATGACCATCATCACTCATTTCACGCTGGGCACGCGCGATCTCGAACGCGCCAGGACATTCTACGACCACGTGCTGGCGCCGCTCGGCTTCACGCGCCTGCTGGACATCGAAGGCCGTATCTGCGGCTGGGGCATCGGGGCGCCCCAGTTCATGGTGGGCTATCCCCGCAACGGCGAACCGGCCACGGCCAGCAATGGCCTGACCATCGGCCTGGCCGCGCCGAACCGGGCGGCGATCGACGAATTCCATCGCCGTGCGCTCGCGCTCGGGGCCCTTGACGAAGGCGCGCCCGGCCCGCGTCCGGTTGCACCGAACGCCTACGCGGCCTATATCCGCGACCCGGATGGGCACAAGGTCGCCGCGTCCTGCCGCACGCCCGAATAGCACCTGCGGCTGTTCGCCGCATCCGGACATCGCACCGCGCAAGCATGGCCAACAATGCGCGCGGCGCGCCGACTTCAGCCGGTCGAGAACGATAACAACGATCACGGAGACAAGCATGATCCCATTCGCTCCACTGCGCGTGCTGGCGGGCAGCTGCGCCATGTCCATCCTCGGCGGTGCCGCGCTTGCCGCACCGCCTGAAATGGCGCCCGACGCGGCACCATCCGGCACGCAAGTGGAGACCGACGCGGCACCCGCAGTACCGAAAGTCATCGTCACATCGCAACGCCGCGAACAGGCACTGCAGGAGGTCCCGGCGGCAGTCACGGCCATCGACGCCAAAGAACTGTCCAGGCGCCAGATCGGCGACATCAAGGCGCTCAGCGCCAATGCCCCATCCCTGCTCATCAGCGATACCCCGGTCGGCAAGAACAACATGATCATCGGCATGCGCGGCATTGCGCCGACCTCGATCTCGTCGAATAACGACCCGACCGTCGGCATCTACGTCAATGGCGTGTACTACGCCCGTACCGCGGGCGCCAACGCGGCCATGGTCGACATGGATGCGGTCGAGGTGATTCGCGGACCGCAGGGCACGCTGTTCGGCCGCAACACCATCGGCGGCGCATTGAACATGACGACCAGGGCGCCGCAGCAGGCGTTCGAAGGCAGCCTGACCGCGGGCGTGGGCAACTTTGACCAGCGCGCGCTGACCGGTATCCTCAATCTCCCGCTGGGCAAGGCCACGGCCCTGCGCCTGGTGGCCGATGGCCTCAGGCACGAAGGATACGGGCGGAGCGCGCCGCTCGGCGAGCAGCTCGGCGACGAGGACCGGCGCTACTTCCGTGCCTCGCTTCGCAGCAGGCCGCTGCGCGACCTGCTGGTCGACCTGACCTATGACAAATTCAGCAGCGACGCGGCGTCCCAGGTCTGGATCGTCAATTACTTCGATCCTGCCATCGCAGCACGCACGCTGGCCCCCGTCGCGCAATATGTCCAGGACGGCGGCTATACCAGCCAGGCCGGCTTCAATCCGCGCAATACGACCGATGTAAGCAACTCGACCGCGACGCTGCGATGGAACACCGGACCGGCCACGCTGAAGTCCATCAGCGCATACCGTCATCTGTCGACCGTCAGCGGCTACGACCTCGACGCGACCCCGGTCTTCGTCAACCAGTTGCAGCGCTACGCCGTCAGCGGCCACCAGTTCACACAGGAGCTGCAGGTGTATGGCAACGCCATGGAAGACCGCCTCGACTGGATCGCCGGGGCCTATTACTTCAGCGAGGGGCTGCGCGACAGCAGCCTGGTGACGACGCCCTCCGGAGCCAATACCCTCGGGCGCCTCAACGCATTCGACTCGCGCCAGACCTCGGCGAGCGTATTCGGGCAGCTGTCCTATGCCGTGCTGCCGCAGCTGCGTGCCACCGCCGGTGCGCGCCTGGTCAGGGACGAGCGCGAAGTCGACTATTCCACCCCGCGCTACCTGCTACAGAGCGGGACCATGTTGGCGGGTAACGCCGGCTGCGCCCTGGCCGCGGCCGGGCTCGACCAAGGCGGCTGCCATTATGTGCCGCCCGCGCTGCACGCCCGCTACACGCCGTGGACGCTCGGCCTCGACTACAAGCTGGGCAGCGACACGCTTGTGTACGGCAAGGTGTCGCGCGGCTTCCGATCTGGCGGCTTCCAGCCCGGAGGCGCCACCAGCGCGTTCGGCTACGCGCCTTTCGACAAAGAACAGGTGATGTCGTACGAGGCGGGCTCGAAGATGGAACTGCTCGAGCACAGGCTGCGCCTGAACCTGGCTGCCTATCTGGCCAAATACAAGGACATCCAGCAAATCACGCCGCAGTTCCCACCCGGCAGCACGACGACCATCAGCTCGGTGATGAATGCCGGCGACGCCACCGTCAAGGGCCTTGAACTCGACGCCGTGCTGCGCCTGGCGGACCTGAGCCTGAGCGCCGGCATCGGCTTGACCGATCCCGAATTCGACAACGGTCCGTTCAAGGGTTTGACATTCGTCACCACCGCCAAGACCACCGCCGCTGTGGGAGCGGATTATCCGCTGGTCACGCCGCTCGGGCAGCTCGACCTGCACCTCGACTACAACTGGCGCTCCAAAGTGGCCTACTTCCAGCCAGTGAACACAAATACCTTGCCCTTCCAGGCCCTGACGGCCGGGCAAGTCGCCTCGAACACCCAGCCGGCATTCGGCCTGCTGAATGCCATGGCCACGCTGAAGCTGGCGGGCGACCGGACGCGCGTCAGCCTGTGGGCCAAGAATCTGGCCGGCAAATACTACTGGGCCCGTTCGAACTCCTTCTACATCCAGGGCTATAACAACCAGACCCCTGGCGACCCGCGCACTTTCGGCATCAAGCTCGAGCTCCGCTTTTAACGCCAACCTGGAAAACGACATGGAAATCCTTCCGCGACAACGGCTGGCGGCCCCCTATCCCAGCCTGGGCTACGCCGCCTGGGTAATCGGCGTGCTGTTCCTGGTCACCCTGTTTTCCCAGCTCGACCGCCAGTTGCCGGCCCTGCTGGTGCGTCCGATCCGCGCCCATTTTCAGATCTCGGACACCTCGTTCAGCCTGTTGCAGGGTTATGCCTTCTCGATCTGTTATACCTTGATGGGACTGCCTCTCGGGCGTCTGGTCGATCGCGCAGTGCGGCGTAACCTGATTTTCTGGGGCTTGCTGTTCTGGACCGTGATGACTGCCCTGTCCGGGTTTGCCAACTCCTACACAGTACTTTTCCTCGCACGCATGGGGGTCGGCGTCGGCGAAGCGGTGCTTGCTCCCGCTGCCTATTCGATCATCGCCGACTACGTGGCACCCGAGCGACGTGGGAGGGCTCTGGCCTTCTACTATACCTCGCTGGCGGTGGGTTCCGGCGCATCCATGCTGCTGGGGGGCTGGCTCCTTGGTGCGATCCCCAAAGAAGGGATGGCGCTGCCCCTGCTGGGCGTATTACCGGCCTGGCGCATCTGTTTCCTGGCAGCCGCCGCGCCCGGCATCGTGCTCGGCGCCCTGCTGTTCAGCGTACGCGAACCAGTGCGGCGCGAGCAAAGCGCAGAGGCGAAGCATTGCACCGTCCGTGAGTTCCTGGCTTTCCTCGGTCAGCACCGACCTACCTTCGCGCGCCTGCTGACGTATCCTGCGTTGCTGGCGATGATCGGCTACGGCATGCTGTCGTGGGCGCCCGCCCTGTTCGACAGGCGCTTCCACATGCCATCCAGCCGCGCCGGCATCGTCCTCGGCGCAATCATCGCTGCCGCGGGCCTGGGTGGTACCTTGCTTAGCGGCTACCTGAGCGACCGCTGGCTTCGCAAGGGGGTGCACGCGGCGCGCTTCCGGGTCTCGCTGGTCGGCACCCTGATCTGCGCACCGATGGCAGCGCTTTGGCCACTGGCCCCGGACGCGACCACAGCCTTTGTACTGCTCGGCTGCGCCGTTCTGGGCTTGAGCATCTCACAGTCGGCGGCCCCGGCATGCATCCAGGAGATTTGCCCGAACAACATGCGCGGCCAGGCGATCTCGGTCTATCTTCTGATCGCCGGCCTGTTAGGCATCGGACTGGGGCCGACACTGGTCGCGCTCGTGTCCGACCTTATCTTCCACGACGATACCAAACTGCACTGGGCGCTCAGCACCACCGTCCTGCCGACTGCGCTGGTGGCAATCTGGCTTTGCTGGTCGGGCCTGAATGCGTTCGAGTCCACGCGCACAGCAGTCCAGGAACATAAGTAGAACCGGCGAAGGACAGCGACAGCCTTCGTCTGCCATCGACTCGACTAACGAAAAGCAAATATGCACGCACCACCAGCGCCATCCCAAGTTGACACGATGCTTCCGGAACGATTCGCCATCGCCCTGCACGCTACCGCGCGCGCCTGGCGCCTGGGGCTCGACGCACGGCTGAAGAACCTGGGCATCGGCCAGGCCGGCTGGCTGGCCATAGCCGCCATTGCCAAGTCGACGCCTGAGCTGTCCCAACGCGCGATCGCCGAGCGCCTGGGTGTGGAAGCCGCATCGATGGTTGCGATGATTGACCGACTGGAAAGCCTTGGATTGGTCGAGCGCATGCCCTGCCGGTCGGACCGGCGTATCAAGCTTGTCCGCTTGACTGCCTCCGGGTGCAAACTGCATGGGAAGGTACAAGCGGAGGCGAATGCATTTCGCACGAATATACTGGCCGGGGTGGATTCTGCGCATTTGGAGCAGGTCGCCGAATTGCTCGTCCGGCTGAACGGGGACATCGAGCGTGAACTTGGCAACTTGTCGCCTCGTGGGCGGCAGAAAAAAGGCTGCGTTACCCTTGCCCCTTCGGTTTTTCAATGAGGGAACTATCCATGAGGTGGCAAAGGCGCAAGGATGCGCGTCCCGCGGAGATCGTCGATGCGGCGATCAGCGTCTTTACAGAAAAGGGTTACGCAGCGACCAGGCTCGACGAAGTCGCGAAACGCGCCGGCATTGCAAAAGGCACTCTCTATCTATATTTCGACACAAAGGAAGACATCTTCCGGGCGGCGGCCCACCATGCCTTCGAGTCCAACTTGGATGCTGTTGGCGCGGCTGACTCCGCGCCATGGACATCGCTGCGCGAACGCCTGCCAGAGCTGCTGCTCCGTTTGATTGACGTGGCAAACGAAAACCGATTCCCGGCGATATTCCGCATGGTTATCAGCGAAAGTCGCCTGTTCCCGGATCTGGCACGCATATGGCATGACGATGTCGCATCCCGCATCCTTGACCTGATCACAACGCTGGTTGTCCAGGCACAGATCCGCGGCGAGGTCAGAGATGGCGACCCTCGGCTATTCGCATTTTCCATCACCGGGCCACTCCTGGCCGGAATGCTGTTTCGCGAGACTTACGGCGCATTCAGTTCTCACACACCTGAGCTACAAGCCTTGGCATTACAGCACGCGACTACCGTGCTGGACGGCTTGATGCTGCCAGCACAAGCGCAGGCAGATGCATCCACTTTTAAAAGTTCTGGTGTGCATCCTGATGAGCCGCGCATCACTGGAGCCAGTAATATCTGAAGAGGCGTACGCAGGGCTTGTAGAATGCCACTTCCGTGTTCAGGTGCTTCCATGCAATCGATCGTTCGTCTAGGTTCCCTTAAGTTCCGTATCACCGTTGTCGTGGCAGTATCCGCATTGCTTGCCGCTAGCCTCGTGGCCCTCGCATCGCTTGCAGTAACAGAGCAAGAAATGATGCATATTGTTGGGGACCAGCAATACACGCTGCTGGAAAGCGTGGCATCCAACATCGATGAAGACCTCGAGTCGAAGCGAACCATGCTGAAGATTCTCGCCGAGGCCCTGGAGGCTGCCCTCATCCATGACGGTGCGCAGCTTCAAGAATTCCTTGAAAAACGTGGGACTTTGCGCGACGAATTTTTCAACGTGGTGGCTTTCGACCCGAATGGCACCGTCATCGCCAGCCTGGCCGATCGACGTGCAATTGGCACGAAGGGCTTTCAACATCGAGAATATTTCACTCGAACGGTCATGGCGCGCGAGGGTACGACCTCCGAGCCTTTCCGAAGCGCCTTGTCGGGAAAGCCGGTGGTGCTGGTAACACAACCGGTGTACGCCGACGATGGACGATTACTGTTTATCCTTGGTGGCGGTATCAACCTCGAAAGTCCGAGATTCTTCGGACAGCTTTTGAAGCTCAAGCCCGGCGACAGCGGTTATTTATTTTCAGTGACAACAAAGGGCGTGATCATTCACCACCCCACGCCTGGGCGGATTCTTGCGAACGTCAAGTCTGAGCCAGGAGGGGCAGTAAAGTCGACGCTCGCCGCGATGTCGGGTTTTGAGGGTTGGACCGAGGGTGTCAGTAAATCGGGGGTCCACGCGCTCATTTCATACAAGAGACTTCGCTCGGTGGATTGGATCGTTGGCGCGGTGTACCCGGTTTCCGAGGCGCTTACACCGATCATCGACATGCGCCGAAAGGCATTGATCGCGTCTTTCGTAATCGCAATCGCTACTGCGGTGATTGCGTGGTTTGCAGTGCTCCGCTTGCTGCGGCCGCTTGCCGCTTTAAGGCGGCATGTTGCAGGTCTTTCAGACGGCGAAACAGATATTTCTGTGTTCGACGTAGATAGAAAGGACGAGTTTGGTGACCTTAGCCGTGCCTTCTATAACCTGTCTCAGGAGCGAGCAAAAGCAGAAGCCGAACTGGCGGAACTCGCACAAACCGATGCACTTACCGGCGTTTATAACCGCAGAATGCTGGAGAAAACGCTTGCCTTTGCGGTTGCGCGAACGAAACGCGCGTCGTATAAGATCGTTCTGGCGTATATGGATATCGATCACTTTAAAGCGATAAACGACGGTCTTGGGCATGCGTGCGGCGACGCGATTCTCGTTGAGTTTGCTCAGCGGCTCTTGTCCGTTGTTCGTACGGCAGATACGGTTGCACGCCTTGGCGGCGACGAGTTTGTCATCGTCTTCGAGCACGTACGCGAGGTAACGGAAGCTCAGGCTCTTGGCGAAAAGATCGTTGATGTCATGCGGCGACCATTTAACTTGCCAAATAAAACCCTATCAATCACAACTAGCGTGGGGCTTGCCATATCCGACGAGTGCAAGGACACGCCGGAACTCATGTTGGCTCGTGCAGATACGGCTCTTTACAAAGCCAAACAAGCCGGGCGTGACCGTTATGTCGTTTCCTGTTAGAGCGCATCTGTGAAAACGCTCAATATGCTTCAAATGGGATCGAAAGCTGGCAGGAAGATGCGGGCGATACGTGTGGCGAAAGCGCTGACGTAGATCAGCGCAATAGCACTGATCTACAGATATGCTGGAGGCGAGGACGGGAGTCGAACCCGTCTAGACGGCTTTGCAGGCCGTTTTTCATCCATATCAATCAATGAATTAGGCGAGAACCGCAGTTTTGCACCACATGAGCTCGTTAAAGAGAGCCTTTCAAGATGAGAAGAAACCGGCACGGTGCCGGTAAAAGCCGGTCTTCGACCGGCTGGCTTCGGACGAAGCGGGACTCTAGAACGCATAACCGATACCAAGGCCCAGCAGCAGCGGGTCAACCTTCACTCGACTGGCGCACCCTTGCAATCTCGACATCCCTGCGGTTTTGCTCCTTCTTGACAGCGAGGTTGACACACCAGTGTCGGTCGATCCTGAAGTCGACACGGCTCCCCGTTCTTTATCGCGACCGTGGACAGGATTGACTTGCTTTAGGCGATGGATTTAAGACGTTGCGTGCCAGGCCGGCCAGGCAAGACATTCCCATGCTGCTGGTGCACTGGAGCTGCGTTGCTCGCGACGGTCTCGCGAAGGGCCGCCCATGACATCACATGGACTGGCATCGCCGCAGGAGCTTTCAAAAATGTAGCCGAGTCGCCGGACGCAACCGGAATTCACAGGCGGCCCGAGACGCCGAACATCAAGGCTCTGTCGGCAGTAAGCTGCACACCGTTGACGTGCCGTAGCACCGGCTGCTGAAAGAAGCCGTAGGCCTGCAGGCGTTCGCTGAAGGTGTAAGAAAGGCCTGGGCTCAGGAACAGGTAGCGTCCACCGCTATCGGCGGGTTCGGCATTGACGCCACTGTCGCGCGCCTTGTGAACGAAGTTCAGCTGCGCCAGCAGGCCCAGGCGCTCGCCTACCCCTTTCCGGTAGCCGAGGTCGGTACTGAACTGCGCGCCCGCCTTGTAGCCGTCGCGGCTGTTCAGCGCGCGCTGGTATTGTCCTTGAACGAACCAGGAAGCATCGTCGGCCGTGCAACGCTGGTGGAAGTAGCTGCCGACGATCAGATCGGTCGTCCCGGTACCGGGCTGCAGGCTCCGCTCCGCGCGCTCGCTTTCGGCGTTTTCTACGGTAAAGTGGCCTGTCGGCAGCTTGAGTCCAATGACGATGCCAGCCCTGCCGGGGTTCATCGCATCGCCCGTGGCGGCGTACTGATAGCGCGCCAGCAGGCGTACGTCCCCGAGTTCGGTGAACTTCCATTCGTTCGTCAGCGCCGCACCGTGGTGATTGTGGATGTGCGCGTGATCGCGGTCGCCGAGCGCCGCGCTGATCGAAAGGCCCCATCCATTGCCGAAACCATGGCTGTAGGTAGTCATCAGGTTGCGGTTGACGGTCTCGACCTCATCGTGGTGATGCGGTATCTGGCCGACCGCTACCTTGTCTCCTCCCGAGAAGGCTTGATCCTGGTCGATGTACTCATAGTGCAGATCGAAGCTTGAGCCGGCCTCGATCAGGGCGCTGTGCGAGGTCCAGTTCGTGTTCACGGTGCAGAAAGCCGAGCCGCAGCTTGCAAAAGCGGCGCCCGGGAGAATGAATGCGACAGCGATGGCGTGACGAAGTGTGCTGGCTTTCATATCTGATCCTTATCAGTTGATTTAAATTTTTCCGTTTGGAAAAATCATAGCCGTCGCGAAGTCGATTCTTGAATGATTCAGATCAAGGTCCTGCACCATGAATCGATGTGCCGCGAGGTACTTACCCGATCCGCGCTGGCTTGAAAAGGCTTGATCCGAATCATTTCTACTACTCATCCCTGAAACCTATGATTGCGTCGTATCAACGACAAAACACAGGTATATAAAATGAAACCCAAGATGCTCCCTTATCTCATCGCCTCCGTCCTACTGGGTGGCGGCATGCTCGCGCCAGCCTATGCCCAGCATGAGCACATGCATGCGCCTTCGGCAGTGCAGACCGTTGCGGATGTCACGTTCACGCTGCGCACCGATATCTCTGACGGCAAGTTGGTCTTCATGGGAGACGCGGGGCCGATCAACGGCAAGGCCAACCCGACCCTGAACGTGCCAGTCGGCGCAGTGGTCCAGATCAACCTCGTCAACGGCGATGGCGCCACGCACGACATCAGCGTCAAGGACTTCGACGCCAAATCGAACCAGGTGAACGACAAGGGCGCGAGCACGACCATCGTGTTCCGCGCCAACAAGAAAGGGACCTTCGACTATGTCTGTTCCCTGCCGGGCCACGTCCAGGCCGGCATGATCGGGAAGATCGTCGTCGGCGAGCCGGCGGCGGACACCCGGCCAAAGGCGGCCGACATCTCGCGCGATCCGCACGACCTTCCCCCATCGGTCGGCAAGCGCGGCCCCCAGCACCTCAGCGTCAATCTGGAAACCACGGAAGTCATGGGCCAGTTGATGGACGGCTCGACCTACAAGTACTGGACCTTCAACAGCAAGGTGCCGGGTCCTTTCATCCGCGTGCGCGTGGGCGACACCGTCGACGTCAACCTGAGCAACGCGAAGGACAGCCATATGATCCACTCGGTCGACTTCCACGCGGTAACCGGCCCGGGCGGCGGCGCCACGGTCACGCAGGCGGCGCCCGGTTCATCGAAGTCCTTCACCTTCAAGGCGCTCAATCCCGGCCTGTACGTGTACCACTGCGCCACGCCGATGGTGGCCCAGCACATCTCCAATGGCATGTACGGCATGATCCTGGTCGAGCCGGAAGGCGGACTGCCGAAGGTCGACCGTGAGTTCTATGTGATGCAGGGCGAGCTGTACACGGCCCAGCGCCATGGCACCGCAGGGGAAAACGAGTTCTCGCTCGAGAAGCTGCTCGCGGAGCAGCCGGAACATCTGATCTTCAACGGCAATCACGACGCCCTTACCAAGACCCACCGCATGGAAGCAAAGGTCGGCGAGACGGTACGGATCTTCTTCGGTGTCGGCGGCCCGAACGCCACCTCGAGCTTCCACGTGATCGGCGAAGTGTTCGACCGCGTGTACAGCCTTGGCGACCTCACCACGGCGCCGCTGCGGAATGTCCAGACCACGACCGTGGCCCCCGGCGGCGCGACCATGGTCGAGTTCAAGGTCGACGTACCGGGCCGCTACATTCTGGTAGACCACGCGCTGTCTCGCATGGAAAAAGGCCTGGCCGGCTTCCTGTATGTGACGGGCGATCCCAATCCGGCCGTGTTCCGCTCGACCAGCAGGCCGGACGCACTGTCCGGACACTGAGGGAAGGCCATGAACGCCGCGTCCGCGCGGCGTGGCCGGCGAGACGCACTCGCCGGTCGGCTTACATCAGCAGCATCGCCGCCACCGCGCACGCCATGACAACGGTACTCAGCCAGCCAAGCAGTTTCAGGCGTGGGCGGGCAGCCAGGCTGCCCATGATGTCGGTGCGCGTCACAATCAGCATCATGACGGTCATGATCGGTACTGAAATGACGCCGTTGACGACTGCGCTCCAGTATAGGGCCTTGATGGGGTCAATGGGCGTGAAAATCAGGCCCATTCCCGCCAGCGTCGAGATAGCAATCATCGTGTAGAACCGCGGCGCCATCGCCGGCTTGTCCTCGAGGCTGCTGCGCCATCCCAATGCGTCGGACACCGCGTAGGCGGCAGAGCCGGCAAGTACCGGTATCGCAAGCATTCCCGTTCCGACGATGCCGAGGCTGAACATCAGGAAAGCCGCCTGGCCTGCCACTGGGCGCAGCGCTATGGCCGCCTGGGCGCTCGTCTGGATATCGCTGACGCCATGGACGTGCAAGGTCACTGCGGTCGTCAACATGATAAAAAACGCCACCAGATTCGAAAAGGCCATGCCGATGCACGTATCGAGCTTGATCCGGGCGAAATTCCTTTTTACCTGCGCAGGCGGGCACTTCAGCGGGTGTGCCGCCGGGTCGGACCTGAGCTCTTCCACTTCCTGCGATGCCTGCCAGAAGAAGAGATAGGGGCTGATCGTCGTTCCGAACACCGCGACGATGGTGGTGACATGGGACGCGCTCCACGGCAAGCCGAGCACGTCCCCCGGATGCAGAAATACTGCGTTCCAGGGCACGTGCACGGCGAAGACTGTCCCGACATAAGCAAGCAAGCCCAGCGTGAGCCATTTCAGCAGGCGCACATAACGCGAGTAGGGAATGAAGACCTGTAGCAGTACCGAGGCGAGCCCGAAGCCGATCGCATACAGGTGCGCAGGACCACCCATCACCAGGTGGACCGCGTCGCCCATTGCCGCCACGTCTGCTGCGATATTGATGGTGTTCGCGACCAGAAGCAGGCCCACGATGAAATACAGCAGCGACGGCGGATAATATCGGCGGATATTGGCTGCCAGCCCCTGGCCCGTGACCCGCCCTATTCTTGCGCTGACGATCTGGATACCCATCATCAAGGGGTAGGTGAACAGCAGCGTCCACAACATCCCGAAGCCGAATTGGGCGCCGGCCTGCGAATACGTCGCGATGCCGCTCGGATCGTCGTCAGCTGCGCCGGTGATCAATCCGGGGCCAAGCTTGCGGATCCAGGCCTTATCGGGACGATCGGAGGGGCCCCGGACTGGCACGCTTTGGAGGAAGCGGTATTTCAGATCGTCCTCGAGTAACGAAGACGCTGCAGCGGCACGGCCTCGGGCGTGCCGAAGTATTTGTCGAACACCATGCACACGTTGCGGATCAGTAGCCGACCCTTGCGGCTCACCTGGAGCCCATCGTCTCGCAATTCGAGCAGGCCTTCGGCGCCGAGCGCCGCCAGCTGCGCCAGCTCGGCCGCGAATCCGGCGCTGAAGTCGATTCCCCAGCGCTGTTCCAGTGCGCCGAAGTCGAGCTCGAAATTGCACATCAACTGCTGGATGATGTGCCGCCGCGCGAGGTCGTCGGCCGATAGGCGGAACCCGCGCGCGACGGGCAGCACACCCTCGTCCAGGCGCGAGTAATACGCCTCGAGCGATTTTTCGTTCTGGCTGTAGGTGCCGTTGACGGCGCTGATCGCCGACACGCCGCAGGCGACGGTGTCGATCGCCGCGTGAGTCGAGTAGCCCTGGAAATTGCGGTGCAGAGTGCCATTGCTCTGCGCAAGCGCCAGCTCGTCGTCCGGTCTCGCAAAATGGTCCATGCCGATGTAGACGTAGCCGGCCGCGCACAAGCGTTCGATGCACAGCCCAAGCATCGCAAGCTTGGTGGCCGCATCGGGCAGGTCCTCGTCGCGGATCAGCTTCTGCGATTTGAACATTTGCGGCATGTGCGCATAGTTGTAGACCGAGATCCGGTCCGGATCAGCCTCGATCACCTTGTCGAGCGTCTGGGCCATGGTGGACAGGTTTTGCAGCGGTAGCCCGTAGATCAGGTCGATGCTGACCGAGCGGAAGCCGGCTGCGCGTGCCGCCGCGATCGCGTCGCGCGTCATCGCTTCCGGCTGCACGCGGTTGACGGCGCGCTGCACGTTCTCGTCGAAGTCCTGGACGCCGAGGCTCAGGCGGTTGAAACCCTGGGCCCGCAGGGAGTGGATGCGCTTCGCATCGACCGTGCGCGGATCGATCTCGATCGAATATTCGCCATCCTCGTCGCCGGCAAATTCAAAGCGGCTGCGCAGGAAATCCATCAAGGCACCCATCTGTGCGTCGCTAAGGTAGGTCGGCGTGCCGCCGCCGAAGTGCAGCTGCTCCACCGGGCCGCAGGCCGCGAACAGGCTGGCCTGCATGTCGACCTCGCGCACCAGGTAACCGAGGTATTTTGCCGCCTTGCTGCGGTCATGGGTGATGATCTTGTTGCAGGCGCAGTAGTAACAGAGGGACTCGCAGAATGGCACGTGCACATACAGCGAGAGCGCCCGTCCGGGAACGCCGCCCCATGCCGCGGCTGCGAAATCGATGGCTGAGAACCCGCTGTTGAAACGGTCGGCGGTGGGATAGGAGGTGTATCTCGGCCCGCGCTGGCTCATGCGGGAAATCAGTTCGGGGTCGAAATCGACGGTATGTTGCATGATGAGGCTTTCGTTGGTTCAGCCTTCGCGTCCGTCGGGGCGCGGGGCAGTAAGGAGCGGCAGGTAGGCCGCGACATAGGCCAGGAAGCAGCCGCTCCAGCATACGGTGGCAAGGACCAGCCAGGGCATCCGCGAAGCAGGCGCCACGGCGGCCGCGAAACGGGCCAGGACGGCGCCCTGCGCCAGCACGTACATCAGGGTTTCCGCACGTCCGGCCTTTAGCGGACGGCCAGTGTGGCCGAGCGCGGTGCGGGTGATCATGCCGATCACCAGTCCGGCGAGCGAGCCGACGGTCAGCAGGTGCAGCGCCGCGCTCTGCGTCACCACGCCGTACTGGGCCAGCGCCAGCGCGGCAAATCCGAGCGGAATCCAGGCGTACGAGAGGTGCAGGATCCACAGCAAGGGGTTGCGCCAGGTGCGCCACGGCTTCCAGCCGGCCAGGCGCAGCGCCTGGGCCGCCGCGGCGGCCAGCGCGAGCGCCGCTGTGAACGGCGCCGGCAGACCCACGGTCCAGGCGGCGCCGGCCAGCACGGTCAGAATCAGCGAGGCCTTGTCGCGGCGGGCGTCCTGCACCGGCTTGGTGCCGGGCGCACCGTTGGCGGTGAACATCGGAATCACGCGGCCGCCGATCACGGCCTCGATCGCCACGATCAGCACGATGGCGGCATGCACCGGCGCCAGCGGGTCCAGGCGCAGCCAGCCCAGGGCGGCGGCGTGATATAGCAGGTTGGACAGCGCCAGCAGCCCGAGCAGGACCACGAGAAACATGTTGCGGCGGTTGCCCGACTGCTTCAGCACCCTGTACAGCGGCAGCGCGGCAAGCGGCAGGAACGCCAGGTCGACCACGGCCGCCGGCAAGGGCGGTGCGGCCAGCATGGCGGCGCGCCCCGCCACCCAGACGCCGGCGATCGCCGCCAGCGGCCAGCCGCGCGGCGTCCACAGCTTGGTCCAGTTATAACCGGCCGTGTACAAAAAGCCGACGATGACGGCGATGGCGAAGCCGTACACCATCTCGTGCATGTGCCAGAGCATGTCGATACGGGCCGGAACCGGCCAGCCCGCCTGCGCCGCCACCCACAGGGGCACGCTGACCGCGGCGAAGGCAGCGGCCAGCAGATAAAAGGGCCGGAAGCCAAGGCCGAACAGGGCCGGGCCGGTGCGCGGCGCCGGTGCGGGGCGGGCTTCTTCGATGGTCATGAGCGGCATGCGGATTCTCCTGAAAGCTGCATTTGATCCGCATGTTAGTTGGGGGCTGCGGACCCCGCAATCCGCCAAAGTGACTAGCCCCCTAGCCCGTGCCGCCGGCCTGCAACGGCCTTCCTAAACTGGATCAAGGATTTCAAATAAAAGCTGCATGTGATATGCAACAAATGCCGGACTGGACCCAGAATATGTCGTTGGCGCTGTCCGGCGCCACCGATCAACCACCCGTGAAGGAACGAGATTATGCAAGCGACACGCAAACTCTGGGCCTGGCTCGCGGTCATCTGTGTACTCTCTTTTGCCACCCTGCTGATGGTGGGAAGGGAGATTTACCTGAAGGCCCCGCCGATCCCGACATCCATCGTCGATACCGGCGGCCATACCCTCTACACCGGCGACCAGGTCCGGCTCGGTCAGCAGGCCTGGCTGTCGGCCGGCGGCCAGCAGCTCGGCACCGTCTGGGGCCACGGCAGCTACGTCGCGCCCGACTGGTCGGCCGACTGGCTGCACCGCGAAGCCCTGGCTCTGCAGGAAAACCTGGCGCAGCGCGACCACCGTACCGCCTACAGCCAGCTCGACGGCGGCGCCCGCGCCCGCATCGACGCACTGGTGAAGGACGAACTTCGCCACAACAGCTACGACGCGGCCACGGCTACGCTAGTCGTATCGGGCGAGCGCGCCGCCGCGATGCGCGACGTGGCGGCGCACTACGCCGGCCTGTTCGGCACCGATCCGAAGCTGGACAAGTTGCGCGAGCAGTACGCCATGAATGCCGGTTCGCTGCCGCAGGCCGACCAGCGCGCAGCGTTGACCGGCTTCTTCTTCTGGTCGGCCTGGGCCGCCGCCACCGACCGTCCGGGCGAAACCGGCCTGTCCTACACCAGCAACTGGCCGCACGAACCGCTGGTCGGCAATACCCCGAGCGCCGGCACCGGCATCTGGTCGATCGCCAGCGTGATCCTGATGATCGGCGCGATCGCCGCCATGGTGCTGTTCCATTCTGCCCACAAGGAGGAAGACGATCCTGCCCCGCCCAAGGCCGACCCGCTGTTCAGCCTGAAAGCCACGCCCTCGATGAAGGCGACCAAAAAGTACTTCCTGGTCGTGGTGGCCCTGATCCTGGCCCAGGTCGGCATGGGCGTGATCACCGCCCACTATTCGGTCGAAGGCCACAGCTTCTTCGGCTTCCCGCTGGCCGACATCCTGCCCTACACCGTCAGCCGCACCGTCCATACCCAGTTCGCTGTGCTGTGGATCGCCACCGCCTGGCTGGCAACCGGCCTCTACATCGCCCCGGCCATCTCCGGCCGCGAGCCGAAATTCCAGAAGCTGGGCACCGACGTCCTGTTCTACGCGCTGCTGTTCATCGTCGCCGGTTCCACCATCACCGGCTGGCTCGGCACCCTGCAGCACCGTGGCGTCGACTTCAGCTTCTGGCTCGGCAACCAGGGCCTGGAATTCACCAGCATGGGCCGCATCTGGCAGTACCTGCTGTTCGCCGGCCTGCTGTTCTGGGCCCTCCTGCTGGGCCGCGGCCTGTGGCCCGCGCTGCGCCGTCCGTCGGAAAGCCGCGGTCTGATCGCCATGGTGTTCCTGGCCGCGCTGTGCATCGGCGGCTTCTATGCCAGCTCACTGGCCTGGGGCCAGCACACGCACTACGCCATGATCGAATACTGGCGCTGGTGGCTGGTGCACCTGTGGGTCGAGGGCTTCTTCGAAGTATTCGCCACCGCGGTCATTGCCCTGCTGTTCTCGCGCCTGGGCCTGATCCGCGCCGCCACTGCCAACAGCGCCATCGTGCTGGAAACCATCGTGTTCCTGTTCGGCGGCATCCTCGGCACCCTGCACCACCTGTACTGGACCGGCACCCCGACCTCGGTGATCGCCATCGGCGGCATGTTTTCCGCCCTCGAAGTGGTGCCCTTGTCGATGATCGGCATCGAAGCATACCGCAATTACCAGCGCTCGAAGGCCGCGCCGTGGGTCAAGAGCTATAAATGGGCGATCCTGTCCTTCATCGCCGTCGGCTTCTGGAACATGGTTGGCGCCGGCCTGCTGGGCTTCTCGATCAATACCCCGATCGCCCTCTACTACATGCAGGGCCTGAACCTGACCGCCGCCCACGGCCACGCGGCCCTGTTCGGCGTCTACGGCATGCTCGGCATCGGCCTGATGCTGTTTTGCCTGCGCGGCCTGTCCGACCGCCTGGCCTGGTCAGACGCCCTGCTCAAGCCGATGTTCTGGCTGCTGAACATCGGCCTGGCGATGATGGTCTTCATGGCCCTGGTGCCGGCCGGTATCTACCAGGCCGTCGCCGGCATCACCAGGGGCATGTGGTATGCCCGTTCGCCCGAGGTGATCCACTCGGCCTTCATGGAAAACATGGTCTGGCTGCGCGTACCGGGCGACATCGTGTTCAGTATTGGCGTGCTGTGCCTGGCGCTGTTCGTCCTGCGCCTGGCGCGCCGCAAGCCGGCGACGGCCGAAGCGTCGGTGACGGCCGGCGCCCCGACCACCAAGGCCTGAGTTGATCTGAGTTGCGGGCGCCGGCCGGACCGATTCCGGCCAGCGCCCGTCTTCGCACATATTGCGCGCACAAGGAGCCAGCATGCGCCTTACCGACCATACCGACTACGCCCTGCGGGTCCTGATGTATCTTGGCGCCCACGACGGGCGCCTGGCGACCACCGACGAGGTGGCCACCTTGCACGGCATCTCCCACAACCACCTCACCAAGGTCGTCAACCAGCTCGGGCACGCCGGCTTCGTCAAGACGGTGCGCGGTCGCGCCGGCGGTATCCGCCTGGCGCGACCGGCCTGCGACATCACGGTCGGCGACGTGGTGCGCTGTACCGAGCCCGACCTGCACGTGGTCGCCTGCCTGGATGGACGACCGAGTGGCTGTGCGTACGCCGATACCTGCTGCCTGAAGCGCATTTTCCGGAGCGCGACCTCGAGTTTCCTCGACGTCCTCGACCGCGTACCGCTCTCCAGCCTGCTGGCGCCGGCGGGAGCCCCGGCATGAACGCCCTGCGCTGCCTCGACCTGCGCGGCCTCCAGCCGCCCGAGCCGATGGAACGGGTACTCGACGCCCTCGACCTGCTTGCCGGCGATGCCATCCTGGAAGTCATTCTCGACCGCGAACCGCATCCCTTGTACCGTATTCTGGCCCGCAACGGCTACACTTGCACGGCACGATGGGCGCCCGAGGGCTGCCGCGTCAGCATCCGCAGGGCCGCCGCGTGAGGCGCGCGCTCGAACTCGGGCGCACCCCGGGCCCGTCGCTGCCGCTGCGTTTCCTGCTCACCGCGCCCTGGTTCGGCGTGGCGGCCGGACTGCTGCTGGCCTGGCACGGCGGCGACGCGCTGGCATCGCGCTGGAGTGGCATCACGCTCGCCATGGTGCACCTGCTGACGCTCGGCTTCCTGAGCATGACGATGGCCGGTTCGCTGCTGCAGATGCTGCCAGTGGTGGCCGGGCTGCCGCTGCGCGGCGAGCGCCTGGGACGCTGCAGCTGTCCGCTGCTGGCGGCCGGCACCGTCCTGCTGGCGCTGGCCTTCGCCACCGGCGCGGCGCCGCTGTTCGCTGCGGCCGCCGCCACGCTGGCGGGAGCCTTCGCGCTGCTGCTGGGCTGCCTGCTGCCTACCGTGTGGCGGCGCGACGGGGCGCCCGCATCGATGCTGCACATCGTGCGCGGCATGCGCAGCGCAGCCGCCATGCTGGCGGCAACCGTGTGCGCGGGCCTGGCACTGGCCGCCTGGCTGGCCGGCGGCCCTGCAATGCCGGCGCTGGCGCTGACGGACGTGCATGCCGGGCTCGGCCTGGTCGGCTGGGTCACCCTGCTGGTGGCCGCCGTGTCCTTCCAGGTGCTGCCGATGTTCCAGGGAACCTCGCCTTATCCGGCGCCCGTCGTCCGCTGGCTGGTGCCGGCGCTGGCGCTGGCACTGGCCGCCTGGGCCGCCGCGCGCTGGTTCGACGCGCCCTGGCGCGACGCCTTCGGCATGGCCGGTGCGGCCGGCACCGCGGCATGGATCGCCGCCGGCTGGCGCCTGCTGGCCCGCCGCCGCTCGACGCCCGACCCGACCACGGCGCACTGGCGTCTCGCGCTGGCGTCGCTGGCGGCGGCCTGCGTATTCGCCTGGCCCGGGCCGGCCGGCGACGCTCGCACGCTGTTCACGGGCGTCGCCTTCCTCGTTGGATTCGCGATGACGGTGGTCGACGCCATGCTGGTCAAGATCGTGCCCTTCCTGCTCTGGTATCACATGCAGGAGCGCGCTGCGCCCGGAACGCGGGTCCCGAAAGCCATCGAGCTCGTGCCGGCGTCACGCATCCGGGCGCAGTTCCGCTGCCATTCAGCGGCCGTCGGGCTGGGAATGCTGGCGTGCTGGATGCCTGTGCTGGCCAAGCCGGCCGGGCTGATGCTGGTCGCCGACTGCCTGCTGCTTGCCGCGAGCCTCAGCGCGCCACTGCTGCGGCACCGCCGGCTGTTATATCTTCAGCCTTCGTAGGCGCGCAGGCCATCGGCGTCGAGGATCTCGATGACGCGTCCGTCGACACGGATCAGCTCGCGTACCGACAAATCATGCAACACGCGTGAGAAATACTCGGGCGTGATGTTCAGTCGGGAGGCGATCGAACGCTTGCTCACCGAGAGCGTCAGCCGCTCTCCGGTTTCCGGCGCGTCCTTGAGCAGATAGCCCACCACGCGCTGGCCGCCGGTATGCAGGGTATAGGCTTCGACATCCGCGATCAGGCCGTGCATGCGGCGGCTGATCCCGGCCAGCATGCGGCGGGCAAGGGCCGGGTGGCGATCGAGTTCAGCGAAGAGGCCGTTCTTTCCGACATGCAGCAGCATGCAATCCTCGAGCGCGGTCGCGGTCACCACGTAGGGCTTGTCCATGAACATCACTGCCTCGCCGAAGCTCTGGCCGCGTCCGAGGATCTCGACGATCTTTTCCTGTCCCTGTGCCGACACGAAGCCCAGCTTCACCTGGCCGTACACGACCGAGTAGAAGCCCGAACACGGGTCGCCGCGCTCGAAGATGGTGCGCCCGCGCGGCGCATGCACTTCCGTGGCCGCGTCGGCGATGGGCCCCAGCTCGTTGTCGCACAGGTCCGAGAACAGCGGCATTTGACGCAGGAACCTGCGGGGATCGATGGCGTGCATGGGGTTTCCTTTCGATGTGATCCCATCCATTGTCGACCCGTCAAGCCGGAAGCGGGATACGCCGGAAGAACTAGCCCGCTTACGCCATCGTGCAGACAGCCAGGCGGAAAGCTGCTCTCTACAATGATCGCACTGCAACCGAAGACGACCCAGACATGGCAAGCACCCCTACGGCCGCGGCGCCATCGGCGCGCACACCGGCCCCGCACACGCTGTTCGACGACGCTCAGGCCCTGGTCGCCGGCACCATGCTGGCCTCGCTCGGCGTGGCGCTGATGACCAAGGCCGGCCTGGTCACCGGCGGCATCGCCGGCCTGTGCCTGCTGCTGCACCATGCCACCGGTGCGCCGTTCGGTGCGATTTTCCTGGTCCTGAGCCTGCCCTTCTACCTGTTCGCGATCCGCCGCCTGGGCTGGACCTTCACCCTCAAGACCCTCGGCGCGGTGCTGCTGTTCTCGAGCGCAGCCGAACTCCTGCCGCGGGCGCTGGACCTGGCGCGCATACAGCCGTGGTATGCAGCCTGCATGGGCGGCATTCTGGTCGGCACCGGCCTGCTGGTGCTGTTCCGTCACCAGGCAAGCCTGGGGGGCTTCAACGTGCTTTGCCTGTGGCTGCAGGAGCGCCGCGGCTGGCCCGCCGGCCTGGTGCAGCTCGCGATTGACACGCTCATCCTCCTGGCCTCATTGACCGTCATCGCACCGCGCCCGTGGTTGTATTCGCTGCTGGGCACCGCGATCCTGAACCTTACGCTCGCCGTCAACCACCGGCCCTGCCGCTACGCCGCGCGCTGATACCCGCTGATGCGCGCCCACCGTCTTGAACGATCCGACCTTTTAACCAATATGCAGACCACCGCCCCCACCCTGTCCAGCTTCAACGACTTCCTCGCCGCCGCACGCGCCCAGCCGGACGCGCAGCGCCTCCTGTTCGTGTTCGGCGTCGCCGAACTTCCGCCCACCCACAGCCCCGGACAGGCGATCCGCTTCCGCGAAGGCAGGGGCGGCGCCCTGTCGCCGGTCATGTGCGTCGACAAGGCCATCGGTGAACTCGCGGACTTCCCTGCCCTGGTGGCGGAATCGCGCAGCACCGGCCAGCCCTGGGACGTGGTGTTCGCCGCCGCGCTGGCCGCGCCCGCCGGTCGCGAACCGTCGGAGCCAGAGGTCGAGCAGGCGCTGCGCTCGATGATCGGGGCGGTCCACCGCGGCGCGGTCGAGCGCTTCCTCGCCTTCGACGCCGAGGGCCGGTCACTGCTTTTATCCTGAAGCTTGAACCGGTTTAAGGACGGATGCGGAGCGGGTGCCTATAGTCCTGCCACGACTTACATCGCGCTTCCTACCGACCATGCCATCCACCTCCCCCCATCCATTTGAACTCGTCTGCCCGGCGGGCAGCCTGCCCGCCCTGAAAGCCGCCGTCGACCACGGCGCCGACTGCGTCTATCTCGGCTTTCGCGATGCCACCAACGCCCGCAACTTCGCCGGCCTGAATTTCGGCGAAGCGGCCATCGCCGAAGGCATCCGCTATGCCCAGTCGCGCGGCCGCAAGGTCTTCCTGGCCCTGAACACCTATCCGCAGCCCCAGGGCTGGGACACCTGGCGCAGTGCCATCGACCGCGCAGCCGAACACGGCATCGACGCGGTGATCCTGGCCGACCCCGGCCTCATGGAATACGCCGCCCGGGTCCACCCGCAGCTACGCCTGCACCTGTCGGTACAGGGCTCGGCCACCAGCCACGAGGCGATCGCTTTCTACCACCGCCACTTCGGCATCGCGCGCGCCGTGCTGCCGCGGGTGCTGTCCCTGACCCAGGTGGCGCAGGTGATCGGCAACACGCCGGTCGAGATCGAGGTGTTCGGCTTCGGCAGCCTGTGCGTGATGGTCGAGGGACGCTGCCAGCTGTCCTCGTACGTCACCGGCGAATCGCCGAACACGCACGGCGTCTGCTCGCCGGCCAGGGCGGTGCGCTGGCAGCAGACCCCGAAGGGGCTGGAATCGCGCCTGAACGAGGTGCTGATCGACCGCTACGAAGACGGCGAGCAGGCCGGCTATCCGACCCTGTGCAAGGGCCGCTTCGACGTCGATGGCGAGACCTACTATGCGATCGAGGAGCCGACCAGCCTGAACACGCTGGAAATCCTGCCCCGGCTGGCGGCCCTCGGCGCGCGCGCGATCAAGATCGAGGGGCGGCAGCGCAGCCCGGCCTATGTGGCCCAGGTCACCCGGGTCTGGCGCGAGGCGATCGACAATTGCCTGGCCGAGCGCCAGCGCTATTCGGTCAAGTCGGCCTGGATGGCGGCGCTGGACAAGCTTGCCGAAGGCCAGCAGCACACGCTGGGAGCCTACCACCGTCCGTGGAAATGAACATGAAAATCGCTCTGGGACCCCTGCAGTACTACTGGCCGCGCGACACGGTCTTTTCTTTCTACGACACGATGGCGCAGGCGCCGGTCGATATCGTCTACCTCGGCGAGACGGTATGCTCGCGCCGCCACGAACTGCGCCTCGCCGACTGGCTGGCCGTGGCCGAGCGCCTGGCCGCGGGCGGCAAGCAGGTGGTGCTGTCGACCCAGGTGCTGATCGAATCCGGCGCCGAGCTCGGCTCCCTGCGCCGTATCGCCGACAACGGCCGCTTCCTGGTCGAGGTCAACGACATGAGCGCGGTCGCCTGCATGGAAGGACGGCCCTTCGTCGCCGGGCCGCACCTGAACATGTACAACGTCCCCTCGCTGGCGCTGCTGGCAAGGGCCGGCGCTACGCGCTGGGTCGCGCCATTCGAGATGTCTGCCGAGAGCCTCGCGGCCATGCGCGCCGCCCTGCCCGGCGGCCTGGAAACCGAGGTGTTCGCCTTTGGCCGCATGCCGCTGGCGTTTTCGGCGCGCTGCTTCACCGCCCGCCAGCAGAACCTGCCGAAGGACGATTGCCGCTTCAGCTGCCTCGTCCATCCGGACGGCCTGCTGATGGAAACCCGGGAACGCCAGCCCTTCCTGGTGCTGAACGGGATCCAGACCCAGTCGGCCATGGTCTGCAACCTGGCCGGGGAACTTGACGCCATGCGCCGCATGGGGGTCGACGTCATCCGCCTCAGCCCGCAGTCGGCGCACATGGCCGAGATCACCGGCCTGTTCCATGCCGTGCTGTCGGGCAAACTGTCGGGCGCGGATGCGCAGGCGTGCATGGCGCCGCTGCTGCCCGCCCAGGCCTGCAACGGATTCTGGCACGGCAAACCGGGCATGGCGCAGGAGGCAGCATGAGCGGCCACATGAGCGCCCAGCCTGCGCGCCGCCTGCCGTCCGCGGTGGCGCATCTGCTGTCGCGGCTGCCGGCCAGGCCTGGGTCGCGCGCCTTCGCCCACGCGCTGAATGCCTTGCTGGCAGCGCAGCTCGACAGCGACACCCGCCAGGCACTCGAAGGCCGGCGCCTGCGCCTGGCGGTGGCCGACGCCGGCCTGGCCTTCGACTTCCGCTGGCGCGGCAAGGCCTTCGAGGCGCTGGCACCGGGCGCCGCGGCCGACCTCGTGATCATGGCCACCCTGCACGACCTGGCCCTTCTGGCCGCCCGCAAGGAAGACCCGGACACGCTGTTCTTCGGCCGGCGCCTGGTGATGGAAGGCGACACCGAGCTGGGCCTGTTGATCAAGAACACCCTCGACGCACTCGACGGCACGCCCTTCGACCCCGCGCGCCTGCATCCTGCCCGCGTTCTGGAACGCCTGCGCCTCCGCCTGCGCCGTCCCGGACACGCCCCATCCTGACTGGAGAACCCCCATGGGCAAAGACCGCACCGTTTTCCCTCTCGTGTATTCCTGCTCCGGCTGCTCCAGCGCGGCGCAGATGGCCAACCACATCGCCCTCGAGCTGGACCGCCGCGAAGTGGCGGAGATGTCCTGCATCGCCGGCGTCGGCGGCGACGTGCCCTCGCTGGTCAAGCTCGCGAAGTCCGGGCGGCCGGTAGTCGCAATCGACGGCTGTCCATTGGAATGCGCACGCAACTGTCTGGCCCGGCACGGCGTGGCGCCCGACCTGCACTGGCAGCTGGCCGAGCACGGCGTCCGCAAGCGCTACCACGCCGCCTATGACCCCGACCAGGCGGCCGCGCTCGCGCAGCAGGTCGCGCAAGAGGTCGCCGCGCATGCCACGCGCACGGCTTGCGCTTTGCTTCAACCAGTTCAAGGCGCGCACGGCGCCGACGGTGGATAGTGGGCGACACCAGCAACACTCACCGATCCGCTCGGATCTTACATACAGCAAGAACGATGAACGCGAACGAAAAACTAATCAGCACGCGGATGCCGCCCCAGGAAGTGTCGGTGGACGTCCTGCGCGAGAAGTACGCGAAAGACGGCGAGACCAGCATCGCCGAGGTGCGCGCGCGCGTGGCGCGCGCCCTCGCCGCCTGCGAGGCGGAACCGCTGCGCCTCGACATGGAGCAGCGCTTCCTGTGGGCCCAGGACCACGGTTTCGTTCCGGCCGGCCGCATCAACTCCGCCGCCGGCATGGGCATGAAGGCGACCTTGATGAACTGCTTCGTGCAGCCAGTCGGCGACGCCATCAGCGGCAGCCATGACGGCCTGCCGGGCATCTACGCGGCGGTGGCCGAGGCCGCCGAGACCATGCGGCGCGGCGGCGGCGTCGGCTACGACTTCAGCGCGATCCGGCCGGCCGGCAGCCTGGTCAAGGGCACGCAGTCGCGCGCGTCCGGCCCGGTCTCGTATATGGAGGTGTTCGACGCTTCCTGCCGAACGGTGGAATCGGCCGGCGCGCGCCGCGGCGCGCAGATGGGCGTGCTGAGGATCGACCATCCCGACATCGAGCGCTTCATCGCCGCCAAGGACGGCGGCGCCTTCAGCAATTTCAACCTCTCGATCGGCGTGACCGACGCCTTCATGGCAGCAGTTGTCGAAGACGCCGAGGTCGAACTCGCGCATCCGGCCGAACCGGCGCCCGAAGACGTGGCGGCCGGGGCCCATCAGCGCGCGGACGGCTGGTGGGTCTACCGCCGGGTGGAGGCGCGCACCCTCTGGGACAAGGTGATGCATTCGACCTACGACCACGCCGAGCCGGGCGTGCTGTTCATCGACCGCATCAACGCCGAGAACAACCTCCACTATTGCGAGCGCCTGGCCGCCACCAACCCGTGCGGCGAACAGCCGCTGCCGCCCTACGGCTGCTGCGACCTCGGCTCGCTCGACTTGACCCGCTTCGTACGCGCTCCGTTCACGACCGATGCGCGCTTCGATTTCGATGCCTTCCGTGAAGTCGCGGCGATCGGCGTGCGCATGCTCGACCTGGCGCTCGATGCCACCGAATGGCCGCTGCCGCAGCAGGCCGCCGAAGGCCAGGGCAAGCGCCGCGTCGGCCTCGGCTTCCTGGGCCTGGGCAGTGCGCTGGTGATGCTGGGCCTGCGCTACGACGCCGACGACGGCCGCGCGCTGGCCGCGCGCATCGCCCGCGAACTGCGCGATACCGCCTACGCCGCTTCGGTGGCGCTGGCCCAGGAAAAAGGCGCGTTCCCGCTGTTCGACGCCGGAGCCTACCTGGCCGGCCAGTTCGTGCAGCGCCTGCCGGACGAGCTGCGCGAGGCGATTACCCGGCACGGCATCCGCAACTCGCACCTGCTGTCGATCGCCCCGACCGGCACCATCTCGCTGGCCTTCGCCGACAATGCCTCGAACGGGATCGAACCGGCATTCTCCTGGACCTACCAGCGCAAGAAGCGCATGCCGGACGACAGCACCCGCGTGTACGAGGTGGCCGACCATGCATGGCGCCTGTACCGCGACCTGGGCCACGACGTCGCCGGCGAGGCGGCGCTGCCGCCGCAGTTCGTAACCGCGCTGCAGATGTCGGCGCACGACCATCTGCGCATGATGGAAGCGGTCCAGCCCTACGTCGACACGGCGATCTCGAAAACCGTCAACGTACCCGCCGACTATCCGTACGACGACTTCAGGGACCTCTACCTCGACGCCTGGCGGGCCGGCCTGAAAGGCCTGGCGACCTACCGTCCGAACAGCGTCACCGGCAGCGTACTGAGCGTCGCACCGGAGCAGGCACCGGCAGCGCCACCTATCCGCGCCACGGACGTCGACCCGTTGCGCAAGCGCTTCGACAGCCGCCCGCTCGGCGAGCTCGAATCCGTCACTTCGAAGGTCGAGTACAGCACCCAGGACGGCAAGAAGGCACTCTACCTGACGGTCAGCTTCATCCGCGCGCAGGGTGTGCTGGACGGCTGCCCGGTCGAGATCGAGCGCCCCTTCGAATTCTTCATGCCGGCCAACCAGCGCAACGAAGGCCACCAGTGGATCACCTCGACCATGCGCCTGCTGTCGCTGGCGGCGCGCGCCGGCAGCTCGATCGCGAAGGCGCTGGCGGACATGCGCGAAGTGGTCTGGGAAAAGGGACCGGTGCGCTGCGGCCACCTGACCCGTGGCGACGGCGTGCAGGTGCCGGTCTACCACGATTCGGAAGTCGCCGCGATTGCCTTCATGCTGCAGCGGATGCTGATCGGGCGCGGCTTCCTAGACGCCCATGGCAACCAGGTGCCGCCCGAGCAGCTGGACCGTGAACTGGCGGCCCGCGCGGGCGGCCAGGCGCGCCGGCCGCCGCCGGCGGCGGCCACGGCGCTTGCGCAGCGGCCGTTCGAGCGCCAGTGCCCCGAATGCGGCGCGCGCGCACTCACCAGGGTAGACGGCTGCACGCGCTGCACCGAATGCCATTACATCGGGGCCTGCGGCTGAGCGGCCCCTCGATTCCATAGAAAGGAAATATCATGCAACAACGCTTTCAACTGTCGACTCCTCTCGCCTTCGCGGACGTTGAGCGCATCACCAGCACGCTGTGCGTCCTGCCGGGTGTACAAGGCATCGACATGGCGCCGGGCAGCCGCCAGATCCAGGTGGCCTTCGACGAAACCCTGACCTCGCCGCAGGCCATCGTGGATGCCGCGGCGCAGGCCGGCTACGGCGACATGCGCGGCGCGCCGGCTGGCGGCTGCTGTGGAGGCTGCTGTGGCAGCTGAGCCATTCCTCCAGAAAGGCGCTCGCGCCCAAAAGCATGCCCGTGACGCGGTCCAGCTGGCGATCCCGATGGCGGTCACGCTGGCCCTGTTTTACGCCGGCGACCTCGGCCTGATCCCTTCTTCCGGGCCGCTGGCCTGGATCGCCGCATGTTGCGCCGCGCTGCTCATGGGGACCGCACTGGTCGGCATGGACACCTCGCATCAATGACAATCCCATTCTTGCCATGCCAGGATCAGCTGTCCGGTGTCCTTCAATTTGAAGATGCGAATCGTATCGTTCGGTGTAGTGGCCTGAACCTGCAGGGCGGCATTCTGGTGCGTAACGCTGTCCATTTGGCTCGCCGCAATGTTCACCTGTTCGATGCCGGCGCGCGCTGCTCCGCGCTGGCGCTGGTGATCTCGACCATGATGCCGGCGACCTGCTGCACGCCGGCCAGCACCTGACCAATGGTGTCGCCGGCATGCCCGGCCAGCCGAGCGCCGTCCGCGATCTTTAGCGTCGAGTCAAGAATCAATGCCTTGATTTCCTTGGCCGCTTTCGGCGGCGCGGCACTTCTGCAACTGGTTCACGGCGCGGACGCTGTCCTGGAGCAGGTCCAGGCGCGGCAAGGTTTCCGCCAGCACCAGGGCACGTGCTTCGCCCTCCTTGCCGATCTCTGCCTTGTTGCTGGCGATCTTGTCGTGGATATTGTTCCGGTATGCCTCGTCCGGTGCAAGGAAGAGTTCCAGCGTCCGGCGCGCGTTGGCACGCGTCATGGTGTCGATCGTGCTGGCAGCCTTCGCCTTGGCCTATTCTTTATCAGACCTTATTGCGGCAACAATTGCCTTACGAAAACTAGCTTTGCCGATGCCCGTCGCACCTCGGGAATACGCCGAAGTGACTAGCCTGTGTCGTCCCTCCTGCCGACTCTCATGCAACCGATGCTTCCGTAGAATGCCAGCTGTTCTCACCCTCATTTGGAGCACCGCATGCTGCGCGACCGCTTTGGCCGAACGATCGAATATCTGCGCCTGTCCGTGACCGACCGCTGCGACCTGCGCTGCACGTATTGCATTCCGACCGGCTTTAAGGGATTCGAGGAACCCGAACACTGGCTGCGCTTCGACGAGATCGAGCGCCTGGTGCGGGCCTTCGCCCGCCTGGGCACCCGACGGGTGCGCCTGACTGGCGGCGAGCCGCTATTGCGCCGCAACGTCACCACGCTTGCCGGGCGCCTGGCCGCGATCGACGGCATCGCCGACCTCTCGATGTCGACCAACGCCACCCAGCTGGGGCGCCACGCGGAGGCGCTGCGGCGTGCCGGCCTCGGCCGCATCAACGTCAGCCTCGACACCCTGGATCGCGCCTGCATGCAAAGCATCACGGGCCGCGACAGCTACCAGCAGATCATGGCCGGCATCATGGCGGGCAAGGAAGCCGGTTTCGATCCGATCAAGATCAACATGGTCGCCATGCGCGGCGTGAACGACGGCGAAATCGAGCGCATGGCCGAGTTCTGCATCGAGAACGCTTTCGTGCTGCGCCTGATCGAGGTGATGCCGATGGGTGAGACCGGACGGAACACCGCCTACCTCGACCTGCGCGAAGTGCAGGCGAGGCTGACGAAAAGGTTCGATCTCGTGCCGCAGGCGCTCGAACTGGGAGGCGGCCCGGCGCGCTACCTGGCCACGCGCGACGGCAGGAGCAGCATCGGCTTCATCACCCCCATGTCGCAGCACTTCTGCGCCACCTGCAACCGGGTGCGCCTGTCGGTGGACGGCACCCTCTACCTGTGCCTCGGCCAGGAAGAGAAGTTCGAGTTCCGCCCGCTGCTGCGCGGCGGCGCCAGCGACGCCGAGCTCGAAGCGGCGATCCGCGCGGCGATCGAGCTCAAGCCCCAACAGCACGATTTCACGGCGCGGCCCGAAAAGATCGTGCGCTTCATGGCCCAGACCGGAGGCTGACGTGCAGGACATCGAACGCTTCATCCGCGGCTTCGGCCGCTTCCAACAGCAATACCTGAGCGAGCCCTCGGCGCGCGACAGCCTGCGCAGCGGCCAGCACCCTGCCACACTGGTGATCGGCTGCTGCGACTCGCGCGTCGATCCGGCCCTGCTGACGGGCTGCGATCCGGGCGACATCTTCGTGGTCCGTAACATCGCCAACCTGGTGCCGCCATGCACCCCGGACGCGTCGCCGGGGGTAACCTCGGCCATCGAGTTCGCGGTCTGCGCCCTGGAAGTGGCGCGTATCGTGGTGCTGGGTCATGCCCGTTGCGGCGGCATCCGCGCCCTGATGCAGGGCGGCCGCGTGACCGAGGAAACCGATTTCGTCGCGCGCTGGATGCAGGTTGCCGAACCGGTGCGCGAACAGGTGCTGCGCGCCCTGCCGGACAAGCACGAGGAAGGCCGCTGCCGCGCCGCCGAACAGGCCAGCATCCTGCATTCGCTGGACAACCTGATGAGCTACCCGTGGATCCGTCGCCGTGTGGAGGATGGCAAGCTGGCCTTGCACGGGTGGTACTTCGACATCGAAAGCGGTTCCCTGCTTGCCTACTCGCCCCGCAAGCAGGAGTTCCTGAACCTGGTGCAGCCGCTGGACGCCGCCGCATGAGTGCCGCTCCCGCCGCGGCCGCCGCCTATCCGCCCATTCCGGGTCATCTGCGCCTGTCGAGCCGCATCGCCGGCGCCCTGGTCGGATTCCTGCTGCTGGCACTGGCGGCAATCGGCGCCACCTTGTGGCTGTCGTGGCAGCTCGAAGGCGCAGGAGCGGCCATCAACGAAACCGGTAGCCTGCGCAAGCAGGAATACCGGCTCGCCATGCTGCTGGGGCGCGACGTGCATACGCCAGGCGCCGGCTTCGACAGCGCCGCGCGCGCCCAGGTTGCCTCCATCGACGCCACGCTGGCGCTGGTCGCGCAAGGCGACCCGCAGCGCCCGCTCGGACTGCCGCCCACCGCCACAATCCGCGACAGCTTCGCCGCCCTGGCGGAACAGTGGCTGCGCGACGTGCGTCCGCTGGCGCTGCGCGTACTCGACGCGCGCGGCGAGCAGCGCGTGCTTACGCTGCGGCGCTTCCTCAGCGAAGCCGACCCCTATGTCGACCGGATCGACACCATCGTGCGCCTGATCGAAAGCGACAACGAAGTGCGCACTTTCTGGCTGCGTTCCTCGCAGCTGGCGCTGATGGCGCTGGGTGTTGGCGGCACCGTGGCCCTGGTCTATCTGATGTTCAGCCTGATCGTGCGCCCGGTCGAACGCCTGCACGCCGGCATGCGCAGCATGGCCGACGCCGATTTCGGCGTGCGCCTCGAAGTCGATAGCAAGGACGAGTTCGGGCAGCTCGCCACCGGTTTCAATCAGATGGCCGACCGCCTCGAGCGCGTCTACGGCAGCCTCGAGGAAAAGGTCAGGGAAAAGACGGCCGCGCTCGAGGATCAGAACCGCGAACTGGCGCTGCTCTACGACAGCGCCGCCTTCCTGCAGGCGCGTCAGACGCTGGAACCGATGTGCGAGGGGTTTCTCGAACGGATACTGCAATACTTCGGGGCAGACGGCGGCTCGGTGCGTCTGGTCGAAGCCGGCAACGAGAAAGTCCATCTGGTGGCCCAGCAAGGCCTGCCCGAAGAGATGGTCGAGGCCGAGCGCTGTATGCCCCTCGGCGATTGCCTTTGCGGCGAGGCAGCGCTCGAGCAGCAGCCGGTGGTGCATTGGCTGCATGCGATGCCGGATGCAGCCCGTACGCCCTGCGCTCGCAGCGGCTTCGGCACCGTGTCGGCGTTCCAGATCTTCGACCAGGACCAGCACCTGGGCGTATTCACCCTGCACTTCCGAAGCGAGCGGCGCTTCCGCGACCAGGAACAGGCGCTGCTCGACACCCTCGGCCGCCTGCTCGGCACGGCGATCGAAAACCTGCGCCTGGCGGCCCGCGAACGCGAAATGGCCATCTCGGAAGAGCGGAACATGGTCGCCCGCGGCCTGCACGACAGCATTGCCCAGGGCCTGAACTTCCTCAACCTGCAGGTGCAGATGCTGGACGACTCGCTGCGCCACGGCCAGCAGCAGGAAGCGGCGGAGATCGTCCCCGCCCTGCGCGCCGGCGTCAAGGAAAGTTACGAGGATGTGCGCGAACTGCTGCAGAATTTCCGCAGCCGCCTGGAAGAGGACGATCTCAATAGCGCGCTGCGGAAGGCGGTGCGCAAGTTCCGCGACCAGACCGGCATCGACGCCGGTTTTTCCGCCGAGGGCGCGGGCAGCCTGCCGTTTTCTCGCGAGGAGCAGTTGCAGATCCTGTTCATTGTCCAGGAAGCGCTCTCCAATATCCGCAAGCACGCGCAGGCCGACCATGTCAGCGTACGCGTGGTCGACGGACAAGACTTTTCCTTATCGATCAGCGATAATGGCGTCGGCTTCGATTCCAGCGCCGAGTCCGATGACGGTGACCGCCGGGTTGGCTTGCACATCATGCAAGAACGGGCCGAGCATATCAAGGCCGAGCTGGGCATCGAATCGCGGCTTGGCGCCGGCACCACCATCCGCCTGCATGTTGCGAGGGAGCAGCGGCGAGCGGCCTGAGCATGAATGGAGTAACACATGGACGCCTCAACCGACACGATCAGTGTCCTGCTGGTCGACGACCACACGCTGTTCCGCAGCGGCGTACGATCGTTGCTGCAGCGCAACCCACGTTTCACCGTGGTCGGCGAAGCCTCGGACGGCGTGGACGGGGTCAAGCGGGCCATGCAGCTGAAACCGGACGTCATCCTGCTCGACCTCCACATGCCCGGCATGACGGGCGTTGAAACACTACAGCTGATCCTGCAGGGCTGGCCGGAGGCCGCGATCATCATGCTGACCGTGTCCGAGGAAGGCGAAGACCTCGCCAGCGCCCTGCAGGCCGGCGCACGCGGCTACCTGATCAAGAACATCGACGCCGACTACCTGGTCCGCGCAATAGAGCGCGCCGCCGCCGGCGAATCGGTGCTGGCGGAATCGATGACCGCCAAGCTGGTCGCCGAGCTGCAGAAGCAGCGTGAACCCAAGGCGCCTGCCCCGCCTTCCGAACTCGACAAGCTTACCCCGCGCGAGCGCGAGATCCTGGCCTGCCTGGCGCGGGGCGAAAGCAACAAGCTGATTGCCCGCGTGCTCGACCTGGCCGAGAGCACGGTCAAGATCCACGTCCAGAACATCCTCAAGAAGCTGGGCCTGTCCAGCCGCGTCCAGGCCGCCGTGTTTGCCGTCGAGCAGGGTCTGACCGGCGGTTCCGACCGGTAAGTCACACGGATCGCAATCCCAGCAACGCGGCCTGGGTTTCGTCGTAGGCCCGCGTCAAGTCCGCCAGCTGCTCCTGGGCGCCGTCGAAAGTCTGCCCCTTTCCCATCAGCTCCAGATTGGTGCATGGCAGCCGCATTCGGTTGGCGCCGACGAAGGCGATGCTCGAGCGCAGGTAGTGCGCGGTCGAGGCCAGCAGCTGGCCGTCCTGCTCGCGCACCGCATGAGCCAGCTTGTGCAGCAGCTGCGGCACTTCGCCGACGAAGGACGCGATCACTTCGTCCAGCAGCGAGGCCTCGTCGTCGATTGCGCGCAGTTGCTCGATGCGGGCCGGATCGAGCAACTCCTCGTCGCGCCTGCGCGCAGCCACGTTCGCCGTGGCGGCGGCCAGTGCCTTTTCCAGCACATCCAATTCGATCGGCTTCGGCACATAGTCGTTCATGCCCGCATCCAGGCAACGTTCGCGGTCGCCCGGCATGGCGTTCGCGGTCATGGCGATGATCCAGGGCGCGTTCGCGCCCTGGAAACGCCGGCGCAGCCGGCGCGTGGCTTCAAGCCCGTCCATTTCCGGCATCTGCATGTCCATCAGGATGACCTGGTAGTCCTGGCGCTCGAGCGCATCGACCGCCTCCAGTCCGTTGGCTACCACATCGGCGCGGTAGCCGAGGTGGCGCAACAGCTGCCGAATGACCTTCTGGTTGATCGTATTGTCTTCCGCGACGAGGATGCTCAGGGAGCTGGCCGGCACAGCCGCCTCCCTGGCCGCGGGCAGAGCACGAGGCGCCGCAGACTTGCGCTCGCCCAGCACCTGCTGCAGGGCCTCGAGCAGGGCCGCCGGCTTGATCGGCTTGTTCAGCCAGGCCGAGAAGGCGCCCATCTCCCTGGCGTCGCCGGCCTTGTGCTGGCGCTGGCCCACCGAGGTCAGCAGCACCAGCGGCAGGGCCTCGCGGTCGCGGTGCTTGCGCAGCTCGGCCGCGAGACGGGCGCCGTCCATGTCGGGCATCTGCATGTCGAGCACGGCGACATCGAAGGGATGACCGTCGCGCACCAGGTCGATGGCCTCGACCGCCGACGCCGCGGCCAGCGGTTCCATGCCCCACAGCAGTGCCTGCTTCATCAGGATGCGGCGGTTGGTGGCGTTGTCGTCGACGATCAGGATACGCCGCCCGCGTACCGTCGCCGCGCGGTCGCGCAGCACGTTCTCGGCCAGTTGCTCGTCGAAGGCGTCGGCCAGCACCGTGAGCGTGAAGGTCGAGCCGCGCCCGACCTCGCTCTCCAGCGTGAGGCCGCCGCCCATCATCTCGGCCAGGCGCCGGCTGATGGTCAGGCCCAGGCCGGTGCCGCCATATTTGCGGGTGGTCGAGGCGTCGACCTGGGTGAAGGACGAGAAAACGTCCTCCTGCCGGTGCGGCGGGATACCGATACCGGTATCCCGCACCGCGAAGGCCATCCGGCAGCCGCCGCCCTCCTGCGCCTCCGCGGACACCGTGACCACGACCTCGCCGTGGTGGGTGAACTTGATCGCATTCGACAACAGGTTGACCAGCACCTGGCGCAGCCTGGTGGCGTCTGCCAGGATGGTGGCGGGCACGCCCGGTTCGATCATGTAGGCCAGGTCCAGGTTCTTTTCGCTGGCGTTCGTGGCCAGCAGGTCGAGCGCCTCCTCGACGCAGCGCCGTACTTCGAAGGCATGGCGTTCGAGATCGAGGCGCCCCACCTCCAGCTTGGAATAGTCGAGCAGGTCGTTGATGATGGCCAGCAGCGACTCGCCGCTGGCGCGAATAGTTTCCGTGTAGTCGCGCTGCTCGTCGTCGATGCCGGTGTGCAGCAGCAGGCTGGTCATGCCGATCACGGCGTTCAGCGGCGTGCGGATTTCATGGCTCATGTTGGCCAGGAACATGCTCTTGGCCTGCATCGCCGCTTCCGCCTTTTCCTTGGCCAGTTCGAGTTCGCGCTCATAAGCTTTGCGCTCCGAAATGTCCTGCAGGATCGCGGTGAGGATGCGCCGGCCGCCGGCCGCCGACTTCGAGATCGTGGCTTCGGCCGGGAACTCGGTGCCGTCCTTGCGCAGCGCGAAGATGGTGCCGCGCTCGCCCATTCTCCTGGCGGCGCGCTGGCCATGCTCGAAAGAGGCCATGCGCTCGTCGTGCCCTGGTCGGAAACGCGGCGGCAGCAGCAGCGCCAGATCCTTGCCGATCGCCTCGGCGGCGCTCCAGCCGAATACCCGCTCCGCACCTTGGTTGAAGAAGATGATGCGATGCTGCTCGTCGGTGCAGACCACGGCGTTCTCGGCGATGTCGATGATGCTGCTCAGCTGTTCCGGGCTCAGGGGATGGTGCATGCGGTCGGGTCCGTACGAAGGTAAAGAGCCGCCATCCTACGCCTTTGTGACTAGCCCCGCTAGCCCATCCGCCGGACGTGCCTAGGTCTATTGCCCTCTCGAAAACACTCCTCCGGCCAATAGTTGGGCGCACAGCCCATGCGTAAGCTTGCATCTATCGAGAAGTGCATCCCAAGGAGGAAAAAATGAGCACCGATAGAAGGCCGCTTGCGGTCCTGGTCAGCAGTACATTCGCGTTCACGATGTGCTTTGCGATCTGGATGATGTTCGCGGTGCTGGGCATTCCCATCAAGGCCAAACTGGGCTTGAACGAGACCGAGTTCGGGCTGCTGGTCGCCACCCCGGTCCTGAGCGGCGCGCTGGTGCGGGTCCCACTCGGCATCTGGACCGACCGCTTTGGCGGACGCATCGTGTTCTTCACGCTGATGCTGGCCTGCGCGCTGCCTATCTGGCTGATCAGCTACGCCACCGCATACTGGCATTTCCTGGTGCTGGGGCTGTTCGTCGGCCTGGCCGGCGGCTCCTTCTCCGTCGGCACACCGTATGTCGCGCGCTGGTTCGGCAAGGAGCGCCGCGGCTTCGCGATGGGCGTGTTCGGCGCCGGCAACTCCGGCTCGGCACTGACCAAGTTCGTTGCCCCAGCCATCATCGCCGCCGCCGGCTGGCAGGCCCTGCCCAAGGTGTACGCCCTGGTGATGATCGCGACCGCCCTGCTGTTCTGGTTCGGTTCGTATTCCGACCCGTCGCACAAGGCCCCTTCGGGCGAAAGCTTCGCCCAGCAGATGCGGATACTGAAGGATCCGCGGGTATGGCGCTACTGCCAGTACTACTCGGTCGTGTTCGGCGGCTACGTCGCCCTGGCCCTGTGGATGACCAAGTACTACGTCGGCGAGTACGGCTACGACCTCAAGCTGGCCGCCCTGCTGGCCGCCTGCTTCTCGCTGCCCGGCGGTGTGCTGCGAGCCCTCGGCGGCTGGATATCCGACAAGCATGGCGCCTACAAGGTCACCTGGGCCGTCATGTGGGTATGCTGGGTATGCTTCTTTATCCTGTCCTACCCGCAGACCACGATGAGCGTCAAGACCGTGGGTGGCGCCATGGACCTGCACGTCGGGCTGGGCCCGGTGGCTTTTACCGCCCTGCTGTTCGTGGTCGGCGTCGCCATGGCGATCGGCAAGGCCTCGGTGTTCCGCTTCATCGCCGATGACTTCAGCGACAACATCGGCGCCGTCTCGGGCGTGGTCGGCCTGGCCGGCGGCCTGGGCGGCTTCATCCTGCCAATCATGTTCGGCGCCATCGTCGATCTGACCGGCATCCGTTCCAGCTCCTTCATGCTGCTGTACGGCACTGTCTGCGTCTCGCTGGTTTGGATGCACTTCTCGTTCAAGCCCGGCCGCAGCGCGCCCGCCGCCGGCGCCGGCAACACCGTCCCGGCCGCGCCCCTGCGCAAGGCCGCCTGATCCACCGGATACGACAACCAACCCTCACACAGGAGAAATCGTGAGCAAATACATGATATCGACCTGGGAACCCGAAGTTCCCAGTTTCTGGCAAAGCCGTGGCAAGCCGACCGCCAACCGCAATCTCTGGATATCGATCCCGGCGCTGATGCTGGCCTTCGCGATCTGGATGGTATGGAGTGTGGTCGTGGTCAACCTGCCGAGCATCGGCTTCAAGTACAGCACCAACCAGCTGTTCTGGCTGGCGGCGGTGCCGGGACTGTCCGGCGCCACCTTGCGCATCTTCTATTCCTTTATGGTGCCGATCTTCGGGGGCCGCAAGTGGACCGCCATCTCCACCGCCTCGCTGCTGATCCCGGCGCTGGGCATCGGTTTCGCCGTGCAGGATCCGCACACCAGCTACCCGACCATGCTGGTGCTGTCCCTGCTGTGCGGCTTCGGAGGCGGCAATTTCGCCTCCTCGATGGCCAACATCAGCTTCTTCTACCCGAAGGCGCAGAAGGGCTACGCCCTCGGCATGAACGCGGGCCTAGGCAACCTCGGCGTGTCGGCCGTGCAGTTCGTGGTGCCGCTGGTGATCACCGCGGCCGTGTTCGGCGGCGAGCCGCAAACCTGGGTCAAGGCGGCCCAGACCAAGCAGGTGTGGCTGCAGAACGCCGGCTTCATCTGGGTGCCCTTCATCGTGGTCTCGACGCTGGCGGCCTGGTTCGGCATGAACGACCTGGCCTCGGCCAAGGCCTCCTTCGCCGAGCAGGCTGTCATCTTCAAGCGCAAGCATAACTGGCTGATGTGCTGGCTCTACGTCGGGACCTTCGGTTCCTTCATCGGCTATTCGGCAGCATTCCCGCTGCTGACCAGCACTCTTTTCCCGCAGGTGAATCCGCTGCAGTACGCCTTCGTCGGCCCGCTGGTAAGCGCCCTGGCGCGCGTGGCCGGCGGTTATGTCGCCGACAAGCTGGGAGGCGCCCGCGTCACCGTCTGGACCTTCGTCGCCATGATCGCTGCCGTGCTGGGCGTGCTGCACTTCCTGCCGCACGACGGTAACCCGGGCAACTTCATGGGCTTCTTCGGCATGTTCCTTCTGCTGTTCGCCTGCACCGGTGTCGGCAACGCCTCGACCTTCCGCATGATCCCGGTCATCTTCATGACCCTGCACCAGCGCGCCGCCAGCAAACAGACGGAAGCCGTGAAGGCTCAGGCCGTCGTCAACGCCAACAAGGAAGCCGCCGCCGTGCTGGGCTTCACCTCGGCAATCGCCGCCTATGGCGCCTTCTTCATCCCGAAGAGCTACGGCACTTCGATCGCCCTGACCGGCAGCGCCGACGCCGCACTGTGGTGCTTCATCGGCTTCTACGTGAGCTGCATCGCCGTGACCTGGTGGTTCTACGCCCGCAAGGGTGCCGACATGCCGTGCTGACGGTCTAACCGTTCGCCCTTGGCACACGGCCGCCGCGAGGGCAACCTGCGGCGGCCGTTGTCACTCGGGCAAGCCCGCAGTGGCGGCGCGTAGTTAGAAAGGACTAGTCGGCCTAGTTCCTTATTCGCCACCCAACCGCCTTCTTACGAATATTCAATACCCCTGCCCAACCGTAGACTGTCCTCAGTCAATTGGAGGAATCATGAGTCACTTTCTGGACCGACTGAAATTTTTCGGCAGCCCCAAGCAAACCTTCTCGAACGGCCACGGCGAAGTGGTCAACGAGGACCGCACCTGGGAAAAAGCGTATCGCCAGCGCTGGCAACACGACAAGATCGTGCGCTCCACGCACGGCGTCAACTGCACTGGCTCCTGCAGCTGGAAGGTGTACGTCAAGAACGGCCTGATCACCTGGGAAACCCAGCAGACCGATTACCCGCGCACCCGACCGGACCTGCCGAACCACGAGCCGCGTGGCTGCCCGCGCGGCGCCAGCTACTCCTGGTACGTGTATTCGGCGCAGCGCGTCAAGCACCCAATGGTGCGCGGCCGCCTGATGCAGATGTGGCGCGAGGCGCGCGTCACCCGTGATCCAGTCGCAGCCTGGGAGTACATCAGCCAGGACCCGCAGCGCGCCGCCAGCTACAAGGCGATCCGCGGCCAGGGCGGCTTCGTGCGCGCCAAGTGGGACGAGGTCAACGAGATCATCGCCGCCGCCAACGCTTACACGATCGGCAAATTCGGTCCGGACCGCATCATTGGCTTCTCGCCGATACCCGCGATGTCGATGGTCAGCTACGCCGCCGGCACCCGCTACCTGAGCCTCATCGGCGGCGTCGCCATGAGCTTCTACGACTGGTACTGCGACCTGCCGCCGGCCAGCCCGCAGGTCTGGGGCGAGCAGACAGACGTGCCGGAATCGGCCGACTGGTACAACTCGACCTACCTGATGGTCTGGGGCTCGAACGTGCCGATGACCCGCACGCCGGACGCCCACTTCTACACCGAAGTGCGCTACAAGGGCACCAAGACGGTGGCCGTGTCCTCCGACTTCGGCGAGATGGCCAAGTTCGGCGACATCTGGCTCGCCCCCAAGCAGGGCACCGACGCCGCGCTGGCGATGGCCATGGGCCACGTGATCATGAAGGAGTTCCACGCCACCGGAAAATCGGCCTACTTCACCGAGTACGCCAAGCAGTACACCGACTTCCCGATGCTGGTGATGCTCAAGGAACGCGACGGCACCCTGGTGCCCGACTACTTCCTGCGCGCCTCGCACCTCGAAAACAGCCTTGACGAGACCAATAACCCGGAATGGAAGACCCTGGTCATCGACCAGAGTACCGGCAAGATCGTCGCGCCGAGCGGCTCGATCGGCTTCCGCTGGGGCGAGTCGGGCAAGTGGAACCTGGAGCAGAAGGACGGCAGCAGCCGTAATCCGATCGATCCGCAACTCTCGCTGATCGACGGCCACGACCAGGTCGTGCCGGTCGGCTTCCCCTACTTCGGCGGCAAGGATGCCGGCGACCTGCTGCTGCGTAACGTGCCGGTCAAGAAGATCGAACTGGCCGACGGCACGAGCGCGCTGGTCACCACGGTGTTCGACCTGTCGATGGCGAACTACGGCGTCGACCGCGGCATCTGCCCGAACGCCGCGAAGAGCTACGAAGACGACGTCCCCTACACCCCGGCGTGGCAGGTCAAGCACACCGGCGTCAAGGCCGCCGACGTGATCACCGTGGCGCGCGAGTTCGCCGATAATGCCGACCGCACCCGCGGCAAGTCGATGGTGATCGTCGGTGCCGCGCTGAACCACTGGTACCACATGGACATGACCTACCGCGGCATCATCAACATGCTGATGATGTGCGGCTGCATCGGCCAGAGCGGCGGCGGGTGGGCCCACTACGTCGGCCAGGAAAAGCTGCGCCCCCAGACCGGCTGGACCCCGCTCGCCTTCGCGCAGGACTGGAACCGTCCGATGCGCCAGATGAACTCGACCTCCTTCTTCTACGCCCACACCAGCCAGTGGCGCCACGAGAAGCTGCATACCTCGGAGATCCTGTGCCCGACCGCCGACGGCAAGCTTGAAGAGATGGCGCTGATCGACTACAACGCCAAGGCCGAACGCATGGGTTGGCTGCCGTCGGCGCCGCAGCTGGAAACCAACCCGCTGGAAGTGGTGCGCGCCGCCGAGGCGGCCGGCCAGGATCCGGCGAAGTACGCCGTCGAACAGATCAAGGCCGGCAAGCTGAACTTCTCCTGCGACGACCCGGACAATCCCGCCAACTTCCCGCGCAATATGTTCGTGTGGCGCTCGAACATCCTTGGCAGCTCGGGTAAGGGCCACGAGTACTTCCTGAAATACCTGCTCGGCACCCAGAACGCCCTGATGAGCGACGAGGACGATTGCATCAAGCCGCGCGACATCAAGGTGCGCCCGGCCGCCGAAGGCAAGCTGGACCTGCTGGTGGTGCTCGACTTCCGCATGTCGACCACCTGCCTGTACGGCGACATCGTGCTGCCGACCGCGACCTGGTACGAGAAGGACGACCTGAACACCTCCGACATGCACCCCTTCATCCACCCGCTGTCCGAAGCCGTGCAGCCGCTGTGGGAATCGAAGTCGGACTGGGAAATCTACAAGGGCATCGCCGCCAAGTTCTCCGAGATCGGTGGCCAGCACCTGGGCACCCGCAAGGACCTGGTCCTAAGCCCGCTGCTGCACGATACCCCGGGTGAACTGGGACAGCCTTTCGACCCGAAAGACTGGCGCTTGGGCGAATGCGAGCCGGTGCCCGGCAAGACCATGCCGAGCATGACGGTGATCGAGCGCGACTACAGCCAGATCCACAAGAAGTTCACCTCGATCGGTCCGCTGCTCGAAAACGTCGGCAACGGCGGCAAGGGCATCTCCTGGAAGACCGGGCATGAAGTCGATATCCTGCGCGGCATTAACCGCACCGTGCTCGAGGAAGGCGTGTCCCAGGGCCAGCCGCGCCTGGACACCGCGATCGACGCCGCCGAGATGATCCTGACGCTGGCGCCTGAAACCAACGGCCACGTGGCGGTGAAAGCCTGGGATGCGCTGTCGAAGATCACCGGCCGCGACCACACCCACCTGGCGATCCCGCGCGAGCACGACAGCATCCGCTTCCGTGACGTGCAGGCCCAGCCGCGCAAGATCATCTCCTCGCCGACCTGGTCGGGCCTTGAAAGCGAGGAAGTCAGCTACAACGCCTGCTACACCAATGTGCACGAACTGATTCCCTTCCGCACCCTGACCGGCCGCCAGCAGTTCTACCAGGACCACCTGTGGATGCGCGATTTCGGCGAAGGGCTGTGCGTGTACAAAGCGGCGATCAACACCAAGACCACGGAGGCGATCATGAATCGCCGCCCGAACGGCAACAAGGAGCTGGCGCTGAACTTCATCACGCCGCACCAGAAATGGGGCATCCATTCGACCTACTCGGACAATATGCGCATGCTGACGCTGTCGCGCGGCGGCCCCCACGTGTGGCTGTCCGAGATCGACGCCAAGGCCGCCGGCATCGAGGACAACGACTGGATCGAGGTTTTCAACGTCAACGGCACCCTGACCGCCCGGGCGGTGGTCAGCCAGCGCGTCCCGGAAGGCATGACTCTGATGTACCACGCCCAGGAAAAGATCGTCAACGTGCCGGGCGCGGAGATGTCGAAGAAGCGCGGCGGCATCCACAACTCGGTGACCCGCGCCGTGACCAAGCCGACTCACATGATCGGCGGCTACGCCCAGCTGTCCTACGGCTTCAACTACTACGGCACGGTCGGCTCGAACCGCGACGAATTCGTGGTGGTGCGCAAGATGCGCACGGTGGACTGGATGGAAGGTGCGCGCGACGAATCGCGGCCGAACAGCGACGAGATCACGCGCGGCACGGCGCCGGCGAAGCCGGTGCCCGCACCCAAGCCCGGCCGCGAACAGGAAGAGCGCGAACCCGCGCTGGCACGGATGCCGTCCCCGAAGGCTGTTTGAAGCCGCCGCTTGAGGAATAAAGAGGAATCAACATGAAAATCAGAGCACAAATCGGCATGGTCCTGAACCTGGACAAATGCATCGGCTGCCACACCTGCTCGGTGACCTGCAAAAACGTCTGGACCAGCCGCGACGGCGTCGAGTACGCGTGGTTCAACAACGTCGAGACCAAGCCGGGCATCGGCTACCCGAAGGAATGGGAAAACCAGGACAAGTGGAACGGCGGCTGGAAGCGTAACGCCAACGGCAAGATCGAACCGCGCCAGGGCAGCCGCCTGAAGATCCTGGCGAACATCTTCGCCAACCCGAACCTGCCGGCCATCGACGAGTACTACGAGCCTTTCACCTACGACTACGAGCGCCTGCAGAACGCGCCGCTGTCGGAAACCCCGCCGACCGCACGGCCAGTCTCGATCCTGACCGGCAAGAAGATGGACAAGATTGAATGGGGCCCGAACTGGGAAGACGACCTGGGCGGCGAATTCGCCAAACGCAGCAAGGACAAGCTGTTCGACAACGTGCAGAAAGAGATGTACTCGACCTTCGAGAACACCTTCATGATGTACTTGCCGCGTCTGTGCGAGCACTGCCTGAATCCGGCCTGCGTGGCCTCCTGCCCGTCCGGTTCGGTGTACAAGCGCGAAGACGACGGCATCGTGCTGATCGACCAGGACAAGTGCCGCGGCTGGCGCATGTGCATCTCGGGCTGCCCGTACAAGAAGATCTATTACAACTGGTCCTCGGGCAAGGCCGAGAAATGTACCTTCTGCTACCCGCGCATCGAGGCGGGCCAGCCGACCGTGTGCTCGGAAACCTGCGTGGGCCGCATCCGCTACCTCGGCGTGCTGCTGTACGACGCCGACAAGATCGAAGCCGCTGCCTCGGTCCCGAACGAGCAGGATCTGTATGAAGCCCAGCTCGACCTCTTCCTCGACCCGCACGATCCGAAGGTGATCGAAGAGGCGCGCCGCCAGGGCATTCCGGACTCGTGGCTGGAATCGGCCAAGCGCTCGCCGGTGTACAAGATGGCGGTCGAATGGAAGATCGCTTTCCCGCTGCACCCGGAATATCGCACGCTGCCGATGGTCTGGTACATCCCCCCGCTGTCGCCGATCCAGGCCGCGGCCGAATCGGGCAAGATGGGCATGAACGGCATCCTGCCGGACACCAGCAGCCTGCGCATCCCGGTGCGCTACCTTGCTAACCTGCTCACCGCGGGCAAGGAAGAACCGGTGGTGCACGCGCTGGACCGCATGCTGGCGATGCGCGCCTACATGCGCGGCAATTCGGTCGACGGCGTCGAGGACCTCGAGGTTCTCGACCAGGTGGGGATGACCAAACCGGTGGTCGAGGATATGTATCACATCATGGCGATCGCGAATTACGAAGACCGCTTCGTGATCCCCAGCAGCCACAAGGAAATGGCCGAGGACAGCTTCAACGAGAAAGGCTCCTGCGGTTTTTCGTTCGGCAACGGCTGCTCGGACGGCGTCAGCGATGCCTCCCTGTTCGGCAAGAAGAAGCAGGGTTCGACCTTCTTCGTCTCGATGCCGAAGTCGCGCAAGAAGCAAGAAACGGAAGGAGCCTAAGATGCAAACCGACATGCAACACTACCGCATCCTATCCGCGCTGCTGACCTACCCCGAGCCCGAACTGGTCGCCGCCCTGCCCGAACTGCGGACGGCGCTGGATTCGCAAGCTCCGATCCAGGCGCGCCTGGCGCCGCTGTTCGCGAACCTGGCGGACAGCGAGCTGATCGCGCTGCAGCAGGAATACGTACAGACCTTCGACCGCACGCCGACGCATTCGCTGCACCTGTTCGAGCACATCCACGGCGAGTCGCGCGACCGCGGCCAGGCCATGGTCGACCTGATGGAGGAATACAAGAAGCACGGCCTGGAGATGACGCCCGACGAGCTGCCCGACTTCGTGCCCCTGTTCCTCGAATTCCTGTCGCAGCTGGAAGATGAGGACGCGGCCGGCCGCCTGCTGGGCGACGCGGTCCACGTGCTGGCCCATATCGGCCGCAAGCTGGCCGCCAACGGCAGCGTGTATGCCTGCGTGTTCGCCGTTTTGGAAAGCCTCTCGCCGGTCGCCGCCGAAGAACTCAGCGAACCGCCCATCAAGGACATGGACGAGGCCCTGGAAACTTTCGGCCCGGGCGCCGACGGCGTCGAGCCCCTGCTCAAGCAGGCCGCCAACGGCGCGCAGCCGATCAATTTCTACCCACGGGGCACGCATCCGGCGCAACCGGCCCGCGCCTGAACGGACCAGGAGACCATCATGAACTACGTGCACCAATTCTTCTTCGGGATCTATCCCTATATCGCCCTGGCGGTCTTTCTGCTCGGCTGCCTGATCCGCTTCGACCGCGAGCAATACACCTGGCGCTCGGAATCGACACAGGTGCTGCACCGCGGTAATCTGCGCCTCGGCAGCATCCTGTTCCACATCGGTATCATCGGCCTGCTGGGTGGCCACGCCGTCGGTCTGCTGACCCCGGTGTGGGTCTGGGATACGCTGGGCGTGACCCACGGCGCCAAGCAGCTGTTCGCGATGGCCGCCGGCGGCCTCATGGGCAGCCTGTGCCTGATCGGCATCCTGCTGCTGCTGGCGCGCCGCCTGGGCAACGAGCGCCTGCGCGCCGCCACCAGCATCAAGGACAAAGTGGTGCTGCTGTGGATCCTCGGCACCCTGCTGCTCGGACTCTCGTCGATCTTCGTCTCCGCCGGTCACATGGACGGCCATATGATGGTGCTCCTGATGACCTGGGCGCAACACATCGTGAGCTTCCGTGGTGACGCCGCCGGCTTCATTATCGACGCCCCGCTGGTCTTCAGGCTGCACCTGTTCATGGGCATGTCGCTGTTCGTCATCTTTCCGTTCACCCGCCTGGTCCACGTCTGGAGCGGCTTCGGCGCCGTCACCTACCTCGGCCGCGCCTTCCAGCTGGTCCGTCCCCGCTGAAACCCGACCACGACCAAGGAGCACATCATGGGAATCACCGTCAACGGCATCGATATCGACGACGCACTGATCGAACAGGAACTGCCGCATCACCAGCAGGCCGCCAATCCACTCAAGCAGTCGGTGCACGAAGTCGTGCTGCGCACCGTGCTGCTGCAGGAAGTCGGCCGGCTGGGCATCGAAGGCAGCGACGACGATGCGCGCATCGAAGCACTGCTCGCACGCGAAGTGCGGGTGCCGGAAGCAGACCTCGCAGCCTGCGAGACCTACTACCGTAACCACCCGCGCCAGTTCACCCGCGGCGAGCTGGTCGAAGCGCGCCACATCCTGTTCCAGGTCACGCCCAGCGTGCCGCTCGAGCTGGTGCGCGGGACCGCCGAAGCCATCCTGGAAGCCATTAAGGCCGAGCCGGCGCGTTTCGGCGAGCTGGCCGCGCAGTACTCGAACTGTTCGTCCGGCGCGGTAGGCGGGAGCCTGGGCCAGTTGGCCCGCGGCGCATGCGTGCCGGAATTCGACGACGTGCTTTTCCGCCTCGGCGCCGGCGAGCTGGCCGGCAACCTGGTGGAAACCCGCTTCGGGCTGCACATCCTGGAAGTGGTGCGCCGCATCGATGGGGTGGTGCTTCCTTTCGATGCCGTCAGGTCGCAGATCGCCGACTATCTCGGCACCGCCGCCTGGCAGCGCGGCGTCCACCAGTACCTGCAGATCCTGGTCGGGCGCGCGCGCATCGAAGGCATCACGCTGGAGGGCAGCCAGTCGCCGCTGGTACAGTAAGACCATGGGACCGCTCCGTTCATCTGGCACCGTCGAGGACCCGCTCGGGCTGCGCAACAGGAAGCTGCTGGCAGCCAAGGTGCTGGTCGACTTGCTGCGCCGGTTTCCCGCGACACGCCGCATCGCCCCTGCCGCGCTGCCGATCGGCGACATCGCCCGGCTTCTGCACGGGGCAGTCGGCGGCGCGCAGCTCGAACGGCCGCCGCTGCGCTCCGGCGACAGCGAAGGTGTCGGCGTCTACGTCGCCCTCGATTCGGGCGTTTATCGCTACGACCGCTACACGCGCCTGTTGTACATGATGTCGTCCGAGGATATCCGGCCCCAGCTTTCCCTGCTGGACCGCCTCCCGCCTGCGCCGCTGAACCTGCTCTACGTCGGCCGCACCGGCTGCGCCGAGCGTCGGCGCGAGGAGGACAATGCGGTACTGTCGGCGCTGAACACGGCCGCACTGTGCGAGGAGGTGGCGCAGTTCTGCGCCGCCGAAGGACTGTCCACGTCGGCCAGGGGCTGGCTGGAGCGAAACCTGCTCGCCGCCACGGTCGGCATGCCGCAGGACGAATACCTCCTCCTGGTGCAGTCGGTCGGCTACCCGGGCCACGGAGCCGCATGACGGGTGCGTGCCACGTTTCTCCGGTTTATCGGCGCAAGCGCATGGCGCTGGCGGAGTCGGTCCTGGACAACCTCATGGAAGTGGTGTTCCAGACCGACTCGTCCGGGTGCTGGATGTTCCTCAACCAGGCCTGGCGCGAGATGACCGGCTTCGACCTCGCCGACACGCTCGGCAAGCGCTCCTTCGACTACGTCCATCCCGACGACCGGCAACAGTGCCAGGCGCTGTTCCAGTCTCTTATCGCCGGCGACGCGGACGAGTGCCGCAAGGAGGTGCGCTACCTGCAACACGACGGTAGTATTCGCTGGGTCGAGGCGTTCGCACGGCCGGCGCTGGACGAAGATGGCCAACTGACGGGCGTTGCCGGCACACTGGCCGACGTCACCAAGCGTAAGGCTGCGGACGACAAGCTACAGCTCGCGGCGAATGTCTTCATGCACGCCGGCGAAGGAATCATGATCACGTCCAGTGCCGGTCTGATCGTCGATGTCAACTCGGCATTCGAGACCATTACCGGCTACCCCCGCGATGAAATTTTGGGACGCAGTCCGAAGCTGCTCAGTTAGGGGAGGCAGGACGCCGCCTTTTATGCTGACATGTGGCAAAGCCTGCAAGCCCACGACTACTGGCAAGGCGAGATCTGGAACCGCCGCAAGACCGGCGAAATCTATGTCGAACGCCTGACCATCACCACCATCCGCGACAGTGGGGCAAGCCTTCGCACTACGTCGGTATCTTCAGCGACGTCACGATTCAGAAGATCCAGGCCCAGCACCTCGACCAGATCGCGCATTACGACCCGCTCAGCGGCCTGCCGAACCGGCGCCTGCTCGCCGACCGCCTTCGGCAGGCCATGGCGCGCGCCAGGCGGGAAGGCACGCGCGTCGCAGTCGCCTACATGGACCTGGACGGGTTCAAGGCCGTCAACGACAAACACGGACACCAACTCGGCGACCGCCTGCTGGTGGCCGTCGGACGGCGCATGCAGCAGCTCGTACGTGAGTTCGACACCGTGTGCCGGCTCGGCGGCGACGAATTCGTGGTCGTCATCGGCGACGTCCGGCAGTCCGACGAATGCCTACCATTGATCGCGCGCCTGCTCGCTGCCGTGGCGGAGCCCGTATTCGTCGACAACACCCGGCTCTGCGTCACCGGCAGCATCGGCGTCTCGTTCTACCCGCTGGACGAGGACATCGATGCCGACCAGCTGATGCGACAGGCGGACCAGGCGATGTACCGCGCAAAGGGCCTGGGCAAGAACCGCTACTGTGTATTCGAGAGTGCCGAGCACCGCTAGACTCTTGACCGCAACGGCCTGCTCGACGGGATCGAGCGCGCTATCGGCGGGCGCGATTCCGTCCAGCGCCTGCGTGCGACGCTTCAAAGGGTCGAGAAGTATTCGTCGAGCGCCGGACGCACGCAGTGCCTCGCCGCCCTTTCCGCGCTGCCGATACCGATGAAACAGATCGCCCGTTCGTGCGGGCCGAGCGCCAGCAGCTCGCGCATGGCCGTCGTCTGCAGGCCGGCCCCGCTGGCCAGTCCGCTCGCAAACTGTTGCGCCTGTGCCGCGATCAGCACGTTCTGGATCGCGCATCCGAGAGAAATCAATTTTTCTTCCCGCGGAACGGTGGAAACGGATGGATCGTCGCAGAACACTGCCACGATCAGGCAGGGTGCGTGGAAGGCCTTGCCGAAGGCCGCTGTCCGCGCCTCTTCGCTGCATTCCGGTTCCCGCGCCGCGAGCGTATCGGCGAACACTGCGCCCAGGGCGCCCCGCCGGTACGTAGGGACGAGGATGAAGCGCCAGGGCCGCGAGCGGCCGTGGTCCGGCGCATGCGCAGCTGCTTCCAGGATGCGCCGCAAGGCGCCATCGTCCGGGCCGGGGGCATTCAGCCTTCGCAGTGAGACGTGGCGGCGAGCCGCCAAGTGATGAAGGAGATCGGAGCGCATGGGTGCAGCATGACGCCGTCGCCGCGATTCGGGAATAGCCCGGAATGACTAGCGCGGCTACGCCCTGATGCCGACAGCGCCGTTCGTCCGCTGGCAATACAATTCGGGGCGTAAGGCGGCGCGGCCGCCCTTTCTTTACGATCGGTTCAAACATGCAACTTCGAATGCGCTATTTTGCCGGCCTACGCGAGTCGTTGGGCGTCTCTTCCGAACAATTCACCGCGCCCGGCACAGTCCGGACCGTGGACGACGTCGTCGTGGCCTTGCGCCAGCGCGGCGGCAACTGGGCAGAGGCGCTGGCCGATGCCAGTGCCTTCCGGGTGGCGGTCGACCAGCGCATGTGCGCTCTGTCCAGCCCGGTGCATGAGGGCATCGAGCTGGCCCTGTTCCCGCCGGTCACCGGGGGCTAGCATGCCTGTGAGGGTACAACTCGAGGACTTCGACCTTTCCGCCGACCTGGCCCGCCTGCGTGCCGGCCATCCCGACACGGGAGCGGTCGCCGCCTTCGTGGGCACGGTCAGGGAATTCGATGGAGACGGCACGGTGTCCCAGCTGGAACTGGAACACTACCCCGGCATGACCGAAGCCGCGCTCGAGGACATCGTGGCACGGGCCCGGCGCCGATGGGAGGTGATCGACGTGCTGGTCGTGCACCGCGTCGGCGCGCTGCGTGCCTGCGAACAGATCGTACTGGTGGCGGTGGCGGCCCGGCACCGGGCCGAAGCTTTCGCCGCCTGCGAATTCGTCATGGATTACCTCAAGACGCGCGCGCCGTTCTGGAAAAAGCAGCAGACCGCAGAGGGAGAATGCTGGGTCGATGCGCGCGAGTTGGACGAAGCTGCGCTGGCCAGATGGACGGTTGCTGGAGCGGCGCAACCTTTATCCATATGAAGATCCTATCCTTGCTTCCCAGCATCGCGGCCGGCGTGCTCGCCATGCTCCCGGCGCAAGCCGCCAATGTGAGCGTGGCGGTGGCCGCGAACTTCATCGCGCCGATGCAGCGCATTGCGGCCGAGTTCAAAAAGGACACGGGACACACGGCCCTGCTGGCGTTCGGCGCGACCGGTGGCTTCCAGGCCCAGATCGCCAACGGTGCGCCGTTCGATGTCCTGCTGGCGGCCGACGCGGCCGCACCGGCCGCACTCGAGGCGCAGCGACTCGCCGTTTCGGGCACGCGCTTCACCTATGCGACCGGCAGGCTCGCGCTGTGGTCGCCCCGCCCTGGCTACATCGACCGCGAAGGTCAAGTCCTGAAGAACGGCACGTTCTCCCATTTGGCGATCGCCAATCCGAAGACTGCGCCGTACGGAGCGGCCGCGGTCGCGGTGCTCGACAAGCTCCGGCTGGCAGGACGCCTGCAGTCCAGGCTGGTGGTGGGGGCGAACGTCGCCCAGACCTGCCAGTTCGTCAGTACCGGCAACGCCGAGCTCGGCTTCGTTGCGCTGGCTCAGGTTTATCGCGATGGCAAGCTCGCAGCCGGATCCGGCTGGATCGTGCCAGCGCATCTGCACGCCCCGATCCGGCAGGACGGCATCCTGCTCGCCGAAGGCAGCGCCAACCCGGCGGCCCGCATGCTCGTGGATTACATGAAATCCGACAAAGTCGGGAATATCATTCGTTCCTACGGTTACGAGCGCTAAACCATGGAGAGTGCGATCGGACCACTCGTCACCGCAGACGCTGGCCTGGCGGAGGATCTCGCCGCTGTCTGGCTCACGCTCAGACTCGCCAGTGTCGTTACCCTGGTGCTCTTGCTCATCGCTACCCCACTAGCCTGGTGGCTGGCCCGCACGCGATCGCGCCTGAAACCCGCGATCGGCGCCGTCGTCGCACTCCCGATCGTGCTCCCGCCCAGCGTCCTCGGTTTCTATCTGTTACTCACCTTGGGGCCCACCGGCCCTGTCGGGCGTCTGTTCGCGGCGCTTGGCGTGGCGCCGCTGCCGTTCACGTTCGGCGGTCTGGTGCTAGCGTCGGTGCTGTACTCCCTGCCCTTCACGGTCCAGCCGCTGCAGAATGCGTTCGAAGCGATCGGCGAACGCACGCTAGAAGCCGCTGCGACGCTCGGCGCCAGCGGCTGGGATCGCTTCTGGTCGGTCGCCATGCCCCTGGCACGGCCCGGCTTCGTCTCCGCCGCAATGCTGAGTTTTGCGCACACCGTCGGCGAGTTCGGCGTAGTATTGATGATTGGCGGCAACATTCCGGGGAAGACACGCGTGGTTTCCGTGCAGCTGTACGACCATGTCGAGGCGCTGGAGTATGGCCGGGCGCACTGGCTGGCTGGCGGGATGCTCGCCTTTAGCTTCACGGTCCTGCTGGTGCTCTACACCTTCTATCCGCTGGCCGCCAGGAGGCAGGGCCGATGAGCGGCCTGCGCCTGCGCTTCCGGCTCGACCGGGCCGCCGCGGCGCCCTCCGGCGGCGGCTTCGCGCTCGACGTCGATCTCGACCTGCCCCGGGGCGGTATCACTGCGTTGTGCGGTCATTCGGGCTCCGGCAAGACCACTTGCCTGCGCGTGATCGCGGGACTGGAACGGGTTGCCGGCGCATTCGTCACGTTTGGCGACGAAGTCTGGCAGGACGACACGCGCGGCCTGTTCGTCCCGTCCCACCGGCGCCGCCTTGGATACGTATTCCAGGAGGCCAGCCTGTTCCCCCACATGACTGTGCGCGGCAACCTGGAGTTCGGACGCAAGCGCGTAGAGGCCGAGGAAAGGCGCTTCGAGCTGGAAACCGTCGCCACGCTGCTTGGCCTCGACAGCCTGCTCGAACGTTCACCTGCCGGCCTGTCCGGCGGCGAACGCCAGCGCGCCGCTATTGCGCGCGCCCTATTGGCTTCACCCCGCCTGCTGCTGATGGACGAACCGCTGGCCGCGCTCGACTTCCGGCGTAAGCAGGAGATCCTGCCCTACCTCGAGCGCCTGCATGAAACGCTGTCGATTCCTTTGGTCTATGTCAGCCATGCGCCGGACGAGGTGGCGCGCCTGGCGGACCATCTCGTGCTACTGGACGGCGGCAAGGTGGCGGCGAGCGGCCCACTGAACGAAACACTGGCGCGCGCCGACCTGCCCCCGGTATTTGCCGGCGATGCCGGGGTCGTGCTCGACACCGTGCTGGTCGCGCATGAAGCCGACGCGCTGTCGCGGCTCCACTTCGAGGGCGGCAGCCTGCTGGTCGGGCGCCGTCCGGAGCCGATCGGCACCCGCCTGCGCTGCCGTATCCTTGCCCGCGACTGCAGCCTGGCACGCGACAAGCCGCAGGGAACAAGTATCCTCAACCTCCTGCCAGCCGAGGTAAAAACGGTTGGCACGGCCAACAGTCCCGGCCAGGCGCTGGTGCAGCTGCACGTCGGTCCGACACCCATGCTCGCGAGGATCACCTTGCGTTCCGTTCGTGAGCTGGGCATCGTCCCGGGTGAGCGCCTGTGGCTCCAGGTGAAGGGTGTGGCGCTCCTCGGCTAGGCGGCAATACTTTTGACGTGCATCAATGACCCAATGCATGACACCGCTCTATTGTGGATACGTCCTGAAATCCGGCGCCATGTTCGCCCCCTACCAATGAAGAGTGCCGATAAACTGCTTGAGCGCGTCCGTTTCCCCATCCGCCAGGTCTGTACTGTTTTGCTCATCGTCGTCCATCTAACCGGACATACCCATCCTTCGGATCACTCAGCCGTCGACGCCCGGCTGTTGGCGACTCGCCTGTATGCTTCGGGCCAGCAGCCATCCTGGCTGGCTAGCGAACAAGCAGAACTGGCCTTGCAGTTATTGCGGGGCGCGAATATACGCATGGGCTCGATCCGGCGTTCTACAGTGTCGCGGAGCTGGCGCGCAGGCTGGATAGTCGCGTCACGGATTGACGGAAAAAGGGGGGGCTGGGACCGCAGACCCGCAATGCCCTTTCGGTGCCGCTGAGCCATCGTGTGGCCCAACTCGCGCCCACGCTCGAAAGGCTGCGCTGGTTCCCTCCGCTCCGCCCGGGCCGCATCGTCGCCGTCAACCTGCCAGCGTACCGCCTGCGGGCTTTCGACACGCGCAGCGATGCCGCCGTGCCGCTATTGGAAATGCGGGTCATCGTGGGGACGGCGGAGAGGACGCCGACCTCGCTGTTCATCGGTGAAATGCGCTACCTCGAAATCAACCCTTACTGGAACGTGCCGCGCGGTATCGAGGTGGGCGAGATCGTGCCCAAGCTCGTCCGCAATGGCGCCTATCTCAGGCAGAACGACATGGAACTGGTGTGCCGTCGGGCGAAGTCCTGCCCGAGGGAGCTGTTCAACCGGACACGGCGCGACCTGAGCCACGGCTGTATCCGCGTGGAGCACCCGGACGAACTGGCGCAATTCGTGCTGCCCGACGCAAGCAAGTGGAATGCAGAGAGTCTCAAGGCGGAGATCCGCAGCAGCCGGACACGCACTGTGACCCTGCTTGCACCTGGTTGTGGCAGCTCCACTGGTAACCCGGCACCACCGTTTCTGCCGGCGCTGTTGATGCAGATGATCTGGATCGAAGCACTGGTCTTGCTGGCGGTGGTCGTGCTGATGGCATGCCCGATTGTCCCAGCGATAGTGCGGAATGACTAGGCCACTTACCCCGTCGTGCCGACAGCCGCGGTCGGCGAGCATCCCTACAATTACCTCCATGGACTATCTACTGCTGAAACACTTCCACATGAGCTGCGCAGCACTGTCGGGCAGCTTTTTCATGCTGAGGGGAAGCTGGATGCTGACGGGCTCGCCCATGCTGATGCGGCGATGGGTGAAAACGCTGCCGCACTTCGTCGACACGCTGCTCCTCGCATCGGCCCTGGGCCTGGCGGGCTGGTCTCACCAGTACCCGGGCCAGTTCCCTTGGCTGACGGCGAAAGTGCTTGCGCTCGTGGTGTACATCGTGCTCGGATCAATCGCCTTGAAGTACGGGCCCGGCCCTCGGGTCCGTGCTGCCGCCCTGCTGGCGGCCTTGATGGTCTTCGCCTATATCGTCACCGTCGCCATCACCAGGAATCCTTTCCCTTTCGCGGCGTCCTAGCCGACAGCGCGAGCAAACTAGTACGGATGAACTACCCGGACTACACCTTCAAGCGGAAGATAAAACGCGGTCTCGTCGATAGAATCAAGTTCAATAACCACGGCAGTTTCTGCCTCTGCCCCTATGAGGAGCCCTCGATGACGGATGGTGTGGAGTCCGGGATTCTCAATGTCCTGCTGACAGGAGAGCCTTGGGAAGTCAGGAACCACAAGGCGACCTTACCCGCACTCGGTGACTCGGTCTGGGAAGGCAAGATCACCCGACTGCCACATGTCCCGGGCATGCCGCCCGCAGTGGCGGTATGGATACGCGACGTCACCTCTTCTGCACGAATCGAAATGTCTCTGCGCGAGCAGGTCGCCTTGTTAAGCGCGATCAGCGACAACTCGACCGATGTCATGTTCGCTAAAGATCGTCAGGGACGCTTGCAGTTTGCGAATCCGGCCGCCCTGGATCTCATCGGCAAGCCGCATGATGAAGTCATCGGCAAGACCGACGCCGAGCTGCTGCAGGACAAGCGAGCAGCTGAGCTCATAACCCGGAACGACCTGCGCATCATGGAAACAGGCTTAGCAGAGGAAGTCGAAGAACTCGTGCCACTGCCGGACGGCACACACCGCATTTAGCTGTTCCAGAAGCGTCCTTACCGCGACGCAGCCGGCCGGGTCATCGGCCTGCTCGGCGTGTCCAGGGACATTACCGATCGAAAGACCGCAGAGGAATCTGTCCGCAGCGCCCATGCCTCCCTGCAGCGTGTCCTCGACAGCATCACCGATGGCCTGGCTGTTCTCGATCGCGACTGGACATACACGTATTTCAGCGAAACCGGCGCAAAGATACTCGGTGTGCGCAGTGAAGACTTGATGGGGAAGTGTTTTTGGGACCTGTTCCCGCATGCCGAAAATCTCATGTTCGGCCGCGAATATCGGCGCGCGATGGAAGAAGACGTTGTGAGGCATTTCGAGGATTATTATCGTGCTCCGCTGAACAAGTGGGTCGAGTGCCATTGCTACCCGTCCCCTGATGGCTTGTCGATCTACTTCCGCGATGTGACCGACAGGCGCAAGGCGCAAGACGCCGCGGCGGAAAACGAACGGCGCATCAACGCATTGCTGGAGGCGTCGCCGGTCGGTTTGGCCTATGTCGCTGCCGACGGCCGCGTCCTGGTGATGAACGGCGAAGGCAAGCGCATCTGGGGTAATCCACCGCAAGCGGACAACACCGCCGAGTACGCGGAATGGAAAGGCTGGTGGGCCGACCAATCCGAGAGGCACGGGCAAGCGCTCGACTCGCACGACTGGCCCACGGCTCGCGCCCTTCGCGGCGAGCACGTGATCGATACCGCCATCGAGATCGAACCCTTCGACACGCCCGGCTCCCGTCGCTTGATCCTTCACCGGTCGGTACCGATCCAGGACGACAACGGCGCTGTTGCCGGCGCCGTGACGGCGCGGAGGTCCACATCGTCATCAGCCATAACGGCATCGGTATCGACAGTGAACTCCTTCCGCGTGTTTTCGAACTATTCACGCAGGCGACGAGGACGCCGGATCGCACGCAAGGAGGCCTCGGGCTGGGCCTTGCACTGGTGGACAGCCTGGCGCGGATGCAGGGCGGCCGGGTAAGCGCGTACAGCGGTGGTCTGGGTTGCGGCAGCCGCTTCGTTGTCGTGTTGCCGGTATTCGACCATCCCCCTGTCTCGGTCGGCCATGAAAGGCGAGCAGCATCGGGAGCAACGCCTGCCGGCCCCGAAACCCTGTCGATCATGGTCGTCGACGACAACACGGACGCTGCGGACATGCTGGCTGCCATCCTGCGTCTGCACGGTCATCTCGTGAGCGTGGAATATTCTTCGACTGCCGCGCTACGTACTGCGCGCGATACGCAAAGCGATCTCTATGTCCTCGACATCGGCTTGCCGGACCTCGACGGCTACAGCTTGGTGAAGGAACTACGTGCCATGCTGCGCAATGCGGACGCCGTGTTCGTCGCATTGACCGGATATGGCCAGGCGCACGACAAGATCCTCTCGAAATCTGCCGGCTTCGATTATCACCTGGTCAAACCTGTCGATATCGTTCATCTCGACTCGATTGTTCGGGCGGTTGCCGACGGCCGGCCGGGGAATGGTCGCCAAGAGACGGTGCCACGCTGACACAGTTATTGATTTACACTGTCAAAAACAGCAATTTAAAGCGCAGAATCGGCCCGCGCATCGTCATATTTGGCAAATCCTTCCTGCTCGATTTGACGATCGTGGGCGTGCGCCATCGTATGTGCGCGCTGTGATAAGTTCGATATCACGACGCTAACGAAACCAGCCTGGTGCGGCCATCCGCAAGAGGCCGGAACGTGGAACCATGCTGATGAAAATTCCGAACATAACGATCACGGTCGCACTTTCGGTTCACGCTGGCGCAGCGCTGGCCCAAGCCAGCGCCGCCGACCGCATACCGGACACCATGGAAGCGCGGGTTCAGGCCTGCACCGGTTGCCACGGCGCTCAGGGACGCGGCGTGGAAAACGTCTACTTCCCGCGCTTGGCCGGCAAGCCGGCCGGCTACTTGTACAACCAGCTGGTGGCCTTCCGCGACGGCCGGCGCAAGTATGTCCCCATGAATTATCTGCTGGCCTACCTGCCCGACAGCTATCTGATGCGGATGGCCGAGCATTTCGCCGCCCTGAACCCGGCGCCGCTGGTGCAGCCCGCCGTCTCGCGCTCGGCGCAGCAGCTTGCCGAAGGCCAGCGCATCGTCACCCAGGGCCTGCCGGGGAAGAAGATCCCGGCCTGCGCCACCTGCCACGGGGCCGAGCTGGGTGGGCGCGAGCCCGGCATCCCCGGCCTGCTGGGCCTGCGCGCCGACTACGTGAGCGCACAGCTCGGCGCCTGGCGCTTCGGCGTCCGCACGGCGCTGGCGCCGGACTGCATGCAGTTCATCGCCTCCAGCCTGAGCGAGACTGAAGTGGCGGCAGTATCCGCCTACTTGTCCTCGCTGCCGGTGACGGCCTCGCGTCCGCTGCGCCAGCCCGGCATGCGGCTGCCGATCGCGTGCGGCAGCCAGCCGCAGAAACAGGAGGCCAGCCGATGAACATCTACAGGAAAGCGCTGCCGGCTGTCCTGCTGGCCATGCTGGCGGGCGCCGCCTGGGTGGCGCCGTCGCTGGCGCAGAGTCAGGCACAGCCCAGGGCAGCGGCCCAGCCTCGCCAGCAATCGGTCGTCGAGCGCGGCAAGTACCTGGCCCAGGCCGGCGACTGCATCGCCTGCCACACGGTGCCTGGTTCGAAGATCTTCTCCGGCAACCGTCCAATGCCGACGCCCTTCGGCACCCTGTACGCGCCGAACATCACGCCCGACCGCGAGACCGGCATCGGCAAGTGGAGCGCCGGCGACTTCTACAACATGATGCACACCGGCCGCTCGCCCAAGGGCTACCTGCTGTATCCGGCCATGCCCTTCGCGTCCTACACCAAGGTCACCCGCGCCGACAGCGACGCCATCTTCGCCTACCTGCGCTCGGTCCCGGCGGTACGCCTGCAAACGCGCGAGCACGAACTGCGCTTCCCCTATAACAACCGGGCCCTGCTGCTCGGCTGGCGCACCCTGTACTTCAAGGAAGGCGAGTACCAGCCCGACCCTCGCCGCTCGGTCGAATGGAACCGCGGCGCCTACCTGGTGCAGGGCCTGGGCCATTGCGCGATGTGCCACACGCCGATCAACGCGCTGGGCGGCTCCTCGCAGGAGCGGGCCTTCCAGGGCGGCCTGATCCCGATGCAGAACTGGTACGCGCCTTCGCTCACCTCGAACCGCGAGGCCGGCCTCGGCGACTGGGCGCTGCAGGACATCGTCGACCTGTTGCAGAAGGGCGTGTCGAACCGCGGCACCGTCTACGGGCCGATGGCCGAGGTCACCTTCAACAGCCTGCAGTTCATGAGCGACGAGGATGTGCGCGCGATGGCGGTCTACCTGAAGGCGCTGCCGGCCGACCAGGGCCCCGCTTCCGATCCGGCCGAGGCCCCGGCGCGCGCCGACGTCAACCAGGCCTACTCCGAAGGACGGCGCATCTATGCGGCGCGCTGCGCCAGTTGCCATGGCGCCGAAGGACGCGGCAAGCTGCCGCACTATCCGCCGCTGGCGCGCAACCAGTCGATCGGCATGAGCTCGGCCGTCAATCCGATCCGGATGGTGCTGAACGGCGGCTACCCGCCCGGTACCCGGCGCAATCCCATGCCTTACGGGATGCCGCCCTTCGCCCAGGACCTGAACGACAACGAGGTCGCTGCGGTGGTCACCTTCATCCGCACCGCCTGGGGCAACCGCGGGGCGCCGGTGAACGCGCGCGAAGTCAACCAGCTGCGCTCGGCCACGGTCGAATAAAAGTCGAATGACATCAAGGAGGACGCGTGTTTCTCGAACCGACTGACATGACGAATGGGGGCGCCGCCGACAGCGCAGCCGAGCAGCGCCGGATCGACGAGATTGTCGCCCGCGGCCCCGGCGGCGCTTTCGCACTGGCCGGCATCGCGACGGCGATCGTGATGGCGATCTGGGTCGCCTTCTATTTCTTCGTTTTCGTAGCGCGCGGAGGTAACTGAATGGCAGGCAGCGAACACACCCACCCGGGCGCCGACGTTGCGGCGAGGGCCGAGGCGCGTTGGGCCTGGATCGTCGGCGCCATCATCCTGTTCCTGCTGGCGATGATGGGCTACATGAGCCTGCACTGGGCCTCGATGCCGCCGACGCGCACCGAGACCATCGACCCGACCACGCTGCACATCGCCGGCGAATTCGTCGAGACCAACCTCGGCTCGGTGGCCGAACCGGACGGCACGGTAACGGTACGGGTGCTGGCCAACCAGTATTCGTTCACGCCGCAGTGCATCGTGGTGCCGGCGAATACGCCGCTGCACTTCCGTGGCACCGCCGCCGACGTCGTGCACGGCTTCTCGGTCAGCAACAGCAACGTCAACGTCATGCTGGTGCCTGGCTACATCTCGAACTTGCAGACCAAGTTCGAGCACACCGGCGAACATGTGATGCCCTGCCACGAATACTGCGGCACCGGCCACGCCGCCATGTGGGCGCATGTGAAGGTCATCGGCAAGGACGAATTCATGCGGCAGGCCCGGCTTGCCGCCGCGGCGGGAAGGAGGATGAGCTGTGTTCAGTAAGGAATCCAGGCGGCTCGTGCTGTCTCACTTCTGGGTGGCCTTCGCCGCCTTCTTCGTCGCTCTCCTGCTGGGCGAATGGCAGATGTACATCCGCAGTCCGCTGCGCGACTGGATCGGCAATCCCGAGCTTTATTACCGCTCGGTGACGGCGCACGGTTCGGCGATGGGCTATGTGTTCCCGACCCTGGTGGCGATGGGTTTCGGCTATGCCATCGTCGAACTGGCGCTGAAGCAGCCGCTGGTCGGGCGACGCTGGGCCTGGACCGGCTTCACGCTGGTGGTGCTCGGCACCGTGGTGGCAATGACGCCGGTGTCGATGGGCCTGGCCACCGTGCTGTACACCTTCTATCCGCCGCTGATCGGCCATCCCGCCTACTATATCGGCGTGGTGCTGGTGGTGGTCGGCTCCTGGATCTGGGTGGCGCTGATGTCGGTCAACCTACGGGTCTGGAAGAAGGCCCATCCGGGCGAGGCGGTGCCGCTGCCGATGTTCGCCAACCTGGCCGGCGCCTACCTGTGGGCCTGGACCTCGGTCGGCGCCGCGGTGGAGATCCTGTTCCTGATCCTGCCGGTGGCGCTGGGCTTCAAGAACACCATCGACGCCGGCCTCGCGCGGGTCTTCTTTTCCTGGACCCTGCACGCGATCGTCTACTTCTGGCTGATGCCGGCCTATATCGCCTTCTATACACTGGTGCCGCGCGCCATCGGCGGGCGCCTGTACAGCGATATCATGGGGCGCATCTCCTTCGTCCTGTTCCTGGTGTTCTCGATGCCGATCGGGATGCACCATCTGTTCCAGGATCCCCAGGTCGGCTCCGGAATGAAGTTCCTGCACGCCGTGTTCACCGCCATGGTGTCGGTCCCGACCCTGCTGACGGTGTTCACCATCACCGCCTCGGTCGAGATCGCCGGCCGGCTGCGCGGCGGCACGGGCGCGCTGGGCTGGGTCAAGGCCTTGCCCTGGCGCAATCCGATGATGCTGGCAGTGGCCTTCTCCTTCATCCTGCTGGGCTTCGGCGGGGCGGGCGGCCTGATCAATATGAGCTACCAGCTCGATTTCGCAGTCCATAATACGCAGTGGATCACCGGCCACTTTCACCTGATCTTCGCCGGCGCCATCGTGATCATGTATTTTGCCGTGGCCTACGACTTGTGGCCGCATCTTACCGGCCGCGCCCTGGTCCAGGACGGCATGATCAAGGCCCAGCTGTGGTTGTGGTTCGTCGGCATGATCATCCTGACCTTCCCCTGGCACGTGGTGGGCGTGATGGGCATGCCGCGCCGCATGGCTTATTACGACTACACGAATCCGGAAATTGCACCGCAGGCCATAACGGTCTTGATCAGCTTCGTCGGCGGCCTGCTAATGGTGATTTCCGGCCTTCTGTTCCTGCTGGTCCTGCTGCGCGGCCACCGCAGCCGGGTCATCGAGCTGCCCGAGTTCCGCTTCAGCCAGCCGGTGCACGCGGTCGGGCGCGTGCCCGTGGCCCTGAACAGCTACGCACTGTGGCTGGCGCTGATGATCGGCCTGTCGATCGTCAACTACGGCTATCCGATCGTCCAGCTGGCGTCGCTGAAGCAGACCTCGGTGCCGGCGGTGCCGGTAGGAGGCAAGCCGTGAACGAGCCGCTGTTCTCCCTCAAAAACCGCTGGTTCACGATCGGTGTCGGGGCGGTCGTGCTGGTCTTCGTGCTGGCTTTTCTCGTCGGCCTGGTGTGGCTGCCGCGCGCCCACGCACAGGATCCGAATGCAACGCTGTGGGACGCGATCTGCAGCGCCGCCGGTGCGCCGGCGCGCTACCAGAACCCGGCCCTGCCCGACGAAAAGGCGGTGTATCCGAGTAGCGTGATCGTCAACAGCCAGATGATGGGACCGGTGGACGCCGCCTCGGTTGGCCGCGGCGCCACCCTGGCCCTGCAATGCAGTATGTGCCACGGCGCGCGCGGCACCGCCTCGGCCGGCACCGACGCGCCCCACCTGGCCGGGCAGCCACCCACCTCCACCTACAAGCAGCTGCGCGACTTCAAGTCCGGCCACCGTCCCAGCTCGGTGATGCAGCCGCTGGCGACCAACCTGAGCGACCAGGACATGCACGACCTGGCAGCCTTCTACTCGCAACAGACGCGCGAGACACTGATCCAGCATGCGGCCCTGCGCGAGGAAGTGCCGCGCCTGGTCAGCAACGGCTCGCCGATGCGCAATATCGGCGCCTGTGCGACCTGCCACAGCCCCGGCGTGGCGCGCGCCGCCACCCCGGTCCTGGACGGCCTGCCGGAAGCCTACCTGCGCGACCAGCTGAACGCTTTCAAGTCGGGACGCCGCGCCAACGACATCAACCAGCAGATGCGTAACGCGGCGCACCAGTTGAGCGAGCAGGAGGTGGATATCCTGGCGAAATATTACTCGGCGCGTTGAACAAGCGGCGCGGTCCCGAAGCGCACGAGCGAATCACGATCACGCCGACAGGCACGAATTGCGCTTAGTATTGAAGAGCTAGACCCTTCGTTGATATCGGTCGACTTACTGAGCTCAGGATTCCGACATAGACGGCCTGTAGGCCGTCTACGTGTGCGGTGCACCGCAAATTCGATGCGATGTTCAAACGGACTCAACTCAGCGTGAAACGCTGTCCTACTGGGAGAATTTGGAGGCGAGGACGGGAGTCGAACCCGTCTAGACGGCTTTGCAGGCCGCTGCATAACCGCTTTGCTACCTCGCCCGAGGAGACTTGACGATGCTGACCTGGCGGGTTATCGACCACATCAACACGGGAAGGAACTTCCCTGAATTCTGGAGCGGGAGAAGAGTCTCGAACTCTCGACCTCAACCTTGGCAAGGTTGCGCTCTACCAACTGAGCTACTCCCGCTTAGGAGTATTACCAACAAACCGGATGGATGACTGGAGCGGGAGAAGAGTCTCGAACTCTCGACCTCAACCTTGGCAAGGTTGCGCTCTACCAACTGAGCTACTCCCGCTTAGGAGTTCATCACATCATTCGTAAAACACTGGAGCGGGAGAAGAGTCTCGAACTCTCGACCTCAACCTTGGCAAGGTTGCGCTCTACCAACTGAGCTACTCCCGCATGGAGTCTTACTATCTACTACTTACCGCTGCTCCAGCCTGAACTGGAGCGGGAGAAGAGTCTCGAACTCTCGACCTCAACCTTGGCAAGGTTGCGCTCTACCAACTGAGCTACTCCCGCGTCGCTGGAACTTGCGATTATAACTTATTGCATCTATCACTAGCAAACTTTGGAGCGGGAGAAGAGTCTCGAACTCTCGACCTCAACCTTGGCAAGGTTGCGCTCTACCAACTGAGCTACTCCCGCTTCGTTTCGTTCGCTGCAATGTCTCGCAACAGGCAGGCATTATAGAGATGCTGAGCACTGTGTCAAGGATAGCTCCGTAGAAATCTTACAGCGCCCCCGATTTTTCCTTGATCAGCGGCCAGGCACGGCGCAGATAGTAGAACATCGACCAGACCGTCAATACGCCGGCGATCCACAGCAGGATGTCCCCTGCCATGTGCATGTCGAGCACGGTAAAGATCGGATCGTGGAACAGCAGCATCGGGATCGCGACCATCTGCACCGCGGTCTTGATCTTGCCGAGCGAGCTGACCGCCACCGACTTGCGCGCGCCGATCTCGGCCATCCATTCGCGCAGCGCCGAGATGGTGATCTCGCGGCCGACGATGATGAAGGCGATGATGGCGTTGACCCGGTCCAGCTGCACCAGCACCAGCAGCGCGCCGGCGACCATCAGCTTGTCCGCGACCGGATCGAGGAAGGCGCCGAAGGCCGAGGTCTGGTTCCAGCGCCGCGCCAGGTAGCCGTCGAACCAGTCGGTGATGGCGGCGACGATGAAGACCAGGGTCGACGCCAGGTTGCGGTCGGCGAGCGGCAGCCAGTGCTCGGGGAGGTAGTAAACGCCAACGACCAGCGGGATCAGTGCGACGCGTAACCAGGTCAGGAGAATCGGGATGTTGAAGGGCATATTGCGGCTTGGTGATAGTAGCGCCGCTAGTCTACATGGCTCTTGCCTTTTGAACCAGTTGAACTCATCCAAAGGAACGTCGTCCCCGCGAAGGCGGGGAGCCAAGTTCTGCGTGAGCTGTCGAAATGCGTGCAAACTTGGATCCCCGCCTTCGCGGGGATGACGTTGGAGAAGGCGCGGGGACGACGTTGGAAAGGGCGCGGGGACGACGTAGAAGGCCTAGTGCAGCTGCCGATAAATCTCTTCCGCCAAGGTACTCGAAATCCCCTCGACCGACATCAGGTCCTCCACGCTCGCGTCGATCACCCCGCGCAGGCCGCCGAAGCGCGCCAGCAGCTTCTGGCGGCGCTTGGCGCCGATGCCCTCGATCTCCTCCAGGCGCGAGGCATTGCGGGCCTTGGCGCGCTTGGCGCGCATGCCGGTGATGGCGAAGCGGTGGGCTTCGTCGCGGATCATCGCCACCAGCATCAGCGCCGCCGATTCCTTGCCCAGTTCCTGCGGGTCGCGGCCGTCGGCGAAGATCAGGGTCTCGAGGCCGACGCGGCGCCCCTCGCCCTTGGCCACGCCGACGATATTGCCGACGTCCAGGCCCAGTTCCGAGAACACCTGGCGCGCCATCTCGACCTGGCCCTTGCCGCCGTCGATCAGCGCGATGTCCGGCATCACGCCCTCGCCGCCCGCGACTTTCTCGTAGCGCCGCATCAGCACCTGGCGCATGGCGGCGTAGTCGTCGCCGGGCGTGATGTCGTTGATGTTGTAGCGCCGGTATTCGCCGTTCTGCATCTGGTGGTGATGGAACACCACGCAGGAGGCCTGGGTCGCTTCGCCGGCCGTGTGGCTGATGTCGAAGCACTCGATGCGGAGTTGCTCGAGGTCGTCGATCTCGAGCCCCAGCGCGTCGGCCAGCGCGCGCGTGCGGGCCTGCTGCGAGCCCTGCTCGGACAGCAGGCGCGCCAGCGAGATCTCGGCGCCCTTCTGCGCCAGCTCCAGCCACTGGCGGCGCTGGCCCTGCGGCTGGAACACCAGGTTGATGCGATGGCCGCACTGCTCGGTCAGCGCGGCGATCAGCTCCGGCATGTCGAAGAAGGTGTTGAGGATGAAGGTGCCGGGGATGAACTTGTCGCCGTAGTGCTGGGCCAGGAAGGCGGCCAGCACTTCGACTTCGATCGGGCTCTCTTCCAGCGCCTCGCCGACCTGGGTCGGGAAGTAGGCGCGGTCGCCGAGGTGGCGGCCGCCGCGCACCATCGCCAGGTTGACGCAGGCGCGGCCGCCCTGCACCACCACGGCGATGATGTCGACGTCGGCGTCGCCCACCGTTTCCATGCTCTGGGCGTGCAGCACCTTCGACAGCGCCTGGATCTGGTTGCGCACCGAGGCCGCCTGCTCGAACTTCAGGTTTTCGGCAAAGGCGAGCATCTTCGCGTTCAGGTCTTCCAGCACCTCGGTCTGGCGCCCGCGCAGGAACTTGGCGGCGTTGTCGACGTCGCGCCTGTAGTCCTCGGGCGCGATCAGGTCCACGCAGGGGCCGCTGCAGCGGCCGATCTGGTGCAGCAGGCAGGGACGCGTGCGGTTGTGGAACACGCTGTCCTCGCAGGTGCGCAGCTTGAACACCTTCTGCAGCAGCTGCATCGATTCCTTCACCGCCCAGGCGCTCGGGAAGGGACCGAAGTACTGGTTCTTCTTGTCCAGCGCGCCGCGGTAATAGGCCATCCGCGGGGCGTCGCCGCCGGTGATCTTCAGGTAGGGATAGCTTTTATCGTCCCTGAACAGGATGTTGTAGCGCGGCTTGAGGGTCTTGATCAGGTTGTTTTCCAGGATCAGGGCCTCGGCCTCGCTGTGCGTGACGCTGGTCTCCAGGCGCGCGATCTGCGAGACCATCATCGCGATGCGCGGGCTGGACAGATTCTTCTGGAAGTAGCTCGACACGCGGTTCTTCAGGTTGCGCGCCTTGCCGACATAGAGGACCTTGTCCTCGGCATCGAAATAGCGGTACACGCCCGGCAGGCCGGGCAGTTTCGAGACCGTGGCCAGCACCTGCTCGCGAATCGCGGCGCCCGGCTTCGCGCTGACCGCGTCCTTGTTGATCGTGGCGTTGAGCTCTTCCTTCATCGCCTGCCAGCCGTCCGGCCGGGCGCGCGGCGATCCTTCGGGCTGGCCTTCGGCTTTCGCGCGGTTCTTCACGGCGCGGGCGCGCTTCGATGGGGCTTCCGGCTCGGCCGGGTGGACCGGCATCGCGGCGCCGCCGGCGGCCACATACGCGGCCGGGGCTTCATGTACTTCGGGAGCCGCCGGCAGTTCCGGCTGCTCATCTGATCGAACTTCCTTGGTCACTTGAGTACTAATCCTTTTGCGCCGGGGCCTGGGTCACGATCACGAAGGCGACGCCGTATTCCGCTTCGTCGCTGATCGTCACCTGCGCCGAGAGCCGGTGTTCGCGCATGAATTCTTCGAGCGCGCCGCTGCAAACGATGACGGGTTTGCCGCCGGGAGCGTTGACAATTTCAGCCGAGCGCCAGGTCATGGGCATGTGCATGCCCAGCCCGATCGCCTTCGAGAACGCCTCCTTGGCCGAAAAGCGCGTGGCCAGGAAGCGCAGCCCGCGCACTTCGTGCTTGGCGCGGCGGGCGAGGTATTTCTGCATTTCCTGCGGTCCGAGGATCTTCTCGGCGAAGCGGTCGCCGTTGCGCGCGAGGGCAGACTCGATGCGCGAGATCTGGACGATGTCGGTGCCGATCCCGTAGATCATGGCTGCGCCTCCGCTCAGGTCTCCGCCGACGGATTGCCGAGCGCGACGCCGAGGCGCGCGTCGACCATGATGGCCTTCATCTCGCGCACCGCGTGCTCCCAGCCGACGAACAGCGCATGGGCGACGATCGCGTGGCCGATGTTCAGCTCGTGGATCTCGGGGATGGCGGCGATCGGCTGCACGTTGGTGTAGTGCAGGCCGTGGCCGGCATTCACGCGCAGGCCGTGCTGGATGCCGGCGCGCACGCCCAGCTTGATGCGGGCCAGTTCGCGCGCGACGGCTTCTTCGTCCTCGGCCTCGGCATAGCGGCCGGTGTGCAGCTCGATGACCGGGGCGCCGACCGCGGCGGCGGCGGCGATCTGCTGTTCGTCGGCGTCGATGAACAGCGAAACGCGGATGCCCTCGGCGGCCAGCTGCTTCACCGCGGCTTCGACGTCCTTGTAGTAGCGGATCACGTCCAGGCCGCCCTCGGTGGTCACCTCTTCGCGGCGCTCGGGCACCAGGCAGACATCCTGCGGCCTGACCAGGCACGCGAAGTCGACCATCTCCTGAGTCACGGCCGCTTCCAGGTTCATGCGCGTCAGCAGCTGCGGACGGATCGCCAGCACGTCGGCATCCTTGATGTGGCGGCGGTCTTCGCGCAGGTGCAGCGTGATCAGGTCGGCGCCGGCCTGTTCGGCCAGCAGGGCCGCGCGCAGCGGGTCCGGATACACGGTGCCGCGCGCATTGCGGACGGTGGCGACGTGGTCGATGTTCACGCCAAGGTCGATGACCTGGCCGGTCGGGTGCAGGAAGCTCATGTTTTTTATAATTGCATCAAGTCGATAAGGATCTGGCGCGTATTCAGCGGCGCGCCACCCAGGTGGTAAGCCAGCAGGAAGCGCATCAGCTGCTTGCTCTGCGCCTGCGTCTGCGGGTCGCCGTAGTGTTCGTTTTCCATGTCGAGCAGGGTCTTGCCCGCGACCACAGGCCAGGTATCCCCCGCCTGCGCCCTGCGCGCACCGCGCTCCGGGTCGACGACGTAGGCGCCGTCCGGCTCGACCCGCGCACGGGTGCCGGTGTCGCGCGTCAGGTCGGCGGCAACCCCGGTCTCCTTAAGTAAGGCCCTTTCGAACTTTCGCAAGACGATCTGCACAGGTTCATTGTGCGCCAATTCGTTGAGCGTCGCCACGTAGTGGTCGAACAGCTTCGGATGCGGATCGTCGCGCGCCAGCAGCTTGACCAGCAGTTCGTTCAGGTAGAACCCGCACAGCAGCGCGGTCTTCTCCACCGGCAGCATGCCGCCGACCCAGTCGGCGTCGATCAGGGTGCGCAGTTCGGACTTGCCGGAAAAGGAAATCGACAGCGGCTGGAAGGTCTGCAGCACGCCGCGCAGCTTGGACAGCGGCCGCTTGGCGCCCTTCGCCACCACGCCAATGCGCCCATGATCGCGCGTGAACATGTCGACGATGAGGCTGGTTTCCTTGTAGGGATAGCTGTGCAGCACGAAGCTGGGCTGGCCCAGCACGCGGGTGTCGCGCGCCGGCGCGCGGCGGCGTTCGGCCTTGGGAGCGACATAAACAGCCGCAGCCTCCTGCGCCTGGGCGGGTGTGGCGCCGTTCTGCTCGTCCTGGCCGGCCATGCGGTGGGGAACCGGCTTACTCGTAGCCGTAGGCGCGCAGGCCGGCTTCGTTGTCGGCCCAGCCGGACTTCACCTTGACCCAGATTTCCAGGTACACGGGGCCGTCGAACAGCTTCTCCATGTCCAGCCGCGACTGGGTCGAGATTTCTTTCAGGCGCGCGCCCTTGTTACCGATGAGCATGGCCTTGTGCGTGTCACGCTCGACCAGGATGGCCGCGAAGATGCGGCGCAGGTTGCCTTCCTGCTCGAACTTCTCGATCAGCACCGTGCTGGTGTAGGGCAATTCGTCGCCCACCAGGCGGAACACTTTTTCGCGCACGATCTCGGCGGCCAGGAATTTCTCGCTGCGGTCGGTGATGTCGTCGGCGCCGAAGATGGGCGGATTTTCCGGCAGATGGCGCTGGATCTCTTTTTCCAGCGAATCGACCTGGAAGCGCAGCTTGGCCGACACCGGCACGATGGCGGTGAAGTCGCGCAGGCCGGCCACTTTCGCGGCGAAGGGCATCAGCTCGGCCTTGTCCTTCATGCGGTCCGATTTGTTGATCACCAGGATCACCGGCACGTTCTTCGGCAGCAGGTCCAGCACCTGCTGGTCGGCCGGGCCGAAGGTGCCGGCTTCGACCAGGAACAGGACCACGTCCGAGGCCGTCAGCGTGTTCGAGACGGTCTTGTTCAGCGTCTTGTTCAGCGCGTTGGCGTGGCGGGTCTGGAAACCGGGGGTATCGACGTAGATGAACTGGGCGTCGTCATGGGTCTGGATGCCGGTGATGCGGTGGCGCGTGGTCTGGGCCTTGCGCGAGGTGATCGACACCTTTGCGCCGATCAGCACGTTCATCAGGGTCGACTTGCCCACGTTCGGGCGGCCGACGATGGCGATGTAGCCGCAACGGAAGCCTGGCGGGGTGTGGGTCTCGGTGTTCATGCTGCTTGTTTCCTAAGTGATTCGATCAATGCGGGCGCTCGCCCTGGACGCCGGCCTGCTCGGTGCTCTGGTCGGTGGCGATGCCGGCCAGTTTCAGCTGGGCCGAGCGCGGACGGTTCTTGCGCGCGCCGCCGGGGGCCTTCTGCATCGCCTGCTCGGCGACTTCGAGCGCCAGCCTGGCCGCCGCCTGCTCGCCGGCGCGGCGGCTGCCGCCACGGCCGAAGACCTGGATGCCGAGCTTGGGCACCAGGCACTCGATTTCGAATTCCTGGCTGTGGGCAGCGCCATGGGTCGCCACCACGTTATAGGTCGGCAGCGAGATCTTTTTGCTCTGCAGGAATTCCTGCAGCAGGGTCTTCGCATCCTTGCCCAGGGTGCGCGGGTCGACCGAGTCCAGCAGCGGGATGTAGAAGGCGCGGATCGCGTCGCGCGCGCTGTCGAAGCCGCTGTCCAGGAAGATCGCGCCCAGCAGGGCTTCCAGCGTATCGGCCAGGATCGAGGGACGGCGGAAGCCGCCGGATTTCAGTTCGCCCTCGCCCAAACGCAGGAATTGCGAGAGCTCGAGCTTCTGCGCGATCTCGTACAGCGACTGCTGCTTGACCAGGTTGGCGCGCAGGCGCGACAGGTCGCCCTCGGCCAGGTCCTTGAAGCGCTCGTACAGGACCGAGGCGACCACGCAGTTGAGGATCGAATCTCCAAGGAACTCCAGGCGTTCGTTATGCAGGCTGCTGTGGCTACGGTGGGTCAGCGCCTGCTGGAGCAGGCTGGGGTCCCGGAACGTATAACCGAGGCGCGTTTGCAGTAACTGAAGATTCATTGTCATTTCATGTGGCCGGGCCCTGCCCGGTTTGTTACTTGGTGGCCGGTTCGGCCTTCGCGGCCACCTCGCCACTCGGATCGGTGGTGCCGGCGAAATCGAACAGCAGGCTGAGGTTGCCGGCCACGGGAATCCGCTTCTCGTAGGCGAAGCTGACTTCGGCCTGGCCATTGTCGCGGGTAATCACCAGGTCCTTGGGCGAAATCGCCGTGATGTTGTTGATTTCGGCATTGCGGGCGAAGGCCTGCTGGATCTCACGGGTGCCGCCGCCGGCCGCCTTGGCCGCCGCGATGGCATTCTTGATCGAGCGGTATTCGGCCCAGGCCGGGAACACCTTCATCGCCAGCACCGCCAGGAAGCCCAGCACCACCAGCACCACGATCAGGCCGGACAAGGAAAAGCCGGCCTCCCTACCCATCTTTACTTGTCGCATCTGCGTCCCTCCGCGGAGTTCAGTGGATACCGCCGATGCGCTTCAGGTTTCCGAAGTTCATCCAGACAAACACAGCCTTGCCGACGATGTTCTGGTCGGGCACGAAGCCCCAGTAGCGGCTGTCTGCGCTGTTGTCGCGGTTATCGCCCATCATGAAATAATTGCCCTCCGGTACGATACAGGTAAATTTATCGTAGGAATAGGTGCAATTCTCGTGATGCGGGAAGTCCGGATCGACCGCTGCCAGGTTGATCGTGCGCTGCCCTTCCATGTTCAGGATACGGTGCGGCGCATTCGCCAGCTTTTCCACGAACTGCTTGTGGTACACGGGGCGCTCGTCGTCGAGGTAGTCGTCCATGGCTTCGTACTGGACCGGCACCCCGTTCACGCTCAGGCGCTTGTTCTCGTAGGTGATTTTATCACCGGGGACGCCAATGACGCGCTTGATGTAGTCCTGGCTCATGTCCTTAGGGTATTTGAAGACCATGACGTCGCCGCGCTGCGGGTTGCCGACCTCGACGATCTTCTTGTTGATCACCGGCAGGCGGATGCCGTAGTCGAACTTGTTCACCAGGATCAGGTCGCCCACCAGCAGGGTCGGCACCATCGACGAGGACGGGATCTTGAAGGGCTCGAACAGGAAGGAGCGCAGGAAGAACACCAGGGCGATGACCGGGAAGAAGCTGCCCGAGTACTCGACCCAGGTCGGCTGGCGCAGGATGGACGCTTCCAGCGCCGCGCGGTTGCCGCTGTCGACCTTGATGCCGTCCGCGGTCAGCTTGGAGCGGTGGGCGTCGTACTCGGCCAGGGCGGCGTCGGCTTTCGCACGGCGCTGCCTGGACAGCACGAACACATCGAGGAACCAGATGACGCCCGTGACCAGCATGGCCACGAACAGGATCAATGCAAAATTACCGAGGATCGGTTGCAGATTCATCGCTTGTTATTCTTTCCTTATTTATCTTCGACCTGCAGAATGGCCAGGAAGGCCTCTTGCGGGATCTCCACCGAGCCGACCTGCTTCATGCGCTTCTTGCCCGCTTTCTGCTTTTCCAGCAGCTTCTTCTTGCGCGAGACGTCGCCGCCGTAGCACTTGGCCAGCACGTTCTTGCGCAGCGCCTTGACGTTTTCGCGCGAAATGATGGTCGCGCCGATCGCGGCCTGGATCGCCACGTCGAACATCTGGCGCGGGATCAGTTCGCGCATCTTGGCCGCCACCTGGCGTCCGCGGTAAGGCGCGTTGGCGCGGTGCACGATGATCGCCAGCGCATCGACCTTTTCGCTGTTGATCAGCATGTCGACCTTCACCACGTCGGCGGCGCGGTTTTCCTTGAACTCGTAGTCCATCGAGGCATAGCCGCGCGAGGTCGACTTGAGGCGGTCGAAGAAGTCCAGCACGATCTCGGCCATCGGGATTTCGTAGTGCAGCTTGACCTGGCGGCCGTGGTAGGCCATGTCCATCTGGACGCCGCGCTTGCCGTTACACAGGGTCATCACCGAACCGACGTACTCCTGCGGCATGTACAGGTTGACGTCGACGATGGGCTCGCGCACTTCGTTGATCTTCGACGGCTCCGGCATCTTCGAGGGATTGTCGACGCGGATGATGCTGCCGTCGCGCATCTCGACCTCGTAGACCACGGTCGGGGCCGTGGTGATCAGGTCCATGTCGAATTCGCGCTCCAGACGCTCCTGCACGATTTCCATGTGCAGCAGGCCGAGGAAGCCGCAGCGGAAGCCGAAGCCCAGCGCCTGCGACACTTCCGGCTCGTACATCAGGGCGGCGTCGTTCAGCTTCAGCTTTTCCAGCGAATCGCGCAGCGCGTCGTACTGGTTGGCTTCGACCGGGAACAGGCCGGCGAACACCTGCGGCTGGACTTCCTTGAAGCCGGGCAGCGGGCTTGAGGCCGGCTTGGCGGCGTGGGTCACGGTGTCGCCCACCTTGGCGGCGGTCAGTTCCTTGATGCCGGCGATGATGAAGCCGACCTGGCCGGCCGACAGTTCCGGCAGCGAGACCGAGCGCGGCGTGAAGATGCCGATGTTCTCGACCAGGTTCACGGATTCGGTCGCCATCAGCAGGATCTTCTCCTTCGGACGCAGGGTGCCGTTGACCACGCGCACCAGCATCACCACGCCCACGTACGGGTCGTACCAGGAGTCGACGATCAAAGCCTGCAGCGGCGCGTCCGGGTCGCCTTGCGGCGGCGGAACCTTGGCGATCAGGGTTTCCAGCACGTCTTCCACGCCCAGGCCGGTCTTGGCCGAGCACACGGTGGCGTCGGACGCGTCGATGCCGATCACGTCCTCGATTTCCTTCTTGGCGTTGTCCGGATCGGCGTGCGGCAGGTCGATCTTGTTCAGGATCGGCACCACTTCCACGCCCAGGTCGAGCGCGGTGTAGCAGTTGGCCACGGTCTGGGCTTCCACGCCCTGCGAGGCGTCGACCACCAGCAGCGCGCCTTCGCAAGCCGACAGCGAGCGCGAGACTTCGTAGGAGAAGTCGACGTGGCCGGGGGTGTCGATCAGGTTCAGGTTATAGGTCTGGCCGTCGCGCGCCTTGTATTGCAGCGCCGCGGTCTGGGCCTTGATGGTAATGCCGCGCTCGCGCTCCAGGTCCATCGAGTCGAGCACCTGCGCATCCATCTCGCGGTCCGACAGGCCGCCGCACAACTGGATGATGCGGTCCGCCAGCGTCGATTTACCGTGATCGATGTGGGCAATGATGGAAAAGTTACGTATGTTTTTCATTAACAAAACTCAGAACCAAAAAGTGCGGCGAGGCCTCTTGAACAGGCGCTGCGGCAGTCGAAAAAAGCGAACCCTGCATTTTACCGGATTTCAAGTCAGAAAGCCCGGATTGCCTGCTATCAAGTATTTATCGGCGGCGCCGATAAGCATGCGAGACCCTTGACTTACGCTTACCCACGGCGCCGACCATGATTATCGCCCCGGACCCGCAGACCTGGAAAGCGCGCCAGCGCCTGCCTCTTCACGAGCGCATCCTGGCGCTGCCGCCCGAAGTATGCGAACTCGTACACAAGGTGAACCTCGCATCAAACCTCGATGCGGCGCCGGTGCCGGCCGTGCCCACCCCTTCCCTGCGCCAGCAACTGGGCGAGGCGATTTGCGGCATGCCGGCCAGCGTGCTGGAACTGATCGAGCCGCTGCTGCTCGGCGTGTGTATCGGACACGGACTGGGCTCCTCCGGCATCACCGACATCGTCGCCGATGCGGAGGGCCGGATCCTGGGCTGCGTGGTGCTGCTCGACATCGGCATGCTGGCGCCACATGGCGCGAATTCCTGGGCGAGCTGGAAAGAAAATCTCCCCTTCCTGCCTGACGGCGACTATACCCTCTCGGCGACGATCGCCACGCCCGCACGCGACACCCGCGCCGGCGCCATGCAGTATCTGCTGCTGCATGAATTCGGCCATGTGCTGACGGCGGGCTACGCCTTCCTGCCCGCGTGGTGGGCGCCGGTGCCGGCGCAGTCCTTCGCCTGGCTGGACCTGAGCTGGCGCGTGGTCGACGGCCGCTTCCTGCCGCGCGCGGAATCCGATTTCGAATACCGCGGTGTGGTGGATTTCTATGGGCAGCGGAAACTGGGCGGCGACGCGCTGGTCACCGCCTGCGCCGGCCTCGAGCAGAGCGACTTCGCCAGCCTGTACGGCGCCACCAATCCCTACGACGATTTTGCGGAGTGTTTCGCGAGCTATGTGCACCGCGAGCTGCTGGGCCAGCCTTCGTCATTGGACGTGCTGGCCGGCGGCCAGGCCGTGGCGCGGCTGGACGGGTTCTGGGAGAGTCCGCGCAGCCAGGCGAAGCGGCGCCTCATGGAATGCATGCTGGGCGTCGAGGAAGCCAGGGCGCCGGCCGCCCTCGCCGCCTGATTCGGGTTCAGGCCGGCTGCGCCAGTCCCAGGTGGCGCCGTAGCGCGCCTTCATCGAGGAAGTAGTGGCACAGCTCCGGCGCCTCGAGATCCTCGCCGAACAGCACCGGCACCAGTTCGTCGAAGCGCGCCACCAGGCTGGGGTCGGGGCTGGCGTCGATGTCGACCACGTCCACGCTGAAGGGCAGCCCTTCGTGCGCCATGAAGCTGCGCAGGGCTGCCAGCATGTCTTCGCACAGATGGCACCAGCTGCGCGAGTACAGGGTAAAACGGAGCGCCTGGCTCATTGGCGCGGCTTGATCACGACATAGCGCGTGACGTTCTCGCGCCGCACCAGCAGGGCCACCGGTTTCTTCGGATCGCGCTTGGCCACCAGCCCGTTGAACTGGGCCGCACTGTTCACCTCGGTATTGTCGATCTGCAGGATCAGGTCGCCCGCCTGTATGCCGGCGCCGGCGGCGCGGCCGTCGGCGAAGTCGACCTGCACCCCGGACTCGATCTTCAGCTCGCGCTTTTCGGCCGCGGTCAGGTCGGACACCTGCAGGCCCAGCGCATTGGTGTTCTGCTCGGGCGCTTTCTTCTTCGGCTGCGGCTTGGCGCCGGCCGCCTGCTCGTCCTGCAGCTCGACGATATTGACCGGCAGGTCGAGCTGCTGGCCGCGGCGCCAGACGCTGACGGTGGCGCGGCTGCCGACGGCGGTGCCGCCGACCTGGCGCGGCAGGTCCGAGCTCTTCTCGATGTCCTTGCCGTTGAATTTCAGGATGATGTCGCCAACCTTGACGCCGGCCTTTTCCGCCGGGCCGCCCGGCTCGACCATCGCCACCTCGGCGCCGCGCGCACGGCCCAGGCCCAGCGACTCGGCGACGTCGCGCGTGACTTCGCTGATCTGCACGCCCAGGCGTCCGCGCGTGACCTTGCCGGTCTTCTTGATCTGGTCGGCAACCCGCATCACCTCGTCGATCGGCACGGCAAAGGAGATGCCGTTGTAGGCGCCGGACAGGGTCGCAATCTGCGAGTTGATGCCGATGACCTCGCCGCGCATATTGATCAGCGGGCCGCCGGAGTTGCCGGGATTGACCGCCACGTCGCTCTGGATCAGGGGCAGGTACTCGCCGGTATCGCGCGCCTTGGCCGAGATGATGCCGGCGGTGACGGTGTTTTCGAGGTTGAATGGCGATCCGATCGCGATCACCCACTCGCCCACGCGGATCTTGTTCGAATCGCCGATGCGCAGCGAAGGCAGGTTGCGCGCCTCGACCTTCAGCAGGGCGACGTCGCTGCGGGTGTCCGCGCCCAGCACCTTGGCCTTGAATTCGCGGCGGTCGGTGAGCGTGACGGTGACTTCGTCGGCGCCCTCGACCACGTGCGCATTGGTCATCACATAGCCGTCGTCGGAAATGATGAAGCCGGAGCCAACGCCGCGCTGGACCCGCTCTTCCTGCGGCTGCTGCGGGGTAGCGCGGCCGCCACGTCCGCCGCGCGGCGGCATCTGGCCGCCGAAGAAGCGGCGCAGGAATTCCTGCATCTCCTCGTCCGCCCCGCCCTGCCCCAGCTTCACGCGCTCGGTGGTGCGGATGTTGACCACGGCCGGGCCGGCCTTGTCGACCAGGTCGGCAAAATCGGGCAGGCCCATCACGGGCGCGGTGACGACTGGTGCGGCGGCAGCGGCGGCGGCGGGAGCGGCGGCGGCGGGAGCGGCGCAGGCCGCGGGCGTGAACATCAGGCTCGCGCCCGCAAACATGAGGGCCGAGAGGATCGCGTTTCCGGTTTTGCTGGTCATGGGGGCTATGGGCGTTCAGGCTTGAATTAATGTAATGGTAAGCCAAAATACCAACGTTGTCGCCACGGTATGGACCGGGCGAAATCGGCGCAGTGGAAGGCGCCTGCGACGCAGGCCTTCCCGGGTCGCTCGGGCCACCTGGGCCGGCCCTAGCGCGGCCCGGCGATGGCCGGACTCGACGCCGGCTCGGCGGCGCCGGCCGCGCGCTTGGTCGGCATGGGCTCGTCCGCCAGCCGGGCCGCCAGCCGCGCGCTGAAGTCCGGCGACAGCTCGGCGGTGGCCTCGGCGCGCAGGACGTCGCCGATATGATGGAAGGCATCCCAGGCCTGCTGGCCCTCCGGGCCGTCCAGCGCGGCCATGGCCAGCTCCAGGTCGGTATCGGGTATTTCGCCATCCAGCAGGAGCGAGATGTATTCGCGGTTTTTTTTGTTCGTGTCCATCGGGGTTCCCACGTCGGTGCAAAGATCCTCATTTAAATCTGGTCGCCAGCTACCGACGTTTGTCAGCCGGAATATCGAGCAGGGGCCTCAATTTCTCGGCAATCACTTCGCGCGCCCGGAATATCCTGCTGCGCACCGTACCGATTGGACAAGCCATCACCTCGGAGATTTCCTCGTAGCTTAAGCCTTCTATTTCGCGCAGGACGATCGCGGTCCGCAATTCCAGCGGCAGCGCCTCCATGGCTGCATTCACCGTGAACGCGATCTGCTTGCTCGCCAAAACGGACTCTGGCGTATTAATGTCTCGCAAGCTGTCGGCGTCGTCAAATCCTTCCGCGCGCTCCGCATCGGCTTCCGTCGAGGTCGGCGCGCGCCGGCCTTGCGTGACGAGAAAGTTTTTCGCCGTGTTAATGCCGATCCGGTACAGCCAGGTATAAAAGGCGGAATCGCCGCGGAAATGGCGCAGGGCGCGAAAAGCCTTGATAAAGGTTTCCTGCACCACGTCTTCCGCCTCAGCCGGATCGTGCACGAGCCGCGACACCAGCCGCATCAGCCGGCGCTGGTATTTCGACACCAGCAGGTCGAACGCCCGGCGATCGCCAGCCTGGACGCGTTCCACCAGCAGTTGATCACACTCGCGCTCGGTTGTCACTGAACGTCCTTGTTGCTTGAGTTTGGCCCGCTAACCCCGATCCATGTCACGCCGCCCGAGCGCCAGCACCGCGACCGCCAGCGCCCGCCAGGCGCCGGGCGCCACGCTGTCGCGCCACACCGGCAGCACCAGCACGCGTCCGCCCGGCACTGAAGCGCCCAGCCGCAGCAGCATCAGCGGCGGCCAGACGACGGAACCCGGCATCAGGGTCACGGCGGCGGCGCTTCGTTCGTGCAGCCCTTGTTGTACCGTCAGGACCACCTCGCCGGTTCCAGAAATATCAATCCGGTGCATCTTTGCCCTGCCCGACCCGGCATGCAACAGCGCGCCGCCGGCGGCGGCCAGAATGAGGGCCTGCAAGGGGCCGAAATGGAAACGCGCGGCTGCGGACACGCCCACCGCGAACGCGGCGGCAAGCAGGGAAAGGCCGGCGCCGGCGAGCAGGCATCGATGGATGCGCGACGGCCCGACGATGGCGGATATCGCTATCGACATGGGCTATCGGAAAGAAGTGAGATTAAAAAACAAAACGCCCACCTCTTTAGACAGAGATGGGCGTTTTTGGTTCAGGCTCGATGGAGTCTGTCAGACCTTTGCGAAGACCAGCGTGCCGTTGGTGCCACCGAAACCGAAGGAATTCTTCACCGCGTAATCGATCTTCATGTCCCGCGCCGTGTTGGCGCAGAAGTCCAGGTCGCATTCCGGATCCTGGTTGAAGATGTTGATCGTCGGCGGCGACACCTGGTTGTGGATCGCCAGTACGGTGAACACGGACTCGAGGCCGCCGGCGCCGCCCAGCAGGTGGCCGGTCATCGACTTGGTCGAGTTGACCACCAGCTTGCCGGCGTGGTCGCCGAAGGTGCGCTTGATGCCCTTCACTTCAGCGACGTCGCCGACCGGGGTCGAGGTGCCGTGCGCATTCACGTAGTGCACCTGGTCCGGGTTGATGCCGGCGTACTGCATTGCCGACACCATGCAGCGCGAGGCGCCGCTGCCGTCTTCCAGCGGAGCGGTGATGTGGTTGGCATCCGCGCTCATGCCGAAGCCGACGACTTCCGCATAGATCTTGGCGCCGCGCGCCTTGGCGTGCTCGTACTCTTCGAGCACCATCACACCGGCGCCTTCGCCCAGCACGAAGCCGTCGCGGTCACGGTCCCAGGGACGCGAAGCCGTGGCCGGATCATCGTTGCGGGCGGACAGCGCACGTGCCGAGGCGAAGCCGCCCAGGCCCAGCGGCGAGACGGTCGACTCGGCGCCGCCGGCGATCATCACGTCGGCATCGCCGTACTCGATCAGGCGCGCCGCCGCGCCGATGCAGTGCAGGCCGGTGGTGCAGGCGGTGACGATCGCCAGGTTCGGACCGCGCAGGCCGAACTTGATCGAGAGGTCGCCCGAGATCATGTTGATGATCGAGGCCGGGACGAAGAACGGCGAAATGCGGCGCGGGCCGCGAGCGGCGTACTCTTCCTTGGTCGCCTCGATCATCGGCAGACCGCCGATGCCCGAACCGATCATCACGCCGATGCGATCGGCATTCTGCTCGGTGACTTCGATAGCCGAATCCTGCAATGCCTGGATGCCCGCAGCCATGCCGAAATGGATAAAGGTATCCATGTGGCGGCCTTCCTTGCCGGGCAGATAGTCCTCGACGACGAAGTTCTTCACTTCGCCCGCGAAACGGGTCGAAAATTGCGAGGCGTCGAAACGGGTAATGTTGGCAATGCCCGATTTACCCGCCAGGGCGCTTTCCCACGCTTCGGCAATGGTGTTACCGATCGGGGAAATGCAACCCAGGCCAGTTACGACGACACGACGGTTGCGTGAACTCAAGCGTTTCTCCTGAATTACTGAAAGCTTAGGCCTTGACGTGCGCTTGTGCGTAGTCGATGGCTTGACGAACGGTGGTGATCTTCTCGGCCTGCTCGTCCGGGATTTCCATTTCGAATTCGTCTTCCAGTGCCATCACCAGTTCAACGGTGTCCAGCGAATCAGCGCCGAGGTCGTCAACGAACGAGGAATCGATTTTGATGTCTGCTTCCGCAACGCCCAGTTGCTCAGCGACGATTTTTTTAACGCGTTGTTCGATATCCGACATGTTATGGCTCCATTAGGTATGTGTTGCGGAAAGTGCGCGCATTTTATCAGGGTTTGCGCGTTGAAAAACTATTTTCAGCGTTTGACGCTATTTCTACCGAAACTACTGCTAAAAGCTGAGATCTGGTTTAATTCATGTACATGCCGCCATTCACGTGCAGCGTCGTGCCCGTGATATAGGCGGCTTGCGGACCGGCCAGGAAGGCCACCGCATGGGCGATGTCTTCCGGTTGGCCCAGGCGGCCCAGCGGAATCTGGCCCAGCAGCGCTTCGTGCTGGCCGTCGCCCAGGGCCTTGGTCATGTCGGTATCGATGAAGCCCGGCGCCACCGAGTTGACGGTGATGTTGCGGCTGCCGATCTCGCGCGCCAGCGCGCGGCCCATGCCCTCCACGCCCGCCTTGGCGGCCGCGTAGTTCATCTGGCCCGGGTTGCCGCTCGAGGCCACCACCGAGGTGATGTTGATGATACGCCCCTGCTTCGCCTTCATCATCCCGCGCAGCACGGCGCGCGACAGGCGGCCGACGGCGCTCAGGTTGGTGGCGATCACATTGTCCCACTCCTCGTCCTTCATGCGCATCGCCAGCTGGTCCTGGGTGATGCCGGCATTGTTGACCAGGATGCCGATGCTGCCGAGGTCCTTGGCGATGCCGTCGATGGTGGCCGCGCACTGGGCGGCGTCGGTCACGTTCAGCACCATGCCCTTGCCGCCGAATTCGGCGAGGTAGGCGGTGATGGCTTCGGCGCCGGCGTCGGTGGTGGCGGTGCCGACCACTTTCGCGCCCTGGCGGGCCAGTTCGAGTGCGATGGCCTTGCCGATGCCGCGCGATGCGCCGGTAACGAGGGCGACTTGGTTTTGCAGGTTCATGCTAAATCCTTGGCTATATTTATTCTTATAATCAGATGAGGTCAGACCCCACCCTTGACACCGGGGTCCGACCCCATGGATATTAATCAGATGAGGTCAGACCCCACCCTTGACACCGGGGTCTGACCCCATGGATATTAATCAGATGAGGTCAGACCCCACCCTTGACACCGGGGTCCGACCCCATGGATAACAAACGTTCCAGCGACGCCTGGTCGACCAGGGCTTCGCCGACCAGCACCGGGTCGATGCGCTTGGCCATGCCGATCAGGGTCTTGCTGGGCGCGCATTCGATCACCTGGGTGACGCCGTCCGCCGCCATCTTCTGCATGGTCTCGACCCAGCGCACCGCGCCGGCGGCCTGGCGCACCAGCGCGTCCTTGATCGCGGCCGGATCGTGCAGGATAGCGACGTCGACGTTATTGATCAAGTCGATCTGCGGCGCGTGGAAAGTCAGGCCGGCCATGTAGTCGCGCAGGCGGTCCGACGCCGGCTTCAGCAGCGAAGAGTGGAAAGGCGCCGACACCGCCAGCTTCATGGCGCGCTTGGCGCCCTTGGCCTTGGCGATGTCGCAGGCGCGCTCGACCGCGGCGGTATGGCCGGCGATCACGATCTGGGTCGGCTCGTTGAAATTGACGGCCTCGACGATCTCGCCCTGTGCGGCTTCAAGACAGACTTCGCGCACGGCGTCGGCCTGCAGGCCCAGGATGACGGCCATGCCGCCCTGCCCGACCGGCACCGCGTCCTGCATGGACTGGGCGCGGAAGCGCACCAGCGGCACCGCGTCCTTGAAGTCGATCACGCCGGCGGCGACCAGGGCCGAGTATTCGCCCAGGCTGTGGCCGGCGACCAGCGCAGGCTTAGGACCGCCGGCGGCGATCCAGGCGCGGTACACGGCCACGGCCGCGGTCAGCATCACCGGCTGGGTGTTGGTGGTGAGGTCCAGGTCTTCCTTCGGACCCTCGGCGATCAGCTTGCCGAGGTCCTGGCCCAGCGCGTCCGAAGCTTCCGCCACGGTTTGCGCGACGACCGGGTTGCCGGCGAAGCCGTTCAGCATGCCGACGGCCTGGGCGCCCTGGCCGGTAAAGAGAAATGCAAATTTGCTCATTGTTTTTATACTCCTTACAGTGTCAGGGGGAATCGAAAACCGTAGCGAGCGGAAGAAGTTTCGTCCGAGAAGCGCAGCCGTACTTACGGTACGGCCGGTCCGCCGTAGCGGAGCATCGCAGGGCGAAAATTCGACGCGCAGTAGGTTTGCGATCCCCCTTTCAGATTACATGCGGGCCAGGACGGCGCCCCAGGTAAAGCCGCCGCCCACGCCTTCCATCAGGATGTTCTGGCCGGACTTGATGCGGCCGTCGCGCACCGCCTGGTCGAGCGCCAGCGGGATCGATGCGGCCGAGGTATTGCCATGTTCGTTGACGGTCACGACCATCTTCTCGAGCGCCAGGCCAAGCTTCTTGGCGGTGCCGTTCATGATGCGGATGTTCGCCTGGTGCGGGATCAGCCAGTCGATATCGGACGCCGGCATCTTTGCATGCTCGAGGGCTTCGTTCGCAACCTTTTCCAGCACCGTCACGGCCAGCTTGAACACGGCCTGGCCATCCATGTACAGGAATTTCTGGCCGGAGATCGCGGCGCTGGTCGGGTTGGTCGGGCCGCACAGGATGTCGCCATGGCTGCCGTCGGCGTGCAATTTCACCGCCAGCACGCCCGGCTCGCTCGAGGAGCTCATCACCACCGCGCCGGCGCCGTCGCCGAACAGCACGCAGGTGCCGCGGTCGTTGAAGTCGAGGATGCGCGAGAACACTTCGGTGCCGATCACCAGCACGTTCCTGGCATTGCCGGCCTTGATGAAGGCGTCGGCGGTCGACAGCGCATAGACGAAGCCGCTGCAGACGGCCGCCACGTCGAAGGCGGCGCCGTTGTTGCGGATGCCCAGCTTGTGCTGCACGATGCAGGCGGTGCTCGGGAAGTTGCCGTAGAAATCGGGGGTCGAGGTGGCGACGATGATCAGGTCGATCTCCTCGGCGCTCAAGCCGGCGGCCTCGAGCGCTTTGTTGGCCGCCTTGACGGCCAGGTCGGAGGCGCACTCGTCGGCCGCGGCGTAGTGCCGGGCCTGGATGCCGCTGCGGGTGACGATCCACTCGTCCGAGGTCTCGATGCCCTTGGCCGCGAGCTGGGCGGCAAGGTCGGCGTTGGTCACGCGCTGGGCCGGCAGATAGCTGCCGGTGCCGATGATTTTGCTGTACACAGTCATTACTTAGCCCTGCTGGATGGTTGAGCCTGGCGCTTGCGGGTCAGGTGTGCGGGGCATCAGCTCGGTAATCATGGCCGACAGCTGCTCCTGCACATTGTATTGTGCCGCATTATAGGCGCGTTTAATTGCCCACTCGAAAGCGAATGCATTCGCACCGCCGTGGCTCTTGAACACCAGGCCTTTCAGGCCCAGCAGGCCGGCGCCGTTATAGCTTTCCGGATTCAGCTTCTTCAGCGATTTGATCGCCAGCAGCGCACCCATCTTGGACAGCAGGGTTTCGGTCATCGTCTGCTTGAAGAAGCGCGACAGGCCCTCGATCGCCTTCAGGGTCACGTTGCCGACGAAACCGTCGCAGACGACGACGTCGACCGTGCCCTTGAAGATGTCGTTGCCCTCGACGTTGCCGTGGAAATTCAGCACGCCGCGTTCGTGGTCGGCGCGCAGCAGGGGCGCGGTCGCCTTCACGACTTCGTTGCCCTTGATTTCCTCGGTGCCGACGTTCAGCAGGCCGATGCTCGGGCGCCGCCCTTCCATCGCCTGGAACAGCACGGCGCCCATGATGGCGAACTGGTGCAGGTGATGCGGTTCGCAGTCGACGTTGGCGCCCAGGTCCAGCATATAGGTCGGGCCGCCCTTCTGGTTCGGCAGGATCGAGCAGATCGCCGGACGGTCGACGTCGGCCATGGTCTTGAGGACGTAGCGCGAGATCGCCATCAGCGCGCCGGTATTGCCGGCGGAGACGCAAACGTCGGCCTGGCCATCCTTGACCAGTTCGATCGCCACGCGCATCGACGAATCCTTCTTGCGGCGCAAGGCCACCTCGATCGGATCGTCCATCGCCACCACTTCGCTGGCGTGCTTGACGCTCAGGCGCGGATTGTTGTCGGCGTGGTGTTTCTTGAGTTCGGCGCGCACCTGCTCTTCCAGGCCGACGAGGATCAGCTGGGCTTGTGGCTGGTGCTTGAGGAAGGCGAGCGCGCCAGGAATAGTAACTGAGGGGCCGTGATCGCCGCCCATGCAGTCAATGGAGATTGTAATTGTCATTTTTCGGAATGAACCGCGCTGCCTCAGGATAAGGCGGCGGCATGTCCTCGCACGGCGGGTTGCCGGCCGGACCTGGCGGAATCGAAAACGACGGCATACACGGACGTGCAACCGGTATCAATATCGCAAAAGAGAAAGCGGCGCCACGCACTGTACATACGTTGCACCGCTTTCATCGAACAAAACAGCAAGGCGACGATTACTCGTCGTTCTTGGTCTTGATCACTTTGCGACCACGGTAGAAACCGTTCGGGCTGATGTGGTGACGCAGGTGGGTTTCACCGGTGGTCGGCTCGACGGCCAGATTCGGTGCAACCAGGAAATCGTGCGAACGGTGCATGCCGCGCTTCGACGGGGACTTCTTATTCTGCTGAACTGCCATGATGACTCCTAAACATAAGTTCTAAAATTCTAACACAATCGACTTGCAATACCATGCTTATCGAGTATCCCAGCGGCAATTACTTCATTGCCGACATGTTTAACGCCGCTTACTGCTCAATGCCACTGTCATACTCGACTGCTGCACGCGTTTGACACGTTTTTTGCGCGCCCGAATACCGAACCGGCATCCACGACGCAAATACTTCCGCTATTTTATTCTGATTTGAGGCTCTTCAGTGCCGCGAACGGCGATACCTTCTCGGACTTGAGGGAGTCCATCAGCTTGGTATCGGGGCACACCTCATGCTTCGGTGCCTGCGGCAGGGCCAGCAGGGCTTCATCTTCCAGCAACTGCATGATGTCGCAGCTTTGGCTGCCGACGATCACGTCGATGCTTTCATCGTCGAGGATTTCCTCGATCTCGTCCGCATCTTGGTCGTTCTTTCCCAGCACCAGCATGGTCGACGAATCGAGCGCATAGCCGAAAGGCGCCAGGCAACGCTGGCAGACCAGTTGCACGGTACCGGAGACGGACAGCGTCATCGACGGGTAACCCTGCCTGGTCTGGCCGCCCTGGATCGCCCAGGCGATCTGGCCGGACGGGTCGGCGCACTCGGCCGCCAGGCGGGACATCTCTGCCACCGGCGTGACGCCTTCCTTATAGCCGTTGTTCCGACAAAATTCAAAGGCGTCGATGACAAAAGCACTCATTTGGAAAAGCTTCCCCGGAAAACCTGCGATAATAACAGGCTTCTTCCCGCTCAGTCAAAGAATCCGTGCATTTTGTGGTCTCCTGCCCGCACGGGCGCCGGCATGGCCGCCTGGACCATCGGATTGTCTTGCCGGGAAGGCTTATCTATTTGTTTTGCTTATGAATATTCGACTGGCCGACATGATACCAAGTTTCGCCGCAGCCGGCACATCCTTGCGCCTGATCCTGGCCTCGAGCTCCGCCTACCGGCGCGAACTGCTGTCCCGCCTTGGCCTGCCCTTCGAGGCGATCGCACCCCACATCGACGAATCCCCGCTGCCCGGCGAAGCGCCCGAGGCGACCGCCCTGCGCCTCGCGCGCGAAAAGGCCGCCGCGGTCGCGGACAAGCATCCGGGCGCGCTCGTGATCGGCTCGGACCAGGTCGCCACACTGGACGGCGAACAGATCGGCAAGCCCGGCGACCATGCGAATGCCCTGACCCAGCTGCGGAAGATGCGCGGACGGCGCGTGACTTTCCATACGGCGCTGTGCCTGTGGGACGGCCGCGACGGCAGCTGCCAGGTCGAGAACGTGCAGGCCTTCGTCGCCTTCCGCGACCTGCCCGACCACGAACTCGACGCCTACCTGCGCATCGAGCAGCCCTACGATTGCGCCGGCAGCGCCAAGAACGAGGGACTGGGCATCGCCATCCTCGAACGCATCGACAGCACCGACCCGACCGCCCTTACCGGCCTGCCGCTGATCGCCCTGACGGGCATGCTGCGCCGCGCGGGCGTCCGCTTTTTCGAGTAACAAGAATCTACCAAGAACATGCCAGGCACCCTCTATCTGATCCCGAACACCCTCGGCCCTACCGAAGCGGCGCCGAACGCCCTGTCCAACATCCTCCCGGCACAAGTGCAGGAATTGACCGCGAAGCTGGAATACTTCGTGGCCGAAAACGCCAAGACGGCGCGCGCGTTCCTGAAACTGGTCGCCGTCGACCATCCGCTGGCGCGCCCCCTGCAGGAAATCAAGATCTCGGAACTCAACGTGAACACGCCGCCGGCCGCCCTGTCGGCCTTGCTGGCGCCGCTGCTGGAAGGACATGACGCCGGCCTGGTCTCGGAAGCCGGGGTGCCGGCAGTGGCCGATCCGGGTGCCGACCTGGTGCGCCTGGCCCACCAGCACGGCATTACCGTGCGGCCGCTGGTCGGGCCGTCCTCGCTGCTGCTGGCCGTGATGGCGAGCGGCCTGAACGGCCAGAGCTTCGCCTTCAACGGCTACCTGCCGACCGACCCGGCGCAACGCACCAAGCGCATCCAGCAGCTGGAACAGCGCTCGCGCGCCGAAAAGCAGACCCAACTGCTGATCGAAACGCCCTACCGCAACGCCGCGATGCTGGAAGCGCTGGTGAGCGCCTGCCAGCCGGGTACGCTGGTGTGCGTGGCCACCGACCTGTCGCTGGCCAGCGAATCGGTGCGCACCCTGACGGCGGCGAAGTGGAAAGCGGCGCTGGCGGCGCACAAGGGGCCGGACTTCCACAAGAAGCCGACCGTGTTCCTGCTGCTCGGTCAATAACATGTGCGTGGGCACCCCGTGCCCACGCGGACGCTAGTGTGTCCTTGCGTCGGCGCCCAGTTCGCGAACCCAGTTGAATGCCTCGAGTTCGATCTCGCGGATCTGCTTGACGGACAGGCCCAGCTTGGCCAGCGCACGCGCCAGGCTGCGTCCGCCCTGCTTGCCTTCCAGTTCTTCGGCGACGCTCAGCATCGCACCGTAGTCGCCGGCGCGGTCCAGCAGGGCCGCCCTCACATCCTGCGAAACGTCGACGCGGTCCAGGATGGCCGCCATCGGAATCGCCAGCAGCGCATCCATCAGCGACATCATGCCGATCGTGAAGGCGGCTTCGGCGCTGGCGGTGTCGCCCGGGCGCAGGGCCTGGCTCATCAGCTCGAGCAGGCGGCCGCGCGTGGTGGCCATCTGCAGCAGCGGCGAATTCAGTTCGACCCGGCCGTCCGGCGTGCTGTACAGCAGAATCTGCAGCCAGCGCTGCAGCTGGCTGCGCCCCAGCTGGACCAGGGCCTGCGACACCGACTCGATGTGGCGATCGGGGCCGGCGGCGCGGCTGTTCACCAGGCGCAGCAGGTTCAGGCTCAGCAAGGCATCGCGCTTGACCGCGGCTTCGATGGCGGCGCTGTCGGCGTTCGAGCCGATCAGCTCGAGCAGGCGCAGCACCACCAGTTCGGAGGGCGAGATCTTCTTGCCCGACAAAATCGCCGGACGCGCGAAATAATAGCCCTGGAAATATTCGAAACCGAGCTCGAGGCAGAGGCGGAATTCCTCCACCGTCTCGACCTTTTCCGCCAGCAGTTTCTGGCGGGCGCCGCGCAGGCTGGTGGCCAGGCGGGTCAGCTCGTCGACCGTGACGCCCTTGAGGTCGATCTTGATCACGTCCACCAAATCGAGCAGCTTGCTAACCTGCTCGGAATGGCCTATAACATCGTCGAGGGCGAACTTGAAGCCGAGCTCCTTCAGCTCCCGCACCCGCGCCAATACCGCATCGGTCGGCAGCACGGTTTCCAGGATCTCGAGGATCACCTGGTTCGGCGGCAGGAAACGGACAAAGTCGCTCATCAACACGACTTCGTCCACATTGACGAAGGCGAGCTGGCCCCCCACCACCTGCTCCATGCCCAGCTGCGAAGCGTGGGAAATGACAGTGGCGGTGGCGGCGGCGTAGTCGGTCAGTTGCGCGTCCTCGTGCTCCGGGGCGGCGCGAAACAGCAACTCGAACGCCACCAGTTTCTGGTCGCGCCCGAGTATGGGCTGGCGCGCCAGAAAAAATTCTTCGGACGGCATGGACGTGACTGCCGTTGCATCCGCGTGCATCGTAAAAACTCCTGAGAAACAATTTCGGCCCACAAATGTGCGGACCGGGGCCAGGCCGTGGCCTGGCACCACTTCGACTATACTACAGACTCGAAGTCTTTACATTTCGACATCGTATCAAATCGTTACTTGCGCTTGGGACCGCGCGCGGCTGTCGCCTGTTTTGCCTGGTCGGCATAGCGGAAACCGGGGGTGCGCTTCTTTGCCGGCGCGGCGGCCGGCGCAGCGGGGCCCTCGGCCTCGCCCTGGGCCGGACGTTTGCGCGGACCGTCGCCGAAAGGCTGGCCCGGCAGGCGCAGGCTGCCGGCGCCGGACAGCGGGCTGGCGCGGCGCGCATTGCCGACCGGCTTGCGCGGGCCGGTGTCGAGGGCACGCGGGCTGGCCGTCCCCGTGACCTGGCTGCCTTTTTCGATGCGGAAGGTGGCGCCGCTATCCTGGCCCAGCACCTGCACCAGGTAGGGCATGGTTTCGCGCAGCGTCGCTTCCAGCGTGTAGGGCGGGTTCAGGATGAACATGCCGCTGCTGTGCATGCCGGTGCCGTCCGGGCCCGGCGTCGCCACCGTCAGCGTGACGTGCAGCCACTCCTTGGCCGGCAGGCGCTTCAGGCGGTCGGCAAACTGGCGCGACTCCATGCGCTGCAGTACCGGATACCAGACAGCATAGATGCCCGACGGGAAACGCCCGAGCGCTTCTTCCAGGGCATCGCGCACATGCTTGTAGTCGAGTTTCACTTCATACGGCGGATCGATCAGCACCAGCGCGCGGCGCGAAGGCGGCGGCAACAGGGACTTCAGGCCCTGGAAACCGTCGGCATGGTCGATCAGGATACGGCGCCCGCGTGCACGCTCGCCCTGCTCCGCCTTGTGCGCCTCCAGCTTGCGGAAATTCTCCACCAGCAGCCTGGTATCGGCCGGGTGCAGCTCGAACAGGCGCAGGCGGTCCTCGGGACGCGCTGCCTGCTCGGCAACATAGGGCGAACCCGGGTAGTAGCGCAGGCGGCCGGAAGGATTCATGCCACGCACCAGCTTGACGTACTCCGCCAGCGCTGCCGGAAGATCGTCGCGTTCCCACAGGCGCGCGATGCCCTCCAGGTATTCGCCGCTCTTGACCGCCTGCGCACTGTCGAGCGCGTACACGCCGGCACCGGAATGGGTGTCGATATAGGTATAGGCCACGTCCTTCTGGTTCATGTACTGGTGCAACTGCACCTGCACAAAGTGCTTCAGGACATCGGCGTGGTTACCCGCGTGGTAGGCGTGGCGGTAGCTGAACATGGTAATTCCAAGGATGAGGCGAGAAAGGCGCCATTATCCTCCAGATGCATGCACTCATGTAAAAAGCCAGCACACCTTGCGGCATGCTGGCTGAAACCCGGCCAGCCAGAGAACCGGCCGGGAGCGCAAAACTGGGGCGATTAGTGCTCGGGTTTAATGCTGGTAGGCGCCGATGTCGTAACCGGTCGACGCATTACGCGGCTTGCCGTCCAGGTCGGTCGGGTAGGCGTTGGTCGCGGTGCCGCGGCCGATTGCCGGCGAGCTGCTGGTCAGGTGGAAGTCCGGGGTGGCCGCGGTCTTCGAATAGGCCTTGAACAGCGGGTTCGAGCTGATGGTGCCGGTGTCCTTCAAACCGTTGCGCAGCGAGATGTTGTAGGTCGGGTTCTGGAACACCAGGTTGTTGACATACTTGTTCGCGGTGCCGGTCTTGCCCTGCTCCGAGATGCCGTACTTGTTGTCGTAAATGATGTTGTTGGCGACATAGACATTGTTCGCGCCGGCGGTTGTGTAGTAGAAGTCGCCGCCGCCCACCACCATGCCGAAGTTCGAGCTGGTCACGGTGTTGTTGGTGATGACCACGTCGGTGGCGTCGTGCCACAGGTGGATGCCGACCGCGCCGACGCGGTAGACCAGGTTGTTCTTGATGCTGCCCGAGGTGGAAACATAGATACCCTGGACATAGGTGCAGCCGGCCGGGCCGATGTCGTTGACGACGTTGCCGACGATGTCGGTCTTGACGCCGTGGTAATAGCTGTCCACGCCGATCGCCGAACCGCCGGCGCTGGTGCAGGCCACGCTCCTGGC